>NZ_JAACYI010000038.1 GCF_009996735.1 Cellulomonas sp. APG4 | reverse complement strand
CCATCAGGGTCGGCGGTGCGGCAGGCGGACAGATCTCTCAATGAGGACACCGGCAGGGTCGGTCATTCTGTGGGTCACGCCAGCCGGCACCACCTTGCCGCGCAGCATGCTGGCGAGTCTCACAGTCGTTCTGGTCGACCCTGCAGCGCGAGCTCCTGGACCGCCGCACCTGGGCCACCCAGGCCGAGCTCGCCTCAGCGATCTTCGAGTGGATCGAAGGCTTCTACAACCCCCACCGGCGCCACTCCGGCCTGGGCTACCGGTCCCCGAACCAGTTCGAGGACCTTCACACCGCCGCCACCGCGGCGGCATGATCACCCAACCCGAACTGTCCGGGAAACCGGGTCAGGCTCCGACTCCGTGGCCGTCAGCTGCGCGGCCTCGCTCTACTCCCCCGACCTCGGCATCGAACCGATGGTCCTGGAGCCAGGTCTCAACATCGTGACGTTCACGCCCGAACGGACCGGAGTGCTGCGCTACTCCTGCGGCATGGGGATGTACTGGGGCTCGATCACCGTGGTCGAGGATCCCGCGGTGTCTGGGCGCTGAGCCTCGGCCGGCGGCACTCCCCTCGGTCCAGGTCTCGACGCCGGTGGAACCCGCCCCTCAGGCGTCCAGCGGACGTGGCGTCGTCGCTCACCTCGCGAGCACGGCGGCCAGCTGTTCCACCGTCGGTGCGCCGCGCAACCCGGCCGGGGTCCGGTACAGACGGCATGCGAGACCGACGGGTGCACCCGGCTCAGCGAACGGGTCCACACCGTCGACCAGGATCGAGGGCGAGCCGTGGAACCCGTACTGCTCGGCGTCGTCCGGACCCTCGACAGTCACCAGCTCGACGTCCGCGTCGCTGTCGATCTCCGCGATCGCCTCGCGAAGCCGCTCGTGCGCGACGCGCCAGTGGGGACAGCCTTCGAGATACAGCAGCCTGATCTTCACCACCCCATTATGGCCCACGAAAAGAAGGAACGCCCTGTCGACGAAACACGAACTCCCGGTGAATCGCAGCCGGACCGCATTTCGGGTGCGTCCGATGTTGTTGCCGTCAATCTTCGATGGAGATTCGACATCAACGCACAGGTGCAGCGACGCTCCGGGCACTGATCGATCATCATGTGGACGGTGCCCAATCTTCGGTGCACGAGACGCACGCAGAAGGATGAATAGATGCGGATCCTCACTCGCGCAGCGCACCTTGCCGCTGCGGCCGTACTGATCCTCACCCTGCCAGTAGCAGTCCCCGCGGCAGCCGCAGGGTACGAGGACCGGGCGACGCGCGCCCGGGAGCAGCAACGTGCACTGGGGCTGTCTCTCGAGGAGATCGACGAGCTCCTCGAGGACACCGACGCAGAACTCGTCGCGGCCTACAACGACCGCGAGATCATTGCGGCGCAGCTGGCACCGGTGGAGGTCGAGCTTGCCGAGGCGGAGGAGGTCGTCGCGGCCATCCAAGGTGAGCTGGCCGTGCTGGAGCAGCGTCTGCTGAGCTCTGAAGAGGAGGCTGTTGGCCTCGCCCGTCGCATTGAGGACGATTCCGCCCGTGCGGTGACGCTCCGCGCCGGAGTCGGAGAGGTGGCACGGGAGGCATACAAGGGGACCCTCTCCGCCCCAGCCCTGTCGATCCTGCTCGAAGCCCGAAGCGCCGAAGACGCTGTCACCGACTCCGCACTTGCGGGTTCCGCACTCAGGGTCCAGACGTACGCGTTGCGGGAGCTCGCACAGGTCCGCGGCGCAAACCGAAATCGGCAGGCTCGTCTGACCGCTGTCGAGACCAAGATCGTTGAGCTCAAGACCGCCGCCGACGCCAAGCTCGCCGAGGCTGACTCGGCCCGGCAGACCGTCCAGGCACGCAAGGATGAGCTCGAGACCTTGCTCAGGGACCATGAGGTCAGGACTGCGGCGATCGAGGCACAACGCGGTACGCAGCTCGCGGCGAAAGCCACGTACGAGGCGCAGCAAGCAGCCCTCGCGACAGAGCTCAGGGCGATCGTCGCGGCACAGCGCGAAGAGGCACAGCGCAAAGAGGAGGAGAAAGAGCGCCGCCAAGCCGCTGAAGGCGGTTCGCAGGGGGGTGCCGACACGCCGGCCCGGTCCGCGCCACCAGCACCCGCAGGGCCCATCCGCCCCGGGATTCTCGACTTCCCAAGCCCGATGAGCCGCCCGGTGATCACCTCACCGTACGGCTACCGGATCCACCCGATCTTCGGCTACCGGAAGCTTCATGCCGGGACAGACTTTCGCGCGTACTGCGGGACACCGATCATCGCGGCCGCGGCCGGCACCGTTCAGTGGGCCAAGGCGGTCGGAGGTTTCGGCAATCAAGTGATGCTCAATCACGGCACTCCGAACGGCAGCTCGCTCATGACCAGCTACAACCACCTGACGTCGTTCGCCGTGCGGACAGGTGAGAAGGTGCGCCAAGGGCAGGTGGTCGGCTACTCGGGAACGACGGGTACCTCCACCGCCTGCCACCTGCACTTCGAGGCCTACGTCGAGGGCGACACGGTCGACCCCGAGACCCTGCTGCCACGGTGACCTGGGTGAAGCGCTGCGCCACGGGAGCCTCCGGGCCCCGGCGGTCACGTCACGAAGGGCCCGCTCCACGCAGCCCACGACAGAATCTCTTCCCACACTCGACGGAGCAGAAGTAGTAGCTCCTTCCTTCGTACTCGGCGAACGACGCCGCTCGAGCAACTCGGACCTCTCGTCCGCACACTGGGTCCGTCGCGCGGGCACCTGCAACCGCCACAATTCCCCCCTTCTCCACCGGATTCCGCGACTTCGCGTCACCTCTCGGTTGAGTCTTACGTCGCCCGTGCGCCACGACGTTGTCGCTTCGCTCAATCTTCAATGAAGAACTGGTCGCCTGCCGCTGTCTCGATAGCAGAACTCACCACACGGGGAGACAATCGACCATGATGCCGACGGCGAACCGCACGGGCACTCGCGCCCTTCTGGTCGACGGAACGATGACCGGCGACGCCGTGAGCCACCACCTCGTTCGCGAAGGCTTCGAGCTCCATCGTGCGGCGACCGCAGACAGCGCCCTCGCGGCCGCAGCCGTCGTCGACCCCGACATCGTGATTCTGAGTTCCGGGCGGCGTGGGCTGGATGGCGTCGAGCTCTGCCGACGCCTCCGGCACTTCTCCGACTGCTACGTCCTCATGGTCTCCGTTGACGCCGATGAGCTCGACGTGCTGACGGGCCTCTCCGCCGGGGCCGACGGCTTCATGAACGCCCCCGTGCACCTTCCGGAGCTCGTCGCCCGCGTCGGAGCCATCACGCGCCGTCCACGGGCACTGTGCGCACCGGCGACTGCCCGTTGCCGGCCCGCCCTCACCGTCGGTGCGATGAGCGTGCGACCCTCCGCTCGGGAGGTCTGGCTCGGAGAGGCTCTCGTGGTCCTGACGCGCACCGAGTTCGACCTCCTGGTCACGCTCGCCGACCACCCGCTCGTGACGTTCACCCGTCGCGCGCTCGTTCAGGCCGTCTGGGGCGAAGCAGCTGCCCGCAACGAACACGTCGTGGACGTGCACGTGGGACACATTCGCCACAAGCTCGGTGACACCGTCGACGCGCAGCGCTTCATCCGTACGGTCCGCGGCCTTGGATACCGCATCGGCTCGGGTGAGTGAGCATCCCGCGTCGTCTTTCCCCCACGGTGAGGCATCAGGTGGCGGACCCCTTCCAGGATCACGCTCCCGAGCGCTGTGCCGGGCCGCTTCTGGGCCGCAGCCCTCGAAGCCAAGCACCTAGGAGCAGCAGGACGGCGAGTGCGTCGACCGTGATCGCCGGCCAGCGTCCAAGCCGGTCAGCGAGCGTCAGGGATGTCCGCAGCGGCAGGTCTTGCATCATCTGGTCGCTCGTGAACAGCTCGGTTCGCTCCAGGACCGAGCCGTCGGGGCCGACCATGGCGCTGACGCCTACCGTCGAGATCTGGACGACCGCCCGCCCGTGCTCGACGGCGCGGAAGCGCGACATCGCCAGCTGTTGCACCGATTCCTGGGTCCAGCCGAACGAGGCGTTGTTGGTCGGGATCACGATCAGCTCACTACCTGCGACCACCGCCTCCCGGACGAGTTCGCCGTAGGCCACCTCGAAGCAGATCGCCGTGGCGATCCCCACCTCACGCCCCAGGCGGGTGATGGGGACCTCGAGCAGGCCGACTCCGGTGCCCGGTGCCATGTCGGTCCGGACGAGGTCGACAGCCGGGCTCAGGGCCCTGAAGAACTGGCGGTAGGGGATGTACTCCCCGAACGGGACCGGCTTCTGCTTCGTGTAGGACGCCGTCGGGCCGCGTCCTGGTTCCCACACGAGGTAGTCGTTGAAGCGGACATCCTCTTCGAACCTCTGGGTTCCCACCAGGATCGGGGCGTCCACGAGATTGGCGACCCTGGACAGGGCCCCGCCGAGGGCGACGTCGGTGCGCGGGTCGATGTCCGAGGCGCTCTCAGGCCAGACCACGACGTCCAATCGATCGGCCGAAGCACGCTCGCGAAGGGCATCCGTCCCGGCGACATGGTTCGCAGCGACCTGCCGGGCCTGCTCCATCGCCTCGGCCCCCTGCGTCGGGACGTCACCCTGGACCGCTCCGACGGTCAGCGTTCCCGCCTGCGGGGCGGTGCTCAAGGGTATGAGGACTGGCACGAGCACCGCTGCGATCGCGAGCACCGTGCCGCGAACCGCCGACCGAACGGCGCCGCGGACCGCGAGCTCGACCGCGAGCGCAAGGAGCGCTCCGATGGCGGCCACGCCCAGGCTCACCAGCACCTGCCCACCGACGGACGCGAGGCGGATCAGCGGTGCATCCGTCTGTGAGAAGGCGAGCACCCCCCACGGGAAGCCCCCGAACGGCACCCGTCCGCGCAGCTGCTCCATGGCGACCCAGAGCACAGCCGCTGCGATGACTTGCAACGCCGGGCTCCGCATGAGGACGGGTGTGCGCCGGATGCGTACCCACGCGGCTCCGAAGGCACCAACCGCCGTGGCTTGGAGCGCAGAGAGAGCGAGCCACCCTGCAGGCTGGCCGACGGCCTCGTTGGCCCACCACAGGTGAGGCAGGAAGAACGCCAGCCCGAACGCGGTGCCGGTCACGAAGCCCTGACGCACCGAGTCCCGGCGCAGCCCCAGGAGGAGCAGAGCGATGCCGAGGTAGGCCATCGGCCACCACGACCGGCCGGGGAACGCCGTCTCGGTCGCCAGGCCGCCGGCGACGGCAGCGAGGGCGGCGAGCAGCCGTGGAGAGTGCCGGGTGGGCGCGGCGCGGTCGGCGCTGAGGTGGTCGCGGTCGACCGTCGAGGTCACACCGGCAGCGTTCCGGTCGACCGTCAAGCACGACCTGATGTCCGGTGAAGATCTGCTCAACTCGATCCTCGGCAACGGTGAATCGTGGTCCTGCCCAGGCACGCCGTCGACGATCTTCATCGAACCTTCATCATGGGTGGCCCTGGCCGGATGCGGTGACGACGCGCCGTTTCTATGGTCGAGAAGCCCGCTGCGACGGACCTTCCAGATCCCTCGGACCGACACAGTCGGGTCCAACCATGTCCGCCGGGACTGGTAGGTCCACAAACACGCGAAGGAGTGAGCAGAATGTCAGAGGACGACAACTCCACCACGCAGGAACAGCACCAGGACCAGGGCCACCACTCCCGTGGCATGTACCTGCGGTTCGGGGCCATGCTCCTCACGGCGATGGTCGTCATGTACTTCGTGATGTTCGTCGCGTCGTGGGAGCTGAGCCACGTGCGCTTCAGCCAGAGTCGCGTGTTCATGGCGATCACGATGGGCGGCACGATGGGGCTGGTCATGCTCGCGTGGATGCTGAACATGTACAAGAACGCCAAGGTGAACGCCGGGATCGTCGTCGCGAGCCTGCTGCTGTTCGGCGGCGGGGCGGCCCTGGACCGCAGCCAGGTCACCGTCGACGACTCCGCGTTCATGCGCGGGATGATCCCCCACCACTCGCTGGCCATCACCCGCTCGGAGCGGGCCGGGATCCAGGACGCCCGGGTGTGCGAGCTCGCCGTCGAGATCATCAAGGCTCAGCAGCGGGAGATCGCCGAGATGGACTGGCTCATCGAGGACATCGAGCGCAACGGCATCGCTGCGACGGCGGCCGAGGCCGACGCGCGCCCCGTACCGGAGATCGAGGGCACCGCGCTGCGCTCGTGCCCTACCCCCTGACCTGACCCACCCGGCGTCGAGGCGCTGCACGCCGGGAATACCAGGCGTGAACGCGCGGTTCCGTGGCCAGATACCCCGGCGGGGTATCTGTCCGAGCGGACGGTGGGCACATGTCGAGGAGAGAAGCCATGAGCAAAGCGCACCAGGGCCACGACGCACACGGTGAACGCCACGGCCGCGCAGGTGAGCGGCACGAGTTGTCCGTCGACGAAACGGATCCGCCGCCTCAGGACCGCCACGGCGGGCACGACGCCGGGCAGATGGAGCACGAGGGCCACCACATGCCTGCGCAGGTGGATGGGCATGACGCCGAGCGCCGGCCGTCCGCCGGCGACCACGGCGGGCACATGGGCGCGGACGGCGGGCACGGGGGGCATGGCGGAGGTCACGGCGACCACCTCGCACTGTTCCGGCGCCTGTTCTGGATCAACCTCGCGCTGGCCCTGCCGACGGTCCTGCTCAGCGGGATGTTCGCCGACCTGCTCGGCTACGCCCTCCCCGACGCCCCGGGGCTCGCCTGGGCCGCCCCGATCCTCGGCACGGTCATCTACCTGTGGGGCGGACGGCCCTTCCTCACCGGAGCGATCGCGGAGCTCCGGGCGCGCAAGCCCGGGATGATGCTGCTCATCGGCATGGCGATCACCGTCGCGTTCGTCGCCTCCTGGGGTGCGACGATCGGAGTGCTCTCCCACGAGCTGGACTTCTGGTGGGAGCTGGCCCTCCTGGTCGTGATCATGCTGCTCGGTCACTGGCTGGAGATGCGGTCCCTGGCGCAGACCTCCTCGGCCCTGGACTCGCTCGCGGCCCTGCTGCCCGACGAGGCGGAGAAGCTCGACGGCGACTCCGTCGTCGCGGTCCCGCCGTCCTCTCTCGTCCTGGGGGACGTCGTCGTCGTCCGCCCGGGTGGCCGGGTCCCGGCCGACGGGCAGGTCATCGACGGCGCCGCCGACGTGGACGAGTCGATGATCACTGGCGAGTCCCGAGCCGTCCGCCGGACCGTCGGCGACCAGGTCGTCGCGGGCACCGTCTCGACCGACAGCGCCCTGCGGGTGAGGGTGGACGCCGTCGGTGACTCGACCGTGCTGGCCGGTATCCAGCGTCTGGTCGCGCAGGCCCAGTCGTCCACGACGCGCGCGCAGTTGCTGGCCGACCGCGCCGCCGGCTGGCTGTTCTGGTTCGCCCTCATCGCCGCCGTCATCACCGTCACGATCTGGAGCGCGATCGGGACACCCGACTTCGCCATCATCCGCGCCATCACCGTGCTCGTGATCGCCTGCCCGCACGCCCTCGGGCTGGCCATTCCGCTCGTGGTGTCCATCTCCACCGAACGGGCGGCCCGCGGTGGCGTCCTCGTCAAGGACCGCGGCGCCCTCGAGCGGATGCGCGTGGTCGACACCGTCCTGTTCGACAAGACCGGGACCCTCACCAAGGGCGAGCCGGCCGTGCACGACGTCGCCACGAGCGGTCTCGGTGAGGACGACCTTCTCGCGCTCGCCGCAGCCGCGGAGGCCGACAGCGAGCACCCGCTCGCGCGTGCCATCACCGCCGCCGCGAACCACCGAGGACTCACCATTCCTCGCGCCAACGGCTTCCAGGCCTCGACGGCTGTCGGCGTCTCCGCCACGGTGGAGGGACACCAGGTCGCGGTCGGCGGCCCGAGCCTCCTGGCCGAGCACGGTCTTGCTCCCCTGCCGGCGACCCAGCCTTGGTCCGACCGCGGGCAGATCGTGCTGCACGTCGTGGTCGACGGCCAGGTGGCCGGCGCGCTGGGGCTCGCCGACGAGGTGCGTCAGGAATCCCGCGAGGCGGTCGACGCCCTTCACGCACTCGGCGTCCGCGTCGTCATGATCACCGGCGACGCCGAGCCGGTGGCCCGGGCCGTGGGGGCCGAGCTCGGCATCGACCAGGTCTTCGCGGGCGTTCGCCCGGAGGACAAGAGCAGCAGGGTCGCCTCGCTGCAAGGCGCCGGTCGCACCGTGGCGATGGTCGGTGACGGCGTCAACGACGCACCCGCCCTGGCTCAGGCCGACGTCGGCGTCGCCATCGGCGCCGGCACGGACGTCGCCATCGCCTCGGCCGGGGTCATCCTCGCCTCCGACGACCCTCGCTCGGTCCTGTCCGTGATCCAGCTGTCCCGTGAGGGCTACCGGAAGATGCAGCAGAACCTGTGGTGGGCCGCCGGCTACAACATCGCCGCGGTTCCCCTCGCCGCTGGGGTCCTCGCGCCAGTCGGCTTCGTCCTACCGATGGAGATCGGTGCGATCCTCATGTCCGTGTCCACGGTCGTCGTGGCCGCCAACGCCCAACTGCTGCGGCGTCTCGACCTGAGCCCGCAGGCCTCGACGGCGGCAGCGCACGGTGCGCAGCGCGTCGGATCGCCGTCTCGCACGGCGGTTCCGGCTGGCTGAACGGACGACGCCTTCATCGAACCTTCATCGCCGGCGGGCCGTCGGTCGGCGGAATCGAGCAGCACGGTAAGCGAGGATCGGCCCATGCGTTCTCGACTCCGCCTCGCCGCCGCCGTCGTTGCCGCCACCGCTGTCCTCGGCGGATGCTCCGGCACCAGCTCGGATGACGACGTCCTCGCCGACCTCGGGCTCGACGGCCTGACCGGTCAAGAGATCGTCACGCGACTCGACGCCTCGCCCGAGAGCCGGCCGCTGGACTTCACGGCCTCCGTGCGCGAGGACGAGGTGCTCGTCGGCGACGGGACCACGGAGGTCGCAGTGCCCCTCGACGACGGCCAGTTCTACGTGTCGATCTCCCCATACATCGAAACGACGCACGAGTGCTACTTCCACAGCCTCGCCGGCTGCCAGGGCGAACTGGTCGACGAACCGGTGGAGGTCATGATCACCGACGCCGACGGTGCGGTCCTCGTCGAGGAGAACGCGATGACCTACTCCAACGGGTTCGTCGGCTACTGGCTCCCCGAGGACATCGAGGGCACCATCACGGTCACCCAGGGCGACCTGAGCGGCAGCGTCCCGTTCAGCACCACCGAGGGCAGCCCGACCTGTGTGACCACCCTCCAGCTCACCTGATCACCCAGACTCAGCACCAGCGCTCCCCCTCCCGCGGTGTTGGGCTCGGGCAGCTCCGAGGTAACGAGCGCCGGCGCCCCACAGCGTGATGGAGATGCGGTAGCCGAGTGCGCCATGACCAGGGCGGCGCAGGCGTGGGCGGTTGTGGGTTGCGCCGCCCACGGTCACGGCGATGAGGGTGTTGGCCCCCACCTGCATCCCCACATGCTCCGGCACGCAGCCGCCAGCTTCTCTCGGCCATTGGCGTGCCGATCGAGGACATCTCCGACACCCTCGACCCCCGGTCGGTCGCGATCACCGCCGACGTGTACCGCCACCCCATCTCACCTGTGTGCTCCGGTCACACGCCAGCAATGGACCTGCTGGTCCCGTCGGGTGGGCCCAGGCCCGAACGCTAACGCTGCGCCAGCGACCACCCGCCCCTCTACACCCGATGACCGAGGCGATGACGAACCGAGGAGGCGCGGTTCGTCATCGCCTCGGCTATCGGCCCCGGCGAGCATGGAGCGTCTCGCCAAAGGAGGTGGTCCCGATGACCAGCACCAGTCCCCTTCGCCTGATCTCGACGAGCACTGAGCCCCAGCGCCGACGCGTCCGCGAGGTGGAGCAGCCGGTGATCAACATCACCCTTCAGACCGACGAGCGCCGGGTCTTCAGCGTCGCCGAGGCAGCCGCCGCCCTGGGGATCGGGCGAAGCAAGCTCTACGAGTTCATCGCCGCCGGCGAGATCCGCACGATCCACATCGGTCGCCTCTGCAAGGTGCCCGTCGAGGCGATCGATGAGTTCCTCGCGACGCGCCCTTCGACACACCAACGGCCCGCCCCGTGAAGAGCCTGCCGCCGACGAGCGCCTCGCACGGACACCACCGCCCCGTCCGGAAATGCCGAGATTCGGCTGTCGGACTCAACTCCAGGCAGGCCCCGGCTGACTCCCAGCGGGGTGTCGTCCGCCACCTGCAGGTCATCTACGTCGGTGTCATCAACGACAACCGACCGTCGACGTCAAGGTAGCGATCGCTGTCGGCGCCCGCGGCTACCCTGCCCGAGGAGGGCACCGTCGGTCCTCACCAGCCAGTGCAGGGAGGACACCGTCATGGCCGACCCCGCCGACGAGCACGCCAAGCCGGAACCCGAACCTGAGGCGCACCCGGAGCCAGAGGCCGGGCCCACGCGCGAGGCCCGGCGGGGCTCGGCGGAGCGGTCGGCGGCGCGCAGCCCCGGAGCAGCAGTCGTGGACGCCTACGCGCGCCGCACCATGCGCGAGAATCGCGCGACGATCGACGCGGTCCTCAAGAATGCCCTGCCAGACGTTCGCAAGCTGCAGTCCCTCTACACGCCCGTGTTGCCGCGCGGGAGCGGGTTCGCCGAAGCGGCAGCCAAGGCAGTCCTGGGTGACACCCTGGACGCCATCGCGGCCAGCATCCCGAAGATCGTCCCTGCCGACCTCTTCCCCACGTTCGCGACCGTCCCCGGCGATCTCTTCCGTCAGGTCGCCGGTGACTGGGTCACCGCCAACGTTCGGTCGGTCGCCCCGCCGATGCCTACCATCCCCAACCTGCTGGCAGGGCTGAACCTCCCACGGTTCAACCAGGACCTGTGGCGAGACCTGCACCGCTCGCTCGAGCAGCACCGCAGGAACGTCCTTCCGCCGAACCTCGTCGGCCTCGACCACGTGGACGTCGACGCCCTGCGCCGTCTCGCCGACGAGGGCATCACCTTGTGGGCCGTGCCCCGGGCGAGCATCGCTCGACAGCTGCTGGACGCCCCCACCAGCCAGGCCCGGCGCCGAGTTCTCGGAGACCGGTCTCAGCAGATCGTCGACGACTGCGAGACGGTCTCCCAGTGGGCCATCGCAGGTCCGTACGCGGGCGAGGCGCGGCTGCTGCAGCGTGCCTTGCACGCAGTCCGAGACGGGCATGTGGAGTCAGGCCAGGCCCTGCTCGCCAACGTGCTGGACAGCACCCGCCAGCGGTACACCGAAGGCAACCCGCTGCGCAGCCGGCTGACGAATCACCTGGACCGCAACCAGCTCATGGACCACTTTAGCGACCTGCACGCAGCGGACGCGATGGTGTGGCGGCCGGTGTGGTTCGCCTACCGCCCGCAGGTCACACCGGCTCAACGGGCCGCCTCACCGGCGTTCGCCCGGCACGCGGTCGCGCACGCCGCCGCGCCAGCAGCTGAACCGGCGTAACGCCGTCCAGGCCGCGATGCTCGCGACAGCCTTGCTGGACCTTGCGACCCTGCGCCACAAGCGCGCGGTCCGGATCCGGCGCGCCGCATGAGCACACCGCCAGCCTCCAGGCCTACCCCCCTGGGGTGGATGTCACCGACGTGGTCACCCGTCCCGCGCCGCCACACAAGGTTTCCGAGCGCACCATGCGTGTGGCCCTCGAGGAGACCTTGATGGCGTACACCCGGGTGGACCTGGAGCTGGTCCTGGCCGACGAGCTACGCCTGGACCCACCAGAAGGCGGACCGCCCACGGCCCAGGGAAGCACCAAGCGCGCGCTTATCGACTCCTACATCAACGGGTGGAACCTGCCCCGCATGGCCGGGCTCGCCCGACGCATCTGCACCGAGCTCGACATCCCCACCGAACACCTGCAACGAATGCTCGAGATCTACGACGCCCCCGCCAGTGTGCGGGGCCAACCCAAGAACCTCATCTTTGCCGCGACCGGCCCCAAGCCGGACCTGGTCCTGCGCGACGCGGTCAACAACGACGTCGAGATCGCGCGCAACGCCGACAGCTGCCTGGTCTACTCCGACGCGCTGCCGGCCGACGGGCTGCGCTTCGCCACGCTGGTCGCCTGGTGGCGCCAGCACGAGTCCTTCCCCGACTGCACCGGCGACCGGGAGGTAGGCCTGGACCTCCACCGCAGACTGCGAGCGTCGCTCACCCGCAACCCGGTCGAGGAGAAGGTCCTCGACGCCTACGCCCGCAGGTACAGGGACGACTTCACCGTCCACGCCCTCATCCCGCAGGTCTACCTGCACTATGACCCCGCCACCGTGCGCCAGCGGGAACGCCTGGGGCACGGACCGGGACCTCTGGCCCGGCAGCGGATGGACTTCCTCATCCTGTTCAGCAACCGCCGCCGAGTGGTCATCGAGGTCGACGGCAGACAGCACTACGCCAGCGCCGACGGCACCGCCAGCCCCCAGCTGTACGCGCAGATGGTCGCCGAGGACCGCCGCCTGCGCCTGGCCGGGTACGAGGTCTACCGCTTCGGCGGGGCCGAGCTCATGTCCGCCAGCGCCGAGCAGATGCTCGACACGTTCTTCACCGACCTCGCCACCCTGGCCAGCTGACCTACAGACGCCTCGCCATGTGGCGCAACCTCGTCGAGTGGACCAAGCCCGGCCAGGCCGCCGAACCCGGACCCATGCAGGTCTGACGCCGGCGACCGCTCGTGCCGCTGAGCAGCATGGGCGGCATGCCGTTCCGTTCATGCCGCTCTCGGCGCGGGACGCCCAACCATTGCGCTGTCAACGCGGCCCACCCATGGCAGAGGTCCTACCGCCGCTAGAAGGCCGGCGTACTCGCGGCGGTGTCTCGTCCCCCTCAGTCGCCATCCTCGGCGGCCGTTGCGGCGGCAATCTTCTTCGCGGCCTCGTCCAGCGAAAGGGTGTCCCCGGTGGTCAGCCCGGACCGCGCACCGAGCAGGGGGCTTACGTCGCGAAGGGCGTCGAAGTGGCTCATCGCAATCGAGGGTGTAGTCGCGGTCTGAGGCCGCCGGTCTCGAGCAGGCTGCGGGCGATGTAGTTGGTGAGGTTGCGGAAGCCGAGGGCGATGCCGCGTAGGTGCTCCAGTCGCCCGTTG
>NZ_JAACYI010000037.1 GCF_009996735.1 Cellulomonas sp. APG4 | reverse complement strand
CGCCAGCATCAGATGAGTATAAAAGACACCACCGCGGCGCGCGTCGTGCGGTTGTCCACCCTCAGCACATCGGCGCGGCGCGCCCGCACCTGAGCGCGCGCGGGGCCGACGCGGATCGTGGCGCGGTCCGTGACCCGATCGAGCCTCCTGCGGCGTGCGCGTGCGACCTTCGGGGTGTCGCTCCACGGCCGTGTCGGAGGCCGTGGTTACCGTCGAGTCATGAGCACGCACCGCACGCACGTCTGCGTCTACTTCGACGAGGGCGACCTCGAGCTCCTGTGCGTCTGCGGGAGCCGGGCGGTCGAGGTCGACGGCATCCTCGTGGCCCTGGAGGAGGAGCTCACCGTCACCGCCGTCCTGCGCGCCCCGCGGCGGCACGAGGAGCTCGCGGTCTCCGCCTGAGCACCTCCCCCGCCGGCGCACGTTCCCGCGGCGGCGTCGCCGTCCGTGGCCCGCAGCGTGAGGTCACGCCGCGCTCAGGGCCTCCGGGTAGCCGTGCTGCTCGGCGAGGGCCCGCAGGCGTGCCTGTCGATCGGCACCGTCCAGGTGGAGGAACTGGGAGTCGACCAGCTCGAGGAGGTCGTCGACCGCGAGGACGACGCCCCGTGCGGCCGCAGCCCGTCCCGGCTCCCCGCCGTCGGCCACCTCGACGGCGACCCGCGCGACCCACGGCAGCACGGCCGCGATCGACTCGCCCTCCTCGGGGTCGGTGAACACGTACGTGACCGTCGAGTGCTGGAGGTCGACCCGGGCCCGCGCGAGGCCGCCGGCCAGCTCGTCCAGCACCGCGGCCGGCGGCGCGTCGTGTCCGCCCTCGGTCCCACCCGTGCGACCGGCGCGACGCAGGAGGTCGGCACGGTGCGCGAGCGAGCGGCGGCGCGCGAGGGCGGCCTCGAGCTGGATCAGCCACGACACCGCGGCGGTGAGAAGGGCGAAGCCCACGAGAGCCTGCGCGGGGACGAGGAGCCGCAGCGGCCAGCTGAGCGGCAGCACGTCACCGAGGCCCAGCGTGGCCAGCAGCACCCCTGAGACGTACAGGGCGTCCAGGAAGCCGCGCCGGTCCGGGCCCAGCACCGTGTCCGAGTAGGCGAAGCCGTCACCGAGGAACGGCCAGTGCACGAGCGCGAAGCCCACGAGCAGCAGCGTGACCCACATGACGATCGTCGCGACGACCGTCACCGGGCCCACGAGGGCCCCGGCGCGGGGACCGCGACGACGCGCGAGCGCCCAGAGGGCACGCGTGAGGCGACCGCTCAGCCGCCCCTCGCCGCTCGGGTGCCACAGCGTCTGGAAGACGTCGCGCAGCGCCAGGAGCACGAGCACGACGCCCGGGACCACGGGCCACCACTGCACGGTCAGACCTTCGCGTGCCGCGCCCGTGCGAACGAGTACAGCCCGTAGGCGGCGAGGCCCAGCGCGACGACGGTGAGCAGGTACGGCCCGAAGGGAGCCTCGAGCACGGTGCGGAGCGCGCCGTCGAGCCCCGGCGCATCCTCGTCACCCGTCCACGGGACGGTCCCGAGGAGCACGCCGACGACGGCGAGCGCGATTCCCTTCGCGACGTAGCCGACCCTGCCGAGCCGTTCGGCCCAGCGACCCGGGTGCCCCTGGAGGTCGGCGAGGAAGCCCGACGTCCAGCCCTTGACCACGTGGTAGCCCGCGACCACCAACACGCCCAGGCCCGCGACGACCAGGGCCGCCGGGCCCCAGGGCTGCTCCATCACCCAGGCCGTCGCCCCCGAGCCGCTGCCGCCGCCCGAGCCACCCTGCGCGACCGTGACCGCGGTCGCGGCGAGGACCCCGTAGAGCACGGCCTTACCCACGTGCTTGAGCCTGTCCTTGGCCTCGGTCACGGTGGCGGCCTCGGCGAGCTGCCACAGCCCGAGCAGGGCGAACCCGACCGCGACCGCCCACAGCAGCGCGACACCGAGCGGGCTCTCGCCGAGCACGCGCAGCGCACCCGTCTGGTCGGCCTCGGCACCGCCGCCACCGCCCCAGGCGAGCTGGAGCGCGAGCCAGCCGATCAGCAGGTGGAGGACGCCGTTGGCCGCGTAGCCGAGCCGCGCGCCCTTCTCGACGACGGGGTGGTCACCGGCACGGCGGGCGGTGGAACGGGCGCTGCTGCCTGCGGAGGGGGACATGCGCACACCCTGGCACCGCGGCGTCCGGCCCGCCTCCGCAGAGCTCCTGCGGGCGGGACGGGGGATGCTGCGGCTCGCGTCCGGTCCCGCGCGGGATCGGCGCACGCGTGCGAACGTGGAGGGGTGCCCGCCTATCGGCTCGAGGTCCGTCGTGAGGGAGTGCGGCTGACCGCTCCCGACGAGTTCGCCGTGCCCTCACCCGTGCCGCTCGAGGAACCCCACGACTGGCTCCTCACGGGCTCGCAGCGCGGCAACCGGCACACCCGCCTCCGTCCCTGGACCGACGGCAACGCGGTGCGGCCGCTCGTGCACGGCCGGCCCTACTTCTTCGCGCTCGGTGCGGCGATCGAGCGCACGCGGGCGGGCGACCTGGTGCTCATGGTCGGCTGGCGCACCGACCCCGACGAGGTGGTGAGCCCCGAGGGCGCGACGATCGCCCAGGTGCTCGCGGCCGCCGCGCGCCGCGGCGTCGTCGTGCGCGGCATGGTCTGGCGGTCGCAGCACGACAGGATGCGGTTCTCCCGACGCCAGAACCGCCGGTTCGCGCAGGTGGTCAACGCCGCGGGCGGTGAGGTGCTGCTCGACCAGCGCGTGCGCCCGTTCGGCAGCCACCACCAGAAGTTCGTCGTGCTGCGGCACCCGGACCGGCCCGAGCTCGACGTCGCGTACCTCGGCGGGATCGACGTCGCGCACGCGCGCGGGGACGACGCGCGGCACCGCGGGGACCAGCAGCGCATGCCCTTCGCGCGCTGGTACGGCGGCAAGCCCGCCTGGCACGACGTGCAGATCGAGGTGCGCGGCCCGGCCGTGCGCGAGGTCGAGGCGACGTTCCGCGAGCGCTGGGACGACCCTGCGGCCCTCACGCGCCGCCCGTGGCACCTGCTCCCGCACGTGCTCGACCTGCGCGAGCACCGCCCCACGCCGCTCCCCGAGCCCCTGCCGGAGCCGACCGCGGCGGGCACGTGCCAGGTCCAGCTGCTGCGCACCTACCCGAACCGCTGGCCCGGGTACCCGTTCGCCCCGCACGGCGAGCGCAGCGTCGCGCGCGGGTACGCCAAGGCGCTGCGTCGCGCGCGCAGGCTCGTCTACCTCGAGGACCAGTACCTGTGGTCGACGAGCATCGCGAAGGTGCTCGCCGACGCGCTGCGTCGTATCCCTGACCTGCACCTGGTCGCCGTCGTGCCGCGGTACCCGGACGCCGACGACGAGGTCTCGGTGCCCGTCGCGCTGCACGGTCACACCCAGGCGCTCGACCTGGTCCACGAGGCCGGTGGGGACCGCGTGCTGGTGCTGGACGTCGAGAACCACGCCGGGCGACCGGTCTACGTGCACTCCAAGGTGTGCGTGGTCGACGACGTGTGGGCGACCGTGGGCAGCGACAACTTCAACCGGCGCTCGTGGACGCACGACTCCGAGCTCACGGCCGCCGTGGTGGACGACCGTCGCGACCCGCGGCCGCCGCTCGACCCGGCCGGGCTGGGCGACGGCGCGCGCACGTTCGCGCGCGACCTGCGCCTCGAGCTGTGGCGCGAGCACCTCGACCTCGACGACGACGCGCTGCTGCTCGACCCGGCGCAGGCGGTCGCGACGCTGCGGGCCCGCGCCGACGACCTCGAGGCCTGGTACGCGGGCGGGCGTGAGGGGCCGCGCCCGCCCGGACGGCTGAGGCCGCACCGCACGGGGATGCCCGAGCGGTGGCAGCGCGTGCTCGCGGCCCCCGCCTACCGCGCCGTCGTCGACCCGGACGGACGACCCACGCGGATGAAGATGCGCGGGCAGCACTGAGCAGGAGAGCACTGAGCGGTAGAAGCACTGAGCGGTAGGAGCATCCAGCCAGCAGCACCGGCGACGGCGCCTCAGGCGAAGGGGTCGGGCAGCCGGCGGATCGCGTTCCGGTCCTCCCAGCGTCCCTCACGGCGCGGCACGGCCGGGCCGCGGCGCCTCGCGTCGTTGAGCGCGAGCGTGCGTGAGGCACCCGCGAGCGCGCGCGGGTCCGCGAGGTCGAGCCAGGGACCCAGCGCGCCCACGGCGCCCGCGTGGTCGACGACGGTGCTCGCGAGGGCGAGCGTGCCGCCGGGCTCGCGCAGCACCTCGAGCACGCGCAGCTGCTGCGGCCAGTCCACGAGCGACGACGTCGTGATCTCCCACAGTCCGCCCGCGCGGTCGGGCGCCTGGTGCCA
Source organism: Cellulomonas sp. APG4 (assembly GCF_009996735.1). Classification (GTDB taxonomy): domain Bacteria; phylum Actinomycetota; class Actinomycetes; order Actinomycetales; family Cellulomonadaceae; genus Actinotalea. Next base: position 11,268 of record NZ_JAACYI010000037.1, on the reverse strand, counting down.
CATGTGCGCGTGCGCGTGGACGTGGCCCGCGACCCAGGCGACCACGCAGGGGTGGGCGAGCGCGAGGGCCAGGACGGCGTCGGCGAGGTGGCGGGGCGGGTGGCCGGGCGGGGCCCAACCGTTGACGAGGGTCCACGAGGGATGGTGCGAGGTCAGCACGACGTACCTGTCGTGCGAGCGCTGCAGCTCACGCTCGAGCCAGGCGAGCTGCTCGGGGTCGACCGAGCCCTGCCAGCCACCGTGCGGGTTGACGGTGTCGAGCGCGACCACGCGCAGCTCGCCGACGTCGGCGGCCCAGTGGTTGCGGTCGCGGTCGAACGGGGCCCCACCCGCCGCGGCGACGGCGGCCGCGACCTCGCGCGGGCCCACCACCTGGCGCTCCGCGTCGGCCCGCACGCGCACGCCGGGGGCGTCCGGGTCGAGCGGGTAGCGCGCGGGGCCCACGCCCGCGATCGACTCGAGGACCGCGAGCGGCGTGCGCCGGGCACCGAGGTCGACCACGCGCCGCGACCCGACGGCGAGCTCGACGAGCTCGGGACCTGCCGGCACCGTGCCCTGGAGCAGCGCGTCGTGGTTGCCGTGCACCGTGAGCCACGGCAGCCCGGCCCCCGGGGAGTCGACCGGCCGCCGGGCGGCCGGCACCAGGCCCGGCACCTGCGGGAACCCGTGCCGCGCCGTGAGCAGGTCGGCGTCGTCACCGTCCGCGGGCCCGTCCGGGTGCCAGAACCAGGGCAGACGCCTGCCGGCCCCGCGGGCGCCCACCCAGCTGCTCACGCGAGGGTCGCCGCTCGCGGGCACCACGGCACGGCCCTGCATCAGCTCGACGTACCACCGCAGCTCGTTGCGCTGGGCGTTGTCGAGCACGTCGCCCGTCACGAGCACGGCGTCGAGGTCGCCGCCGCTCACCGGGGCGCGCGCCAGCCGGTGGGTCGCGTCGAGCGCGGCGGCGGCCACCTGGACCGTCAGGATCTCCTGCGGACGGTAGGTGCCCACGAGGCCCAGCGCGGGCGCGTACGGCTCACCCGGGTCGCCGTGGTGGTCGAGGTGCTCGAGGCGGGCGGGCGACTCGGCGTCGCACAGGTGCAGGTCCGTCAGGTGCACGAGCGCGCCGAGCACGTGCGCCCCGCGTCGCGGCGCCTCGCCGACGTGCGGCTCCCCCGGCCCGACGACGACCTCGCTCCAGCCGAGACTGCCCGCCTCACCGACCCGCAGGGTCGCCTCCGTGGTGACGGGCGCCGTCCGGCCCGCCACGTGCGCGGGCGCCGTCGCGCCCACGCTGCCGGTAGGGCTCACCGCAGCACGACGGCGCCGGCACCGGGCCGCACCGAGACGCTCACCGCCGCCCCCACCGCGAGGGCGTCGGCGGCCTCGCCCAGCAGGTCCGCGACCACCCGGCCCTCGACCGGCAGCTCGAGCGTCACGCGCGTGAGCGCGCCGAGGAACGACATGCCCACGACGGTGCCGCCCACCGCGCCCGCGACGACCGCGCGACTGACCCCCACCTGCTCGGGCCGCACCACGGCGACGGCGGTGCGCGGCGCGTCCGTGCCCGTGGGGTCCGGCCCGACGACCTCGACCGGTGTGCCCAGCACGTGCCAGCGGCCGCCGTCCACCCGGGCCGGCAGCCGGTTCGTGGTGCCCACGAACTCCGCGACGAAGGGCGTCGCCGGCCGCGCGTAGAGGGTGCGCGGTGCGTCGACCTGCTCGACGACGCCGTCGCGCAGCACCGCGACCCTGTCGGCGATCGCCATGGCCTCGTGCTGGTCGTGGGTCACGAGCACCGTCGTGACGCCGACCTCCTGCTGGAGGCGGCGGATCTCGTCGCGCAGGTGCTCGCGCACCTGGGCGTCGAGGGCCGAGAGCGGCTCGTCGAGCAGCAGCAGGCGCGGTTGGGTCGCGATCGCACGCGCCAGCGCGACGCGTTGCTTCTGCCCGCCCGACATCTGGTGCGGGTACTTGTCGGCGTGCGGCTCGAGCCGCGTCACCTCGAGCAGCCGGTCCACGGTCGCGGCGCGTTCGCGCGCGCCCGCCCGGCGCACCCGCAGGCCGAACTCGATGTTGGCGCGCGCCGTCATCGTGGGGAACAGGCTGTACTCCTGGAACACCATGCCGAACCCGCGCCGCCGGGGCGGCACCGCGGTGACGTCACCGCCGTCCACCAGGATGCGGCCCGCGTCGGGCCGCTCGAAGCCCGCGAGCAGCCGCAGCGCCGTCGTCTTGCCGCAGCCCGAGGGCCCCAGCAGGCACACGAGCTCACCCGCCCGCACGGTCAGGTGCAGGTCCGCCAGCGCGACGGTCGCGCCGAACTCCTTGCGGACGCCGCTCATCTCGATGCTCGCCACAGATCCTCCTGGGTCAGATGCCGCTGGTGGTGACGCCGAGCCCGCGGCGCCTGAGCAGGTGGACCACGCCGCCCAGGGCGAGGGCCGTGAGGACCATCACCGCGAGCGCCAGCGCCATGCCCGCCTGCGGGGCGGAGCGCTGGTAGACGACGAGGTAGGTGGGCAGCGTGTCCTTGAGCAGCAGCGACGCGAACGCGAACTCGCCGAGCACCAGCGCGGCGGTCAGCCCGCACGCGGCGACCACGGAGGCGCTCGTCGCGGGCGCGACCACGCGCCGGAACGTCGTCGGCCACGACGCGCCGAGGCTGCGGGCGGCCTCGACGAGGGTGCGGGCCCCCACGGCGCGCAGGCCCGCGTCGAGGGCGCGGTAGGTGAACGGCATCGCCCAGAGCGCGTAGAAGGGCACGAGGCTCAGCGGGCTCGACAGGAACCACGGCGCGAGCGGCCGGAACGTCGCCGCGACCCCCACGACGAGCGCGATCGGCGGCACCACCCAGGGCAGCAGGGTCACGCCCGTGAGCACGGGGCGGAGCCACGGCGCACGCACCTCGGCGAGCACCGCGAGCGGGAGCAGGAGCACCAGGTTCAGCAGGACGGCGAGCGTGGCGAGCACGGCGCTGGTGCGGGCGGCCTCCCACAGCCCCGGCTCGGCGAGCGCCTCACCGAGGCGCGCGACGGACCAGCCGGTGCCGAGCGTCGACAGGTCGAGGTGCACCACGGGCACGTTCTGGAAGGCGAAGCGGGCCATCGCGAGCTGGGGCAGCGCGAAGAAGAGGCCGACGGCGGCCAGGAACACCCAGCGCACCACCTCGCCAGGGCGGGGAGCGCGTCGCCGTCGGGCGCCCGACGGCGTGGCCGCGGCGGGTGCGGCGCTCATGCGCGCGCCCACCGTGCGGCACGGCGCTGCAGCGCCGCCATGAGCGCGAGACCCGCGAGCAGCACCACGAGGGTCCACGTGACGAGGGCGTACCCGAGATCCTGCTCGCCGGTGATCACGTTGCCCTGCAGCACGAAGCGGATCTGGAGGGGCACGAGCTGGCCGCTCGAGTCGAGCACGTAGGCGGTCGCGTAGGCGCTGAAGGCGTTGACGAACAGCAGCAGCATCCCGCCGAGGGTCGAGGGTGCGAGCACCGGGGCCGCGACCGACCACCAGTAGCGCAGCCGGCCGGCACCCATGAGGGTCGCCGCCTCGCTCCACGACTCGCGCAGCCCCGCGACCGCCGGGGCCGCGACCAGGAACATGAGCGGCACCTGGAAGTACAGGTAGACGACCGCGAGGCCCGTGAGGCTCGACAGCGAGAAGCCGCTGCCCATCAGGTCGAGACCGAGCGCCGCGAGCGCCTTCGTCAGCACACCCTGCGTGCCGAGCAGCGCGACGAACGCGAACGCGAGCGGCACACCGCCCAGCTGGGACGCGACCGAGCACCAGGCGTCGACTGCGGGCCGCAGCCAGGCGGGGCGGCGCAGGCCGCGCACCGCGAGCGCGAGCGCGAGGCCGAGCACCCCGCCCACCACGGCGGTCGATCCCGCGAGCACGAGCGAGTTCGTGAACACGCTGCGGTAGGGGCCCGAGACCGCGCGCACGAGGGTCGTGGCGTCCAGCACCCCCGCCTCGTCGGTCACGGCGCCCGCCACCACGGCGACGGTGGGCCAGAGCAGGAAGACGGCGACGAACGCGAGGAACGGGACGGTCGCGAGCGCGACGGGGTCGGGCCGACGGCGGGTCCGCGCACGGCCCGAACGTCCGGCGGCAGCCGCGCGCCCGGATCCGGCGGAGGAGGGCAGGCCCTCGACCGGCCCGGCGGTGGCCGGACCGGTCGACGGCGGGACGAGCGTGGTCACCTGTCGGCGACCATCGGGCCCCACTGCTCGGCCAGCGTGGCCTTCGCAGCGTCGATCTGCTCCTGGGTCGGGAACTCGATCTGCTCGATCACCTCGGGCTCGGGCAGGTTGGCCGCGAGCTCGTCGTCGACGAGGCCCTTCTCGACCAGGGCGGCGTAGCGCGCCGGGATCGCACCCCCCTCGAGGTAGCCGAGGGCGCCGTCGTCGCCCACGAGGTGCTCGAGCCACAGCCGCGCGGCGCACGGGTGCGGCGCCTCGGTCACGACCGACTGGGCGTAGTACCCGCCGTACACGCCGTCGGACGGGACGGTCACCTGCAGGTCGAAGCCGGCCTCGGCCATCACCGGCTCGATCGCGGGGAAGTTGTACGTCCAGTCGAGCGCGATCGGCACCTCGCCCGCGACCAGTGCGGCCTCGGTCACGTCGATCGACTGGAGGTTGCCCGACTCCTTGAGCCCGGCGAAGTACTCGATGCCGGGCATGATGTCGTCGAAGCTGCCCCCGTTGGCGAGCGAGGCCGCCATGACGGCCGCGAACGCCGCGCCGGCCTCACGCGGGTCGCCGTTGAGCGTGACCTGCCCCTTGTAGGCCGGGTCCTCGAGGTCCGCGAAGGTCTCGGGCGGGTCGGCGACGAGCGTCGTGTTGCTCGCGATCGCCATGACGCCGTAGTAGGCGCCCACCCAGTGGCCCTCCGGGTCCTTGAGCGCCTCCGGGATCTCGTCCCAGACCACCGGGCGGTACTGCTCGGCGTAGCCCTCGTCGATCATCTGCTGGGTGAACGAGGCACCGACGTCGACCACCTCGGGCATGTCCGGCTGACCGCGCAGCGTCTCGATCGCGGTCAGCTCGTCGGCCGACGACGCGTCGGGGTTGGCGACGGGCGCCTCGATCCCGTAGGTGTCGCGGAAGGAGGCGAGGATGCCCTGGTAGTTGGCCCAGGTGTCCGGCAGCGCGATCAGGTTGACGCGCCCCTCGTCCGCCGCGGCCGCGGCGATCTCGTCGACGGTCGTGCCGCAGTCGACGGGGCCGTCGGCGGTGGCCGGGCTGGCCGCGGTCTCGGTCGCGGCGGGGCTGCAGGCGGCGAGCGTGGCGACCGCCGCGAGGGCGACGGGGGCGAGCAGGCGCGTACGCATCTGGTGTCCTTCGTCCGGGAGGGGGACCGGGCGCGTGCCCGGCAGGTCCAGGAGTAGTCGCCGCCGCCGACCGGTCGGCGGCATCCGGGTGAACGCACGCCGAGGGACCCGTGAACGTCCGCGGCCGTCGCTACGCTCGCCGCACCGGCGGTCGCCGACGAGTGGCACGCCCCGCCCGACAGCAGGGCGAACCACGTGAGCAGGGGGACCATGAGCGAGGTGCTGCCGCCCGGCGGCGGGCAGCGGCCCGACGAGCCGACGAGGCCGTTCGTGCCGCCGGGACGGATGCCACCCGCGGTGGTGTCGCCCGCGGTACCGCCGCAGCCCCCGGTGCCGCCGTACCCCGCGGCGCCGGCACACCCGGCACAGGCGCAGCCGCCCGCACAGGCCTACCCGACAATGCCCTACGCACCGGAACAGCCCTACGCACCGGCGTCGGCCTACCCGCAGGCACGGCCCTACCCACAGGCACAGCCCTACGCCCAGCCACAGGGCTATCCGGCGTATCCCACGGGCGCCTACCCGGTCGCCGCCGGCCCGTACCCGCAGCCTGCGGTCGCGTCGGCTCCGTCCGGGCGGAAGGTGCCGCGGGGTCGGTTCGTGACGCTGATGGTGGGCGGCACCACCCTTGCCCTCGCGGGAGCCGCTGCCCTGGGCGTCGGGGTCTGGGACGCCGTCGTGCGGGCGGACGCGCTCGACGACGGCGCGTACGCGGGCGAGGCGGTCGAGCTCGCACCGCAGAACGAGCCCACGTCTCTCGAGGGGCTCTACACCGAGCTGAACACCGCCCTGGCGACGAGGGACCGCGAGGCGTTCTTCGCCCACGTCGAGGGCGACGCCGTCGAGCCGCTCACGCTCTGGTGGGACAACATGGACGCTCTCGGCTGGAGCACGGGGGTTCTCGCCCCGTACACGACGACGAACCTCACCGCGTCCGGACCGCAGACCGAGGTGTACGTGACCCTCGGGACCGACCTCACGTTCCCGCAGCACCGGCCCGCGCTGAGCAACGGGGCCGTCGCCGGCCTGGTCACCTTCAGCGGCGACTACGTGATGGTGGTCGACACGACCGGCCCGCGACCCGTGGTGTCGGACTGGGCGTCCGGCGAGACGGTGCCGTGGGACACCGAGCCGCTCGTCGTCGTCGAGCGCGACGGCGTGGTGGTGGCCGGGGGCGCCGACGAGCTCGCGCACCTCGAGGTGGTCGCGGACGCCGCCGTCGAGCCCTCCCGCTGGCTGCGCGCCGACCAGGCTGCGCGCCGCGGGGGCGAGGAGCTGGGTGGCTTCGTCGTCTTCGCGACGCAGGACGCGGACCGGTTCGCGGGGTGGTGGGGCGAGGGCTCGGACGAGTGGACGTGGGAGCCGGCCGGGTTCGCCCGCAGCGGGATCCTGCCCACGGCCGGTACGCCGGGCATGGACCCGCAGCTCGCCACGGGCAGCACGGAGGGCGGCGGGGTCACCTTCGTCGGCCCGGAGGCCGGCGTGGTGCCCGAGGACCTCGAGGTGATCCTCGTGCACGAGTTCGCCCACGTGCTGCAGTACGTGGAGACGCCGTCGGCGGCGCGCTCCGTACCGCTGTCGACCAGCGAGGGCTGGGCCTCGTACCAGGAGCTCCGCTACGTGATGGGTGGCGAGTACCCCGACGACGAGCCGTGGTTCGGCGACTACCTCGGCGAGTGCGTCGAGGGCGAGCCGACGTTGCCCACGGACCGCGACTTCGAGGGCGACGGCGCGGACTGCGCCTACCTGGTGAGCTCGACCCTCTTCGGGTTCGTCGAGGAGGAGGGCGCGGACCCGCTCGCCGTCGCCGACCGCGCGGCCCGCGACGGCGTCACGGTGTTCGGCGGGATGCAGCGGCTCGGCACCCCGGTCTCCGACGACGCCTGGAGCAGCTGGGTCGCGGAGGTCGCCGACTGAGCAGCTGCGCGGCCACCTCGACCCGGTGACCGCGCAGCGTGGACCTCACCCGCCCAGCAGCCCGCCGAGGCCGCCGCTCGAGCGCTGCTGGGTCTCCTGGTGACCGCCCGTGACGACGGACTCGCTCGGCTGGACCAGCACGTAGCCCTGCCCGCCGAACGCCATCTGGACCAGCTCGCCGGTGCCACCGCGCAGCATCGACTTGAGGCCACCCGTGTCGACCCGCAGGTCCATCGAGACGCCGGCGGTCCACAGGACGACGGCCTGCGCGTCCGCGAACGTGGGGGACGAGGCGACGTCGAGCGCGACGGGCGGGCCCTGCGTGGTCACCGCGACGTAGCCGGTCCCGCGCAGGGACACGTTGAACAGACCGCCCGCCATCATGCCGCCGCGCGCCTGGACCCGGTGGATGTCCCACTCGATCGACGACGAGAACGCGAGCACGCTCGCCCCGTTGACCGAGACCATGTCGTTCTCGAGGTAGATGACCTGCACGTCGGCCGCGTCGTTCGCGAGGAACAGCTCACCCGAGCCGGTGCACTGCATCATGTCGACGCCCTCGCCGGTGAGCTTGGACTTGAGGAACTTGTCCAGACCGCCCGAGCCCTTGTTCTCGAAGCGCACGTCGCCCTGGTAGGCGACCATCGAGCCCGTCAGCGCCCACACCGGGCCGTACGCCATGTTCACCTTGAGCATCTTCGAGCTCTGCAGGGCGAACGGGTCGGTCGCAGCGGTCTCCTTGAAGTCGCTGAACAGCGAGCCGTGGATCATGGCGTGTGTCTCCTTGTGAGGGGCTGGCCGCCCGGGCGGGCGACCTGCCCGGCACACTAACGATCCGCGCACCGGGTGCGTAGGGTCGTCGGCGGGTGGAATCTCCTGGTTCCTCCTCGGCGCGCGTGGTGCCGCCGTCGCACGACGCGAAGGAGCGTGACGTGGGATTCCTCGACAAGGCCAAGGCTGCGGCGACCGACCTCGCCGCGAAGGCGGACACCGCCCTGACCTCGATGGGCTCGGCAGGTCCCCGGCCCGCCGACGCCGACCGCCTGCTGCGCGACCTCGGCCTGCTCACCTACCTCGAGTCCGCGGGACGTCCAGCGGACCCGGCGGAGCGCGAGCGTGTGATGCACGCCCTGCGCGAGCTCGACGCCGCGGGCGGCCTCGGGTCCACCGCCCTGCACACCGCCCCTCCCCCGCCGCCGGGAGCCGCGGGCGCGGTCCCACCGCCGCCCGGCGCCACGCCCCCGCCACCGCCGCCCGGTTCGGCCACGCCCCCGCCTCCCCCGGGCGCGCCCCCGGCGCCGGGGGCGGCAACCCCGCCGACCGCCACGCCGCCCACGCCGCCTCCGCCACCGCCGTCGTGGGCCTCTGGCGGCTCCGACCGCGAGAGCTGATCCGTCCCGCCTCCTCATCACTCAGCGGCTCCGGCCGATGGGAGGGTCAGGAGGCGACCATGCCGAGGCGCTCGACGACGACGCCCGTCCCACGGACGGCGCGCCGCGTGGCTCTCGCATGCCTGCTGGTGGGTGGTCTGCTCGCGCTGCGCACGACGCTCGGCACGAGCGCCGCGGGCCTCGCGGTGGACGCGGCCGCCGCGCTCGCCGCCGTCGCCGCGACCTGGGAGGCCGGCACCCGCGCGCGGCCCGGCCGCAGCCGCGTCGCATGGCGCATCGAGACCGCAGGGGTCGCGCTCTGGCTGCTCGCACCGCTCGCATGGACGTTCGGCCTGGCCGACCCGGTGGCGTGGACGGGACGGCTCGGCCTCGTCGTGTGCGTCGGGGCGGCGTGGTGGCTCACGTCGCTGGGCCGCGACCCGTGGGCCCGCGTGCGGCTGGTCATCGACAGCGGGCTCGCGGCCGGGTCGCTCGTCGTGGTCGCGTGGCCCTGGCTGTTCCGCGACGCGTTCGTGACGCAGGGCGCAGACGGTGACGCCGTCGTCGCGGTGGCCGTGCCGATGGCGACGTTCGGCGTGGCCGCACTCGCCACGGGGGTCGCGGCCACGGAGGTGACCCGTGCCCGCGCCGGCATGCCGGCCCTCGTGGTGGCCGCGCTCGTCGCACTCGCGGCCTCCGACGTGGTCGGGGCCCGCGGCGGCACACCGTTCTGGGCGGTGGGGTTCGCTCTGCTCGTGCTGGCGACCCGCGTGTACCGCGGCACCTCCGTGCGCCGCGAGGTGCCGAGCACGCGGCCGTGGCTCGCGCTCGTGCCGTACGCACTCCTGGCCCCGGCCGTCGTCGCCCTCGTCCTGCTGCACATGACGGACGGGGTGCCCGCGGCGGTGGCGGTCACCGCACTCGTCATGGTCGGGATGGTCCTCGCGCGCCAGCACGTGGTGCTGACCGAGAACCGCGGCCTGGTCGCGCGGCTCGCGGAGAGCGAGCGGGCCCTGCGGCACAAGGCGACGCACGACGCGCTCACGGGGCTCGCAGGACGAGTGCTGCTCTACGAACGGCTCGACGCCGCGGTCGACCGGCGGCGTCTCGAGGGGCGTCCGGTCGCCGTGGTCTTCCTCGACCTCGACGACTTCAAGCGGGTCAACGACACCTACGGCCACGCGGCCGGCGACGACGTGCTGGTGCAGACGGCCGCCCGGCTGCGCGAGGTGCTCGCACCGTTCGGGCGCGACGCCCTCGCGGTGCGCATGAGCGGGGACGAGTTCGCGGCGCTCCTCGTGGGCCCGGTCGCGGCTCGGGCCGAGAAGGTCGCCGCGCGGGCCGTCGAGGCGATCGGCGCACCGATGCGTCTGGGCGACCGCACCGTGCAGGTGGGCGCGAGTGCGGGCGTGGCCGTCGCGGACGACGGCGTGAGCGGCGCGTCCGAGCTGCTGCGCGCCTCGGACGTCGCGATGTACCGGGTCAAGCGCCGGCGCCGGGCGACCGCAGGTGCCGCTCCGGAGGTCGGTGTCGAGCACACCTCGCACGTGGACGACGAGGACGAGGACCCCGCCCCCCTGGGCCGCTGACCCACCCGCCGCCCCCACCCCCACCCGCCAGTCCCACCCACCCGGCGAGTTCGTCCTCCCGCGTCGAGTTCGCACCGTCGCGCGTGCGAACTCGATGCGGCAGTGCGAACTCGCGGGCCGGGGCGGGCAGCGAGTGGTCAGGCGTCGGGGTGGGGGACGTCCGAGACGATGTCGTCGTAGGTCTTCTCGCCCGGGAGCTCGCCGGGGGCGTAGATCAGGCGGAGCACGCCGGTGGGGAGCACCTCGGACGAGACCAGGCGCAGCGGGTACGGCTCGCCCTCGTCGAAGAGACGCTCGCCGTGGCGCGCGGCGATCGGGTGCACGAGCAGGCGCAGCTCGTCGAGCAGCCCGGCGGCCATGAGCTGGCGCACCACGGAGATCGAGCCCGGGACCAGGATCTTCTCCACGCCCGGCTCGGCCGCCACGGCCCGCACGGCCTCGACCAGGTCACCCTCCGTGCGCTCGACGTTGCGCCAGCCCAGGTCCTGGTCACCGCGCGTCGCGACGAGCTTGCGCACGTCACCCAGCTGCGCCGCGAACCCGGCGTCCTCGCCGCCCGCGGCCTCCCGCTCGGGCCAGGCACCCGCGAAGCTGTCGTAGGTCACGCGGCCCAGCAGCAGCACGTCGACGTCCTCGTAGTCCTCCCCCACGGCCGCACCCATGCGCTCGTCGAAGTAGGGGAAGTGCCAGGCGGGGTCGACCTCCGCGACGCCGTCGAGCGAGATGAACAGGGTCGAGACGATCGTGGCCATGCTGCTCCTCGGTGGGTCGGGAGCCCGCGTCCGCGGGCCTGCTCCTCCATCTGACCGTGCCCGTCCCCGGAAGTCATCGGCCCCCACCGGCAGGCCCATCGCCGAGCCCGGGCGTCCCGTCGCGCTCTGACGGTCCGTAGCGACAGATCGACCGATCTCGGCCGGAGGAGGGTCACGCCGGCGCGGCCGTCTCGGCGGCGAGGCGGGTGAGGTGGCGACGCTCGGCCTCGGTGGGCGCGCCGTCGGCGGCGCGCCGGTAGGCCGACGCGGCCTCCGCGGTCAGCCCGGCCCGGCGCAGCAGGTCGGCCTCGGCCGCGTCCGCC
>NZ_JAACYI010000036.1 GCF_009996735.1 Cellulomonas sp. APG4 | reverse complement strand
CGAGACCGCCGCCCTCCACACCGTCGACAGCTGCAGATGTGGATAGAGGCCGGGCTCCGGCCCGCACCCCGTGACGAGCAGCCGCCGGCACCCCCGCGGCCGCGCCGACCGGGCCCGCCGCGTGCACCGCGCTGGTGGGGGACCCGCCGGGGGAAGGTCGTCGCGGCTGCTGCCGCGGTCGCCGTCGTCGTGGCCGTCGCCCTGACCGTGCTGCTGGCGACGCGCTCGACGACGCCCGAACCCACCGTGGTCGCCCTCACCGAGGCGGTCGCCGTGATCGAGGCCGGAGACGTGCGCGGCGCGGAGCTCGTGGACGCGCGTGCGAGGGTGGACCTCGAGCTCGCCGACGGCACGACGGTGCGCGCCGGCTACCCGCAGGAGTGGGCCGACGAGCTCACCGCGCTGCTGCTCGACGCGGGAGTCGAGGTGACCACCGAGTCGGGTCGTGCGGGTGCGGGCGAGCAGCTGCTCGGGCGCGTCCTCGTGGTCGTGCTCGTGGTGGGTCTGCTGCTGATCCTCCTGCGCACCGCGCGCGGCGGGGCGGGCCTCGGCGGTGCCCGACGCCGCGCGCTCACGCAGGGCGAGGTGCCGCAGGTGACGTTCGCGGACGTCGCGGGCGCCGACGAGGCCGTGGACCAGCTGCGCGAGATGGTGCAGCTCCTGCGCGAGCCCGAGCGGTTCGAGGCCGTGGGCGCACGCCGTCCGCGCGGGGCGCTGCTCGTGGGGCCTCCCGGGACGGGCAAGACGCTCCTCGCGCGCGCCGTCGCGGGTGAGGCCGAGGTGCCGTTCTTCCCGCTCGCGGGCTCCGACTTCGTCGAGACCTACGTGGGCGTGGGTGCGCGGCGGGTGCGCGACCTGTTCGCGCAGGCCCGTAAGGCCGAGCGCGCCATCATCTTCATCGACGAGATCGACGCAGTGGGCCGGGCCCGCAGCAGCGCGCAGCACAACGCGGCCGACGGCGAGCGCGAGAACACCCTGATCTCGCTGCTCAACGAGATGGACGGGTTCGTCGGGACGCACGTGATCGTGCTCGCGGCCACCAACCGTCCCGACACCCTCGACCCGGCCCTCACCCGCCCGGGCCGGCTCGACCGGCAGGTGCAGGTGCCCAACCCGGACCGCCGCGGACGCACCCTGATCCTCGAGGTGCACGCCGCGGGCAGGCCCGTGGGCGTCGACGTCGACCTGGTCCAGATCGCACGCCAGACCCCCGGGATGTCCGGGGCCGACCTGGCCCAGGTGGTCAACGAGGCGTGCATGGAGGCCGCGCGCCGCGGCGCGGACGTGGTCGACGCGGCGTGCTTCCAGGCCGCCGTCGCGACCGTCGCCATGGGCCGGGCGCGCACCTCGGCGCTCGTGACCGAGCACGACCGGCGCATCACGGCGTGGCACGAGGCCGGGCACACGCTCGCGGCCGCGCTGCTGCCCGACGCGGACGACCCGGTCTCGGTCACGATCGTGCCGCGCGGCCCCGCTGGTGGCGTCACCTGGATGAGCGGCAACGACGACGTGTTCCTGCCGCGGGCCAAGGCGCGCGCGCAGCTGGTCGTGGCCCTCGCGGGACGCGCGGCGGAGGAGCGGCTGCTCGGCGGTGAGCACACGCAGGGCGCCTCGGGTGACCTGCAGAGCGCGACCCGGCTCGCGACGGACATGGTGACGCGCTACGGCATGACCGAGTTCGGCTACGCCCAGGTGGACGCCGAGACGATGCGGCTGGGCGGCCAGGTGGCGGCCCGGGCCCACGCCGAGGTGGACGCGCTGCTGCGGCAGGCGCACCGTGAGGCCACCGAGCTGCTCGCCGCGCACCACCCGCTGCTCGAGGCCGTCGCCGCGGCGCTCCTGGTCGAGGAGACGCTCTCGGTGGGTCGGGTGCGGCAGATCGTCGCCGAGTTCGAGGCCGTGCCCCAGGACGCTCCGCTCGCCTGACGGAGTGCTGCGTACGGGTGACGGCGCGTGGAAACCTCCCCAGGACGGCGCCCCGTCCTCTAGGTTCGTCGCCGGACGCCCGGACCGCCGGGCCACGGAGGGGGACCCGTGATCCGCTACCTCGGATTCTTCGTCGAGATCGCGCTGCTCGTGTACTGCCTGATCGACTGCATCCAGGCCGACTCGCTGCGCATCCGCAACCTCAGCAAGACGACGTGGGTGTTCCTCATCGTCCTGCTGCCGATCGCCGGCGCGGTCGCCTGGCTGGTCGCGGGGCGGCCCGAGCGCGCGCCCGCGCAGCGGTCCGTGCCGTGGCCCGCGACGCGCACGGCGGGCTTCCCCGAGTACGAGCGGCCGCGCCCGGCTCGCGGGCCGGACGACGACGAGGCCTTCCTCGCCGACCTCCGCGCCTCCGACGCCGAGCACGAGAAGCTGCTGGCCGACTGGGAGGCGGACCTGCGTGCGCGTGAGGCGGGGCTGCGGGCCGAGGCGGGCGACGCCGCGCCGTCGGCGGGGCAGGACGCCGCGACCGAGCGCGAGGGCGAGGCCGGGCACGCCGACGACGAGGGCACGGCACGCAAGCCCTGAGCGGCGCCCTCGAACCGCGGGGGTGGCCGGTCAGAGCCAGGTCGAGACGCGAACCACGGTGCCCGTGGGCTGCGGGCGGATCTGCACCAGGTCCGCGAGACGGTTGGCGATCCACAGCCCGCGGCCCCGCACCTGCCCCGGGGCGGGGTCGATGCGACCGGCGAGCGGGTCGGTGAACCGGCCGCGGTCGTGCACCTCGACGACCAGCTCGTCGATCCCGCGCCACAGGTGCATCACGCCCGAGCCCCCACCGTGGTCGAGGCTGTTCGCGGCGACCTCGTTGACGGCCAGCACCAGGTCGTCCGTGCGGCCCGGGTCGAGCCCGGCGGCACGGGCCGCCCGTCGCACGGCCTTGCGTACGCCGGTGAGGTCGCTGTCGCCGAACTCGAGCACCTCGGCCCAGGTCGGGGGCGCGTCGAGCTCGGGCCGCAGCAGCGCGGTGCCGGGCTCGGTCGGCACGTAGGTAGGGCTCGAGACCGCCTCGGCCCCGTGGCCCACGACGGGGTGGGTGCGCTCCACCTCGGCGAGCACCTCGGGGGCGAGCGAGCCCGCGTCGTACGGGCACAGCAGCCACAGCGGCGCGGCCGCCGGGATCGCGAGGTTCATGAGGGACTCGTGCACCTGGCACTCGGCGATCTCCGCCGCGCGCCGTCCCGCCCAGACGGGCTCGGCCACGCCCCGCAGCGCCGTGCCGTCGGGGGCGTGCTCGTCGACGAACGCTCGCCACGCGGGGATGATCCGCGCGGGGTTGCGACCGAGGCGGGCCATGTCCGCATAGGCGACCTGGTCGGCAGCGGGGCCGAGGGCGGCGCGCAGCGGGCGCCAGCGCTCGTGCGGTACGGCGACCATCACCGCCATGTCGAGCTCGAGGCCCTCGAGCACGAAGCCCACGGTGCGCTCGAGGAAGTCGTCGAGCCCGCGCCAGAAGTAGGCCTCGTGGTGGTAGCGCGTGTGCGGGCGGGGCAGAGTCCTCCGGGTCAAGCCTCGCCTCCCCCGGGCCGTGACCGGCCCCCGTCCCGTGCCCCCTCGACGCCTCCCGGTGCCCCTCCGGACGGCGGGGCCAGATGCCCGGACGCGACGGTAGCGGTTCACGGGCCGTCGCAGGTACCGCTCCCGGGTGAATCGGTCCCGCGTGTCGTGGTGCCGCGCGTACTGGAGCGCGCCAGAACAGGTGGCCCGGGCCCAGGGTCCCAGGGGCCTCCCCCGGACGGGGTGACGGGAGCATCATGAGGGGGTGGGGTGAGGACCGGGAGGTGCGTGATGAAGGCGTCCGTGGGTGACCGGATCGTGATGGCCTCGAGCGTCGTGGACGGCCCCGTGCGGGCCGGGCGCGTCGTGGCCCTGCGACACGACGACGGCAGCCCGCCCTACGTGGTGCGCTGGTCCGACACCGACGAGGAGAGCCTCGTCTTCCCGGGCCCCGACACCCACGTCGAGCACCACGCCGCAGGGGAGCACGTGGCGGCGGACGCAGGCCCGCGCGCGCTCGGGTCCTGGCAGGTGCAGGTGAGCCTCGCGCACGACGGCGGCGAGACGACCGCCCATGCCGTGCTCCTCGGCTCGGGGCCTGCGGCGGGCTTCGCCGCCTCGGGCGAGGCGCACCGCAACCCGGCCGACCCCGACGCGCCGGGGGTGGGCGAGGAGATCGCGGTGGCTCGCGCCCTGCGGCACCTCGCGGACAGGCTCGTGGACCGGGCCGAGGTGGAGATCTCGGCCGCGACGGGGGAGGACGCCGAGGTCGAGCTCGACTGAGCGAGGGATCGGCGCGCGGGCGCCGGTGACGCTCAGGCCGTCGCGGCGTCCTCCGCGAACGCCGGGTCGCGCGAACCGACGTCACGCGCGACGGCGAGGTGCGCCCCGAGGTAGCCGCTCGCGCCGGCGACGCCCGCACCGGCGAGGGCGAGGGTCGCGCCCAGCACGTGGCGGCCCCGCCGGCGGGCGAGCCACGAGGCGCCGTAGAGCGCGAGCCCCACCGAGTTCCCGACGGCGTGCGCGACGCCCACCCGCGCGTCGCGGTCGCGCGTGCGGGACCACTCCGCGGCACCCGTGAGCGCCGTCGGCACGGCCGAGAGCACGCCGAGCCCGACGAGCCTGCGGGCGGCCGGCCGCGCGTCGGGGCCCGCGAGCAGGTCGAGCGCGCTCGCGGACATCCACAGGCCCAGCGGGGCGTCGGTCAGCACGGGGTGCAGCGCGTGGCCGAGCGGGCGGCCCAGCAGCAGCCACTGCCGCACGGGGCCGTCGACCAGGGCGCGCGCCCAGGGTTGCGCTGTCTCGACCAGCGGGTCGAGGGCCTGGGCCCGCTCGACGGCGAGGGAGGCGCGGACCAGGAGCGGCGGGGCGTCAGCCGCGTGGGCCGGGGCGGGGCGGGTGGTCTCGGACGTGCTCACGGTGGTCCTCCTCGGCGTTCGTCGGACCTCCCGATCCTGCGTCAGCCCCGCCCGCAGCGCGCGGCGAGCCGCCCCGCTCACGGACGGGCCGCGCCCCAGAGCAGCCGCGCCCGCAGTGTCGCCGACCACCGTCGGAGGGCCTCGAGGGGACCGTCCACGCGCCCCGAAGGTCGCTTGTGCGGTAGGTCCGCGAGCAGTCGGCGACCTGCCTCGTCCGCAATGGACGCGAGGTCCTCGGAGCGCAGGAGGTGTCTCAGTCGCTTCTCGGTCATGCGTGAGCATCGCGTCCAGGAGTTGTGGCGCTCGAAGGTCGCGCGCTCCGCGTCGCTCGCGTGCGCCGCGACGAGGTAGCCCCATCGGCCGGCCTCAGCAGGTTGTCCGTCGCGTCGGTAGGCCTCGGCGAGGAGCTGGCGGATCTCAAGGCTGCGGGGATACGCCACGACGAGAGCCTTGAGCCTGTCGCGCGCCTGACGCGCGTCTCCCCGCGCCAGGTCAGCCCGGGCGCGCTCGATCCCGTCCACCCGCAGAGCATGCCTCACCCGAGGTGGCGGGGGACCGGGATGATCGCCGGCACACGCGTGCCGGACGTCGATCGACGCCCTGCACGTGGAGGTGACTGTTAGCGTGCGCCGGTATCGAGGCGGACTCGGAGGTCTCCTGTGTGGGTCGACGTTGCAGGCGTGTTGCATACGGTCGCACTGCCCGAGCCCTCGGAGGTACTGACCTCCCGTGCGCTCGCCACGTTCCGGCGTCTGCGTGACGTCGTCGGGCCTGAGGCGATCGAGGACAGCCTCGAGGACGAGGAGGAGAAGGTCTACGACGCGGATCATCCCCCTGACACGGATGACTCCTTCGTCGGTGCAGCTCCGCCCGTGGACCTCCTCGACGCCGACCTCGACTCCGTCGACGCCCTCGTCGAGGCCGTGCGACGTGTGCCGGGCCGTTGGCGACTGGACGTCCTGATGGCACTCACCGACCTGAACGACGAGGACGACGAGTGAGGACCTGGGTGCCATGACGGACCGCCGCCCGCTGCTGCTGCTCGACACCGCGTCGCTGTACTTCCGGGCGTTCTTCGGGGTCCCGGACTCGGTGCGCGCTCCCGACGGCACGCCGGTCAACGCGGTGCGCGGCCTGCTCGACATGACCGCGCGACTGGTCCAGGCGCGCAGGCCCGAGCGGCTCGTCGCGTGCTGGGACGACGACTGGCGGCCCGAGTTCCGCGTCGCCGCGATCCCCAGCTACAAGGAGCACCGGCTCGCGGCCGACGGCGGCGAGGAGGTCCCGGCCGCGCTCACGGCGCAGATCCCGCTGATCGTCGAGGTGCTCGCGGCGCTGGGCGTCGCGCGGGTGGGCGCACCCGGCTACGAGGCGGACGACGTGATCGGGACCCTGACCGCACGCGAGGCCGCGCGGCCCGCGGGTGAGCGCGCCCCGGTCGAGGTGGTCACGGGTGACCGGGACCTGTTCCAGCTGGTCGACGACGACGTCCCGGTGCGCGTGCTGTACACCGCGCGCGGCCTGCGTGACCTGGACGTCGTCGACCAGGCGCGTCTGGCCGAGCGGTACGGCGTGCCCACGGGGCGGGCCTACGGCGACATGTCGGTGCTGCGCGGCGACAGCAGCGACGGCCTCCCGGGAGTGCCGGGGATCGGTGAGAAGGGCGCCGCCGCGCTCCTCGCGCGGCACGGCACGCTCGAGGCCGTGCTCGCGGCCGCCGAGACCGAGGACGCGAGCGTCCCGCGCGCGCAGCGCCGCCGGCTCCTCGACGCGGCCGACTACCTCGCGGTCGCGCCCGCCGTCGTGCGCGTCGCCCCGGACGCCCCCGTCGCCGAGGCGGACCACGCCGTCCCGTCGACCCCCGCGGACCCTGAGCGGCTCGTCGCCCTCTCCGAGCGATGGGGGCTCGGCTCGAGCGTCGCGCGGCTGGTCGACGCGTTCACGGCCCTCGCGTGACCGTGCCGCGGAGCCTCAGCCGACGGGCGTGAGCGCGCTGCCGAGGCTCCGGCCCCACGCCCGCGCCGCGTCGAGCTGACCGTCGACCAGCCCGTCGGACTTGCCCTGCACGGTGAACGTGTGCGGCGGGAGCACCAGGTGGCCGCCGAGCCCGCGCATGCGTCGTGCGGCAGCCTTGGCGGCCGATCCCGGCAGGTTGGGGTGCTCGACCTTGGTGTCGAACGTCGCGCACGCGATCCCGCCGTGCGGCAGCACGAGGCGGTCGAGCCACTCACGGATGCCTACGCCCTGGGTCACCAGCGGTCTCGGCGCCCCGGTCGCGGCGTCGGCCCGGGTCGAGGCGCGCGTCATGCCGAACGCATGCGTCGGGCCGCCCACCACGAGCAGGTCGAGACCCATCGGCAGGTGGTTGCCGTCCGGGGTCGCCGCGAGCGACCCCACCTCGAGCACGTCGACGTCCATGGTCTCGGCCAGCCCCAGCCCGAGCGCCCGTGCGACCTCGCGCGTGCTGCCGAACATCGACTCGTAGACGACTCTCGCTCTCATACGTCCACGCTCCGACCGTGCGATGTGAGGCGCGAGGGCCCTTGGTCCCTGGAGACGTCGTCGTCAGAGGCCCGGGACGTTCGGGAGCAGCCACGTCGCACCGAGCGCCGCGGCCCCGAGGCACGCGAGGAGCATGAGGACCACCCAGACCGGGGCGGGCACGCGGGTGAGCCGGGCGAGCTGGTCGGCGTCGGACGTGCGCGACCGCTCGCGCCGACGTGACCGCGCGAGCTCGAGCACCGTCCGCGGAGCCGCGAGCAACCAGAACCACGTGAGCGTGAGCGCGGTCGCGGACTGCACGGCGGGCGAACCCCACCAGGTCACGGCGAGCACCCCGCCGAGGCCCACCAGCACCACCCACAGGCCGAAGAGGTTCCTGATCTGCAGCAGCAGGAGCACGAGCGCGAGCAGCAGGCCCCAGAGCAGCCCGACGGCGTACCCCTGGGCGAGCACGGCGGCCGACGCGAGGCCCAGCACCGCGGCCGCGGGGTAGCCCGCGAGCAGCGTGAGCACCATGCCCGGCCCGCGCGGGAGGCCGCGCGACACCGTGAGCCCCGAGGTGTCGGAGTGCAGCCGGATGCCCGTGAGTCGGCGGCCGACGAGCACCGCGACGACGGCGTGGCCGGCCTCGTGCACCACGGTCACGGCATGTCTCGTGACGGGCCAGAGCCCTGGCACGACGACGAGCGCGAGGGCGAGCGCGGCGGTGAGCAGCACGGTGCCGGGCGCGGGCAGCGGCTGGACGGTGGTGATCCGGTCCCAGATCTCGGCGAGCACGCGCCCAGACTGTCAGGTGCGGCGGCTCAGGTGCGGGTCAGCAGGTCCGTGCCGAGCAGCTCGCCCGCCTCGGACCCCGGCAGCGCGCGGGCGTAGAGCCAGCCCTGGGCGGTGCGACAGCCCAGTCCACGCAGGTGCCCGGCCTGGGCGTCGGTCTCGACCCCCTCGGCGACGACCTCGAGCCCCAGGGCGCGGCCCATCTCGACGATCACCCGCACGAGCTCGGTGGTCTGCGGGTCCACCTCGAGCTGGCCGACGAAGCTCCGGTCGAGCTTGAGGGCGTCCACCGGGAACGAGCGCAGCGCGCCGAGCGACGACTGCCCGGTGCCGAAGTCGTCCATGTGCAGGCGCAGGCCCGCGGCACGCAGGTCGGTCATCACCTGGCGCGCGGCGTCGGGGTCGGTCATCACGACGGACTCGGTGATCTCGAGCACGAGGCTCGACGGCGCGACGTCGTGCCTGCTCAGAGCTTGCGTGACCGTGGCGAGCAGCTGGTCGGACCAGAACTCGCGGTGGGAGAGGTTGACGGAGACCACGGCGTCGACGCCGCGCTCGGCGCGCCAGCGGGCGATCTGGGCGCACACCGAGTCGAGCACCCACTGGCCCAGGGCCACGACCATGCCCGTGTCCTGCAGCACGTCGAGGAACTCGGCGGGCAGGAGGAGCCCTCGCTCGGGGTGCTGCCAGCGGACGAGTGCCTCGAGGTGGGTGAGGGGGCCGCCGGTCATCGGCACGAGCGGCTGGTAGTGCATGACGAACTGCTCGGTGAGCAGGGCGGCGCGCAGCTCGGACTGCGCCTGGAGGCGCCCCGTCGCGCGCAGGTGCATCTCGGGCTCGAAGACGCTCGCGCTCCCGCGCTCGGTCTCCTTCGCGTGGTACATCGCGATGTCCGCGTCGCGCAGCACCTCCTCGGGTGTGCGGTGACCGCTCCGGGACGTCGTGATGCCCACGCTCGCGCCCACCTGGACCACCTGGTCGCCCAGCGTGACGGGCGCGGCGATGAGGTCCTGGATGCGTTCGACGACCGGCAGCAGGGCTCCCTCGGGCAGGTCCGTGAGCAGCACGGCGAACTCGTCACCGCCGAACCGCGCGGCGGTGTCCACGGAGCGGAGGTCGCCGCGCAGGCGCTCGCCGATCGTGCGCAGCAGGTGGTCGCCCATGAGGTGGCCGAGCGAGTCGTTGATGAGCTTGAAGCCGTCGAGGTCGAGGAACACCACGGCGAACTCGGCCGCCGCACGTCGCTGGGCCTGCTCGACCGCCCAGCCGAGGCGCTCGAGGAAGAGCCTGCGGTTGGGCAGCCCCGTCACGGCGTCGTAGAGCGCGCCCTGCCGCAGCCGTTCCTCCATCGCCTTGCGCGGGTGGATGTCGGTGAGCGAGCCGACGACGCGTCGTGCGAGCCTGCCGGGCTCGCCCACGGGCACGGCGCGGCACAGGGTCCACCGGTAGCCCCCGCGGCCGGCGACGCGGTGCTCGACCTCGATCGGCACCTGCTCCGAGACGAGGCGCCACAGCTCGTCGGCGAGCAGCGGCCGGTCGGCGGGGTGGACCGTGTCGAGCCAGGGGTTCAGCTCGGGTGCGGCGCGGCCCACCCGCTCCGCCCGCGTGTCGGTGCCGCGCGCCACACCGATCTGCAGCAGCTCCTGGCAGCGCTCGGAGTAGTAGCAGGTCGCGGTGCTCACGTCCCAGTCCCACAGGCCGTCCGCGGTGGCCGACGCCGCCAGCGAGTAGCGCTCCTCCGAGCGCCGGATCTCCTCGACGAGGCCCTGCTGCTTGAGCGCGACCGCGAGCAGCGCGGCCCAGTGGTTGTAGGTCGCGCGGCCGGTGCGGGCGTGGGCGTCCACCGGCCCGACGACGCACAGCAGACCGTGGTCGCCCGTCGCGCCACGCACCGGGATGACGTAGGCGACCTGGCCGGGCGTGCTGCGCAGGGCGTCGAGCAGCGCGCGCGGCGGGAACTCGCGCACGTCGACCTCACCCGGCACGTCGCCCAGCCGCTCGTGCGGGTCGTAGACGCCTGCGACGCGCAGCCGCCCGCCCGGCTCGTCCGCCCACAGCCCGAGGCAGCCCAACGGCACCGCGACCTCGTCGAGCCAGCCGAGGGTGCTCGGGTCGCTGCCCACCTCGCCCAGCAGGCCCATGCCGACGTCGTACTGCTCGGCGAGCGAGACCGAGAGCTCGTCGGCCCGTGCGAGCGTGGTCGCCGCGCGCACGTCCGCGAGCCGCACCGTGAGGCGCACGACGCACCTCTGCACGACGTCGGACGACGCGCCGTCGGGCGGGCCGGGTGCGCCGTGCGCTCCGGCCGCGCGGGTGAGGTCGCCCAGCACGCGCTCGGTGAACCGCTCGAGCACCTCGGGCGACGGCGGGACCGGGAAGAGCCGCGCGAGCGTGCACGCGAGCAGGTCGTCGAGCTCCTCGGGGCCGGGCTCGTCGCCCTCCGCCGCGCGCGCGAGCACGGCGGTGAGGACCTCGAGCATCTCGTCGGCCGCGGCGTCGCCACGCGCCGAGGTGACCGACGCGGCCGAGCAGCCGCACGAGCCGCGCGGGACGAACGTCGAGGCCACGGTGTGCCGGCCGGGTCGCACCGGCTCGCCGCGCAGCCCGGCGAGGAGCAGGCCGGCAGCGCGTCGCCCGAGCTCCATCGCGTGCTGGTCGACGGTCGCGAGCGGTGGCGAGGAGTGCCAGCCCTCCTCGACGTCGTCGAACCCGACCACCGCGAGGTCGGTCGGCACCGACAGCCCGGCCGCGCGGAGCTCGGCCATGAGGCCGAGCGCGATCCGGTCGGTCGTCGTGACGACGGCCGTGATGCCGCGCTCGGCGCGCAGCCGCAGCACCTCGCCCACGGCGCCCCGGCCGCCCTGCTCGACGTGGTCCGCCGTCGGGACGTGCAGCCCCTCGACGTCGAGCCCGAGCTCGGCGCTGCGGGCCACGTAGGCCGCGTGCCGCTCACGCATGTCGGACTGCGCGAGGTTCCCGACGAACGCGATCCGTCGGTGCCCGTGCTCCACGAGGTGGGTCACGGCCGTGCGCACGCCCGCGGTGTTGTCGGCGACGACGGTGAGCGCATCGAGGCCGTCGACCTCGTTGCCCGCGAGCGCGACGGGCAGCCCGGCGTCACGCAGCGAGGCGAGGGAGGCCGGGCTCGCGGCCTGGGCGATCGAGACGACGGCATCGACCTGGTCCCAGGCGACCGGTGCGCGCACCTCGGGGGCGGGCAGGAACTCGTCACCGGTGCGGCCCGCGTCGAGGGTCTGCACGAGGCAGACGCTCCCGCCCGCAGCGGCGACCGCCTCGACGACGCCCGCGAGCACCTCGCCGAAGTAGAAGCCACCGGTGATGGGGGAGAGGACGCCGATGGTGGGGGTCATCATGTTCCTCGTCGTGGGGGGCCCGGCGGGCCGAGCGTAGCGGGAGGTCCCTCGGGTGCGGCCGGGACCAGCGGACGCCCCACCAGCAGCCCGGCCTCGTGCGCGGGAAGGGCCCGCGAGTAGAGCCAGCCCTGCACGTCGCGGCAGCCCAGCTCGGCCAGGTGGCGCGCCTGGTCGGGCGTCTCGACGCACTCGGCGACGACCTCCATCTCGAGCGTCGCCCCCATCGCGAGGATGATCCGGACGAGCTCGGAGGTCTGGCGGTCGGTCGCGAGGTCGCGGACGAAGGAGCCGTCGATCTTGAGCGCGTCGACGGGGAAGGTACGCAGGGCGCCCAGCGACGAGTGCCCCGTGCCGAAGTCGTCGATGTGCAGGGCGAGGCCGAGGGCGTGCAGGGCGTCCATGCGCTCGCGCGCCGCCTGCGTGTCGGCCATGATCACCGACTCGGTGATCTCGAGCACGAGCGACGAGGCCGGCACGCCGTGCCGGTCGAGGGTCGCGGTGAGGAACGCCGGCAGGTCCGGCGCCCAGAACTCGCGGTGCGAGAGGTTCACCGCGACGGTCACGTCGGGGGTGATCCGCCGCCATCGCGCGAGCTGCGCGCACACCGTGTCGACGAGCCACTGCCCGAGCTCGACCACCGAGCCGTCGTCGGCCATGTCGTCGAGGAACGCGCCCGGCGGGAGCAGCCCGCGCGTCGGGTGGTCCCAGCGCACGAGTGCCTCGAGGTGCCGCACGCGGCCGCCGTCGAGCGCGACCACGGGCTGGTAGTGCACGACGAACTGCTGCGCGTCGAGGGCCGTGCGCACCTCGGACCGCGCGCGCAGGCGGTCCGTGGCGCGCACGTGCATCGCGGGGTCGAACACGCTCGCGGTGCCGCGCTCGGTCGCCTTGGCGTGGTACATCGCGGTGTCGGCGTCCCGGAGCACGTCCTCGGCGCTCGTGTAGCCCGCGTCGGACGTGGTGATGCCGATGCTCGCCGTCACCCGCACCTCGGTGCCGTCGAGGTCGATCGGCTCGGCGATGCGCCGCTGGAGCCGCGCGGCGATCGTGAGCACCTCGTCGGGCACGGGGTCGCACAGCAGGACCGCGAACTCGTCACCGCCGAACCGGGCCGCGGTGTCGACCGCGCGCAGCTCGGCACGCAGGCGGTGCCCCACCTCGGCGAGCAGCTCGTCGCCGCGCAGGTGGCCGAGCGAGTCGTTGACGAGCTTGAAGCCGTCGAGGTCGCAGAAGACCACGGCGAACCCGGCATCGGGCCGTCGCGCCGCGAGGTCGAGGGCGTGGCCGAGGCGCTCGCGGAACAGCCGCCGGTTCGGCAGCCCGGTCACGGCGTCGTACGTCGCGCTGCGGCGCACCTCCTCGAGCAGGGCGCGCTCGCGCAGCGCGACGCCCAGCAGGGAGGCCCAGTGGTTGTAGGTCGCCCGGCCCGTGCCGAACTCGGTGTCGACCGCCCCGACCACGCACAGGAACCCGTGGTCGCCGCTCGCGCCACGCACCGGCACCACGTAGGCGACCTCGTCGGCGAGCGGGTCGGCGAGGTCGAGCAGCGGGGCCGGCGGGAACTCCGCGACCGGCACGGTCTCGGGCAGCGGGCCCACGGCCCCGGTCGGGTCGTAGAGGCCGACCAGGCGGAGGCGGGGAGAGCCGGGCGGGCCGTCCCACACCCCCAGGCATCCCGCGCGCACACCGACCGCGTGCAGCCACGCGAGCGACCGCGGGTCGTCCTCGACCGTCCCGAGCATGCCCATGCCGAGCTCGTACTGGTCGCCCAGCGCCTCGGCGAGCCGGGTCACGCGGTCGAGGTTGTGCACGGCCTGGAGCCGCGCGACCGCCGACGTCGTGCGTGCCAGCACCCGGTCGAGCAGGTCCGCCCCCGGGAGCCCGGCCGCGTGCAGCGTCCGCCCGAGCCCCGCGATCGCGGTGGTCACCCCGCTGGCCAGCTGGGCGTGCACCTCAGGCGAGACGAGGTCGTAGCCCAGCTCGGCGACGGCGTCGTCCACCACGTGGTCGAGGTGCGCGGCCTCCGTCGCCGCGAGCGCGCCCGCGACCGCGACGACGTCGTCGTCGGGGTGCGTGCCCGCCGCGCGGAGCACGGCACGCACGAGGGCGCGCGCATCCCGGCTGCCCACGCCGTCGCCGGGTCCGGCGGTCGGGTCGCACCCGCACGAGCCGCGACGGACGAACGCCGCCGGCATCACGTGGCGCCGGTGCTCCACGGGACGACCGTCGAGCTCCGCCAGGAGGAGGTCGACGGCGGCGACGCCCTGGTCGGCGAAGCGCTGGTTGACCGTGGTGAGCGGCGGGTCGCTCGTCCAGCCAGGCTCGACGTCGTCGAACGCGACGAGCGCGAGGTCCTGCGGCACGCGGACGTCCTGCTCGGCCAGGCCGCGCACGAGGCCGAGGGCGACGCGGTCCGTCGCGACCACGAGGGCCGTGACCCCCGCTCGGTGCGCCGCGGCGACGGCGGCCGCTGCGGCGACGCCCCCGGTCTCGGCATGGTCCTCGGTGGGCACGAGCTCGCCCGCCGGGTCGAGCCCCGCCAGGTGCAGGCCCTCGAGGTAGGCCTCGTACCGCTCGTGCATGTCGGTCTGCGCGAGGTTCCCGACGAAGGCGATGCGCTCGTGACCGTGCTCGACGAGGTGCCGCAGGCCCTCGAGCACGCCGGTGCGGTTGTCGATGACGACGGTCGCGGCGTCGACGTCGAGGTCGTTGCTCACGAGCACCACGGGCGTGCCCCGGTCGAGCAGCCTGCGGATCGTGTCGGCGTCGGTGGCCCAGGCGACCGTGATCACCCCGTCGAGGCGGTCCCAGGCCACGGGGGGCAGGTTCTCGGGCGGGGGCGCGAACTCGTCTCCGGTGCGACCCGCGTCGAGGGTCTGGAGCATCGTCACGGTGGCACCCTGCTCGGCCGCGGCCCGGACGATCCCGGCGAGCACCTCGCCGAAGAAGAAGCCGCCCGTCGAGGGTGACAGCACACCGATGCGCGGAGCGGTGGGTCCGCCGTGCGCGCGCGAGGACGCCGCGCCCACGGTCGCGTGCGTCACGTCGCCTCCCGGTTCCCGGCCGACCGCGACGGCGGCCATCACCTAGATCGGTCGACGCGCGGGGTACTTGAGCGATCGAGACCGCTCTGCCCCGCTGTGTCCCGACCTCCACCCCCCCGGCCCCTGCGCGGGAGGGGGAGGAGGGGTGTCCGGGGGCCGTGCGTGGACGTGGTGAGCGGCCGACGGCGGCGTCGGGCACAATGGGGGAGTCGCGCACCCGTGCGACCCGAGATCGCGCACGCCCTGCGTCGCGCGGCTCGCACCGTCGTGGAGCACCGGCGCGTGCCGTCCCCGAAGGCCTTACGGCCCGGGGTGCTGGCACACCGCACTGCCGCCGCGAGCCCCGATCCCTCCGCCGGAAAGGCGACCCGTACCCGTGACCTTCCTCTCCCTCGGCGTGCCCGAGGTCCTCGTCCGCCCGCTCACCGAGCGCGGCATCACCGCACCGTTCCCCATCCAGGCCTCGACCCTGCCCGACACGCTCGCGGGCCGCGACGTGCTCGGCCGCGGCCGCACCGGCTCGGGCAAGACCCTCGCCTTCAGCCTGCCGATGGTCGCGCGCCTCGCGCGGCTCGACGTGCCCGGCACCTCGGTCGCCGCCCTGCGCCGCCCCGGCCGTCCGCGCGGCCTCGTGCTCGCCCCGACCCGTGAGCTCGCGAGCCAGATCGCCGCGACCCTCGAGCCCCTCGCCGCGGCCGCCGGCCTGCGCGTCACCACGATCTTCGGCGGCGTCTCGCAGCACCGGCAGGAGGTCGCGCTCCGCGCCGGGGTCGACGTCGTCGTCGCGTGCCCCGGCCGCCTCGAGGACCTCATGGGCCAGAAGGTGCTCACGCTCGACGACGTCGAGATCACCGTGCTCGACGAGGCCGACCACATGGCCGACCTCGGCTTCCTCCCCGGCGTACGGCGGATCCTCGCGGCGACGCCCGCGGGCGGCCAGCGCATGCTCTTCTCCGCGACGCTCGACAACGGCGTCGACCAGCTGGTGCGCAAGTTCCTGCAGAACCCCACCACGCACCAGGTGGACCCCGAGCAGACGCCTGTCGCGACCATGACGCACCACGTGCTCACGGTCGACTCGCCCGCGACCAAGACCGAGGTGGTGCGCCACCTCGCGGCCGGGATGGGCCGTCGTGTGCTCTTCACGCGCACCAAGCACCAGGCCAAGAAGCTCGCGAAGCAGCTCACGGCCCAGGGCATCCCCGCGGTCGACCTGCACGGCAACCTCAGCCAGAACGCGCGTGAGCGCAACCTCGAGGCGTTCTCGACCGGCGGCGTGCGCGTGCTCGTCGCGACCGATATCGCCGCGCGTGGCATCCACGTCGACGACGTCGAGCTCGTGGTCCACGTGGACCCGCCGGCCGAGCACAAGGCCTACCTGCACCGCTCGGGCCGCACGGCGCGCGCGGGCTCGGGCGGCGACGTCGTCACGCTCGTCCTGCCCGAGCAGACCTCCGACGTGCGCACGCTCACGCGGCTCGCGCGCATCGACGCGCGTCCGCGCCCGGTGCGTCCGGGCGACGCGACGCTGACCGCGCTGGTCGGCGTCACGGCCCCGCACGTCGAGCCGGCCGCGACGCCCGCGCCCGCCTCGGGCGGCGGTGCCCGCACGGGTCGCGCGTCGGGCCGTCCG
>NZ_JAACYI010000035.1 GCF_009996735.1 Cellulomonas sp. APG4 | reverse complement strand
GCGCGGCGACCGCCGCCTGCGGGCTGCCGGGACGGGGGGCCCGCCGAGGGCCGGCCCGCTCCCGCGGCCGGACGCTGGGACGCGCCCGTCGGTCCCCACGGGGACGGGGAGGACGGGCCGCCCGAGCCGCTACGGGTGCTGCGACGCTGCGGACCGCCCGAGGGGGTCGAGCCGTGGGGGGGTGGGGGGTTACCCGGTGCCACGCTGTGCCTTTCGACGAGCCGTGCCTGGGACGACGAGCCTGTCGACCGCGCGGTGCGGGGTCGCCCGGCCAGGGATCAGGGTACGGACCGGTGTCGCCGCTGGCCCGCCCAGTATGGCTGCCGGCTCGTCGCGAGCCGGTGGAGGAGGTGTGCACCCGTGTGCAGGTCGTGCACCCGCGCGACTCCGGGTGTTTGCCAAGCAGACACGACCGCCCTAGTCTCGCTGATGTATCAGTTCGATACATCAGTCCGTTGTCTCGAGTGCGTGCGAGCACGAGAGTAGCGCGGACGACCACGACAGGAGGGCACGTGCGGAGCAGGTCCGACGTCCTCGAGCTGGCGATCCTCGGGTTGCTGCACGAGGCGCCGATGCACGGGTACGAGCTGCGCAAGCGGCTCAACCTGATGCTGGGCTCGTTCCGCGCGCTCTCCTACGGCTCGCTGTACCCGTGCCTCAAGGCGATGGCCCAGCGCGGGCTCATCGTCGCGGCCGACGCCTCGCAGACCCCACCGCCGCACGCCCTCGCGGGCAAGCGGTCGCGCAACGTCTACGAGCTCACGGCCGACGGCAAGGAGCACTTCTCGCAGACCCTCGCGAGCTCGGGCCCGACGACGTGGGAGGACGAGCACTTCGACGTGCGGTTCGCGTTCTTCGCGCAGACGGACGCCGAGACGCGGCTGCGGATCCTTGAGGGTCGCCGCACGCGGCTCGCCGAGCGGCTCGAGCACGTGCGGCAGTCGGCCGCACGGACGCGGGACCGGCTCGACGAGTACACCCTCGAGCTCCAGCGGCACGGCCTCGAGCAGGTCGAGCGCGAGGTGCGCTGGCTGGACGGACTGATCGACAACGAGCGCGGCGCACGCCGTGCCACGGAGCGTGGCGACCGTCGCGCGCAGAACCCCGAGCCCGGCCGTCCGGCCGGGACCGAACCCGCTGACGACGCAGACGCGTCCCAGCACTGAGAAACCTGAGGAGCCGAGGATGAGTTCGATCCGCGTCGCCATCGTGGGCGTCGGCAACTGCGCCGCGTCGCTGGTGCAGGGCGTCCACTTCTACGCGGACGCCGACCCGCAGGGCAAGGTTCCGGGCCTCATGCACGTGCAGTTCGGCCCGTACCACGTGTCCGACATCGAGTTCGTGGCGGCGTTCGACGTCGACGCGAAGAAGGTCGGCTTCGACCTGTCCGAGGCCATCGGCGCCAGCGAGAACAACACCATCAAGATCACGGACGTCCCGCCGCTCGGCGTGACCGTCCAGCGCGGCCACACGCTCGACGGGATCGGCAAGTACTACGCCGAGACCATCGAGGAGTCGGACGCGGAGCCGGTCGACGTGGTGCAGGCGCTGCGCGACGCGCAGGCCGACGTGCTGATCTGCTACCTGCCGGTGGGCTCGGAGGACGCCGCCAAGTTCTACGCGCAGGCGGCGATCGACGCGGGCGTCGCGTTCGTCAACGCGCTGCCGGTCTTCATCGCGTCGGACCCGGAGTGGGCCGCGAAGTTCGAGCAGGCGGGCGTGCCGATCGTCGGCGACGACATCAAGTCGCAGGTCGGCGCGACGATCACGCACCGCGTGCTCGCCAAGCTCTTCGAGGACCGCGGCGTGGTGCTGGACCGCACGTACCAGCTCAACGTCGGCGGCAACATGGACTTCAAGAACATGCTCGAGCGCGACCGCCTCGAGTCGAAGAAGCTCTCGAAGACCCAGGCCGTCACCTCCAACATCGACGACGGCCCGCTGGCCGGCAAGAAGGAGGACCGCAACGTCCACATCGGCCCCTCGGACTACGTCGCGTGGCTCGACGACCGCAAGTGGGCGTACGTGCGCCTCGAGGGCCGCGCGTTCGGCGAGGTGCCCCTGAACCTCGAGTACAAGCTCGAGGTCTGGGACTCGCCCAACTCGGCCGGCATCATCATCGACGCCCTGCGCGCGGCGAAGATCGCCAAGGACCGCGGCGTCGGCGGCCCCATCCTGTCCGCGTCGACGTACTTCATGAAGTCGCCGCCGGTGCAGATGGAGGACACGAAGGGCCGGGCGCAGCTCGAGGCCTTCATCGCGGGTGACGCCGAGAGGTGACCTTGTGCAAGGAAGGTTGAAGGGCCGGGGCATGCAGTTCGCCCCGGCCCTTCGGCCGTCACGGAACAGGCTCACCGCTCGGCAACAAGCACCCTCAGCCGTCGGTGGCTCCGGGGACCTGCTCACGTACTCCGTGATCAACTCTCCGAGATCCTGCACCGTGGTCCGCACTGCCGGAGCCGCCCGGTCCAGCCGCGCCCTCGGAGGGCGGCCGCCACCTGGGCGGCGGTCGAGCACGGCCCGCCGGTGCGCGCCGGCAGTCACCCGGGCCGTCGTCGCTGTGGACGCCCCCCGAACCCGACGACCTGTGGACGCCGACCCGCGCTCGTCGGAGGGTTGCTCACGGATGGCGTGAGCCACCCTCCGATGCCCAGACAGACGACGGGGTCAGTCCGCCACGGCGTAGGAGAGCGACGAGGCGAAGGCCCCGCCGTACTCCGGGCCGGCGTCCGCGACCAGCTCGACCACGGTGCCCGTGGCCGGGTCGACCGCCAGGAGCATCGGGGTGCGAGGAGACTCGACCTCGTTGCACGTCGTGGCGGTCACGTAGGCGACGCCGCCGACCACGGTCGTGTCATAGATGCCCTCCCGCGTCCGCATGTCGGCAACCAGCAGCGCGCTCTCTCGACCGCTCACCAGGTAGACCCCGTCGGTGCACTCCCCCGACGCCGTGGCGTCGCGCGCCGCGACGGCGAGACGCCCGTCGGCCAGGCGCGCGGCGCCCCAGGTCTGGATCTCGATCGACCGCACGTCCCACACGGGCGTCGGCCCTGCGGCGAGATCCTCGGCGTCGTAGGTCACGAGCTCCTCGTCACCTGCGTCGTCCGTGCACACGACAGCCAGGGTCTGCTCGTCCCACCATGCGAGGACGGAGCAGGACCCCTCCGCCGGACGTGGGGCGACCTCCCTGCTCTCGCCTGCCACGAGGTCCACCACCTCGATCTCGCCTGCCGACCGTCCGGTGACCGCGAGGCGTCCGTCCGGGCTGATCTCCACCGCTCCGCCCGACGGTGCCTGCGTGTCGATCTCGCGGACGCCCGACGGCCCGGACAGGAACAGCACGGAGTCCTCGCCCTCGGGGTGCGGGGCCCACAGCAGGTCGTCGCCCACCACGCCGACCAGCTGGTTCGCGCCCTCGGGCGGCGAACCGACCGTCTGCATCTCGCCCGTCTCGACGTCCAGCTCGACGAGGTCGCCGGCAGCGTCGTTCACCGATCCCTCGATCCCCACGAAGTCACCTGCGTACGTGTAGGTCCAGTGGCGCGCGTTGAGCAGCACCGTCCCCGCGGCGGGGTCGAAGCGCACGACGTCGTGCTGGGTCCAGGTCGCCGTGGTGCCGTCGCGCTCGAGGCCGGTGGGAAGCCACCGCACCAGGAACCGTGTGCCGTCGGGGCGGATGAGGAAGACGCCCTCCTCGGTGTGCTCCGATGTCGCCATGTCCGTGGTCACCGGGACGACGGTCGCCACGACCCAGCCCGGGCCCGTCTGCGCGAGCACGCCGTCGGGCAGCTCGTGGAAGGGCGCGAAGCCGGGCCGCAGGACGGGTGCACCCAGGTCCTCACCCGGATCGGGCGTCTCGGTCGGCTCGGGCGACTCCGTGGGCGTCGGTTCGACCGTCGGAGTCTCGGCCGGCGGCGGGGTGGGGCCCTCGGCCGTGAGCCAGAGGCCGCCGACCGCGAGCGCCGCGACCACCGGCACCACCACGGCGGCCTCTGCCGTGTGCCGCAGCACGCGCCGACGCCGCACCTGACGCCGCATCCCCGAGAGGTCGCGCGCCGAGGGTGCGAGCCCGTCCATGGCGCGGGCACGCTGCTCGAAGGCCTCGTTCATCGCGTCGCTCAGCTCACGCACGGCGCACCTCCTTCTCCGTGGTCTCGACAGGGATGTGGACGGCCGCCTCGGTCCCGAGCTCGGCGTTGAGTCGGGCGACGCCGTCGGACACGTACCGCTTCACGGCGCCCTCGCTCAGTCCGAGCGCGCGGGCCGTGTCGCGGACCGACATGTCCTCCATGTGCCGCAGCACGACGCATGCCCGTACGCGCGGGCTCAGCCGGGCGAGGGCGTCGACGACGTCCTGCCCGAGCGCCTCCGAGCGCCCGGGCTCGGCTGGGCTCGCCGCCTCGCGGCGCGACCCCACGGTCTGCAGCGCGCGGCGCTCGAGCGTGCGGCGTCGACCCCGGTCGATCGACCGTGACGCGATCGCGCGCCGAACGTAGGCCTCGGCCTCGGGCAGGCTCCGCAGCCGCGCACGGCTCGAGAAGGTCGCGACCAGGGCGTCCTGCACCAGGTCCTCGCCCTCGGCAGGTGAGCCCGCGAGCAGCGTCGCGTACGCCACCAGGCGTCCGTACCTCTCGTGGACCACCTGCTCGAGCAGCGGCTCCCACCTGCTCACGTGACCTCCCCGGTGTGCTGCACGACGCCATCCTGGACGTCCTTGCCCAGAGAACGGGCGACACGTGGCTCCGGTTGGGGCGGGTGTGCGGGTGACCTCGACCCCGACCGGCCCCGGCCCCGGCCCCGGCCCGGGGTGCCAGAATGTGCGCCATGCGTCAGCTTCTCTCGGTCCCCGCCGCGGGCCTTCTCCTCGTCCTCACGTCCGCCTGCTCGGTGTCGGTGGGCAACGCCCAGGTCTCCACCGACGAGCTCGAGACCCAGGTGAGCGCTCTCCTCGCGGAGGAGGTCGGCCGCGCACCCGAGCAGGTCGACTGCCCGGACCCGCTCGACGCGGAGGCCGGCGCGGAGGTGCGCTGCACGCTCACGGACCGCGGAGCGACCTACGGCATCACCGTGACGGCGACGGACGTCGTCGACGACGAGGTCGCGCTCGACGTGGTGGTCGACGCGGAGCCCCAGGCGGACGACGAGTCGTGAGCCCCGCCGCGGACGAGCTGCGCGCCGCGGTGGTCGAGCGGGCCGCCGACACGCCGTACCGGGTGGTCGAGACCCCCGAGGGCTTCGACCTGCGCATCGACCTCACGGACTCGCGCTGGTACGGGCCGCTCGGCGCGTCACGGGCGCGCCGGGTCGTGGAGCACAAGGTCGTCCTCGACGAGGCGTCGCGCTCCCTGACGCTCACGGAGGAGCACTTCGAGGTGCGGTGGGAGGCCGGCGTGGACGCGGCGGGCCGCGTGCCCAGGCTGGTGGCGGCGGCGCGCGTCGAGCGCACGCTCGGGCGCACGTACGGCTTCGAGTCGGAGCGCACGTGGGGTGTCGACGCGCAGGGGCGCGCGGGCCGCGTGGTCGACTTCACGTTCACCTCGGCCGAGGGTCAGGGCATGGTGCGCGACGCCGCCCGGGCGCTCGGCTGGTCGGAGCGGATGGGTGGGGCCCAGCGCACGGGCCTCGTCGTCGGGGGTGCGGCCCTCGCGCTGGCCCTGGTGGTCGGCGGGCTCCTCGTCGTGCTCGCCGCGACCGGTCGCCTCTGAGCGTCAGCCCTCGGGGGCGGCGCCGGGAACCTCGGGGCGCACGCTGCGCACGAGCGCCTCGAAGTCGGGGGCCAGCTCGGGGGCCTGCGCGGCGGTCGCGGTGAACGTCAGGCTGTAGACCGCGAGCCGGTCGTCGTCCGAGAGGTCCGGGGCGGGCAGGTACACCTGCACCTGCGTGAGCCGCACCGAGCCCTCGCCCACCGTGGTCACGAGCCTGACCTCCTGGGCCAGCCCTGGGGCGGAGGCAGGGCCGATCGCGCCGCGGCGGTGCACCGTCACGTCGCGCTCGACGGCGGCGAGGCGCTCGACCGCGCCGTCGGCCATGGCCGTGACCACCTGGGCGACGTCGTCGGCACCCTCGACGGCGTCCATCGCGAGGGTGATGGTCGCCGTGAACCCCTCGTCGGGGGTCTCGTGGAGCGCGACCAGGTCGAGCCCCGCGGGCGGCTCCTGCACGCGCCAGCGCGGGGGTAGCCGGAGCGTGAGCGAGGGTGGGACGGGCATCTCTCCTCATTCCTGTGCACGGTCGGCAGCCCTGCCACGGTGTCACACCGTGCGGGTCGGTCAGTCGAACAGGCTGCCCACCCAGTCGGCGGCGTCCTCGGCGGCGTCCACGACGCCCTGCGGGTCGAGCGTGAGGGCGACCTCGCCGGACCCGCCGAGGCCGACGGCGGCCCCCGCCTTGACGCGCAGGGTCCAGCTGCCGTCGGGGTTGCGGCCGAGGCCAGCGTCGGCCTCGGCACCGATCCCGGCCCAGCCCTCGGCGGAGGCCTCGGCCCCGACGCCGGCGACCTCGACCCCGGCGTTGACCTCGCCCTTGGCCCCGGCGAACGCTCCTGCCTCGGCCGTCACGCCCTCCTTGCCGATCTGCACACCGGCCTCGGCGTGCGCACCGGCGAGGCCGCTGGCCCCCACCTCGACGCTCGCGTGCTCGTGCCCGGCCGAGGCCGAGGCGTCGGCGTGCACGCCGACGCTGCCCTCGGCCCGGGCCCGCAGGGTGTGCTCGCTGACGCCCGCGAGGGCCTCACCCCGGGCCCCGACCATGGTGCTCGCCTCCGCCTCGGCGAAGAGCGAGCCGTGCGTCGCGCGCGACGACGCGTCGGCCGAGAACAGGCTCGCCTCACCCTCGGCCTTCGCGACGTCGAGCTTCATCTCCCCGGTCGCCGGGTCGTAGGTGAACAGCGGACCGGACGTGCTGCCGGACGCCGTCGGGCCCTGCCAGCCGGCCTGGTTGTGGACCACGGGCACGTCGCTGACCGTGATCTCGGCGAGGGCGTCGGCGGCGTCGTCTCCGGCGCGTCGCACGGCGTCACGCGCGGAGTCCAGGAGGTCCTGGGCCTCCTGCCGCAGTGCGGCGCCCGGGTCGACGAACGGTGGGGGTGGCGGTTCCGGCTGCGTCGAGGTCAGCGACCGGAGGTACGAGGCGACCTGGGCGTCGTGGGAGCGGGTCGCCGACGCGGTGGCCGCCTCGCCCTCGGCCCAGAGGTCGATCGCCTGCGCGGCGTCCGCCTGGGCACCGACGAGCACGTCGGCGTAGGTCGTGAGTCGCCCGGCCGCCGAGGTGAGGGCATCCGCGGTGGTCCGCCACGTACGAGGCTGCTGACCGAGCGCCTCGTGGAAGGTGTCGGCCGACGGGCCGGTCCAGGCCGGCACGCGGAACGCCGCGAGGTCGTCCGCGAGGGTGTCGAGCTGCCCGGACCGCTCCTCGAGCGCGGTGGCGTCGGCACGGACTGACGCGTCGTCGCCCGGGACGAGCGCACGCGCGTCGGTGGTGCTCCCGAGCGCCGTCACCCCGCGCCGCCCTGGCCGACCGCGGTCGGGCCGAGTCGCGAGGCCCACGGGGGTGCGGCCCACGGCGGTGCGGTCGTGGTCGGAAGCGTCGGTGGGCCCATCCACGGCCCGGGCGCGAGCCGGGTCTGTGCCGCGGCGTCGGTCGACCGGTAGTCCTCGGCCTGCTCCTCGAGGCCGACCGCGAGCGCCTCCACCTTCGCCGACGCCTGCTCGACGGCCTTGTCCGCGTCGGTGACGAGCTGCACGAGGGCGGCAGCCAGCGCCTCGTGGCCGTAGCGCTGCCCCCAGGCGATGCACTGGAGCTCGCGTGTGCCGTCCTCGACGGTCACGCGGAGCCGACCCGCGGCCGCCTCGAGCTCGGCCGGGTCGACCTCGAACCCACCCCCTGGCATGTACGTCCCCCTCGCGCTCGGACCTGGTCCGATCATGCTAAGGGTCGTCGGCCAGGCCTGGACGCCCCCGTTCGAGGGGTAGCCTGCGGCGGTGAGCGTGCTCGGTGACCTGCGGGTCGTGGCGGTGCACCGGGACTTCCGCAGGCTGTTCGCGGTGCGCCTGGTCTCGCAGTGCGGCGACGGCATGTTCCAGATCGGCCTCGCGACGCTGTTCTTCTTCGCACCGGAACGACTCACGACAGCGGCCGACGTCGCCGCGGCGTTCGCGGTGCTGCTGCTCCCGTTCACGGTGGTGGGCCCGTTCGCCGGCCCCCTCCTCGATCGCTGGCGACGCCGTCAGGTGCTGCTCCTCGGGAACGCGACCCGCCTCGTCCTCACCCTCGTGCTCGCGACCCTCATGGTCACCGTCGGCGTGGGCCCCGCCGTGTACGTGCTCGCACTCGTGACGCTGGGGATCAACCGGTTCCTGCTCGCCGCGCTCTCGGCCGCGCTGCC
This sequence comes from Cellulomonas sp. APG4, assembly GCF_009996735.1. Lineage (GTDB taxonomy): Bacteria > Actinomycetota > Actinomycetes > Actinomycetales > Cellulomonadaceae > Actinotalea. The sequence continues at coordinate 10,493 of NZ_JAACYI010000035.1, read as the reverse complement.
GCGCGTGGTGCCGCGCGAGCAGCTGCTCATGGCCAACACCCTGACGCCGACGCTCGGGGCCGTGGCTGCGGTGGTCGGGGCGGGCCTGGGCCTCGCGATCGGCTTCCTCGTCCCTGCGGGTCCCCTCGAGGACGGCGTCGTGCTCGCGGTGGCCGCCCTGCTCTTCGGTGGGGCCTCGTCGCTCGCGCTGCGCCTGGGCCGCGACCAGCTCGGCCCCGAGCAGCGCAGCCGACACCTGCGCGAGGACCTCGCGGCCACCGTCGCCGAGCTCCGCGACGGCGCCCGGCAGCTGGTCGCGCTCCGCACCCCCGCGCACGCGCTCGGCGTCATGGGTGTGCACCGCTTCCTCTACGGCGTGAACTTCATCGCGCTCATCCTGATCTCGCGCAACCTGCTGAGCGACCCCACCGACGCCGCGGCGGGCCTGGCCATGTTCGGGCTGCTCACGTCGATCTCGTTCGCGGGCAACGGCCTGGGCATCCTCCTCACGCCCCTCGCCCACGAACGCATGAGCCCCGCCGCCTGGGTGACCCTGTGCCTCGGTCTGGGCGCCCTCAGCCAGGTGGTGCTCGCGACGTCGCCTGCGTTCGGGGTGGTCGCGACCGCGGCCGTGCTCCTCGGGCTCAGCGTCCAGGGGGCCAAGATCGCGGTCGACACGATCGTCCAGCGCGCCACCGACGACGGCGTGCGCGGCCGGGCGTTCGCGCTGTACGACGTCCTCTACAACGCCGCCTTCGTCGGCGCGGCCGCCCTCGCCGCCGTCGCGCTGCCCGACTCGGGCTGGTCGCGCGCCGTGCTGGTAACCCTCGCAGTGGTCTACGTGCTCACGGCCGTCGCCTACCGCCGGGCCTCGACCCGGCACGAGGGGGCACTCTCCGCTGCGGCGCCACCGACCGACCTCGCCTAACCTGAGCGACGTGACCGACCTCGAGACCCCCGCCGGCGACACCGTGGGGGACGCCGATCCCACGGGCGCGGCAGCGCTGCCGGCCCACCTGCGCGAGCAGGCGGCGGCGACCCTGCTCGTCGACCTCGAGCACGACGAGGTGGTCCACGCCAACCTGCTCGCGGTCGACCTCGCACCGGGTCTTCACCTACCGGTCTCCCTCGCCGAGTGGTCGGAGGCCGCGGGTCTGCGTACCGCCGACGGCACCCCCCTCGACCGCGCGGTCCACACGCTCACCGCGGTGGCCCGCGGCACGCCGGCCCGGGGCCAGCAGGTGACGGCCGCCCGCGCCTCCGCCGCGACCTTCGCGCGTGAGCCTCTCTGGCTCATCGGTGTCCCGCTGGTCGACGCCCCCGGCCCGCTCGTGGGCCAGGCCCTCGTCATCCTGCTGCCGATGTCGCTGGGCGCCGAGGTCCAGGCGCTGCAGCACCTCGGGGACGACCTGCACACCCGTGCCGCGATCGCGAGCGACCTGTCGTTCACGATCTCCGACCCGCACCAGCCGGACGACCCGCTGATCTGGGTCAACCCTGCGTTCGAGCGCGTGACCGGCTACTCGGCCGAGGACGCCGTCGGCCGCAACTGCCGGTTCCTCCAGGGCGAGCACACCGACCGCGCCGTCGTCGTGCGTATGCGCGACGCCCTCGACGCGGGCGTGACCATCGCCGACACCCTGCTCAACTACCGCAAGGACGGCACTCCGTTCTGGAACCAGGTGGTCATCAGCCCCGTCCTCGACAGCGAGGGGCGCGTGACCCATCACGTGGGCATCCAGGCCGACGTCACGGCGCGCATCGACAGCCAGGTCGCGCGCGAGACGGCGCTCGACCGCGCGCGCGTCTCGACCGAGCGCCTCGAGCTGCTCGCTGAGGTGAGCGGCACGATCGCGCAACACCTCGACTACGGCCGCGCGGTCACGGCGCTCGCCGACCTCGCGGTGCCGCGCCTCGCGACGTGGGGCTTCGTGGCGGTGACGAACGACCGCGGCGGCGTGGAGACGCTGCACGTCGCGACGCGTGACCCGGCCACCCGTGAGGCCGCCCAGGCGCTCGAGCACGACGACGTGTCGTGGCTCACCCGTTCCCCGAGCGTCCAGGCCGCGCTCGCGAGCGACCTGGGGCACGTCGCGGCACCCTTCCCCGTGGACGTCGCGAGCCTGCCCGGGCGCACCACACCCGCTCAGCTCGAGCTGCTCGAGCGGCTCGGCCTCGCGCACGCCCTCGTCGTCCCGCTGCGCGCACGCGACCGCGTGCTGGGGGTGATGTGCCTGGTCGTGGGGCCGGGTCAGGAGTTCTCCGAGGACGACGTCGTGACGGCCGCCCACATCGGGCACCGCGCGGGCCTCGGACTCGACAACGTGCGGCTCTACGCGCGCGAGCGCGAGGCGGCGCTCACGCTCCAGCGCTCGCTGCTGCCGGAGATCCCCGACCTGCCCGGGCTCGACGTGGCCGCCGCCTACATCCCCGCGCTGCGCCGGGCCCAGGTGGGCGGCGACTGGTTCGACGTGCTCGCGCTGCCCGACGGCGCCGTCGGGCTCGCCGTGGGCGACGTGGTGGGCCACGACCTCAGCGCCGCCGCGTCGATGGGTCAGCTGCGCTCGGTGCTGCGCTCGTACGCGTGGGCCGGCGACCCGGCCGCCGCCGTCGTCGGACGCCTGGACGAGCTGGTGCGCGGGCTCGGCATGGCGGACATCGCGACGTGCGTCTACCTGCGGCTCGAGGACGGTGCGGTGCACTACACGCGCGCCGGCCACCCGCCGCCCCTGCTGCGCTCGGCCGACGGTGAGGTCACCTTGCTCGACGCAGGGCTCACGACCCCCGTGGGCATCCCCACGCTCGGCCGGCCGATCGAGGAGGGTCGTGTGCTGCTCGAGCCCGGTGCGACCCTCGTGATCTACACCGACGGCCTCGTCGAGCGGCGCGACCGGAGCCTGCGCGAGGGGATGGACGCGCTCGGGTCCGCCCTCCGCGAGCTCCCGCTCGAGGCGAGCGCCGAGCAGGTGTGCAGCGAGCTGCTCGCGCGGTTCGTCGAGCCGGACCAGGAGGACGACGTCTGCGTGCTCGTGGTGCGCGTCGAGGCCTGACGCCTACCGCCCGGGCCGCACGGGTGCGGCGGGGAGGTCGGTGAGCACCTCCCACGGCTCGACCGGGCCCGGGACCACGACGAGCATCGGGTGCGGGTCCGGGAGCGCGAGGTGGGCCCAGCGCGCGAGCACCTCGGGGCTCCTGCGCGCGAGCTTGTCGCGCAGGTGGGCCCACTCGTGCGCGAGCTGGTCCTGCGTCACCTCGAGCCGCAGACCGCCGTCGGCCGGGCCGAGGACCTTGGCACGGTCGTAGTGTAGCCGCGCGCCTCGGCCTCGTCGACCACCGCGTGCAGGTACGTGGTGATCGCGCCGCCGGGGTGGACGGGTGAGTCCGCGGTCGCGACCGCGGGCACCGTGCCGAACCGGCGCAGCTGAGGATGGTTGCGGTAGCCGCGGGTCCCGCCCGTGAGCACCTTCTGGGCGAGCAGCCCCTCGCGCCAGCAGGCCGTCAGGCCCTGCCGGTCGAGGTGGCGCGGGTGCACCGACCAGAGGCGCACGTCACGCGTCCGACGACGGCGCCGACCGCTCGGCCCACCACGCGCGCAGCGCGGCCTCGGCGACCTCGGGCTCCTGCGGCCCCTGCTCCATGCGCAGGTCCAGCAGGAACCGGTACGCCTCGCCCACCTCGCGGCCCGGCGGGATGCCCAGGACGGCCATGATCTGCTGGCCGTCGAGGTCCGGACGGATGGCCGCGAGCTCCTCGTGCTCGCGCAGCTCCGCGATGCGGCGCTCGAGGTCGTCGTACGCGAACGACAGCTGCTCGGCCTTGCGGCGGTTGCGCGTGGTGCAGTCGGAGCGCGTGAGTCGGTGGAGGCGCTCGAGCAGCGGCCCGGCGTCCGTCACGTACCGGCGCACGGCCGAGTCGGTCCAGCGCTGCTCGCCGTAGCCGTGGAACCGCAGGTGCAGCTCGGTGAGCCGCGCCACCGCCTGGACGGTCTCCTTGTCGAAGCGAAGTGCCTTCAGGCGACGGGCCACGAGCTTGGCGCCCACCACCTCGTGGTGGTGGAAGCTCACGCCGCCACCGGGCTCGAACCTGCGCGTCGCGGGCTTGCCGATGTCGTGCAGCAGCGCCGCGAGCCGCAGCACCAGGTCCGGTCCGGGCACGGGACCGGTCGGCTCGGCGTGCGTGCCGGTCTCGGTCGCGATCGCCTGCGCGAGGACCGTGAGCGAGTGCTGGTAGACGTCCTTGTGCCGGTGGTGCTCGTCGATCTCGAGCCGCAGCGCCGGCAGCTCGGGCAGCACGTGGTCGGCCAGCCCGCAGTTCACGAGCACCTCGAGCCCCGGCCGCGGGTCAGGTGCCAGCAGCAGCTTGACGATCTCGTCCCGCACGCGCTCGGCCGACACGATCGCGATCCGCTCCGCCATCCGCTCGATCGCCGACCGCACGTCGTCGTCGAGCGAGAAGCCGAGCTGCGCCGCGAAGCGGGCCGCGCGCATCATCCGCAGCGGGTCGTCGTCGAACGACTGCTCGGCGGTCACGGGGGTACGCAGGCGCCGCGCCGCGAGGTCGGCCAGCCCGTCGAACGGGTCGACGAACGTCAGGGCGGGCACCCGCACGGCCATCGCGTTGACCGTGAAGTCGCGCCGGGAGAGGTCCCCCTCGAGGGAGTCGCCGAACACCACCTCGGGCTTGCGCGACGACGGCTCGTAGGCGTCGTCGCGGTAGGTGGTCACCTCGACCACGAGGTCCGGGCTCGCGGCACGACCGTCGCGCTCGGGCCGCGCGTGCCGGCGCGCGCCGATGGTGCCGAAGGCCTTGCCGATGTCCCAGTGCGCGTCACCCCACCTCGCGAGGATCCGCTGCGTCTCGTCGGGCGTCGCCGACGTCGCGAAGTCGAGGTCCGCGCTCGCCCGTCCGAGGAACGCGTCCCGCACCGGCCCACCGACGAGCGCGAGCTCGTGGCCCTGCGCGGCGAAGGCCTCACCGAGCTCGAGCGCGGCGGGCGTCAGGTCGGCGAGCACCGCGAGCGCGCGGCGCCGCAGCACGGCGAGGTCCGCGGTGGTCACCGGGCCGCGGGGGGCGGCGTCCTGGGGGCGGGGCGAGGTCGGCACGACACACCAGCGTGCCAGATCCGCCGCGGACGGGCGTCCCCTCGTGGGACGTGCGGCCTCGTTACAGTGGCGCCATGTCCAGCGCCGTCCCCCACCCGCGGCCCGGGCTCGTCCCGACGCCGCCCGGTGGGCACGCGCTGCACATCGACCCGCGCGCACGCCGTCGGACGGGTCCGCCGCTGCCGGTGGTCGAGGAGACCTCGGCCGGGGGCCTCGTGGTCGACCCGCGCCGCCCGACGGCGCACGCGGCGGTGATCGCGCGCCGCAACCGCGCCGGCCGGCTCGAGTGGTGCCTGCCCAAGGGCCACCTCGAGGGCGTCGAGACGCCCGAGGAGGCCGCGGTGCGCGAGATCGCCGAGGAGACCGGCATCCACGGCACTGTCGTCGCGCGGCTCGGCACGATCGACTACTGGTTCACCGGTGACGACCGCCGCGTGCACAAGGTGGTCCACCACTTCCTGCTCGAGGCGACCGGCGGCACGCTCACGGTCGAGGGCGACCCCGACGGCGAGGCCGAGGACGTCGCGTGGGTCCCTGTCGTGGACCTCGCCGACCGGCTCGCCTACCCGAACGAGCGTCGCCTCGCGATCGCCGCGTTCGCCGTGCTCTCCGGCGACGCATGACCCGGCGGCCCGGTCGTGCCCGTCGGGGTGCGGCGCTCCTCGCGACGGTCGCCGTGACCGTCCTCGTGCCGCTCGCCGCGACCGCGACGGCGGCCGCACCCGCGGCTCCCGGTCCGTCCGCGGTGGGCGAGCTCGAGCCCGCCGGGGCCGCGCTCCCGGTCGAGGTCCGCATCACGGCGGTCACGCCCCAGGTGCTCGACGCCGGCGAGGACCTGACGGTGCGGGTCGAGCTGCGCAACACGGGGGACGTCCCGGTCACCGCGCCACGCACTGCGCTGCACCTGGACTCCGGCTCGTTCATCAGCAGGTCCAGCCTCGACCGCTGGCGCACGGCGGCGCCGGACGCGCGCACCGGGCCGGCCCGCGTCGAGGACGCCTCGGACGTCCCCCTCCCCCCCGGCGCCACGCGCACGGTCCAGCTGACCCTTCCCGCCGACCGCACCGGGCTCGGCCCGGCGTGGGAGGACTGGGGCGCGCACGGCATCGCGGTGACGGTGGTCGACGAGGCCGATCCGGCACGCACGCGGCTCGGCTCGGCGCGCAGCTTCATGCTGTGGTTCCCGCGGGACGAGGTGACCCCCACGCGCGTGAGCGTGCTCGTGCCCGTGGTCGGGGGCACGCCCGACACCGACGGCACGACCGACGTCGAGGAGCTCGCCGACCTGACGGCCCCGGACGGCCGCCTCGCCGCCGTGCTCGAGGCGACGGCCACGCACAAGGACGTGACCTGGCTGCTCGACCCCTCCCTCGCGGAGGTGCCGGCCACCGCCGCGGGTGGGGTGGGTGACGCGGCCGACGACGGCGAGGGCAGCACGGGTGAGGACGGTGAGGTCGGCACGTCCGAGGACGCCACCGTCGTCGACGCCTGGGTCGCGGACCTGCTGCGCGGGACCATCGGTCGCGACGTGCCGCTCCTGCCCTACGGCGACGCCGACCTGACGGCCCTTGCGCACGCCGGCGAGCCTGACGTCCTGACCCTCGCCCGTGAGCGTGCGCGCGACGTCGCGGAGGGCACCGAGCTGCCCGACACCGCGAGCGCGGCGCTCGCGCTGCCCGCGGAGTCCCTGCCGGACCTGGTGACCGCGGGCTTCGCGCAGGCCGGGAGCCCGCACGCCGTCGTCGTCGGGCCGGGTGAGCTGCTCCCCCCGGGAGCCCTCACCTACACGCCGTCGGGCCGTACGAGCGTGAGCACGGCCGCAGGCGACGTGACCGTGCTCGTGCCCGACGAGCGGCTGTCCACCGCGGTACGTGCCGGCGGCTTCCAGGTGGGCGAGGACCGCCCGGACGGCGACGTCGCTCCCACCGGGACCACCCCGGCCACCGCCGCGCAGGACGTGCTCGCCGAGCTCGCCGTCGTGACGCGCGAGCGACCGAGCGACAGCCGTCACCTGCTGATCGGGCTCCCCCGGGACTGGCACCCTGACCCGGCGATCGCGTCGGCCCAGCTCGGCGCGCTCGAGGCGGCGCCCTGGGTGCGGCTGGAGCCCCTCTCGGCCCTCGTGGGCGCACCCGACCCGGGCATCGACCGGGGGACGCTCCCCGAGCGCGTCACGGCAGAAGGGGCGATCGAGGCGACCACCCTCGACACGGTCGAGGAAACCCTCGCGACGCGGGTCGAGCTGGCCGAGATCGCCGAGGACCCGGCGTCCCTGCTGGGCGACCCCGACGGCGAGCTGCTGGCCGCCGTCGCGACGGCGTGGCGCGCGGACCCGGCAGGACGTCGCAGCCTCGTCGAGCGGTCGGTGGCCACCACGCAGGACCTGCGCTCGGCGGTCCAGGTGCGTTCGGGGAGCCAGATCAACCTCATCTCGACCACGGGTGAGCTCCCCGTGGTCGTCGAGAACACGCTGGACCAGGCCGTCGAGGTCGGCGTGACCCTGCGCCCGCAGGATCCGAGGCTCCGGGTCGACGACGCGCCGCTCGTGACCCTCGCGCCACGCGCCACGGAGACCGTGCACGTCCCCGTGCACGCGATCCAGAGCGCCGACGTGGGCGTCGCGGTCGAGCTCCGCACGAGCGAGGGCGTGCTGCTCGACGACTCGACGGTGATGGAGGTGCGGGTGCGCGCCGAGTGGGAGGGCATCGGCACCGCCGTCCTGGGTGCCCTCCTCGCGATCGGCGTGGTCATCGGTCTGGTCCGCACCGTGCGCCGTGGGCGTACCGGCCGTCGCTCCGAGCCGGTGGCCGCCGGGCCCGACGCGCTCTCGCCCGAGGAGGAGTCCGGGTGAGCGCCGGCGGGGGCCTCGGTCGCAGCACCGCCGTCATGGCCGCGGGCACGGCGACCTCGCGCGTGCTCGGGCTCGTGCGCGGCGCGGTGCTCGGCGCAGCCGTGGGGCTCAACGTCGGCGCGGCCAACGCGTTCGCGGTCGCGAACTGGCTGCCCAACATGATCTACATGCTCCTCGCGGGCGGCGTGCTCAACGCCGTGCTCGTGCCGCAGGTGGTCAAGGCCTACCGCTCGGAGTCCGGCCAGGAGTTCGTCGACCGTCTGCTGACCCTGGCGGCCGCCATCCTGCTCGGGGTCGCCGCGGTCGTGACGGTCGCCGCCCCCGTGGTGGTGCGCATCGCGACCGACTCCGCGGACCCGGAGTTCCTCTCGCTCGCGACCACGTTCGCGCTGTGGTGCCTCCCGCAGATCTTCTTCTACGGCGTCTACACGCTGCTCGGGCAGGTGCTCAACGCCCGCGGCAGCTTCGGCCCGTTCATGTGGGCGCCCGTGGCGAACAACGTCGTGGCGATCGCGGGTCTCGCGGTGTTCATCGCGGTCTTCGGCGGCTACGACGTCGACGCCCCCGCGAACCTCGGCACCTGGGACCCTCCCCGGGTCACGCTGCTCGCGGGCACCGCGACCCTGGGCGTCGTCGTGCAGGCGGCCGTGCTCGTGTGGCCGCTGTACCGCAGCGGGTTCCGGTTCCGACCGCGGTTCGGCTGGCGCGGCGTGGGCCTGGGCAGCGCCGGTCGCGTCGCGGGGTGGACCTTCGGCGCCCTCGTGATCGGCCAGCTCGGCATCCTCACCGTCACCCGCATCACGTCCTCGGCCGCCGAGGCAGGCGGGTACGGGCTCGAGATCGCGGGCAACAACGCCTACAACTACGCGTTCCTCGTGTTCATGCTGCCGCACTCGCTCGTGACGGTCTCGCTCCTGACCGCGCTCTTCACGCGCCTGTCCGGGCACGCGGCGGAGCGGGACACCGCGGCGGTGCGGCGGGACACCTCCTACGGCCTGCGTGTGCTGGGCGTCTTCACGATCTTCGCGACGGCGGTGCTCGCGGTGCTCGCGCTGCCCGTCGCCCGCCTCGTCCTGCCCTCCGTGACGGCGGCCGAGGTCTCGGCCCTCGCGCCGGTGATCGTCGCGCTCGTGGCCGGGCTCGCCGGGCTGGGCATCTGGTCCCTCGTCCAGCGGGTGCACTACGCGTTCGAGGACGCGCGCACGCTGTTCTGGCTCCAGCTGCCGATGTCCTTGCTCGTCGCGGGGGGCACGTTCGCGGGCTCGCTCGTCCTCGCGCCCGTGCGCTGGACCGTCGCGGCGGGAGCCGCGATCGGCGCCTCGTACGTGCTGGGCGCCGTGACCGGCGTGCTCGCGGTGCGGCGCCGCCTCGGGGGCGGCGGACGCCGCGTCCTCACGCTGCATCTCAAGGCCGGCCTCGCGGCACTCGCGGCAGCGGGCGTCGGGTGGCCGCTGAGCCACCTCTTCGGTGACCTCGCGCGGACGGGTCTTCTCCAAGTGGTCGCCGCCCTCGTGGTCGTGGGCCTGGTGATGCTCGGGGTCTACCTCGGGCTGCTACGCCTGATGCGCGTCTCCGAGCTCGACGACCTTCTCGCACCGGTGCTCGCGCGCGTGGGTCGTACGATGAGCACCCACGCCGACCGCGGGAGCCGCGGCTCGGCCCGAACCGGAGGTGGTCGTCTGGACGCCGTCGCGATCGGTCGCGGCACGCTGCTCGCCGGTCGGTACCGCCTCCAGCAACCCACCCGCACCGACCTGCCCGGTGTCGAGGCCTGGGACGCCCGCGACCAGATCCTGGACCGCCCGGTGCGCGCCCTCGTGCTGCGCAGCGGCCGTGTGGCCCAGGCTCAGGACGCCGCCCGACGCGCGGCCCTGGTCACCGACCCACGGCTGCTGCGCGTGCTCGACGTCGGCGACCACCAGGGGGTTGCCTACACCGTCACCGAGCCCCTCGTGGGCCGCGACCTCGCCGAGCTCACGGCCCGGGGCCCGCTGCCGGCCGACCAGGCCCGCGCCGTCGTGGGCGAGGCGGCGGTCGCGCTCGAGGTCGCGCGTCGCCGCGGTGTGCACCATCTGGCTCTTCGCCCCTCCTCCGTGCGGATCACGCCCGCAGGGCAGGTGCTCGTGACCGGCCTGGCCCTCGACGGCGAGCTGCTCGACCGTGGGCTGGGCGACGCCCGCTCCACGACCCGCGCGGACACCGTGGGCCTCGTCGCGCTGCTCTACCTCACGCTCACCGGGCGCTGGCCCGAGGGCACGGGAGTGGCTGCAGGCGACGTCCCGGTCGCGCCCCAGGTGGGCGGTGCCCCGGTCGCGCCCGCGGAGCTGGCCCCCGCGGTGCCCAACGACCTGGACACCCTGTGCGCGGTGACCCTGGGCCCGCACGACGACGGTCCGCACAGCCCCGCCGAGCTCGTGCGGGAGCTCGAGCCCTGGGGCGCCGTCCGCCTCGAGGTCTCGGACTCCGTCGCGCGCCCCGACGACGCGAGCCCACCGGTGATCCCTCCGCGGCGCCCGGCCCGGCCCTCGACGCGCGGTGGCGCCGGCGCAGCCGCGGGCGCC
>NZ_JAACYI010000034.1 GCF_009996735.1 Cellulomonas sp. APG4 | reverse complement strand
GTGTAAGGAACGTTCGTTCGTACATCCCCACAATAACCAGACTGGTTTCTTTTTCACAGAAGAAGTCGTCATAAGAGTTCATGCCTGGTCTCGTGGGTTCGGAAATGTGTATAAGACACAGTCCCGGCGCCGCGCGGTGCGAGGGCCGCACGCGGCGCCGCGCCCGTGGGCACGAGCGCCTTGATGCGTGGGATCAGCTGCTCGCGCACCTGCTGGATCGACTGGTGCACCGACCCGACGTTGGCGGGCTTGGTGACGTAGTCGCTCGCACCCGCGGCGAGGGCGTCGAGCGTGGCCGACGCCCCGCGCTCGGTGAGCGTCGAGAACATGACGATGGGTGTGCGACGGCCCAGGCGGCGCAGCTCGCGCACGGCCTCGATGCCGTTCATCACGGGCATCTCGATGTCCATCGTGATGAGGTCCGGGTCGTGCTGCTCGACCTTGGTGAGGGCGATCTGGCCGTTGGCGGCCGATCCCACCACCTCGATGGCCGGGTCCGCGGCGAGGGCATCGGTGACGAGCCGGCGCACGACGACGGAGTCGTCGACCACCAGAACTCGGATGCGTGACACCGGACCTCCCAGGTTGCTTCGCGCGGCTCGCGCCGCCACGTCTTCAGATCGACCGGGCGTGCCCGCTGATGAGTGGTCCCGGGACCGCTCAGGGCGGTCGACGGGTGAAAGCCGACGGGGCGGCGGGCGGGATCCGCCCACCGCCCCGTCGGGGTGCCTCAGTAGGTGAACGCGGCCACGCGGGAGCGCAGCTCGGCGGCCATCCGGGCGAGCTCGTCGGTCGACGCCGCCATCTGGCTCAGCACCTGCGTCGAGCTCTGCGACTGCTCGGCGACACCCGAGATGTTCGCGGCGATCTCGCCCGAGCCGGTCGCGGCCTCGGTGACCCCGCGGGCCATCTCGCTCGTCGTCGCCGTCTGCTCCTCGACCGCGGACGCGATCGTGAGCTGGTAGGAGTTGATCTGCTCGATGATCGCGGTGATCTGGGTGATCGCCGTGACGGCCGCCTCGGTCTGGGCCTGGTTGGTCCGCACGCGGTCGGTGATGCTCTCGGCGGCCCGCGCGGACTCCTGCGCGAGCTCCTTGACCTCGCCCGCGACGACGGCGAAGCCCTTGCCGGCCTCGCCTGCGCGCGCCGCCTCGATGGTCGCGTTGAGCGCGAGCAGGTTCGTCTGCTCGGCGATCGCGGTGATGGCCTTGACCACGGTGCCGATCTCGCGCGAGCCCTCACCGAGGGCCGTGACGGCCTCGGCCGTGGTGCGCGCGCTCTCGACGGCCTCGCCCGCGACCCGGGCCGCCTGGCCCGCGTTCTCGGCGATCTCCTGGATCGACGCGCCCATCTGCTCGGCGCCCGCGGCGACCGTCTGGACGTTGCGGTTGACCTGCTCGGCCGCCGCCGCGACCACACCCACCTGCGCGGTGGTCTCCTCGGAGCCGGCCGCCACCTCGGTGTTCGCCGCGGAGAGCTCCTCGGCCGCGGACGCGACGGTCTGCGCCGTCTCGGTCACGCCACCGAGGATCTCGCGCAGGGAGGCCTGCGCCGAGGCGAGCGAGGCCGCCATCGCGCCGAGCTCGTCGTTGTCGCGCACCTCGGCCGGGACCGTCAGGTCGCCCGTGGCCATCGCGTCGAGGGTGCCCTGCACCGAGCGGAGGCCGTGCGTGATGCGACGGATCACCAGGGTGGCCAGCGTCACGGCCACGACGGCCGCGACGGCGAAGCTCGCCGCGAGGATCACGATGGTGCGGGTGATCTCGGCCTCGGCCGTCTGCAGGATGCCCTGCACCCGGTTGCGGATCTGGCCGTCGGCGAGGCCGAGCGCGCGGCCCGCGTGGTCGGGGTCGCCCGCCACGGAGGCGCCGAGCGCGGCGTTGACGCCGGCCGAGTCGCCCGCGAGGGCGAGGGGCATCACGACCGAGTCGCGGTAGGCGGTCCAGTCGGCCCAGCGCGTCTGGAAGTCCGCCCACTGCTGGGTGCCGGACTCCTCGTGGGTCGAGACCTCGGTGATGAGGCGGTCGACGCGGCGGTCGTTCCAGTCGGACGACGTGACGAGCTGCGTGCGCACGCTGTCCTCGGTCGCACCCGCGATGCGGTGCACGAGCAGGTGGCTCTGCGTCTGGGCCGTGCTCAGCTCGGCCATCGAGCCCTGGAGCTCGTCCGTGAGCTCACGGATCGTCTGCATGTTGTCGCCCGCGCGGTACAGCGCGACGGCACCGAACCCGCCGACGACGGCGAACGTCACGCCGAGCACCGCGAGCGCTGCGCCGACCTTGACGGCGACCGGGCGGTCCCAGAAGTGCCGGCTCATCGGAGGTCCTCCTGCGTGTAGTAGCCGCTGTCGATCAGCACGGCCTCGTAGTTCTCGGCCGTGACCACCTGCGGGGCGAGCAGGTAGGACGGCACGACCTTGACGCCGTTGTCGTACGACGTGAGGTCGTTGGTCTCGGGCTCCTCGCCGTTCAGCAGCGCGTCGAGCATCGAGACGGCGACCTCGGCGAGCTGGCGGGTGTCCTTGTAGATCGTCGAGTGCTGGGTCCCCTCGGCGACCAGGCGCACCGAGTCCACCTCGGCGTCCTGCCCGGTCACGATCGGCCACGGCTTCGAGCCGGTGCCGTAGCCCGCGTTGCCGAGGCTCGCGAGGATCCCGCGCGCGAGCCCGTCGTTCGGGGCGAGCACGCCGTCGAGCGGGACGCCCTGGCCCAGGAGGGTCGTCATGCGCTGGCCCGCGGCCTCGCCGTCCCACCCGGGGGTGCCCACCGACGCGAGGTCGGTCACGCCCGAGGGCACGACGAGCACCCCGGAGTCGAGGTAGGGCTGCAGCACGCTCATCGCACCCTGGTAGAAGACGGTCGCGTTGTTGTCGTCGGGCGATCCCGCGAACACCTCGATCGCGAACGGGCCCGTGGCCCCGGTCGGGGCGCCCGTGGCGTCGATGACGCCCAGACCCTCGAGCAGGCTGGTGGCCTGCTGGACGCCGACGCGCGCGTTGTCGAACGTCGCGTAGTAGTCGATCGCGTCGGAGCCGAGGATCAGGCGGTCGTAGGAGAGCACCGGGATGCCCGCGGCCTTGGCCTCGGCGAGCACGCTCGTGAGCACGGTGCCGTCCACGGCACCGACGACGAGCGCGTCGGCACCGCCCTCGATCATCTCGCCGATCTGCTCGGCCTGGAGGGTGGCGTCGTCCTCGGCGTTGCGCAGGTCGACCTCGTGGCCGAGGTCCTCGAGCTGGGCCTTGACGTTCTCGCCGTCGGCGATCCAGCGGGTGATCGCGGTGCTGGGCATCGCGACCCCCACGGTCAGCGACGCGGAGTCGGCCGTGGTCGCGGTCGCGGCGCTCGTGGTCGCCGTCGTCTCGGTGGGTGCGCAGGCCGCGAGGGCCAGCGGGAGCAGCAGAAGACCGGCTGCCACGGTCGTCGTACGGGCCCTCATGGCCGTCCCTTCGTGGTGACGTCGCCGGCGTCCTTTCCGGCCGTCCTGCTCATCGGCCGCGGGCGGCCGTCTGTGACCAGGCACGCCATGTGACCCAGATCACATCAACCTCACTTCGGGCCCGACGAGGGGCCTCGTGGGACCTGGGTCCCGGGTCCCCGGCAGCGCCGAGCGGCCCCCGGACGCGCCGGAGCCCCGCACCTCGCGGTGCGGGGCTCCGGGCCGGCCGTGTGGGGGGCCGAGGGGCGGAGGGGGATCCGCCGGTCGATCGGGGCGAGCCCGGTCAGAAGGTGAACTGCGCGACGCGGGCCCGCAGGTCCGCGGACATCTGCGCGAGCTCGGTGGTCGACGCCTGGAGCTGGGTCAGCACCTCGGTCGACGACGACGCCGCGCTGGCCACGCCGGTGATGTTCTGGGCGATCTCGCTCGAGCCCGTCGCGGCCTCGGTCACCGACCGCGACATCTCGTTCGTCGTCGCCGTCTGCTCCTCGACCGCCGAAGCGATCGTCAGCTGGTAGTCGTTGATCGCCGCGATGATCTCGCTGATCTGACCGATCGCACCCACCGCGCCCGTCGTGTCGGCCTGGATCGCCTCGACCCGACGCGCGATGTCCTCGGTCGCCCGCGCCGTCTCCTGCGCGAGCTCCTTGACCTCACCCGCGACGACGGCGAAGCCCTTGCCCGCCTCACCGGCGCGCGCGGCCTCGATCGTCGCGTTCAGGGCCAGCAGGTTCGTCTGCTCCGCGATCGTCGTGATCACCTTCACCACGTTCCCGATCTCCTGAGACGACACACCCAGCTTCGTCACCGTCGCATTCGTCGCCTCAGCAACCCCCGTCGCCTGCGAGGCCACCTTCGCCGCCTCCGACGCGTTCTGCGCGATCTCCCGAATCGACGCACCCATCTGCTCCGCACCCGCCGCCACCGTCTGCACGTTCCGCGACACCTGCTCCGCCGCAGCCGCCACCACACCCGCCTGCGTCGAGGTCTCCTCGGATCCTGCGGTCACCTGGGCACCCGCGGCCGACATCTCCTCGCTCGCGGCGGCGATGGTCTGGCTCGCCTCCGCGACCTGGGACAGCGTGGCCCGCAGGGACTCCTGCGCCACCCCGAGGGCCTGGGCCATGCGGCCCACCTCGTCGTTGCCGGCCACGTCGGCCGTCACCGTGAGGTCGCCGTCGGCCATCGCCTCGAGCGAGGCCTGGACCTTGGTGAGCGACCTGCGCACCGAGCGCGCCACGAAGATGCCGAAGGTGATCGAGAGCGCGAGGCCGATCGCGATCGCGACCAGGGTCATGGTGCGCGCGTTCTGCGCCTCCGCCTCGGCGCCGGCGGCCACGCCACCGACGTACCCCGTCAGCTCGCCCTCGACGGCCTCGATGTCGGCGACGAATCCGTCGATCAGCGGCTGACCCGTCTCGAGGCGGATCTCCTCGAACGCGAGCCTGTCCTCGGCCTGGGCGGCCGGGATCATCTGCTCGTCACGGACCGTCTTCCAGGCACCCCAGTTCTCGAGGAAGGACGCCCACGCGGCCGAGGCCATCTCGGTGCCCGGGCCGATGATCGCCGTGATGCGGTCGGCCGGGGCCTGCAGATCCTGATCGGTCTCGGGGATCTTGGCGATCCACTCGTCGCGCTGCTCCTCGGTGGCCGCGGCCGCCACCTGCGCGATGAGCATGCGCGCCTTGAGCTCCTCCTGGTGCACGATCGCCATGTCGGTCGCGATGCCCGCCTGGATGTCGGCCAGGGCTGCGGTCTCGGCCGAGACGTTGCGCAGGCTGACGACGGACACCAAGCCCGCGACCACCGAGGTGAGGGCGAGCACGCCCACGACCGCCATGATCTTCGTGACGATGCCGCGGTCGGCGAACCAGTTGCCGCGGGTGCGGGTCTTCACGGACGGGTCACCCGCGGTGACCGGGGGAGCGCTGCGCTCCGGGGTGATGACGGACATGAGGGACTCCAGGACGTGAGGGCCGCAGGGCGCGGCAAGGACGGGAGAGGGGCTGTGGTGTGCAGAACCGAGCGGCGCTGCATCGATGGTCGAGCCGGGACGGCTCAGCTGGTCGCGCGCTCGACGTCGAGGGCCAGCAGGAGGCCCTTGTCGAGCTTGTAGGCACCGAGGATCACGTCCCGCAGCGCCGGGTCGAGCGTCTCGGGCGGGGCCTCGAACTGGTCCTCCGCGACCTCGACCACGTCGCCGATCTCGTCGACGAGCAGGCTCACGGGTTCGCCGTCGACCTGCACCACGACCATCATCGGCTCGGCGTCCGCGGCCAGCGGTGGCAGGCCGAGGCGGACGCGCAGGTCGACCGCGAGGACCACCTGGCCACGCAGGTTGACCAGCCCGGCGGTGCCGGGCGGGGCCTGCGGCACCGGGGTGCGCGCCTGGAAGCGCAGGGCCTCCTGGACGCGCAGCACGTCGATGCCGTAGTGCGCACCCTCGAGCGAGAAGGTGGCGAGCTGTCGTGCCATGTCACACCCCTGCCAGTGCGCCGAGCGGCGCGGTCGAGCCGGCCGACGACGTGAGCTCGTCGTCCGACGTGAACGGGTCGAGCTCACGCTCGAAGAACAACGGGTCCACCGCGGTGACGGCCTGCCGCACGTCGAGCAGCTCGGTGACCTTGCCCTGCAGCACGGTCGACCCCATGAGGCCGTGGTCGTCGACGTCGCTGTGCTCGCCGCGGTCGTCCTCGACGATGTCGACGATCCGGTCCACGACGATCGCGACGCTGCGCGAGCCGTGCGTGTAGACGACCACCGAGAGCTCCTCGGGCTGGTCGAGCATCCCGCTCGAGCCGAGCAGGTGCGCGAGCCGCACCACCGGGGTGATGGCCCCGCGGTACTGGACCACCTCGCGTCCGCCGACGTGCTCGACGACGTGCGCGGGGAGCTTCTCCAGCCGGGTGACGGCCGAGAGCGGGATCGCGACCCGACGCTCGCCGCCGATCTCGGCCACGAGCACCTGGTCGAGGTCGCGCACCTGGGTGTGCTCGCCCTCGCGCGTCGCCGCACCCTCGCCGAGCTCGCCCGCCATCGCGCGCCGCGCGATCGCCTGGACGTCCAGGATGAGGGAGACGCGGCCGTCGCCCAGCAGGGTCGCGCCGGCGTACAGACCGATGGACTTGAGCCGGGCCGCGAGCGGCTTGACCACGATCTCCTCGGTGTTGAGCACGCGGTCGAGGACCAGGCCGAAGCGCTGGGTGTCGGACTGGAGCACGGCGATGACCGTGCGCTCGTCCGCACCGCGGGACGCCGCGCCGAACACCTCGCGCAGGTCGACCAGCGGCAGCAGCTCGCCGCGCAGGCGGTAGACCGCCGCCGAACCCACGCGCTCGATGGCGCCCGGGTTCTCGAGCGCGACCAGCTCGAGCAGGTTGACCTGCGGGATCGCGTAGAGCTCGGTGTCACACTCGACCGTGAGGGCCGGCATGATCGCGAGCGTCAGGGGGATGCGCAGGCGCCACGTGGTGCCCTGCCCCACCGTCGACTCGACGTCGACCGTGCCGCCGATCGCCTCGATGCGCGTGCGCACCACGTCCATGCCCACACCGCGGCCCGACACGTTGGTGACCGTGGTCGCCGTCGAGAAGCCGGGCAGGAACAGCAGCTGGAGCAGCTCGCCGGGGGCCATCGCCTCGGTCTGCTCGACGGTGCGCAGGCCGCGCGCGACTGCGGTCGCGGCGACGCGCTCGGGGTCGATCCCCTTGCCGTCGTCGACCACCTCGACCACCACCTGGCCGCCCGCGTGGAACGCGCGCAGCAGCAGACGGCCCTGGGTGGGCTTGCCCGCGGCCGTGCGCTCCTCGGGCTTCTCGACCCCGTGGTCGACGGCGTTGCGGATGAGGTGGGTCAGCGGGTCCTTGACGGCCTCCAGGAGGCTGCGGTCGAGCTCGGTGTCCCCACCGATCATCTCGAGGCGCACCTGCTTGCCGCACGAGGTGGACAGGTCGCGCACCATGCGCGGCACCTTGGACCACACGTGCTCGATGGGCTGCATGCGCGTCTTCATGACGCCCTCCTGCAGCTCCGAGGCGATGAGGCTCAGGCGCTGCGAGGCGCGCGAGAGGTCGTCGTCGGCCACGCCCTCGGCGAGGCGCGTGATCGCGTTGCGCGCGAGGACCAGCTCGCCCACCTGGCGCATCAGGGCGTCGAGCAGGTCGACGTCGACGCGGATCGACGCGTCGGCGACCGAGCGCGAACCCTCGGTGCCCGGCTCGGCCTCAGGTGCCTGCTGGCTGCCCCGCTGGTGCGGGACGGCGGTGCCCGACGACGGCGTGCCCGACGACGGAGCCGTGGGCGTGGGTGCGGACGCGGCCGGGGCCGCGGCCTTCGGCGCCGGGGCCGGCTCGTCGACGACGGCGGTCGTCCGCTCGGGACGCGACTCGCTGGTGAGCGCCGCGACCGTGCCCGCCTCGACGGCGTCCGCCGACGCGGACCTGCCTGCCGACGCGCTCTTGGCGGTCGCTTTCTTCGCGGCCGGCTTCTTCGCGGCGGGCTTGCGCGCGACGATCTTGCGCGTCGGCGGGACGTCCTCCGCGACGGGCGCCGGGGCGCCCTCGGCGACGTCGGCGTCGGCGCTGGACGGCGCCTCGCCCTCGGGCTCGGCGGCCGCGGGCCGACGGCCGATGACGCGACGGGTGGGTTCGGGCACGGGAGCCTCCTCGGGCGTCTCGTCGGCCATCACGGCCTCGACCTCGGCGACCACGGGGGCGACGTCCACGTCACCCTCCGTGCCGTTCGCCTCGATCGTCGTCAGCAGGGCGCGCACGGTGTCGACCATCCGCAGCAGGGCGTCGGTGGTCCGCTGGTCCATCTCCCGGCGGCCGTCACGCAGCTCGACGAGGAGGTTCTCGCCGACGTGCGTGACCCGCTCGAGCGAGTGGAACGCGAGGAACCCGCTGGTCCCCTTGATCGTGTGGATCGTGCGGAAGATGCTGCTCAGCAGCTCCCGGGACCCGGGCGCGCTCTCGAGCGCGACAAGGTCGGAGTCCAGCTGGTCGAGGTTCTCGTGGCTCTCGACCAGGAACTCGTGAACGATCTCGTCCAGCTCTTCCAAGGCACGCCCTCCATGGCATCGGGGACGGATGTGCGTATCCGTCACCGGGTCAGATCGACCGGGGGGAGGGCCTCGTGAGGAAGTCGGGTACCGCCCAGCGGGTGAACTCGCTCACCCGGGAGTGGAGGGCGCCCGGACCAGGGCGCGTGCGGGACGAGCGTCGGGCGCCCGCGTCGCTCAGGCCTCGGGGCGCCGCTCGGAGCCGGGACGCAGCGCGCGCAGGGCCTCGACAGCGTCGTCGTCGGCCGCCGCCGCGGCAGCGGCGTTCGCCTTCTCGACCGCCTCGAGCACCTCGGCACGGTTCACCTGCACCTCGCGCGGGGCGTCGATGCCGATGCGCACGCCGTCGCTGCGCACGTCGATCACGGTGATGACGATGTTGTCACCGATGACCAGGCGTTCACCGACGCGACGACTCAGCACGAGCATGCTGGCGAGCGTAGTCGCTCGACGCCCGGGCACCATCGCGCGGGCCGGGCGCGCCGGGGAACGCGAGCGCCGCGCCCGGGCCCGTCTGCGGCATCACTCCCAGCGCGCGTCGTCCGCGAGGCGCTCGCTGAGCACCGCGGCCCACACGAGCGGGGAGGCCGGAAGACCGTCGACCCAGCCCACCGGGATCCCGAGGTTCAGCACGACGCCGGGCGCCTGGGCCTCGAAGGTCTGCGACGCGGCGACGGCGTCGAACGGGCGGCGCTGACCCACCACGCGCAGCCAGCGGCGCAGCTCGACGGCCTTGCGGCGTGCGTCGACAACGGCCCACGCCTGGGTGGGTGCGAGCGCCTCGAGCATCTGCGCGGCGTGCGGCCAGCGCTCCGGCTCGCCGTCGACCCCGAGCACCACGACGTACAGGGCCTCGGGCTGCACGCGCGCGCGGTAGCGCGCCGCGGCGGCCACGGTCTGGAGCCGGCGGCCGTGCCCCTGCACCTGGTCGCCGTCACCCGCGAGCACGACGTCGCGCTGGCTCAGGCCCGCACGGTGGGCCATCTGCAGTGCGGTGCGCAGGGCGGCACCCGGTTCGCCCACGAGCACGACGACGTTCCCGGGTGTGAGTCGCGCCGCGGGGGCACGCTCGATGCGGCGCACCATCCGGGAGATCGGCACCGGGAGGTCCGGGTCGGTGAAGCCGGTGAGCAGCCGGGCGGGGATGCCGAGCTCGAGCAGCGAGGTCACGGTGGGCCCCGCGCGGTCCTCGTCCGGGGCCAGCAGGTCCTGCGGCCCGTTGTCGCGGCCCACGACCTCGACGGCGGGTGCATCGCCGTCGGGCGCGGCGTCGTCGCGGTCGGCGGGTGGGGGGACGTCCTCACCCCCGGGCGCGGCGGCACCGCCGTCGGGCGCCTGCGGGGCCGGGGCGGTCGCGGGCTCGACCGTGCCGACGATCTGCTGCATCGACGAGAGCACCTGGGCGAAGCTCGCGCCCGCGGTCGAGACGGCCGGGGCGTCGCCCCCTCCCGTCTGCGTGGCACCGTCGCCCCGCTCCTCGGCGTCGGCGGCCTCGAGCAGCGCGTCGATGCCCACCGCCGTGCGCGCGGCCTCGGGCGCCGCGGGGCGCCGGGCGGGCTGCGGACGCCGGGCCGCGGCCGGCGCGTCGGGCACCTCGACGGTCAGCTCGTAGTGCTCACGCGCGAAGAACCCGCCCACGCCGCCGGTGCGGATGCGCTCGGCCTTGACGATGCGCGCGCCGGGGCCCATCTCGTCGCGCACGCGGAGCATGAGGTCACGCAGGTCGTCGCCGTCAAGCAGCAAGCGCGGCGGCATCGCTGACCACCCCCACCGTCTCGATCTGCAGGCCCGAGCCCGTCACCTCGCTGTAGGAGAGCACGGGGAGGCTGGGCAGCGCCAGCACCACGGTGCGACGCAGCGCCGACCGCAGGGCGGGCGCGCAGACCAGGACGGCCTCACGGCCGCTCGCCTCGGCGGCCGTGACGTTCGAGCGCAGCGAGGTGAGGATGCGGTCGAGGCGGTTCGGCTCGAGCAGCAGCTGCGCGCCGCCGTCGGCCGGGCGCACGGCCTCGGCGAGGCCCTGCTCGAGCACCGGGTCGAGCGTGAGCACGCGCAGCACGCCCTCGCGGGCGTACCGGGCCGCGAGCGCGGGACCGAGGCTGCCTCGCGCGGCCTCGACCAGACCCTCGACGTCGGTGCTGACCTTGGCGCGCAGCGTGAGCGCCTCGTAGATGCGGCTCAGGTCGCGCACCGGGACGCCCTCGGCGAGCAGTCCCTGGAGCACGCGCTGCACCTCGCCCAGGCTGAGCAGGCCGGGCACCAGCTCGTCCACCACGGACGGGTTGACCTGCTTGACGCCCTCGGTGAGCACGCGCACGTCCTCGCGCGTGAGCAGGCGCGGCGCGTTGGCGTCGATGATCGCGCCGAGGTGCGTGATGAGCACCGACACGCGGTCGACGACGGTCGCGCCGGCCATCTCGGCGGCGTGCCGCAGCTCGCTCGGCACCCACTTGCCGGGCAGGCCGAACACGGGCTCGACGACGGGCGTGCCCACCACGCCGTCCAGGTGGTCGCCGAGCGCGAGCACGCGCCCGGGGGGCGCCTCGCCGCGCCCCACCTCGGCACCCGCGATGCGTACCACGTAGGTCGAGCGGGGCAGGTCGACCGAGTCGCGCGTGCGCACGGGCGGCACCACGATGCCCAGGTCCATCGCGATCTTGCGGCGCAGGCCGCGCACGCGGGCGAGCAGGTCCTGGTCCGTCCCGCTGCCCACGAGGTCCACGAGGTCCGGGGCGAGCAGGATCTCGAGCGCGTGCACGCGCATCTGCTCGATGAGCTCCTCGGGGGTGTCGCGGCTGGGTGCGGTGATCTCGGCCGTCGCGGCCTCGGCCGCGGCCTCGGCCGTCGCGCGCTCGGCCACCCGGATGCGCTGACCGATCAGCAGCAGTGCGGAACCGACCAGGATGAACGGGAGCTTGGGCATGCCGGGCACCAGCGCGAGGGCGATCGCCGCGCCGCCCGCGATCATCAGCGCGGTGCGGCTCTGGGTGAGCTGCTGGCTCGCGGCCGTGCCCATGTCCGCCTCGGCGGTCGAGCGCGTCACGATGAGGCCGGTCGAGACCGACATGAGGAGTGCGGGGATCTGGGTCACCAGGCCGTCGCCGATGGTCAGCAGGCTGAAGCGCTCGAGCGACTCGCCCGCGCTCATGCCCATCTGGAGCATGCCGATCGCGAACCCGCCCAGCAGGTTGATGACCGTGATGATGATGCCCGCGATCGCGTCACCCTTGACGAACTTCGAGCCACCGTCCATCGCGCCGTAGAAGTCGGCCTCGGCCGCGATGTCGGCGCGGCGCTGGCGCGCGGTGTCCTCGTCGATGAGGCCCGCGTTGAGGTCGGCGTCGATCGCCATCTGCTTGCCGGGCATCGCGTCGAGGGTGAAGCGTGCGCCCACCTCGGCCACGCGACCGGCACCGTTGGTGATGACCGCGAACTGGATGACCACGAGGATGAGGAAGATCACGAGGCCGATGACGAGCGAGCCGCCCACCACGAAGTGACCGAACGCGTCGATCACCTGACCCGCGTAGCCGTCACCCAGCACCAGCCGGGTCGAGGCGACGTTGAGGCCCAGGCGGAACAGCGTGAGCACGAGCAGCATGGACGGGAACACCGAGAAGTCGAGCGGCCGCTTGACGTACATGCTGGTCAGCAGCACGACGAGCGACATCGTGATGTTCAGCACGATGAGCGTGTCCAGGAACATCGCAGGCAGCGGCACCACGAGGAGCAGGACGACGCCCACGACGCCGACGGGGACGGCGAGCTGGGTGAGCTGCTTGCCCTTCATCGTCGGGCCTCCTTGCTGGTCGGGCTGGTGGTGGGGGTCGTGTCGGGGCTCATGCGGCCTCCGGGATCTCGCTCGGGCCGCCCGGTGCGCGGTGCGTGCCGGTCGCGGCGCCACGGCGGCGCAGGGACATCACGAACGCGAGGATGCGGGCGACGGCGACGTACAGGTGGGCGGGGATCTCCTGGCCCAGGTCGCACGCGGCGTGCAGCGCACGCGCGAGCGGGATGTCCTCGACCATCGGCACGCGCTTCTCGGCCGCGAGCGTGCGGATGCGCGCGGCCACGTGGCCCGCACCCTTCGCGACCACGCGCGGCGCGCCCGTGCCGGGCTCGTAACGCAGGGCGACGGCCACGTGCGTCGGGTTGACGAGCACGACGTCGGCCTCGGCGACCTCCGCGATCATGCGGTTGCGGGACATCGCGATCTGCCGCGACCGGATGGCGCCCTTGAGCAGCGGGTCGCCCTCGGTCTGCTTGTTCTCGTCCTTGATCTCCTTCTTCGTCATCCGCGTCTTCTTGAGGTTGCGCCTCTGGACGACGAGCAGGTCGAAGCCCGCGAGCACGAGGCCCGCGACCACGCCGGTGCGGATGAGGTTGGAGACCCCGGCGTTCGCCGCGTCGAGGATCTGCGTGAGCGAGTGCATGCCGGAGCCGAGCAGCAGCGGGACGAGGCCCTGCACCACGGTGTAGAGCACGGCACCGATCGCGAACGCCTTGAGGGCCGCCTTGACCCCCTGCCACACCGCCTGCATGCCGAAGGTGCGCTTGGCGCCCTTGACGATGTTGAACTGCTGGAAGCTCGGCTTGAGCTTCTTGGACGAGACGTGGATCCCGCCCTGGACCGCGGACGCGATGACGGCCGTGAGCACGACGACGCCGAAGATCGGCGCCATGGTGAGGATGATCGAGCCCAGGCCGTCACCGAGGGCCGCGGTCGCGAGGTCGGGCGTCGGGTTCTCGATGACCCGCTGCACGGTCGTCATCTGCTCCTCGGCCGCGGCTGAGCCGCTGCGCAGCACGAACGGCAGCATGAGACCGCCCGCGCCGATGCCGAGCCACGCCGAGAGGTCCTGCGAGCGCTGCAGCGACCCGTCGCGCCGCAGCTCCTTCATGCGCTTCGGGGTGGCCTTCTCGGTCCGCTCCTGCCCGCTCTGGTCGCTCACCGCCCCACCTCCATGACGGCACCCATCGCGTCGTCGGTCAGGGCCGCGACGATCTGGGGCAGGGCGAGGTAGGCGACCACGCACAGCGTGATGGTCAGCAGGATCTTGAGCGGGAAGCCCAGGGCGAAGGCGTTGAGCGCGGGGGCCACGCGTGTGAGCAGGCCCAGGCCCGCGTCGGCGAGGAACAGCACGACGATGAGCGGGCCGGCCACCTGGAGGGCGGCGACGAAGAGGTCGGTGATCCCCGTGGTCACGGCCTGGGCCATCGCGGCGAGGTCGAGGGGCATGCCGATCGGGAGGGCGTCGAAGCTGCGCACGAGCCCCGCGATGACCACCTGGTAGGCGTCCGAGGCGAACAGGAGCACGATCGCCGTCATCGTGTACAGGCGGGAGAACTGCGCACCGTTCGTCATGCTCATCGGGTCGAACGCCTGGGCGAGCTGGAAGCCGCCGAACAGGTCGATGAGGTTGCCCGCGGACTGCACGGCCGCGAAGACCAGCGCGACGAGGAAGCCGAGCGCGCCGCCCACGACCACCTGGAGCAGCAGGTCGGCGAGGAACGTCGCGGTGCCCGAGGCGACAGCGTCGCCCACGCGCACCCCCGCGGCGTCGGCCGCGGCCTTCGCGCCGGGTGCCGCGGCCAGGCCCAGCCCGACGGCGAGCATCGCCTTGACCCGGCCCGGCACGGCGCCGTGCGCGAACGGCGGCGCGATCACGAGGAACGCGGCCATGCGCACGCCGGCCAGCATGACGACCTCGAGGGTCGCGAGGGGGATCGAGAAGTTCACGTCAGCCCCCCAGCAGCCCGGGGATCCGCTCGAACATCTCGTGCGTGAACGCGACCAGCTCGGAGATCATCCAGTGGCCGGCGATGAGCAGCGCGACGGCGACGGCGATCGCCTTGGGCACGAAGCTGAGCGTGACCTCCTGCACCTGGGTGATCGACTGGAGCAGCGACACCGCGAAGCCCACCACGAGGGCGGTCACGAGGATCGGCGCGCTGAGCTTGGCGGCGAGGATCACGGCGTCGAGGCCGATGTCGAGGACGGCGGTGGTGTCCATCAGCCGTAGCTCCCCACCAGCGCCGTGACGATCAGCCCCCACCCGTCCACGAGGACGAAGAGCAGCAGCTTGAACGGCAGCGACACCATCACGGGCGGCAGCATCATCATGCCCATGCTCATCAGGGCCGCGGCCACGACCAGGTCGATCACCAGGAACGGCACGAACACGACGAAGCCGATGATGAAGGCCGCACGCAGCTCGGAGAGCATGAACGCCGGGATGAGCGTGGTGAGCGCGACGTCGGCCGGGGTCTCGGGGTTGGGCTGGTCGGCCGCACGCGTGATGAGCGCGAGGTCGGACTCGCGGGTGTGCGACAGCATGAACTCGCGCAGCGGGACCGTGCCGACGTCGAACGCGTCGGAGAAGGTCATCGCACCGCTGAGGTAGGGCTGCACGCCGGCGTCGTTCACCTCGCCGATCACGGGCGCCATGATGAACAGGCTCAGGAACAGGGCGAGCCCCGCGAGCACCTGGTTGGGCGGGACGCCCTGCAGGCCGAGAGCATTCCGTGTCAGCGCGAGCACCACGAAGATCTTCGTGAAGCTCGTCGTCATGAGGAGCAGCGAGGGGGCGACCGAGAGCAGCGTGATGGTCAGCAGCACCACGATCGGGCTGCTCGGGGTGCCGTTCACGCCGTTGACGTCGACCGAGACGGTCGGCTCCGTGCCGGGTGCGGCGGGATCGGTGGGGGCGGCCGGCGGCGTCGGGTCGACCGGCGCGGCGTGCGCCTCACCACCCCCGATCACCACCAGGACGGCGGCCAGGACCAGGGTGAGGAGGAGCACCACCGCGACGGACGTGCGCCGTCGTGCGGGTGCGTGGGTCAACGCCTGAGGGTCCGTTCCTGCACCGCCACCACCGCCCGGCGCCACACGGTGGCGTCCAGGATCGATCCTTCGAGGGGGTTGCGCTGCGTGGGGACCGCGGGCATCCGTGCCGCGGGGGTGGTCGTAGGCTGGGGGGACGCCGCGGGTGCGGCGTCGAGGGTCGAGAGGTCTGCGGGGACGTCGGCGATGAGGCGCTCGAGCGCGTCGGGGTCGAGCTCGTCGCGCGCCTCGGTGCGACGCGGCTCGGGCTCGGGCTCCGCCTCGAGCTCGGTGAGCAGCGTCACGCCGTGCTCGGCCACGCCGAGCAGCAGGCGGCGCCCGGCGACGTCGACCATCGCGACGGACGCCTTGCCGCCCAGGGAGTGCCGGCCGACGACCGCGATGGTCGAGGCACGACGGCGCCGGGCCGCACCGGTCGAGGACAGGCGCCGGCCCAGGTACCACAGCAGTCCCAGCACCACGGCGAGGGACAGCACGACCCGCAGGCCGAGCACGAGGGCGGAGGAGTCCATCAGGCGTTCTCGGTCACGATCTCGGTGATCCGGATGCCGTAGTCCTCGTCGACGACGACGACCTCGCCGCGCGCGACGAGCCGGCCGTTGACCATGACGTCGGCGGGCGATCCCGCGGCGCGGTCGAGCTCGAGCACGGTGCCGGGCACCATCTCGAGCACCTGGCGCACGGGCAGGCGGGTGCGGCCGATCTCGGCCGTGAGGGTCATCTCGACGTCGTGCAGCAGGCGCAGGGCCGACGGCGCCGCGGGGCGGTCACCCTGCGAGCGCTGCTGGGGCACGGCGGCGGCCTCGGCAGGGCGCACGCGGACGCCGACCCAGGCGACCGGCGGGCCGCCGATCTGGCCGAGCAGGGCGAACGCGTGGACCTCCGGGTCCTCGAGCGCGGAGCCGATCGGCTCGACCCGCGCGTCGTCGAGCACGCCGGGGCCGAACGTGGCCGCGGCACCCTCGAGAGCGGGGCGCAGCGCGTCGGAAACCGAGATCGCACCGCCCGCGGCCTCGACGGCCTCCGCGACGGCGTCGTCGGCGACCACCACGAGCTCGGCGCCCGTCGCGCCGACGAAGCCCGCGCGCACGGCCTGGGCGGTCGGGGCGGGCAGGGCGGCGGGGTCGAGCGGGGTCACGGCGAGCGGGACGCTCGACGGCAGCAGCCGCGCGAGCTCCTCGGCCGCGGTGCGGGCCAGGCTCGACGTGTCGGTGGCGGCGGTGACGGGGACCATCAGCGGTTCTCCTCGGAGGTGACGACCATGCAGGCGAGGCGGGAGCCGTTGCTCCCGAGGGCGGCGCGGGCGAGCGGGACGTCGCCCACGACGACGTCCAGGGGCTCGTCCGCGCGGTGGCGCAGGGTGAGGACGTCACCGACGGCGAGGTCGGCGATCGTCGCGGGGGTGACGGTCAGGGGGCGGAAGCGCACCGCGACGCTCATCGGGACCTCGTCGACCTGCGACGCGATGAGCGAGAGGTTCTGCCGGTGCTCGGCGAGGGCCTCGGCCGAGCGGCTGTCGAGCTTCTCGCCGGCCATGAGCGCGGCGAGCAGCACGTCGGCGGGGATCATGAGCGTCGCGGCGGCGTCGCGGCCGTTGACCTCGACGGTGAACGACGCGACGATCACGGGCTCGGAGGCCGCGGCGGCCTGCACGAACTGCGGGTTGTACTGGACGCTGCGGGCGCGCACGTCGACGGGGCCCACGGACGCGAACGCGTAGGCGAGGTCGGAGAGCGCGTGCGAGAGCAGCTCACGCACGAGGCGCCACTCGATGCCCGTGAGCTCGCGGTCGAAGTCCTTGAGCGGCAGGCCCGGACCGCCGAGCAGGTGGTCGACCCACAGCAGGGTGGCGTCGAGCGGCAGCTGGAGCACCGCGGTCGAGCGGTTCTGCTCGACGTCGCACAGGATCATCGCCGTCATCGTCGGCAGGCTGCGCACGTACTCGTCGTACGAGCGCATCTCGACCCGCTCGAACGCGACCTGCGACAGCACGCGCAGCCGCGACGTCAGCTGCGTGCCCCACTGGCGCGAGAACGTCTCGAACGCCATCTCGAGCACGCGGCCGTGCTCGCGGGCGAGCGTCATGGGGCGGCGGAAGTCGTAAGGCTCCGGGGTCGCCGAGCGCTTGCGCCGCGCCGAGACGGGCGCGGTGGCTGCGGGGGTGTCCTGGACCGTCACGGCCTGCTGATCGGCACCCGCCCCGGGGCGATGAGGGAAAGCCGCGGAGGGAAAACGGGCGCAGCCGACGTCGAGGCGGGGCGCCGTCCGTGGCACCGGTCCTGCTCCCGGGGCGTCGCCCCGGGACTCACCGGCGTCCTGCCGGTCCGGTCACTGCACGCGGCCCTGTGGGCCGCTCCTCACGTCACTGCGTCACGTAGTCGGTGTAGTACACCCCCATCACGTCACCGTGGTACGCCTCCTCGAGGCGCGTGGACAGCTCGACGCGCAGGGCCTCGCGACCCTCGGCGCTCGTGACCTCCTCGACCGGCCGCCCCGAGTAGAGGGCGATCACGTGGTCGAGGGCGATCGCGGGGTCGGGCTCGTCCGCGACCTCGGCGGTCAGCTGCAGGCCGATGCCGATGCGCAGGTAGCTGCCCCCCGCGAGGTTGAGGCTGATCGGCTCGATCGTCAGGACCTCGCCGGCCTCCGGTGCGGGCTCCTCCACCACCTCGGTGCCCTCGGCCCCACCGGCACCCGGACCCATGAGGAAGTACCAGCCGGCCCCCGCCGCGAGCACCACGAGGAGCACGACGGCGATGAGGAGCGGCTTCTTCTTTCCCTTGCCCTTGCCCTCGGCCTCCGCGGCCGCGGGCTCCGGGGCGGACCCGCCGGGAGCGGGACGGGCGGCGCCGGGGCTCCGGCTCGAGATGATGCGCTGTTCGGTCGGCATGGGTCACCCCTGGTTCGCGGCGATGGACGGGAGGAGCATGCGGACGTTCTCCGGGGCTCCGGTGAGGATGACCAGGTCCACGCGCCGGTTGGCGTCGAGCTGGTCGAGGTCGCCGGTCTCGGCGAGCGGGCGCGAGTCCCCGAACCCGACGGCGGCGATGCGCGTCGCGGGCACGTGACCGCGCTCGACCAGGCGCCGCAGCACCTGGGTCGCACGGTCGGAGGACAGCTCCCAGTTGGTCGGGTAGCGGCTGGTCGGGAGCACGTTGGCGTGGCCCTCGACCGAGATCTCGTCCGGCAGCGCGCCGATCACCGGCCCGGCCGTGTCGAGCACCGCGCCCGCGGTCGCGGTGAGGTTCGCGGTGTCGGGCGCGAAGAAGACGTCGTCGGCCACCATGCCCACCACGAGGCCGCGCTCGGTGATGCGGAAGCGCACCTGGTCGCCCAGGTCCTTGCTCACGAGCGCCGCGTTGATCTCGCTCGCGATCTGCTGGAGGCGTTCGTACTCCTCGACCGCGAGGCGCAGGTTGCGCTCGCCCTCGGTCTCGGCCTCCTCCGTGGCACCGCCCGGCGTGAGCTCCTCGATGCCGGTCTGGGCACGGATGTCGGGGGCGATCTCGAAGTCCTCGACGCCGGACATCGCGCCCGTGCTGCCCTCGAGGATCGACGGTGCACGGTTGCCGAAGCCCATCGCGAGCGAGTCGCGCAGCTGCTCGTACTTGACCTGGTCCACGTTGCTCATCGCGTACAGGACGATGAAGAGGCCGACGAGCACGGTCATCATGTCGGCGTAGCTGACCGCCCAGCGCTCGTGGTTCTCCTCTTCCTCGTGGTGCTCCTGCTTGACCCGGCGGCGACCGCCGTGGCCGCCCGAGCCTCGTCCGCTGCTCATGCGGCCTCCTTCGCCGCCTTCGCCGCGGTGTCCGGCGGCATGAGGCTGCGCAGGCGCTGGCCCACCAGGCGCGGGTTGGCCCCGGCCTGGATCGCGAGGAGGCCCTCGATCGCCATCTCCATGTGCGCGCACTCGAGGTCGGAGGCGCGCGTGACGCGGGCGCCGAACGGCAGCCACACGAGGTTGGCGCTCAGCAGACCCCACAGCGTCGCGACGAACGCCGCGGCGATCATGTGGCCCAGCTCGTCGGGCTTCGAGAGGTTCTCGAGCACGTGCACCAGGGAGACGACGGTGCCGATGATGCCGATGGTCGGCGCGTAGCCGCCCATCGTGTTGAAGTACTTGGCGGTCGCGCGGTCGGCCGCACGCTTGCTGCTCACCTGGTCCTCGAGCATCTCGCGCAGGTCGTCCGGGTCGGTGCCGTCGATCGCGGCCTGCAGGCCTCCGCGCAGGAACTCGTCGTCGACGCTGCGGGCGGCGTCCTCGAGGGACAGCAGGCCCTCGCGGCGCGCGCGGTCGGCGAGCGAGACCACGGTCTCGACGGTCTTGTCGAGGTTGGGCTGCTTGAACATGAGCCAGCGCGGCAGGGTCGAGAACGCGCGGATGGCGTCGCGCAGGGTCGCGCTGGCCAGGCCGGCGCCGAGGGTGCCGCCGATGACGAGGATGATCGGTGCGGGCAGCACCACGGACATCGGGCTCGCGCCCTCGACGATGATCGCGAGCAGGACCATGCCGAACGCGAGGGCGAGCCCTCCCAGGGTTGCCGGATCCATCAGTCGACCTCCGGGACGCTGCGCAGCGGCGGGTGCTCGGGACGGTCGGCGTCGGGCCGCAGCTCGGAGATCACGGCGAGGGTCGTGTCACCCTGGCCGGTGAGCTCCATGGTCGCGGCGACCACGCGGGCGCGGTAGGCGATCACCAGCTCGGTGATCTCCTCGACCGACTCCGCGACGATGTACTTGGTGCCGTCGATGAGCGTGAGGATCGTGTCCGGCGTGCTCTCGATGCGCTGGAGCAGGTCGGGGTTGACCGCGAACTGCGGGCCGTTGAGGCGCGTGACGACGATCATGACCGATTCCATCCGTGGTGTGGTGCGACGGGCCCGTCCATGAGCCCAGTGCCGTTCCGATCGGCCCCGACCCCTCGGACGTGAGGACTTCGGACACCTCACCCGCCTGCTTCGGCGTGTCGCGGAGCGTTCCCGACGCGTGTGGAGCGTTCCCCGGGACATGTGGAGCGTTCCGGGCTGGTGTGGAGCGTTCCCCGGGACATGTGGAGCGATCCGGGCTGGTGTGGAGCGTTCCCCGGGACATGTGGAGCGATCCGGGCTGGTGTGGAGCGTTCCCGGGCCTCTGATCGGCGTGTCGCCTCCGGAACGCTCCACACGCTGCGGGTGCGGGTGGGACGGGTGCGGGTGGGACGGGTGCCGACGGGTGCGGGTGGGACGGGTGCCGACGGATGCGTGCGGTGCGGGTGCAGACGGTGCGGGTGCCGACGGAGCGGGTGCTGGCGGGGTCGCGCGCGCAGACGGCGGGAGCGCAGGAGGGCCCGTGCCGGGCGACGGCACAGGCCCTCCTGGCGAGCCGCTGGGGTCAGCGCTTGAGGTTGACGAGCTCCTGGAGCAGCTCGTCCGAGGTCGTGATGACGCGGGAGTTCGCCTGGAAGCCACGCTGGGCGACGATCAGGTTGGTGAACTCGCTCGACAGGTCCACGTTCGACATCTCGAGCGCACCGCCGGTGAGCTGGCCGCGACCGCCCGTGCCGGCCGCACCCACCTGGGCGTCGCCCGAGTTGATGGTGGTCCGGTAGAGCGAGCCGCCGGCCTTCTCGAGACCCGCGGGGTTGGTGAACGTCGCGAGCGAGACGCGGCCCAGCGGCTGCTTGAGGCCGTTGCTGAACGAGCCCAGCAGCGTGCCGTCGGCGTTGATCGTGAACGACTGCAGCGTGCCCGCGGCGCGGCCGTTCTGGGAGGCCGCCTCGACGGTGGTGAGGCCCGCGAAGCCCGTGAGCGTGCTCAGGTCCACCGCGATGCCGCCGGTGGTCGTGTAGGTGCCGCCCGTGAGCTGCGTGCCGTCGGCCGCGAACGTCATGGGCTGCACCGGGCCGGCGGCCGCGCCGTCGACGGTCGCGGCGACGTCCCAACCGGCCGCGGTCTTGGTGAACGCCAGCTGGAGCGACTGGATGGTGCCGTCGGCCGTGTGCACCTCGATCTCGCGGTTGAGCACCGTGCCGGTCGCGGCGTCGGCGGGCAGGTTGCCCTCGAACGTCGACGTCGTGGTCGGCGCGGCGGACATGAGCGTCGCGATCGGCAGGCGGATGTCCGTCAGCGGCCCGTTGGTGTTGATCGTCCCGTCCGCCGCGGCGGCCCAGCCCTGCACGAGCCCGCCGTCGGCGGTCACGAGCTGGCCGTTCGCGTCGAAGTCGAAGGCGCCGGCACGCGTGTAGAACTGCTCGTTGCCCTTGCGGACCATGAAGAACCCGTCACCCGAGATCATCATGTCGGTCGAGCGGTTGGTGAGCTGCGCGGCGCCCTGCTGGAAGTTCGTCGTGATGCCCGCGACCTTGACGCCCAGGCCCACCTGCGCGGGGTTCGTCCCGCCGATGCCCTGCTGGGCGCCACCGGCGTTGGTGAGCACCTGCGAGAGCGTGTCCTGGAACTGCATCTGCGAGGCCTTGAAGCCTGTGGTGTTGACGTTGGCGATGTTGTTGCCGGTCACGTCGAGCATGGTCTGGTGGGCGCGGAGGCCACTGATCCCGGAGAAGAGCGAGCGGAGCATCGGAGTTCCTTTCCTACGGCCTGGTCAGGCGGCGTCGCCGGCGGTGCCGGCAGTGTCGGTGGAGCCGGTGGCGGCGCCGCCGGAGGTGTCGGAGTCGGTGGAGGTGTCGGACGGCGTGCCCGGCACCCGGGTGGCGGCCGCGGTCACGGCGGAGACGGAGTCGAGCGGGACCTTCTCGTCGCCCACGGTCACGAGCGGCACGGGGCCCTCGAACGAGACCGAGGTCGCGATGCCGGTCTGCGTCACGCCGTCGGCGTCGACGTAGCTGACCGTCTGGCCCACGAGGCCGCTGGCCGCGATGCGCATCTGCAGCGCGAACGCGTCACGGCTCGTGTCGGCGAGGCCCGTGAGCTGCTCCATCGAGGCGAGCTGCGTGGACTGCGCCATCATCTCGGTGGTGTCCATGGGGGACGTCGGGTCCTGGTTGCGCAGCTGCGCGACGAGCAGCTCGAGGAAGACCTCCTGGTCGAGCTCCTTCTTGGCGTTGGTCGCGGGAGTGGTGCCCGCGTGGATGCTCGTCGCGGTGCTCGCGGACGTGGCGTCGATGGTCATGGTCGCCTCTCAGACGAGCAGGTCGAGCCGGCCGAGGGACCGGTCGAGGGATCGGGGGGCGGAGGTCTCGTCGTCGGTCGGGCCGGCCGGGGTGCCCGACGACGTCGCGCCGTGGCCAGGGGTGGCGTCGGCGTCACCGCTGCCGGGGCCGCCCTGGTCGGACGCACCTGTGCCGAGCTCGAGGTCGGGCGAGAGGCCCGCGGCCACGAGGTCGCGGCGAAGGTCGGGCAGCGCGGCACGGAGCGCCTCACGCGCCTGGTCGGTGCCGCCCAGCAGCTCGATGCGCACGCCGTCGGCGCCGATGTGCGCGACCACCTTGACCGGCCCCATCGACTCGGGGTCCACGCGAAGCGTCAGCACGTGCTCGCCCTGGGCCGCGGTGCGCAGCGCCGCGAGGCGTACGCCCAGCTGGTCGGCGAGGGCCTTGGCCTCGGCGGCCTGCGCGGGCGGGCCCGACGGCGCGCTCGGTGCGGAGGTCTCCGCGGTGGGCGCCGACGACGACGCCGCGCTCGCCTGGCCCACGGCCTGGGCCGCGCTCGTGTCGGTCGCGGCCGCCGTCGGGGCGGTGACCTGCACGGGCGTCGCAGCGGCCGCGGCGCGGCCTGTGTCGGCCGGGAGCTCGGTCCCGGACGACGCGGCACGACCCGCGTCCGTGGTCGTCGCCACGGTCCCGTCGGAGGCGGCGGCACGCGCCGCCCTGCGGGCGGCCAGGTCGACGACCGTCGCGCCCTCGCCCGTGTCGGTGCCCTCACCCGTGCCCGGGTCGGTCGTGGCGGCGGCTGCGCCCGTGACCGCGGTCGTCGTCGGCGCCGCGTCGCCCGCGCGGACCGTGACGGCTGCAGCGGTGGTGTCGCCGCCCTCCTCGACGGGTGCGGGGGCGGCGCCGTCGACCGCACCGTCGGTCTCGACGGGCGTCGCGGCAGCGTCGGCGGACGTGGCGTCGGTCCCCGTGCCCTCGGTCGTCGCACCCTCGGCGACGGCGGCGCCGTCGACCTCGGCGGACGTCGACCCGTCGGTGCCCTGCGGCGTCGTCGGCCGGATGCCGCCGACCCCCTCGAGCAGGGCCGCCGAGGCCTGGACGATCTGGGCGACGGTGAGCGGCCCGCGTGCGGCCTGCCCGTCAC
The DNA here is from genome assembly GCF_009996735.1 of Cellulomonas sp. APG4. GTDB lineage: Bacteria > Actinomycetota > Actinomycetes > Actinomycetales > Cellulomonadaceae > Actinotalea. Next base: position 2,569 of record NZ_JAACYI010000034.1, on the reverse strand, counting down.
CCGCGCCCGCGGCACCGTCGGTCGGCCGGTCCGTCGAGGTCGCCTCCGCGTCGTTGTCGCGCGCCGGCCGCGCCGCGGCATCGGCCGGACCACCGGTGCGCGCGGCAGGCTTCCCTGTCCGCCCGGGCCGCTCGTCGTCGTGGCGCTCGGCGCGGCTCGCGGCGTCGAGCGTGCGGGCGAAGTCGTCGTTCGGGCCTGCGGCGCGGTCGGCCGGGCGCTCGCTGCGCTCGGGCGCGGGGCGGGGCGCCGGCAGCACGGCGATCGTGGTGCTCATCGGTCGTCTCCCTGGGTCGGGCGGTGCGGGTCGGTCGGGTCGGTGGGACCGGTGCGGCGGGTGCGGGCGGCGGCCTCGTCGAGCACGAGCTGCTCGGCGCGCTCCTCGTCGGCGCGCACCGCGCGCCCGTGCCGCTCCTCGAGCTTGCCGAGCGCGACGGCGCGGGTGCGGGCCGCGGACCATGCGGCACCCGCGACGGTCGCGCGCTCGGCGGCGACGTCCTGCGCCGCGCCGGCCTCGATCGTGAGGCTGCGCATCGCGGCGCGCGCCGCGACGGCGGCCTGCCAGGTGAGGTCGTCGGCGCTGTCGGGCAGACGCATGCCGGCGAGCGCCTCGGCGGTGTCCCGGCGACGCTTCTCGGCGCGGCGCCTGTCGGCGTTGGCGAGCGCGAGGTCGGCCGCGGCCTGCTCCTCCTGGAGGGTGCGCAGGCGGAGCAGACCCGCGAGCGGGAAGCCCTTCATGACGCCGTCCCCATCCGCGCGACGAGGCCGGAGAGCTGCTGCCACGAGTCGGCCGCGACCGCGACCTCGTCCATCGGCTGCCGCAGGAACGCGTCGATCTCACCGGTGTGCGCGACGGCCGCGTCGACCAGCGGGTTGCTGCCGCTCACGTAGGCGCCCACGTCGAGCAGGTCCTGCGCCCGACGACGGGCCGCGAGCACCTGACGCAGCGCGGTGGCCGCGGCCTGCTGCTCGCGCGTGGTCACCCGGTTCGCGACGCGCGACACCGAGCCGAGCACGTCGATGCTCGGGAAGTGCCCGGCGACGGCGAGGTCGCGCGTGAGCACCACGTGGCCGTCGAGGATCGAGCGGGCGGCGTCGGCGATCGGCTCGTTGTGGTCGTCGCCGTCCACGAGCACGGTGTAGATGCCGGTGACCGAGCCGGTCTCGGCGGTCCCGGCACGCTCGAGCAGCTGGGCGAGCAGCGAGAACGTCGACGGCGGGTAGCCGCGCGTCGCCGGGGGCTCGCCCACCGACAGGCCGATCTCGCGCTGGGCCATCGCCACACGGGTCAGCGAGTCCATCATCAGCACGACGTCGCGCCCCTGCTCACGGAAGCTCTCGGCGATGCGGGTCGCGGCGAACGCGGCGCGCAGCCGCACCAGGGGCGGCTCGTCCGAGGTCGCGACGACGACGACGCTGCGGGCCAGGCCCTCGGGGCCCAGGTCGTCCTCGAGGAACTCGCGCACCTCGCGGCCGCGCTCACCCACGAGCGCGATGACGGAGACCTCGGCCTCGGTGCCGCGCGCGACCATCGAGAGCAGGCTCGACTTGCCGACGCCCGAGCCCGCGAACAGGCCGATGCGCTGCCCCCGTCCGACGGCGGCCATGGTGTCGAGGGCACGGACGCCGAGGGCGAGCGAGGTGTCGACCCGGGCCCGGCTGAGCGCCGACGGCGCGGTGCCCGCGACCGTGGTGCGCTCGACGCGCTCGAGCGGACCCTTGCCGTCCACGGGACGGCCGAGGCCGTCGAGCACGCGACCCAGCAGGCCGGGGCCCACGGGCACGGTCAGCGGTCCGCCGGTGCTGCGCACGGGCATGCCCACCCGCAGGCCGTCGACCGGACCGAGCGGCATGCAGCGCAGCGACCGCTGCGTCACCGCGACCACCTCGAGGTCGACGTCGGGCGTGGACGCGGACGCGGGGACGGTCAGGCGGTCGCCCACGGCCCCCGCGAGGCCGACGACGTCGACCGACAGGCCGACGGCGGCGCTCACGGTGCCCACGTGCTCGGGTCCGGCGACCTCGAGCGCGCGGCGCAGCCGGGGCGCGAGCAGGCTCGCGCTCACAGCGTGCCCTCCAGGGCGCGGCGCGCACGGTCGAGCGCGTGCTGCACCTGGCCGTCGAGGAAGCCCGCCGGGTGCTCGCTCACGACGTCACCCGGGGTGAGCGCCGGGTCCGCGACGACGGTCACGCCGTCGGGCAGCAGGTCCGGCTCGGCCGCGAGGAGCGCGGTGACGTGCGCGTGGTCGGCGGGGCTCACGCGCACCGTGTGCAGGCCGAGCTCGGCCGGCACCTCGAGGGCACGGGCCAGCAGGGCGCGCGCTCCGTCGGGGCCGGGCGTGAGCTCACGGCGCAGCACGGCCTCGGCGATCGCGAGGGCGGCCTCGTGCAGCGTGCGCGTGCAGTCCTCGACCACGGGCGCCGTCGTGCCCGCGAGCGCGGTCGCGGCGCGGTGCAGCGCGGCGACCGCCTCGCGCACCTGCGCGTCACGGGCGGCCTCGGCGCGGGCGTGCTCGGCGTCGTGCAGCTGCTGACGCCGGACGGCGTCCTCGGCCGCGGCCCGGGCACCCGC
>NZ_JAACYI010000033.1 GCF_009996735.1 Cellulomonas sp. APG4 | reverse complement strand
TATAACAGTCAGGGCGGGCGCGCCGTGATGCGGACCCGCGCCCGCCCGGGTCGCCGGGCGAGGGGCGTCGGCAGGAACCTCCTGCGGCGTGCGGGCGACGGCGGCGAGCACGCGGTCCCGCACGTCCGGGGGAGCGGGGGTCTCGTGCGCCGCCCCCAGGCGCGCGGCCACCGCACGGAGCTCGGCCAGCTCGGCCGCCGCATCCGCGTCGGTCGCGACGAGCCGTTCGACGGCGCGGCGCTCGAGGTCGTCGACGGCGTCGAGTGTCAGGAACGCCTCACGGTTCTCGTCACCCGCGAGCGAGCCGACGGCGTCCGCCAGGTCCACGGAGTTCTCGTCGAGCACCGCTGCGGCCGCCTCGAACTCGGCCGAGTCCGGCCCGGCGACGTACGCGGTCGCGACCGCGTAGCCCGCCAGGTACACGTGCTCCTGGAGCAGAGCCGTGAGGCCCGCCCGCAGCTCGGCGGCGGGTGACGCGACGTCACCCTCGGTCCCGGTGGCGGCGGCGAGACCCGTGGCGAGCGTGAGCGCCGTCGGCGGCATGTGCTGCGCGGCGGTCCGCGCGTCCGCGAACGGGTCACCCGTGCTCATCGGCATGAGCATCGCGCCCATGTCCTCCTCGGGCGCCTCCTCCGCCATGTCGTCCTCCTGCATGGCGGACGGCGTCTCCTCGGGCTCGGCGTCGGCCGAGCACGCGGTCAGGGCGAGCGTGCCCGCGAGGGCCGCGGCGGCGAGCTGTGCCCGCCGGCGGGGCGCGGTGGTCGTGCGTCGGACGGTTCGCATGGTCGTCTCCTTGCTCGGGAGTGCTGTCACGAGGGGTTCGGAGCGGGGCGCCGGGCGGATGGGTGCGGATCTCCCCGGGTTCTCACCGGTGCCGCGGGTGCCGGGAACAGCGCGACCGCGGGCGCCGTTGGTGCAAGGGCGCGGCGCGTCCCGCGGCGCGGCCGCGCACGGGTGGCCGACGTAGTGTCGGCGGTGGAGAGGAGCAGTCATGGGCTACGAGGTGAGCAGGACCGACGACGAGTGGCGTGCACAGCTCTCGCCTGAGGAGTACGCGGTGCTGCGGCAGGCCGGCACGGAGCGGCCGTGGACCGGTGAGCTCCTGGACGAGAAGCGCGTCGGCACCTACAGCTGTCGCGCGTGCGGCGCCGAGCTGTTCACCGCCGAGACCAAGTTCGACTCGCACTGCGGCTGGCCGAGCTTCTACCAGCCCCGTGAGGGCGACGCCGTCGAGCTGATCGAGGACCGCAGCCTCGGCATGGTCCGCACCGAGGTGCGCTGTGCGCGCTGCGGCTCGCACCTGGGTCACGTGTTCGACGACGCGCCGCAGACGCCGACGGGCGACCGTTACTGCATGAACTCGGTCTCGCTGACCTTCCGGCCGACGAGCGAGCACGACTGACGATGGCCGACGACCGCCGCCCTCGCCGCCCCGCGATGCTCGACCCGCGCCAGGCGGACGAGCTCCCGGGCGAGCTCGATCCCGCGCTGCGCGTCGAGGTCGCGCACGTGACGGCGGGGGCCCTCGTGCACCAGGGCCGCGCGAGCGAGGACCCGGAGGTGGTCGAGCGCCTCGTCGCGCTCGTCGAGACCGAGGGGCTCGACACGGTCGCGGGCCTCTGGGCGGACAGTCCCGCGCGCACCCTGCCGGGGGCGCTGTGGCGGCTGTACGTGCTGCGGGAGTGGGTGCGGCGCGATGCCGGCACGATCGCCGAGCGGTACCGCTCGGGCTTCGCCCGCGCCGAGGTGCACGACGTCCTCGCGGGGGTGGTCACGCCTCCCGGGCCCGACGACGTCTCGCGCCTGGTCGACGCCGTCCTGTCGGGTGTGTACGCGGGCGACCTCGCCGTGGCGCTCGAGCGGGCCGCGGCCTTCTGCCGGGTGCTCGCGACGGGCGCCGCGATGGACGCCGACGTGGTCGAGGACTCCGACGTGGACGAGGCGCGGCGCATGACGCGCGGCGCGTCGGGCCTGGTGCGCACGGCCGAGGAGCTCGAGGACGCCGCGCGCCTGTGGCGCGCCGACGACCTGGACTGACACGCCGCCGTCCGCCGTGCGCGCGAAGGCGGGCGTAGAGTGCACCGCGACGTCGGGCCGCGGTGCCCCGGGCTCCACACACAGCCGCTACGAGCGGCCCTCGCGCCGACAGGCGCGCCGCGGTCCGGCGTCCCTTCTCATCCGGAGGGCGAGGGGTGGGCGTGTTCACGTGGGTGTGGTGCGCGCGACACCTCCGGGGTTGTGTGTTCACCTGCGCGCTGCCCTAGCCTGTGGCCGACCCGCTCCCCCCTCCTCCTCGACGGAGACACCCGTGCGCCTGCGACTGACACCGCGCAACACCGGCTTCTTCGACCTCCTCGCAGGCTCCGCCCAGCACCTCGTCACGGGCGCCGAGCTGCTGGGCCGGCTGCTGGGGGCCGAGCCCGAGGCGCGCAAGGAGCTCGCGCACGCGCTCCGTGAGTCCGAGCACGCGGCCGACGAGTCGACCCACGCGATCATGCGGCAGCTCAACACGACGTTCGTGACGCCGTTCGACCGCCACGACATCTACGCGCTCGCCTCGGCGCTCGACGACTGCATGGACCACATGGAGGAGGCCGGCGACCTCATCGTCCTGTACCGGCCGCGCACGCTCCCGGACCTCCTGACCGAGCAGGTCGACGTGCTCCAGCGGTGCGCCGAGCTCACCGCCGACGCGATGCCGCGGCTGCGCTCGATGAAGGACCTCGCGGAGTACTGGGTCGAGATCAACCGGCTCGAGAACGCCGCGGACCGCACCTACCGACGCCTCGTGGCCGACCTGTTCTCCGACGGCACCGAGCCCATCGAGGTGCTCAAGCTCAAGGAGATCGTGGACACCCTCGAGCAGGCGGCCGACGCGTTCGAGAAGGTCGCGAACATGGTCGAGACGATCGCCCTCAAGGAGTCCTGAGCCGGTGGAGCTGGCCCTCGTCGTCGTCGTCATCGCGTTCTCGCTCGGCTTCGACTACACCAACGGATTCCACGACGCGGCCAACGCGATCGCGACCTCGGTCTCGACGCGCGCGCTCACCCCGCGCGCCGCGCTGCTCATGGCGGCCGTGTTCAACCTGGTCGGGGCGATGCTCGGCACCGAGGTCGCCCAGACCATCGGCAGCGGCATCATCGACATCTCCGAGGCCGCGGGCTCGAGCGGGCTCGTCATGGTGCTCGCGGCCGTGATCGGCGCCATCGCGTGGAACCTCGTGACGTGGTGGTTCGGCATGCCGTCGTCGTCCTCGCACGCGCTCATCGGCGGGCTCACGGGTGTGGGCCTCGCGGCCGGCACCACGGTGCACTGGGAGGTGATCCTCGACAAGGTCGTCATCCCGATGGTGCTCTCGCCCGTCGTCGGCTTCTCGCTGGCGTTCGCGCTCATGGTCGGGCTGCTGTGGATCTTCCGGAACGCCAACCCGCACAAGGTGACGCGGCGGTTCCGGATCGCGCAGACGGCGTCGGCCGCCGCGATGGCGCTGGGGCACGGGCTGCAGGACGCCCAGAAGACCATGGGCGTGATCGTGCTCGCGCTCGTCGCGGGCGGCTTCAAGGACGACATGTCGATCCCGCTGTGGGTCAAGGTCTCGGCCGCCCTGGCGATCTCGGCGGGCACCTACGCGGGCGGGTGGCGCATCATGCGCACCCTCGGGCGCAAGATCATCGAGCTGGATCCCGCGCGCGGGTTTGTGGCCGAGACCGTCGCCGCGAGCGTCCTCTACACGACGGCGTTCGTGTTCCACGCCCCCATCTCGACGACGCAGACCATCACGTCGTCGATCATGGGCGTGGGTGCCACCAAGCGGCTCTCGGCCGTGCGCTGGGGCGTCGCGGGCAACATCGCGGTCGCGTGGGTGCTGACCATCCCCGCCGCCGCAGGGGTCGCCGCCCTCATGTACGTGGTGCTCAGGCCGTTCCTCGCCTGAGGTTCAGTCGGCCGCCTCGACGGCGGGCCGGTGCCGCTCGAGCGCCACGACGCGCGGCCGTCCGCGCGCGGTCGACACGTGGGCCACGAGCATCTGGCCCGTGCGCAGGTACGGGTCCTTCGTCGGCACCCCGCCCACGGTCCACGGTCGCGTCGCGGCGTCGACCGCGTCCATGACGGCGGGCAGCACGGGGCGGTGGGTCGAGACGAGCACGTCCTGCGGGTCCGCGAGGATCTCGCGCAGCAGGGCGACGGCCGACGTCGGGTCCTCGTGGAAGGCCGCCTCGGTGAGCAGCTCGGAGCGGTCGACCGTGACGCGTGCGGCCTTGGCGTAGGGCGTCACGGTGTGCAGGCAGCGGCGCCACGGGCTGCTGACGACCGTGCGCACGCCGAACGCGGCGAGCACCGGCACGAGCGCCGCGGCCTGGTCGCGTCCTGCGTCCGTCAGGGGACGCGTCGCCTCGCCGTCGTCCCAGTCCGAGCGCTTGCGCGCCTGCCCGTGCCGCGCCACCGCGACCACCTGCGTGCGCAGCCGTCCGCGCCGCCAGAACGCCTCGAGCGCGTCGAGCGGGGCGTGGTCGGTCCGGCGCGTCAGCAGGCCGCGTGCCGTGGTGGCCCCCACCCAGACCACGCCGTCGATCTCCTCGGGGCCCGCGCGCTCCACCGGGAGCCGTGCGGTCAGCGCGGGACGGTGGATGTCGTCCGCGACCTCGGCCGCCCAGTAGTGCACCACCTTGCGGCGGCCGTCGCCGAGCGCGTAGTGCTGGTCGGGCAGGGGCAGGCCCAGCACGACGTCGAGCCCGGTCTCCTCGGCGACCTCGCGCGCCGCCGCGGTGGGCGGCACCTCGCCGGGGTCGAGCTTGCCCTTGGGCCACGACCAGTCCTTATAACGGGGCCGGTGCACGAGCGCGACCTCGAGACGTCCCCGGTGACCGACGCGCCACGGCACGGCGCCCGCGGCCCGCACCTGCGGCCGGGAGTGCGCCGGAGCCTGCGGGCTCAACGCTCGCGGACCGGGCGTCGGCGCTGGCGCGCGATCAGCAGCTCCTGGAGGTCCTGCAACGGCTCGCCGTCCGGCCCGCGGTGGTGGCGCACCCACGCGTCGTCCGGTCCCAGGTGCCACGAGGACGTCGCGTCGGACATCGACAGGTCGAGGAGCTCGAGCAGCTCGGCCACGTGGTCCGGGTCGCCGATGCGCACGAGGGTCTCGACGCGGCGGTCGAGGTTGCGGTGCATGAGGTCGGCCGAGCCGATGAGCACCTCGGGCGCGTCGCCCGCGTCGTTGGCGAACGCGAAGACGCGGGCGTGCTCGAGGAACCTGCCGAGGATCGAGCGCACCCGGATGGACTCGCTGAGCCCGGGGACGCCGGGTCGCACCGCACAGATGCCGCGGACGACGAGGTCCACGGGCACCCCGGCGCGCGAGGCCCGGTAGAGCGCGTCCACCGTCTCCTCGTCGACCACCGAGTTGACCTTGAAGCGGATCCACGCCGGCCGGCCCTCGAGGTGGGCACGCGTCTCGGCGTCGATCCGCTCGACCAGGCCCGAGCGCACCGAGCGCGGCGCCACCAGCAGCCGGTTGAACCGTGACTTCGGGGCGTAGCCCGAGAGCTGGTTGAACAGGCGCGTCAGGTCCTGGCCCACCTCGGGGTCGGAGGTCAGCAGCCCCAGGTCCTCGTAGAGGCGCGCCGTCTTGGGGTTGTAGTTGCCCGTCCCCACGTGGCAGTAGCGGCGCAGCCCGTCCGACTCCTGGCGCACCACGAGCGAGAGCTTGCAGTGGGTCTTGAGGCCGACGATCCCGTAGACCACGTGCACGCCCGCCTGCTCGAGCTTGCGCGCCCACGTGATGTTCGCCTGCTCGTCGAACCGTGCCTTGATCTCGACGAGCGCGAGCACCTGCTTGCCGGCCTCGGCCGCGTCGATGAGCGAGTCGACGATCGGCGAGTCGCCCGAGGTCCGGTAGAGGGTCTGCTTGATCGCGAGCACGCGCGGGTCGGCTGCGGCCTGCGCGAGGAACGCCTGGACCGACGTCGCGAATGAGTCGTACGGGTGGTGCAGCAGCACGTCGCGGCGGCCCAGCACGCCGAAGATGTCGGTGGGCTGGGCGCTCTCGACCTCGGCGAGGTGCCGGTGCGTGCCGCCGACGAACCGCCGGAAACGAAGGTCCGCCCGGTCGAGGTCCGCGATGAGGTTGAGGCCCGTGAGGTCGAGCGGTGCGGGCAGCGCGTAGACCTCGGACTCCTCGACGCCCAGCTCGCGCACCAGCAGGTCGCGGATGCGCGGTGCGATGTCCTCGGCGACCTCGAGGCGGACGGGCGGGCCGAAGCGGCGGCGCAGCAGCTCCTTCTCCATCGCCTGGAGGATGTTCTCCGCGTCGTCCTCCTCGACCTCGACGTCTTCGTTGCGGGTCACCCGGAACGTGTGGTGCTCGCGCACCTCCATCCCCGGGAACAGCGAGTCGAGGTGCACGGCGATGACGTCCTCGAGGGGCACGAACGACGTCGGTCCCTTCTCCGGGTCCGCGGTCTGCGTGCTCGGGGCGCTCGGCCGGCCGCGCGCGTCGACCGCGATGAACCGTGGCAGCAGCGGCGGCACCTTGACGCGTGCGAAGTGCTCCTTGCCCGTCGCGGGGTTGGACACGACCACCGCGAGGTTGAGCGAGAGGCCCGAGATGTAGGGGAACGGGTGGGCAGGGTCCACCGCGAGCGGCGTCAGGACCGGGAAGATCTGCCGGCGGTAGAACTTGCGCAGCCGCTCCTGCTCGGCCTCGCCCAGGTCGTCCCAGTGCACCAGGTGGATGCCCTCGGCCTCGAGCGCGGGCTGCACCGAGGCGCTGAACACGGCCGAGTGCCGCCGCATGAGCTCCTGCGCGCGCGCGCCGATGGCCTCGAGCACCTGGCGCGGGCTCAGGCCCGACGCCGCGGTCACGGCCATGCCGGTCGCGATGCGTCGCTTGAGGCCCGCGACGCGCACCATGAAGAACTCGTCGAGGTTCGACGCGAAGATCGCGAGGTAGCGCGCCCGCTCGAGCAGCGGGAGCGACTCGTCCTCGGCGAGCTCGAGCACGCGCTCGTTGAACGCGAGCCAGCTCAGCTCGCGGTCGCTGAACCTGTCCTGCGGCAGGGGCTCGGCGAGCAGGGCGTCGAGCGCGTCGTCCTCTCCGGGGGTGCCCGGGCCCTCGGCGGGGCCGTCGGTCTGCGCGTCACGTACGTCCTGCGAGGTCATGGCTGCATCGTGTCATCCGCGGGTGAACGGCGGTACTGCACGTCCGACCGCTCGGTCACCAGCCCCATCGCACGGTAGAGCCCGACGGCGGCCGTGTTGGTCGCCTCGGTGTAGAGCACGATGCGCCGTGCTCCCCGCGCGGCGAGCCGCGGCGGCGCGAGGTGCGCGAGGTAGCGACCCAGGCCCTGACCCTGGGTCCCGGGGTCGACCGCGAGCACGTACAGCTCGCCGTCGTCCGCCGCGCGCCCGTCGGACGTGCGCTCGACCTTGAGCCACAGGAAGCCCAGCAGGGCGCCGTCGCGCTCGAGCAGCAGCAGGTCGGCGGGGTCGAACCAGGGCTCGGCGGCGCGTGCGCGGACGTCCGCGACGGTCATCCGCCCCTGCTCGGGGTGCCACGCGAACGCGGCCGCGTTGGTCGCGACGACGGCCTCCTCGTCGCGCCCCGGGACGAACGAGCGCACCGTGGTGCCCGCCGGGACCTCGGGCTCGGGCTCGTCCGCGCGCAGGTCGCGGCCCATGCGCCACAGCTCGCGGTGCACGGTGAGCCCGGCCGCCGTCGCGAGCGCACGGGCGGCGTCGAGGTCGCCGTGCGCCCAGACGGCGGGTGCCGCACGACCGGACCTCGCGGCGGCCGCGTGGACCTCCTCCAGCAGTGCGCGACCGAGGCCCGCGAGGCGACGCGACGGTGCCACGACGAGCTCGGCGCTCGCGGGATCGCCCGTGAGGTCGAGCGCCGCGTACCCGACGAGCGCGCCGTCGTCCGCGGTGCCGCCGCCCTCGTCCCGGCCGAGCAGCAGGTGCAGGTGGGCGTCCTCGTCGGCCGTCAGGTCGAGCAGGGTCTGCTCGCCCAGCGCCTCGACGCCGTCGTGCTCGTGCGCCGCGTGCGCGAGCGTCCGCACGGCTGCGGCGGTGGTCGGGTCGAGCGGGCCGCGCACCGTGCGCACGTGGGGAGGCATGGTCGCCATCCTCGCGCCCCGGTGTGACGCCGTCGACCGCGCGCGACCTCTCACGTGCACGCCCGCGCTGCCGATCAGGGGCGGGACGGAGGAGGGGGCATGACGACGACGCAGTCGCGGCCGCAGGCATCGCCGCGCACGGTGGTGGCCACAGTCGCGGTGCGGCCGACAAGCACGGTGCGGGCCACGAGCACGGTGCGGCCCACGGGGGTCGAGCGCACGCTCGGCCAGGACGAGATCATCGTGACCAAGACGGACCTGCGCGGGCGGATCACCTACGCGAACGACGTGTTCCTGCGGATCTCGGCGCTCGAGGAGGACGGGACGCTCGGGCGTCCGCACAGCCTCATCCGGCACCCCGAGATGCCGCGCGGGATCTTCCGCCTGCTGTGGTCGGGCCTCGAGGCGGGGCGCGAGGTGTTCGCGCACATCCGCAACCTCGGCACCGACGGTGCCCACTACTGGGTGCTCGCGCACGTGACGCCGTCGCTCGACTCCGCCGGCCGGCCCGTGGGCTACCACTCGAACCGGCGTCGGCCGAGCACCCGCGCGATCGGTGAGGTCGAGGCCGTGCACGCGCACATGCGCCGCGCCGAGGCCGGCCTGGGCGCCAGCGACGCGGCCGAGGCGGGTGAGCACGCGCTGCACGCGCTGCTCGCCGGGCGCGGGATGACGTACGCGCAGTGGCTCTGGTCGCTCGAGGACGCCGAGTGATCGGCCGCCGCTCGCGCCGCGTGCGCGAGCTCGAGGCCGAGGTCGCGCACTACCGCGCGGGCATGGGGCAGCTCGCCGGGACGCTGCGCCGTGCCGCCGACGGCGACCTCGAGGCGCGGGTGCCCGCGCCCGGGCCGGGTGCGCCGAGCGAGGTCACCGAGGCTCGCCGCGCGCTCAACCACCTGCTCGACGTCACGGACGCGTTCGTCCGGGAGGCTGGTGCGTCGCTCGAGGCCGCGAGCGCGGGGGACCACGACCGGCGCCTGCTGCTGCGCGGCCTGCCGGGGGTCTTCCGGGTGCACGCCGCGACGATCAACCGGGCGCGCGCGACCCTGCGCGGCGCGGCCGACGAGGTCGAGGCCGCCCGGGTGGCGCGCGCGAACCTCGCCGACGGGTTCGAGGCCGAGGTGCTCGCGGCCTCGGGGGCCGTGGGTGAGCAGGCCGACGCGGTCGCGACACGCGCCGACGCGCTCGCGGAGGCCGCGCGCACGGCGGTGCGCACGGCCGACGGCGCGCACGGCGCGGTCGAACGCATGGAGGGCTCGGCGGCGGTGATCGGCGACGTCGTCCGGCTCATCGCCGAGGTCGCCGCACAGACGCGCCTGCTCGCGCTCAACGCGACGATCGAGGCCGCACGCGCCGGTACCCACGGACGCGGGTTCGCCGTCGTGGCCGCCGAGGTCGAACGGCTCGCCGAGGAGACGAGCCAGGCCACCTCGCGCATCGAGGTGCAGGTGGGCGAGGCCCAGGGTGCGGTGGCCGAGGTCGCGCAGGCCCTCGGCTCCGTGGCCGACGCGGTGCGCTCGATGGGTGACGGCGTCGCGGAGGTCACCGACCGGCTGCGCGCGGGCGGGCACGACGGCGCCCCCGCGCTGCTGCCCGCGGTGGGTGCGCTCGACCGCGACGTCCGCGAGTTCCTCCTGACCCTCCGCTCCTGACCCCCCCCGCCCCCAGCAGGCCTGGGGGCGGGGGTGGGGGGTTCCCAGGGCGCCGGGTGAGGCATATCGTTGGTGTACCAACGAATGGCACCGGCGCCATCGAGGAGGATCTCGTGCAGCAGATGGACGGCACCGCGGACACCCCCGAGCTCGAGCAGCTCTACGCCGACTTCGACGACCACCACCTCGCCCCGCTGTGGACGCAGCGGGACGACCTCATGCCCTTCACCCCCTCGCCCCACGCACAGGCGCACGTGTGGCGGTGGAAGGAGCTCTACGAGCTGGCCCGGCGCTCGGGCGACCTGGTGCCCGTGGGGCGCGGCGGTGAGCGCCGCGCGCTCGGCCTCGCCAACCCCGGCCTCCCGGGCACGGCCTACGCGACCCCCACTCTCTGGTGCGCCATCCAGTACCTCGGCGGGCACGAGACCGCGCCCGAGCACCGGCACAGCCAGAACGCGTTCCGGTTCGTCGTCGAGGGCGAGGGCGTGTGGACCGTCGTCAACGGGGACCCCGTCGCGATGCGCCGCGGCGACCTGCTGCTCACCCCCGGCTGGAACTTCCACGGCCACCACAACGACACCGCCGAGCCGATGGCCTGGATCGACGGGCTCGACGTGCCCTTCTCGCACTACGCCGACGTCGGCTTCTTCGAGTTCGGGTCCGAGCGCGTCACCGACGAGGCCTCGCCGCCCGTGTCGCGCTCCGAACGGCTCTGGGCGCACCCCGGCCTGCGGCCGCTCTCGGGCCTGCAGGACCAGCCGAGCTCCCCGCTCGCGGCCTACCGCTGGGAGCACACCGACCGCGCGCTCACCGAGCAGCTGCGGCTCGAGGACGAGGGGCACCCCGCGACGGTCGCCCAGGGGCACGCCGCGATCCGGTACGTGAACCCGACCACGGGCGGCGACGTCATGCCGACGATCCGCTGCGAGTTCCACCGGCTCCGGGCCGGCGCCGAGACCGCGCCACGGCACGAGGTGGGCTCGGCCGTGTGGCAGGTGTTCGAGGGCGACGGCACCGTGGTGCTCGGCGACACCGAGCACCGGCTCAGCACGGGCGACCTGTTCGCGGTGCCGAGCTGGGTCCCGTGGTCGCTGCACGCCGACTCCCGGCTCGACCTCTTCCGCTTCACCGACGGGCCCATCGTCGAGCGGCTGCACTTCGCGCGGACCTTCGTGGCCGGCCGGCGCGAGGACGACCTGTGACCGCGTCCGCGGCAGGAAGGCTGCGGCTCGCGACGCTCCGCACGGCACCGGGGGCCACCGTGGCCGTGCGCCTCGACGACGACGTGGCGGTCGAGACCGGGCACGCGGACGTCGGCGCCCTGCTCGCCGACGCGTCGTGGCGCGAGCTCGCCGCCGGGGCCGACGGACCCCGGCACGTGCTCGCCGAGCTTGCGCCCACCGCCTGGGCCCCGCCCGTGCTGCGCCCCTCGAAGATCGTGTGCGTCGGTCTGAACTACCGCAACCACATCCTCGAGATGGGCCGCGAGCTGCCCGCCCACCCGACGCTCTTCGCGAAGTTCGCGGAGGCGCTGATCGGTCCCTACGACCCGATCGTGCTCCCGGCGCACGCGGGCGACGCGGTGGACTGGGAGGGCGAGGTCGCCGTCGTCCTCGGAGCGCCGGCGCGCCGCCTCGACGAGGAGGCGGCGGCCCGCGCGATCGCGGGCTACGCCGTGCTCGACGACGTGACGATGCGCGACTACCAGTACCGCACCCCGCAGTGGCTCCAGGGCAAGACCTTCGAGGCGACCACGCCCTTCGGTCCCTGGGTCACCGTGCGTCCCGAGGACGGGCCCGACCCGCTCGCGGGCGAGCTGTGCACCGCCGTCGGGGACGAGGAGGTGCAGCGCACCGACGTCGCGGACATGGTCTTCGGTCCCGCCGCGCTGGTCGCCTACGTCTCGCAGGTGGTGACGCTCAACCCGGGCGACGTCATCGCGACGGGCACCCCCGGCGGTGTGGGCCACGCCCGTCGCCCGGCGCGCTACCTCCGTCCGGGGGACGTGCTCACCACCTCGGTGACCGGGCTCGGCGAGCTCCGCAACGACGTCCGCGCGGAGGCCTGACGTGCCGGCCCGCACCGATCGCACGACCGACCCCGGGCTGCGCGCCGCACTGCTGCTCGCGCGTCGCGGGCAGGCGTACTTCTCGCGCACGCTGAACGAGCTGCGCGACGAGCGGCTCGACGCCCCGTCGCTCGTCCCCGGCTGGACCCGGCGCCACGTCGTCGCGCACGTCGGGCTCAACGCGCGAGCGCTCACGCGCCTGACGACGTGGGCGGCCACCGGTGTCGAGACGCCGATGTACGCGAGCCCCGCCGAGCGCGACGCCGAGATCGAGATGGCCGCGACCCTGCCCGCGCGGGCGCTGCGGCACCTGTCGGCGCATGCCGCGGTGCACCTCGACGTCGAGTGGCGCGACCTGCCCGACGAGGCGTGGTCGGCGACCGTGCGCACGGCGCTCGGGCGTGAGGTCCCCGCGCGCGAGACCGTGTGGATGCGCACGCGCGAGGTCTGGATCCACGCGGTGGACCTCGACGCGGGCGGCTCGTTCCGCCAGCTGCCCGCGGAGCTGGTGGACGCGCTGCTGGACGACGTCGTGGGCGCGTGGACCCGGCGGCAGGCTGACGAGGGCCTGCCCGCGCTCGTGCTCGAGCCCACGGACCGCCCGGCCGCTTCGCGCCGCTCCGTCCCGGGGGAGCGCGCCGCCGTCGTGCGCGGACGCGCGGCGGACCTCGCGCAGTGGGCGACCGGCCGCGGCGCGGTGGACGTGACCACGGCCGACGGCGTCCCGCTGCCGGCTCCACCACGGTGGTTGTGACGACCGGCCCGTGCACGGCGCCTGCCGGCTCGGCCAGGATGGGGCGGTGACCGATCCCGAGGTGCCCGTCCCGGGGGTGCCGCTCGACCTGAGTCGCCACACGGGCTTCCTGGTGCGGCGCACGCAGCAGGCGCACCTCGCGACCTGGGCCCAGGAGGTCGGCGCACGGCTGACCAACGTCCAGTTCGGCGTCCTCAACGTGCTCGCGGGGCGGGGTGAGGTGAGCCAGCGCGAGCTCGGTGACGTCCTCGACCTCGACAGGTCGACCGTCGCCGGACTCGTCGCACGGCTCGAGTCCCGCGGACTCGCCGCCCGGGCGAGGGTCGACGGCGATCGGCGCCGCAATGCGGTGCGGCTCACCGACGAGGGTCGCCGCGTGCTGCGCGAGACGGCCCGGGCCGCGGCGCGCGTCGACGAGGTGCTCACCGCGGCGCTCTCCCCGGCCGAGCGCACCGAGCTCCAGCGCCTGCTCACCCTCGTGCTGCGCACGGCGCCGCGCGGACCCGTCGACCAGGCCTGATCGCGGCCTCCGGGACCGCCCGCCGTCAGCGGCTCAGCGGACGGCTGCCTCTCCCCGCTTCGCCGCCTGGATCTGCTCGTAGACGTGCGTGCGCAGCTCGGTGAACCGCGGCAGGGCACGCGTGGTGAGCTGGTCGCGCTCGGCCGGGAGGTCGATCGCGAGGTCCTCCTGCACCACGGTGGGCGATGCCGAGAGCACCAGGACGCGCTCGCCGAGGTAGACCGACTCGTCGATGTCGTGGGTCACGAAGAGCACGGTGACCCCGAGGTCCTTCCACACGCGGCGGACGAGGTCCTCGAGGTCCGCCCGGGTCTGGGCGTCGACGGCGGCGAACGGCTCGTCCATGACCAGCACCTCGGGCCGGTACGCGACCGCGCGCGCGATCGCGACGCGCTGCTGCATGCCGCCCGAGAGCTGCCACGGGTACTTGCGGGCGGCCTGAGCGAGGCCCACCTCCTCGAGCGCGTGCTCGACGGCGCGCTGGCGCTCGGCCCGTCCGACGCCCCGGGCACGGAGCGGGAGCGCCACGTTGTCGCCCACCGTGAGCCACGGGTAGAGGCTGCGGCCGTACTCCTGGAAGACGACGGCCATGGTGCGCGGGGGTGCGGTGACGACGGCGCCGTCGAGGGTGACCTCGCCCGCGCTCGGCGGCAGCAGCCCCGAGATGCACTTGAGCAGCGTCGTCTTGCCGCAGCCCGAGGGGCCGACGATGCAGACGAGCTCGCCGGGGCGAACGTCGAAGCCGACCGAGCCGATCGCCTCGACGGGTCCCGTGGCGCTCGGGTAGGTCTTCCGCAGGTCGCGGACGGACAGCAGCGCGGTGCGGTCAGCCACGTTCCACCTCTCTCGATCCGTGGTGCCAGTGCAGGACTCGTCGTTCGACGAGGTGGAACACGGCGGCGACGACCACGCCGACGAGGCCGAGCAGCACGGTGCCGCTCCACATCTCGGCGATCATGTACTGCCGCTGGAAGAAGACGATCTGGTACCCGAGGCCCGAGGACGACGCGAACATCTCGGAGATCACCATGAGGATCAGGCCGATCGAGAGCGTGAGCCGCACGCCGGCCATGATCTGAGGGCTCGCCGCGGGGAGCACGAAGAACCGGTAGGCGAGGGCGCCCCGGATCCGGTACGAGCGCGAGGTGTCGGCGAGCACGGGGTCCATCGCCCGCACGCCCTCGACGGTGTTGAGCAGCACCGGCCACACGCTCCCCGAGACGATCACCGCGAGCTTCATGCCGTCACCGATGCCCATGAGGAGCATGAGGACCGGCACGAGGACCACCGGTGGGATCGCGCGGAAGAACTCGAGCATCGGCTCGAGCAGGGCGCGCAGCCAGGGCGTCGACCCGATCACGGTTCCCGCGACCACGCCGACGACGATCGAGATCAGCACGCCGACGGCGAAGCGGCCGAGGCTCGGCAGCACGTCACGCGTGAGGGTCGTCGGGTCGAGCCACGTGTCGACGAACGCCTGGCCCACGCGCACCGGCGAGGGCAGGTAGAGGTTGGTCGAGCCCTGCGTCACGACGGCCCACCCGAGCACGAGCAGCACGGGGAGCCCGACGGCGAACGCGGCCGAGACGGCGTAGCGGCGCACCGCGGTCACTGGGGGACCTCCCTGCGGACCGACGGGTGCCAGTGCAGGGCCCTGCGCTCGACCGCGCGCGTGCCGAGGTTCACCGCGAGGCCGAGCGCACCGGTGACCAGCACCATCGCGTACAGGCCGGGGGCGTCGGGAGCCGAGCGCAGGAGGTCGATCTGCCGGCCGATCCCGGGGTTGCCGATGACGAGCTCGGCGGTGATCGTCAGCACGAGTGCGATGGACGCCGCGAGGCGGAACCCGGTGATGACGTAGGGGAGCGCGGTGGGGAGCACGAGGTGCCGCAGCCGGTGCCGGCGGCCCAGGCCGAAGCTGCGCGCGGTGTCCCGCGCGACGGCGTCCACGTCCGCGATGCCGTAGAGCACCTGGATGAGCACCTGCCAGAAGGGCGCGTAGACCACGACGATCAGCGCCGCCTCACGCGACAGGCCGGCGAGCAGCACCGCGAGGGGGATGATCGCGACCGACGGGATGGGGCGCAGGAACTCGATCGTCGTGTGGGTCGCGCGGCGCAGGAACGGGACGAGTCCGATGACCGTGCCGAGCACGAGCGCGGCCCCGAGCGCGAGGCCGAGGCCCAGGGCCCAGGTGACGACGGTGTCCCCGAGGGCCGACCAGAACCGCGTCTCGCCGAGCTCGGCGACCAGGCGCGCGAGCGTCGTGGTGATCGGCGGGAGGTACTCGGGGTTCACGAGCTCGGCGCGCGCGACGAGCTCCCACGTCGCGGCGAAGCCGAGCACGCCGAGCGCGCCGAGACCCGTGCGGCGCCACGAGCGCCGACGGCGGCCGGGGACGGCCGGCGCGGGTGCCGTCGCGGAGGTGCCGCCCGCGCCGTGCCGACCGGGCCGCGGGTGGTCGTCGGCGACGCCCCCGGGCCCGGCGCCGCGGTGGCTGCCGGGTCCGGGGACGGTCGTCATCGGGGTGGTCACTCGACGATGAGCGCGCCCAGGTCGGGCGCCGACTCGAAGTAGCCGCGCTCGACCCCGAGGTCGGCCAGGTCCTGGAGGACGTCGGTGTCGAGCTCGGTCGTGAACTCGGGCAGCGGCAGGTTCGCGGCGGCCTCCTCGGGGAGCTCGAGCTCGTCGACCAGCGCCTGACGCACGGCGTCGTCGTTCTCCGCAGCCCAGGCGAAGGCCTCGGCGAGCGCGGTGCGCATGTCTGCGACGAGGTCCGCGTTCCCGGCGACGGTCTCGCCCGTGGCCTGCACGACGAGGGTCGGCAGCCCCGGCAGCACGGCCTGGTAGGGGTACACGACCACCTCTCCGCCCGCGCCCACGATCATCGACACGAACGGCTCGGGCACCCAGGCGGCGTCGATGTTGCCGGCCTCGAGCTGCGCGCGGGCGTCCGGGAAGTTGACCTCGACGTACTCGATGGTGCTCGCGTCGCCGCCGTCCGCCTCGACCGCGGCCGAGATCGTCAGGTCGCCGGCGGCACCGATCGAGTTGACCGCGACGCGCTTGCCCGCGAGGTCGGCGGGCGAGGAGATGTCGCTGCCGGGCGCCGAGACCACGGCGTTGATGTCGTCACCCTCGGCGTAGCTCGACGCGTAGTTGGCGATGATCGCGACGTCGAGCCCCTGGAGGCTCGCGCGCATCGCGCCGAAGGGCTGGCCGATCGAGAAGTCCACGTCGCCGTTGATGAGCGCGGGCATGGCCTGGGCACCGCCCTGGATGGGCTGCACGGTCACGTCGAGGCCGGCGTCGGCGAAGATGCCCTCCTCGACGGCCGCCCACAGGGGGGCCGTCTCGCTGATGCTCAGCGCGCCGATCGTCACGGGGCGAGGGGCGTCGTCCTCCTGCTCCGTGCCGGGGCTCGCGTCGTCGGGCTCGTCGGCGGGGGCCTCGGAGGAGCATGCCGCGAGGCCGAGCGACAGCGACGCGACGAGCGCTGCCACGAAGGCGTTCCGTCGGTTCATGGGGGTCCTCAATTCTCCGTTGAATGTCGAGGATGCGGGGTGGCGGCACGGTGCCGCCGGGCACGAGCTGCAATGCATGACACTAGATGCGCCATCGTGCTTCTGAAATGTCATGCGTGTCAATGGTCGGGCGCCGATCGGCCGACCGCGGAGGCCAGGGTGGGCCTCGCGCCGCGTGCCATACTCCCGCGCATGTCGCCGCGGTCGTCCGGGGATCCCGTGCCGCCGGGCCCGCCCCGTCGGCCCGAGCAGCTGCTGCTGGCGTTCCTCGGCGAGCTCGTGCTCGACCGTGACCTGGGCCCGGTCCCGACGGCGTTCCTCGTCGACCTGCTGGGGCCCCTCGGCGCGGGCGAGCCCGCGACCCGCGCGGCCCTCGCCCGGATGGTGCGTCGGGACCTGCTCGCGCCGGTGCGCGCGGGCCGCTCCGTCGGCTACCTGCTGACCCCGACCAGCGAGCGGGTGCTGCGCGACGCACACGGCCGCATCTTCGCGCGCGACCCGTTCGCCCCGGACGGCGAGGGCTGGACGCTCGTGACGTTCAGCGTGCCCGAGGCGCGGCGTGACCTGCGCCACCGGGTGCGTGCCCAGCTCTCGTGGGCGGGCTTCGGGCTGCTGCGCGACGGGCTGTGGATCGCGCCCGGCGAGGTCGACCTCACGGACGTGCTGGGCGAGTTCGCCCACGACTCCGAGGTGGACCTCGTGGCCTTCCGGGCCGTGGAGGTGGACGGCTTCTCTGTCGCGGCGGCGGTCGAGGGCGCGTGGCGCCTCGACGACATCCGCGCGCGGCACCTCGAGTTCCAGGCGCGGTGGGGTGCGGTCGCGCCGGACCCGGCGGGCTCCGACGGCCCACCCGACGGGACGCGCGCGGTGCGTGAGGTCACGGCGCTCGTGGCCGACTGGCTCGCGCTGCTGCGCGCGGTGCCCCGGCTCCCGCTCGCCCACCTGGGCGACGGCTGGCCGTCGCGCACGTCCGTCGAGGTGTTCCGGCAGCGCCACGAGCCGCTCGCGCGTGCGGCGAGGGCCGAGGTCGCGCGCGTCCTGAGGCCCTGAGTGGCCAGTCTTTCTCTACTTCTTCGTGACGGTCGTCAGGATTTTGCTTGACGTCGAGCCGTGTCCGGGGCCACCATGCGGGCACGGGATCGTCACGAGGAGGTGGGCCCCGTGCCAGACCGCGTCGTGCCCGACGGCGACCTGGGCAGCGCCAACTACGCGACCGTGTGGGACGCCGTCGCCGAGGCGGTGCCCGATCGCACCGCGATCGTGGCGGCGGGCCGGACCATGACCTACCGGGAGCTCGAGGCCGCCGCCGCGAGACTCGCGACGACGCTCGTCGCGCACGGCCTGGGCCCCGACTCGCGCGTCGCGGTCTTCATGTACAACCGGCCCGAGTACCTGGTCACGCTGTACGCGGCCTACAAGGTCGGCGCGATCCCGGTCAACATCAACTTCCGCTACGGCGGGACCGAGCTCGCCGAGCTGCTCGAGCTCTCACGACCCGAGGCCCTCGTGCACCCCACGAGCCTGCGCGCCGCCGTCCTGGACGCCTCGCGTCGGACGGCCCTGCCGGGCCTCGTGCTCGCGGTGCCCGACGACGACGGCCCGCTCGAGCCGGGCCGTCCGTTCGCGGACGCGCTCACCGCCGAGCCCCTCCCGCCGCGCGACCAGGGGCCCGAGCGCAAGATCTTCATGTTCACGGGAGGCACCACGGGGCGACCCAAGGCCGTCGTGTGGACCCACGGGAACCTGTTCGACTCGCAGCAGTTCTCGATCTACGGCTCGCTGCCCGTCACCCCGCCGCGCACGCTCGAGGAGGTCACGCGGATCGCCGCGCGCGAGGACCTGCCGCGCACCGTGTGCCTGCCGCTGCCGCCGATGATGCACGCGACCGCGCTCTTCAACGTGATGAACGCCGTCGTGCTCGGCGGGACCGTGGTCTTCCTCCCCTCGGCGCGGCTCGACCCCCGCGGCGCGCTCGAGGCGATCGAGACGCACGGCGTGACCCGGCTCATCGTGGCGGGCAACGCCGTCGTCGGCCCGCTCGTCGAGGCGCTCGAGCACGCCGTGGGACCGCGGCCCGACGTCAGCGCCCTGGGCACCGTGCTGAGCTCGGGGATGACCTGGTCGGACGACCTCAAGCGCAGGCTCCTGACGTTCGCCCCGCACGCGACCCTGATCGACATCGTGGGCGCGAGCGAGGGCGGCCCCTTCGCCTACGGCGTGGTGCGCGGGCCGCAGGACCTCCCGTGCCGCCCGCGGCTGGCCCCCGGCGCCGTGGTGCTCGGCCCCGACCGCACCGAGGTCCAGGACGTCACGGGCGCGACGGGCGTGCTCGCCTACCGCGGTCAGATGCCGCTCGGCTACCACGAGGACCCCGCGCGGACTGCCGAGGTCTACCCGACCATCCGCGGCGTGCGGCACGTGGTGCCCGGCGACCACGTCCGCGTGCTCGGCGACGGCTACGTCGAGATGCTCGGCCGTGGCTCGGGGGTCATCAACACGGGTGGGGAGAAGGTCTACCCGGCCGAGGTCGAGGAGGTCCTGCTCGCCGTGGACGGCGTCGCCGACGCGGTGGTGGTGGGTCTGCCCGACGAGCGCTGGGGCGAGGTCGTGACCGCCGTCGTGGTGCCCGAGCCCGGGGCGACCGTGGAACCCGAGGAGCTGCGGGCCGCGGTGGGCGCGCGCCTCGCGGGGTACAAGAAGCCGCGCCACGTGCTCGTGGTGGACCGGCTCGAACGCAGCCCGAGCGGGAAGCTCGACATGCGCGGGCTGCGGGCGCGCGTGCGCGACCTGCTCACGTCCCCGGTGCCGGGCGCCACTGCTCCCGCGCCGTCCGCCCCGCCCGTGGGGGCCCCGGCGCCACTCGTCCCGGTCCCGTCCGACGACCCGTCCCCGAGAGGTGCGCGATGAGGTTCACGCAGGCCCACATCCCCTTCGGCTTCAGCTGGACGTCCCCGTTCGCGCGCTGGCAGGGCCCGCTCGCCGAGCTCAACAGCCTCGACCTCGCGGTCGACGTCACCGGGCGTGCCCTGGCCGACAGGGGCCTGGCAGCCGAGGAGATCACCGAGTGGACGTTGGGCTGCACCGTGCCGCAGAAGCACGGCTTCTACGGGGTCATGGGCCTGTCGCGCCGCCTGGGTGCAGGGGCGCACGGCGGCCCGTGGATCGCGCGGGCGTGCGCCACGTCCGCCGCCGTCGTCGAGCACCTCGCCACCCAGGTCGAGCTCGGTGCGCACGCGACCACGATCGGGGTGGTCACCGACCGCACGAGCAACGGTCCGCTCATGGCGTGGAGCAGCGCAGCCGGCCCGGGCGGGGCGCCCGTCACCGAGCACTGGGTGCTCGACCCCATGAAGCTCGACCCGACCACCGGGCAGAGCATGAACGACACCGCCGAGAACACCGCGGCCGACGGCGGCTACACGCGTGCGCAGGTCGACGAGGTCACCCTGATGCGGTACGAGCAGTACCGCAGCGCGCTCGCGGACGACCGCGCCGTGCAGCGCGAGTACATGGTCCCGGTGCGGATCCCGCGCCGGAAGGGTGAGGACTGGCTCGAGGCGGATCACGGCGTCCACGCGTCGACCGCCGAGGGTCTCGCCCGGCTCTCGCCGGTACGGCCGGGTGGCGTCGTGACCCACGGTGCCCAGACGCACCCGGCGGACGGGTGCGCGGGCGTCGTCGTGGCCTCGGCCGATCGTGCGCGCGAGCTGGGGCGTGACGGCGTGACCGCGCAGATCCTCTCGACGGGGTTCGGGCGGGCCGAGCCCGCCTACATGCCCAAGGCGCCCGTGGGTGCCGCGCTGCGGGCGCTC
The DNA here is from genome assembly GCF_009996735.1 of Cellulomonas sp. APG4. Taxonomy (GTDB): domain Bacteria; phylum Actinomycetota; class Actinomycetes; order Actinomycetales; family Cellulomonadaceae; genus Actinotalea. The sequence goes on along the minus strand of NZ_JAACYI010000033.1, from coordinate 10,511 downwards.
GCCGACGCGGACCTCGAGATCGGTGACGTCGACGTCGTGACGACGCACAACCCGTTCGCGGTGAACGACCTGTGGTTCGCCGACCGGACGGGCTACCCGCTCGAGCGGATGAACCCCTACGGGTCCTCGCTCGTCTACGGCCACCCGCAGGGCCCGACCGGCGCGCGCGCCCTGACCGAGCTGGTCCACGCCCTGCACGCACGCGGCGGCGGCGTGGGCCTGTTCACGGGCTGCGCCGCCGGCGACGCCGCGGGCGCCGTCGTCGTCCGCGTCTCCTGACCGCCCACCCACCTGACCGTCCGCCCACCTGACCCGTCGACCACCCGGACCTGCCGACCACGAGACACGAACCGAGAGGCCTCCCGTGACAGCACCCACCCGCACCACCGTCCCGCTCGCCGAGCTGACGAGCCACGTCGGCACCACCTTCGGCCCGTCGTCGTGGCGGGAGGTGACCCAGGACGAGGTGAACCGGTTCGCCGACCTGACGGGCGACCACAACCCCGTCCACCTCGACGACGCGTTCGCGGCCTCGACGCCGTTCGGCGGCACGATCGCCCACGGCTACCTCACGCTCGCGCTCGTCGTCCCGCTCATGGCCGAGATCCTCGAGGTCACCGGCGTGGGCACGGGGATCAACTACGGGCTCGACCGTCTGCGCTTCCCGGCTCCCGTGCGCGTGGGCTCGCGCATCCGCGTCACGTCACGGCTCGCCGAGGTGACCGACGTGCCGGGCGGCCACCAGGCCGTGTACGAGAACACCGTCGAGGCCGAGGGGCAGGCCAAGCCCGCCGTCGTGGCCGTCATGGTCGTGAGGTACTACGCATGAGCGCCACCACGCCCACGGGTACGTCCGCGGCGGTCGACCTGACCGACAAGGTCGCCGTCGTCACCGGCAGCGGGCGCGGCCTCGGTCTCGCTCACGCCCGTGCGCTCGCGGCTGCGGGCGCCGCCGTCGTGGTCAACGACGTCGACGCCGACGCCGCGGCCGAGGCCGTCGCGGGGATCGAGACCGCGGGCGGGCGCGCGGTGGCGGTCGTGGCCCCGGTGGGGCCCACCGAGACCGCCGACGAGCTCGTCGCGACGGCGGTCGAGCGGTTCGGCGGGCTCGACGTGCTGGTGACGAACGCGGGCGTGCTGCGCGACCGCGTGCTGTGGAAGACCTCGGACGAGGACTTCGACCTCGTGGTGCAGACGCACCTGCGGGGCACCTTCACCACCGCCCGCGCGGCCGCGGTGCACATGCGCGAGGCCGGGCGCGGCGGGCGCATCGTCGCGGTCGGCTCGCCCGCGGGGCAGCACGGGAACTTCGGCCAGACGACCTACGCGGCGGTCAAGGCCGGCATCGTCGCGATGGCCCGCACCTGGTCCCTCGAGCTCGCGCGGGCGGGGGTCACGGTCAACGCGATCGTCCCCACGGCGATCACCGCGATGACGGCGACCATCCCCGTGTACGCCGAGGTCGCCGAGGCCTTCGGCCGGGGCGAGCCGCTGTCGCCCACGGTGCGCCGGGACCACGCCCTCGGCGGCCCCGAGGACGTCTCGCCCGTGGTCGTGTGGCTCGCGTCGCAGGCCGCGGCCGAGGTCACGGGTCAGGTGATCGGCGTGGGCGGGGACAAGCTCTCGCTCTGGTCCGTGCCGCAGGAGGTCGAGGTCGCGTACGCCGACGGCGGCTGGACCGCCGAGCAGGTCGCCGAGACCTGGCCGACGCGGTTCGCACCGCACCACCAGCCGAGCGGGATCGCGCTGCCCCCGCTCGACCCGGCCGGCTGAGGCGCGCGATGACCGCGACCGGTCCCGCGGGGCGGGGTCATGTCGAGCGCGTCCGCGTCGAGTTCGTCGACACGGACGCGGGCGGGCGCATCCACCACACGGCGGCGCTGCGCTGGGCCGAGCGGGCCGAGCACGGCCTGCTGCGGGCCGTCGGCTGGGCGGACCTCACGAGCTTCCCGAGGCGCAGGGTCGAGGTCGAGTTCCTCGCCCCGCTGCGGTTCGGCGACGTCGTCGAGGTGGAGATCTCGGCGACCGCCGTCGGGCGCACCTCGGTCACATGGGCGTGGCGCGTGCTGCGCGACGGTCACGTGTGCGTCGTCGGCAGCACGACGTGCGTGCACGTGGGCGACGACGACCGTCCGCGCCCGGTGCCCGCGGGGCTGCGGTCGTCGCTCAGTCCCGGGTGATCAGGAAGGGCGCCACGCGGTCGGCCAGCTCGGGCGCGTGCTCGGCGACCACCTGGCGCACGCGCACCGAGGCCGGCGCGCCGAGCTGCTCGTAGGTGTCGAGGAACAGCTCGCGCGCCTCGGGCCGGGGCCAGTCGGCGGGCAGCAGCCGCCCCGGGAGGTCGGGGTCCAGACCCGGGAACGCGCGCCACGCGTCCATCAGCTCGGTGCGCCGCACGAGGGCGTCGACGGGTGGGATCGCGCCCTTGCCGAGGGCCGCGTGCGTGGGCCGCCACTCGTCCACGAAGGCGCGGTAGCGCTCGACCAGCCCGGTGAGGTCCCAGGCGGACTGCGGGGGGACCGCCGTGCCCGGGAGGTCGGGCGACGTCGCGACGAACGCCGTCGCGTTGGTGACGCCCAGGTCGGCGAGCTCGGCGAGCGCCTGGTCGTGGCGTGCGTGCGGTGAGAGCCAGAGCGCGTCGTAGAGCGGCGCGAAGCCGAGCCAGCGCAGGCGTGTGCGCAGGGCCTCGCGCACCGAGCGGTTCGCCTCGGGCACCGAGAACGCGACGAGGCTCCAGCGGCCGTCCCAGTCGTCCGGCCGGGTGCGGCCGAAGTCGACGATGCGCACGGCGCCGCGCCGCATGACGTCCTGCCCCCGGGCGGACATCGCGTAGAAGGTGTGGCGTCCCTCTCGCGTCGAGGTGAGCAGGCCGTGCTTGACCATGCGGCTGAGCGCCGCCCGGGCCGCGACGTCGCTCACCCCGAAGTCGGCGAGCAGCTCGACGAGTGCGGCCGAGGGCAGCGGCTCGGTCTGCCCCCACCAGTAGTCGCCCAGCAGCGTGAGCAGCAGGCTGGGTGGTGAGCCCTGCCGGGTGCGCGGCGACGCCGCGCGGCGGCCGGAGCGTTCCGGCCCGCGTCCTGCCGCAGCTGCCATGGCCCACCCCTCTCCGCGCCGTCCGCGTCGACGGCGGAGCGCCAGCCTGCCCGGCCGGACGGGCAGGCGCAACGTGCAATTCTTGACACATACTAGTGCGTGCGTCGATAGTCATGTCACACACCGATCGAGTCGGGGAGTCGTCGACGATGAGGCTTGCCAGCACGCCCGACGGGCGCGTCCACGTGGTGCACGACGACCTGCTGGTCGACGTGACCGGAGCGCTCGGGCTCGGCGTCGGCCCCCAGGGCGGCCTGCGCGAGCTGCTGTCCCGCGGCGGAGGGCATGCGGCGCACGAGGCGCTCGCGGCGCTCGACCTGGACTCGCTGCCCGCCCGGTCGCTGGCAGGGACCGCGCTCGGCGCGCCCGTGCCGCACCCCGGGAAGGTCGTGGGGGCGCCGGTGAACTACCTCGACCACAAGGTCGAGATGGGCGAGCAGCGCACGATCGCCGAGTACGGCGTGTTCCTCAAGGCGCCGTCATCGGTGAGCGGGCCCGACCGCCCGGTGCGGCTGCCCTACCGCGACGTGCCCGTGCACCAGGAGGGCGAGCTGGGGGTCGTCGTCGGGACGACGGCGTGGCAGGTGCCGGCCGAGCGCGCCCTCGAGCACGTCTTCGGGTACGTGCCGCTGCTCGACGTGACCGTCCGCTCGACCGAGGACCGCTCGACCCGCAAGTCGTTCCCGACGTTCACGCCGACGGGTCCGTGGGTCACCACGGCCGACGAGGTGGGCGATCCCGGCGCGCTGGGCCTGCGCTGCTGGGTCGGCGACGAGCTGCGCCAGGAGACCTCGACCTCGGAGCTCGTCTACGGCGTCGCGCAGCTCGTCGCCTACGCGAGCCACGTGATGCCCCTCGAACCGGGTGACCTCATCGCGACCGGAACCCCCGCCGGCGTCGGTCCGCTGCACGACGGCGACCGGGTGGTGCTGGAGATCGACCGGCTCGGCCGGCTCGAGGTGACCGTCTCGGGCGCCGAGGCCGTCGCGTACGCCGACCGGCCGGGGAGCCGATGAGCGCCGTCGGCCGCGCGGACCTCGCGGCGGGACCCGGCGCCGTGCCGACCGCGGAGCACGCGCTGCGGCCGCTCTTCCGCCCCGCGAGCATCGCCGTCGTCGGCGCCTCGGCCCGCGAGGGCAAGGCGGGCCACGCGATGGTCCAGTCGCTCGCCGGCTTCCCCGGGCCCCTGCACCCCGTCAACCCGCGCGGCGGCGAGATCCTCGGCCGGCGTGCGGTCCCGAGCCTGCGTGACGTGCCCGGGACGGACCTCGCGGTGCTCGTCGTCCCGCCCGACGTGGTGCCCGCCGCGCTCGCGGACGCCGCCGCCGCGGGCGTGCGCGCCGCCGTGGTGTGCGCGGGTGGCTTCGCCGAGAGCGGTCCCGCGGGAGCTCGCCTCCAGGCCGAGGCCGCGGCGGTCGCCCGCGACGGCGGCATCCGGCTGCTGGGCCCGAACACCTCGGGCTTCATGAACCCCGTGGACCGCACGACGGCGAACTTCATGCCCGCCGTCGTCGAGCTGCTCCCGGGCGAGGTCGGGGTCGTCGCGCAGTCGGGCGGTGTGAACCTCGCGATCGCGTTCCTGCTCGCCCAGTCCGGCCTCGGGCTGCGGCTCGGCGCGGGCCTCGGCAACGCCGTCGACGTGGGCTTCGCCGACGTGCTCGACTTCCTCGCGGACGACGACGCGACCCGCGTGGTCGCGCTGCACGTCGAGGCGGTCGAGGACGGTGAGCGGCTGGTCGCGGCCGTGCGACGCGCCACGGCCCGCAAGCCGGTCGTCGCGTTCTGCGTGGGCCGCACCGACGTCTCCGACTTCGCGCGCTCGCACACGGGTGCGATGGCGGGGTCGTGGGCCGTCACGTGTGCGGCCCTCGGGCAGGCCGGTGCGGTGGTGGTCGACGGCCTCGACGAGCTGGTCGCCGCGGTCGCGGCCCTGACCGGGGTGCGGTTGCCACCCACGGCCGATCCCGGGGCCGCGGTGCTCACCGGCCAGGCCGGGCCGGGCCTCGTCGTCGCCGACGCGCTCGGCACCCGGGGCGTGCGGCTGCCCGCGCTCGGTGACGCCACGCGCGCGCGGCTCGACACCCTGCTCCCCCCGCTGACCTACCAGAGCAACCCGGTCGACACGGGCCGGCCGGGGGAGACCTTCCCGGCGGTCCTCGACGCGGTGCTCGCCGACCCGGCCGTCGACGTCGTGGGCGTCTACGCGCTCGACGAACCCGGCGTGCTCGACCCCGCTACCGCCGCGGGGCGGGGCGCCGGGCGCGTGCTGTGGGCGAGCGGTGGACCGGCCGCCGTGCTCGACCGGCGGCGCACCGAGCTCGCCGCCGTCGGCGTGCCGCTGCTGACCAGCCCGGGCGCGCTCGCCCAGGGGCTGCACGCCGTCGTCGCGGACGCGCGCGGTCGCGCCGTGCCCGACGCCGCGCCGCGGCCCGCCGGGCGCTCGCTCCGTGCGGTGCTCGACGAGGACGGCGCGAAGCGCCTCGTCGAGACGGCCGGTCTCGCCACACCCCGGCGACGCGTGGCGGCCGACCGCGCGCAGGCGCACGCCGCGCTCGACGAGCTCGTGGCCGACGGCGGAGTCGTCGTCAAGGTGCTCGACGCCGCGGTCACGCACAAGTCGGACGTCGGCGGCGTGCACGTCGGGGTGCGCGACCACGCCTCCCTCGACCTCGCCCTCGACGCGATCGACGCGATCGGTGGGGCGCACCGCTACCTGGTCGAGCAGCTGGCCCCGCCGGGGGTCGAGCTCATCGTCGGGGGCGTGCGCGACCCGGCGTTCGGGCCGGTGGTGATGGTCGCCCTCGGCGGCGTCGCGGCCGAGCTCGGCGGCGACCCCGTGCTGCGGCTCGCACCGCTGTCCGCCGAGCGCGGGGCCGAGATGGTCGCGGCCCTGCCGACCACCGTGCTCGACGGGTTCCGCGGCGCGCCGCCCGTGCCCCGCGCCGCGCTCGCCGACGTGCTGCGCGCCGTCGGCGACCTGCTCGTGGACCACGCCGACGTCCGCGAGATCGACCTCAACCCCGTGCGGCTCACCGCGGACGGACCGCTCGTCCTCGACGCCCTCGTCGTGACCACAGGCCAGGAGGAGTGACATGACCGAGACCACGTCCAGCCGTGAGGTGCTCGTCGTCGGGGCCGGCCCCGTCGGCCTCACGGCCGCGCTCGCGCTGCGCTCCTACGGCGTTCCCGTGACCGTGCTCGAGGCGGGACCCGAGGGCCGGGGCCGCCCGGGCAGCCGGGCCATCTTCACGCACAGCAACACCCTCGAGATCCTCGACCGGATCAGCCCCGGGCTCGGTGCCGAGCTCTACGGGCACGGGGTCTACTGGAACACCCAGCGCACGTTCCACGCGGGCAAGGAGGTCTACGCCAAGACCTACCCGGACCCGCCGGCGGACGCCTACCCGCACTTCACGAGCCTGCCCCAGGTCCAGATCGAGGCCTACCTCATGGCGCGCGCGGTCGCGGCCGGGGTCGAGCTCGCGTGGGACAACCCGGTCGAGGAGGTCGTCGCCGACGACGACGGCGTGGCCGTGCGCGCGGGCGGGAGTCGTACCTGGCGCGCCGCGTACGTCATCGGGGCCGACGGCGCGCGCTCCGTCGTGCGCAAGCAGGTCGGCGCACGCATGGAGGGCTCGCGCGACGACGGCTGGTACGTCGTCGTCGACGTCGCCGAGATCGCCCAGCCCACCCTCCCCCAGGAGCGGCACTTCCACTACGCGCACCCGGCGGTGGGCGGGCGCAACGTGCTCGTGGTGCCCTTCGCGGGCGGCTACCGCGTGGACCTCCAGCTGGTCGACGGCGACGACCCCGAGGAGCTCGCGTCGCCCGAGGGCGTGCGGCGGTGGCTCGACGCGGTGCTGCCGCCCGGTTACGCGGACGCGGTCACCTGGGTGTCGACCTACCAGTTCATGCAGCTCGTCGCGCACGACTTCGCCGACCCTGCCCGTCGCGTGCTGCTGGTGGGGGAGGCGGCCCACCTCTTCGCCCCGTTCGGGGCGCGGGGTCTCAACTCCGGGGTGCCCGACGCCGAGTCGGCCGCGATCGCCGTGGTGCTCGCGCGCCAGGCGACCAACCGCGCGGCCGAGCGGGCCGCGGTCGAGCGCTTCGCCCGCGCGCGGCGTTCGGCCGCACTGTTCAACCGCGACGCCGCGGGTGAGGCTCTCGCGCACCTGCGCCCGGCTCCCGAGACGGCGGCCCGGATCGCCGCGGCCGCCGAGCGCGCGCCGGCTGACCTCGAGGCCTCCACCTGGCTCGAGAAGGCCCCCTACGGCCCGCGCGGCGTCCACCGCGCGGAGACGATCTACCGCTACTGACGACACGACGGAGCCCCGGGCACCACCGCCCGGGGCTCCGTCGTGCGCGGGTCAGTCGGACGAGGCCGCGGGCTTCTCGAGGCCCTGGGCGATGAGTGCCATGACCGACGAGTCCGCCAGCGTGGTCACGTCGCCCACCTCGCGGTGCTCGGCCACGTCGCGCAGCAGGCGACGCATGATCTTGCCCGAGCGGGTCTTGGGCAGCTCGTTGACGACGAGGATCGTCCGCGGCTTGGCGATCGGGCCGATCTCCTTCGTCACGTGCTTGCGCAGCGTCGCCGCGACGTCGGCCCCCTCACCGGCCTCGTCGACCTTGTCGAGGTGCTCGGCGCGCAGGATGACGAACGCCACGACGGCCTGACCGGTGGTCTCGTCGCTCGCGCCCACCACCGCGGCCTCGGCGACCATCGGGTGCGAGACGAGGGCCGACTCGATCTCGGCCGTCGAGAGACGGTGCCCGGAGACGTTCATGACGTCGTCCACGCGGCCCAGCAGCCAGATGTCGCCGTCGTCGTCCTTCTTGGCGCCGTCGCCCGCGAAGTAGATGCCCGGGAAGCGCGACCAGTACGTGTCCTTGTACCGCTGCTCGTCACCCCAGATCCCGCGCAGCATCGACGGCCACGGCTCCGAGAGCACGAGGTACCCGCCCGCGCCGTCGGGCACGGGCTTGGCCTCCTCGTCCACGACCTCGGCGACGATCCCGGGCAGCGGCACCTGCGCCGAGCCCGGCTTGGCCGCGGTCACGCCCGGGAGCGGCGAGATCATGATCGCGCCGGTCTCGGTCTGCCACCACGTGTCGACGATCGGGGTGCGGTCGGCGCCGATCACGCGGCGGTACCACATCCAGGCCTCGGGGTTGATGGGCTCACCCACGCTGCCGAGCACGCGCAGCGAGGACAGGTCGAACTGGCCCGGGACGTCCTCGCCCCACTTCATGAAGGTGCGGATCGCCGTGGGCGCGGTGTAGAGGATCGTGACGCCGTACTTCGCGACGATCTCCCACCAGCGGCCCTTGTGCGGCGTGTCAGGCGTGCCCTCGTAGAGCACCTGGGTCGCGCCGTTGACCAGCGGCCCGTAGACCACGTAGCTGTGCCCGGTGACCCAGCCGATGTCGGCCGTGCACCAGTAGACGTCCTGCTCGGGCTTGAGGTCGAACACGTTGAGGTGCGTGTACGCCGTCTGGGTCAGGTAGCCGCCGGTGGTGTGGAAGATGCCCTTGGGCTTCCCGGTCGTGCCCGAGGTGTAGAGGATGAACAGCGGGTGCTCGGCCTCGACGTCCACGGGGGTGTGCTGGGCGGGCGCGGCCTCGAGCGCCTCGTGCCACCACACGTCGCGACCCTCGGTCCATGCGACGTCCTGACCCGTGCGGCGCACCACCAGGACCTTCTGCACGGGGCTCGGCGTGCCGTCGTCGTCGGGGCCCACGGCCTCGTCGACGGCGGGCTTGAGGGCGCTCGGCGCGCCGCGTCGGTAGCCGCCGTCGGCGGTGATGACCACGGTCGCCTGCGCGTCGTCGATGCGCGAGCGCAGCGCCTCGGCCGAGAACCCGCCGAACACGACCGAGTGGACCGCGCCGATGCGCGCGCACGCGAGCATCGCGACGACGGCCTCGGGGATGAGCGGCAGGTAGATCGCGACCCGGTCCCCGGTGCCCAGCCCGAGGGCCTCGAGCGCGCCCGCGGCCCGGGACACCTCCTCGAGCAGCTGCGCGTAGGTGATCTCGCGCGTGTCCCCGGGCTCACCCTCGAACAGCAGCGCCACGCGGTCGCCACGGCCGGCCTCGACGTGCCTGTCGACGGCGTTGTAGCACGCGTTGAGACGGCCGTCGGCGAACCAGCGGGCGACGGGGGCGCCGGACCAGTCGAGGACCTCGCTGAAGTCGGTGCTCCAGCTCAGGAGCGACCGGGCCTGCTCGGCCCAGAACCCCTCGCGGTCGGCCCGTGCGCGCTCGTAGAGCTCGGCCTGGGCGTTGGCCTGGGCCGCGAACTCGGCGCTCGGCGGGAAGGCCCGCCTCTCCGCGGACAGGTTCTCGAGCGGGGTCGTGCCGGTCGTGTCGGTCACAGCATCTCCTCCTGCGCAGCTTCATCGGTGCGGGCGGGGCGAGGACGCGCGGCGGCGTCGCAGGTAGGCATCGTGGCCCAGGACGAACGTCCCGGACAAGGCTCGTCGCCCCGGGGCGACGAAGGTCACAGGTGCCCGCCGACGACGGCGCCGCGGCCCGGACGTGCGGGTCAGGTGTGGCGAGCCCGCTGGTCGGCCTCGATGCGGATGCGGTCGCGCTCACCCGCGACGGCCTGGGCGCGTGCGGCCTCGGCGGCCGCGACCTGCTCGGCCCGACGGCGACCGCTGCGGCGCGCGGCGGCGGCCGCGAGCCCCGCGGCGAGCAGCAGGGTGCCGATCAGCACGAGCTGGCCGCTCATGGCGCTCTGCGCGAGCTGCTCCACGGCCGCGGGCTGGTCGCGTCCGAGCCACTGCTCGGCCGTGTCCTCCATGACGCCGGGCACGACGAGGTAGGCGAGGCCGAGGCCGAGGCCCCAGACGAGACCCCCGGTGATCGGCACGGCCGCGCTCCATGCACCGAGCAGCACGAGCAGGGCGAGCAGCACGAGCCCGGCCACGAGCAGCGTGAGACCGAGCGTGTCCGTGCCCATGTCGGTGGTCCCGGCGACGTCGGCGAGCCGTGCGGTGCCGATGCTCGTGAGCAGCAGCGCGACGGGCGTCAGCAGGAGGCCGACGAGCACGCCGAGCACGTGGCGGCCGGCGCCGCGCCGTGGCGGCGGTTCGGGCAGGTCGCGCTCGTCGGTGGCGCCGCGGTCACGACGTCGCGCGGAGGTGTCGTCGGCGGTGCGGGCCGCGCCGGCTCCCGCGGCCGCCCCGGCTCCCGCCACGAACAGGAGGGCGCCCGTGCCACCGAGCCCGCGCACCCCCCCCCGCCCCGGCGGGCGCCCGGGCCGTCGGAAACCGCCCCCGGCGGCCCCCCGCCCGGCGGGGGCGCGGGGCGTCGGCCACCGCCGAGGCCCGCCCCGCCGCGCGCGGTGCGCAGGAGGATCAGCAGCAGACCCACCACGAGCACGACCACGAGGACGCGCCCGAGCAGCTGCT
>NZ_JAACYI010000032.1 GCF_009996735.1 Cellulomonas sp. APG4 | reverse complement strand
GCGCGACGACCGCGGGCGCGCCGACCCCGGTGCGGGCGCGGACGGGCGCGGGCGGACGACGGGACATGGGTCGATTGTGCCCCGAACCGACCCCGGGGCCGCGCACCCCACCCGGGCGCGCCGCGCCACCCACCCGCCGCTCCACCACTCCCCCACCCGCGGCCCACCCGCCGAGCGGGAGGGGTGGGCGGGGTGCACGGGGCGGGACGACGTAGGGCCCGGTCCCCATGGGGACCGGGCCCTACGTTCCGCCGGTGGGCGGGGCGTGCTCAGCTCAGCGGCGACGCGGGAAGGCGCTCGCGCCGGCGTAGAGCGCGGCGTCGTCGAGCTCCTCCTCGATGCGGAGCAGCTGGTTGTACTTGTTGATGCGCTCGCCGCGCGCGGGCGCACCGGTCTTGATCTGGCCCGAGTTGGTCGCGACCGCGAGGTCCGCGATCGTGACGTCCTCGGTCTCACCCGAACGGTGCGAGACCATCGCGGTGAAGCCGGCCCGCTGGGCCATCGTCACGGCGTCGAGCGTCTCGGACAGCGTCCCGATCTGGTTGAGCTTGACCAGCAGCGAGTTCGCGGCCTTCTCCTCGATGCCCCGCGCGAGACGCTCGGGGTTGGTCACGAACAGGTCGTCGCCGACGATCTGGACGCGGTCGCCGACCTTGGCGACGAGCTCGCTCCAGGTGCCCCACTCGTCCTCGGACAGCGGGTCCTCGATCGAGACCAGCGGGTAGTCCGCGACGAGCTTCTCGTAGAACGCGATCATGTCCGCGGGCGAGGTGGCCTTGCCCTCGAACTGGTACGCGCCGTCCTTGAAGAACTCGGTCGCGGCGACGTCGAGCGCGAGCGCGACGTCGGTTCCCGGGGTGAAGCCGGCCTTCTCGATCGCGACGAGGATCAGGTCGAGCGCGTCGCGGTTGCTCGGCAGGTTCGGGGCGAAGCCGCCCTCGTCGCCGAGGCCGGTCGCGAGGCCCTTGCTCTTCAGCACCGACTTGAGCGAGTGGTAGACCTCGGCGCCCGTGCGCAGGGCCTCGCGGTAGGTGGTCGGGCCGATGGGCGCGACCATGAACTCCTGGATGTCGACGTTCGAGTCCGCGTGGGACCCGCCGTTGAGGATGTTCATCATCGGCACGGGCAGGACGTGCGCGTTGGGGCCGCCGACGTAGCGGAACAGCGGCAGGTCCGCGGAGTCCGCCGCGGCCTTCGCCACGGCGAGCGAGACACCGAGGATGGCGTTCGCGCCGAGCTTGCCCTTGTTGGGCGTGCCGTCCAGGTCGATCAGGGCCTGGTCCACCAGACGCTGCTCGGTGGCCTCGAAGCCGATCAGCTCCGGGGCGATCTCGTCCATCACGGCGTTGACGGCGTCCTGGACGCCCTTGCCGAGGTAGCGGCCCTTGTCGCCGTCACGGCGCTCGACGGCCTCGAACGCGCCGGTCGAGGCGCCCGACGGGACACCTGCCCGCGCGATGGTGCCGTCGTCGAGGGCGACCTCGACCTCCACGGTGGGGTTGCCGCGCGAGTCGAGGATCTCACGGGCGCCTACGGCCTCGATTGTGGCCACGGATGCTCCTTCGCCAGGTGTGTGTCGTATCGGTCCGGGTGCTGCCGGCCGCGCGGGCTGCAGGTGGGAGCACCGGCAGTCGTCAGCGGCCCGGACCAGGCCGCCGGTCGTCGTCAACCGGCCGGGTTCCACCCTAGCCGCGTACGGGCCCGCGCGGGCAGGACGTTCGGCGGACGGCGGCCGACCTGCACGTGCACGGCGGGCGACGTGGGGTCAGCCCACGCCGCTCGGGCTGCGCGCCGCCAGGGCCGCGACGATCTGCTCGACCCGCTCCTTCGCGTCGCCGAACAGCATCGCGGTGTTCTCGCGGAAGAACAGGGGGTTCTGGACGCCCGCGTAACCGGTCGCCATCGAGCGCTTGAACACCACCACCTGGGCGGCCTTCCATACCTCGAGCACGGGCATGCCGGCGATCGGCGACCCCGGGTCCTCGAGCGCGGACGGGTTCACCACGTCGTTCGCACCGATCACGAGCACGACGTCGGTCTCTGCGAGGTCGTCGTTGATCTCGTCCATCTCGAGCACGATGTCGTAGGGCACGCGCGCCTCCGCGAGCAGCACGTTCATGTGCCCCGGGAGCCTGCCCGCGACCGGGTGGACGCCGAAGCGCACCTGGACGCCACGTGCGCGCAGGCGCTGCACCAGGTCCGCCACGGGGTACTGGGCCTTCGCGACCGCCATGCCGTACCCGGGGACGATGACCACCGAACGCGCGTCGGCGAGCAGCTCGGCGACGTCGGGCGCGTGCGTCTCGCGGTGCTCACCCTGCGGCCCCCCGGCCGAGGCGACCGTGCCGCCCTCGGCGCCGAAGCCCCCGAGGATCACGCTGACGAACGAGCGGTTCATCGCCCGGCACATGATCCAGCTGAGGATCGCACCCGACGACCCGACGAGCGCCCCGGTGATGATGAGCAGGTCGTTGCTGAGCATCAGGCCCGCTGCCGCCGCCGCCCAGCCGGAGTACGAGTTGAGCATCGACACCACGACGGGCATGTCTCCACCGCCGATCGCCGCGACCAGGTGCCAGCCGAGCGCGAGCGCGACGACCGTCATGACCGCGAGCGGCACGAGCCCGTCGGTCACCACGAACACGACCATGAGCGCGAGCGAGACGACGACGGCGGCGAGGTTGAGCAGGTGGCGGTGCGGCAGCACGAGGGGCGCCGAGGCCATCCGGGCCGAGAGCTTGAGGAACGCGACGATCGACCCGGTGAACGTGATCGCGCCGATGAACACACCGAGGAACACCTCGATCTGGTGCACGACGTCGGGCTCGGAGGTCAGGTAGGAGTTGAAGCCGACGAGCACCGCGGCGAGGCCGACGAAGCTGTGCAGCAGGGCGATGAGCTCGGGCATCTGCGTCATCTCGACGGTGCGCGCGCGCCACGTCCCCACCGTGGCGCCGATCGCGAACACCAGGGCGATGAGCACGAGCGTCACGAGCGGTGACCGCTCGGAGACGTCGACGGCGAGCACCACGGTCGCGAGCAGCGCGAGGGCCATGCCCACCATCCCGAGGACGTTGCCGCGCCGCGCCGACTCCTGCCGCGACAGGCCCGCGAGGCTCAGCACGAACAGGACCGCGGCGACGACGTAGGTGGCCTGGGCGAGCGAGACGAGCATCAGACGTCCTTCCGGAACATGCCGAGCATCCGGTAGGTCACCAGGAACCCGCCGAAGATGTTGATGCTCGCGACGGCGGCGGCCACGAACGCGACGGTCGCGACCACCGGGTCCGCCGAGCCGATCTGCAGCAGCGCGCCGACGAGGATGATCCCCGAGATCGCGTTGGTCTGGGACATCAGGGGCGTGTGCAGGGCGTGCGCGACGCTCGAGATCACGTAGAAGCCCACGATGACCGCGAGCGCGAGCACCGTGAGGTGCGCGACCGTGTCACTGGGCGAGAACGTCAGCGCGAGCAGCGCCGCGACCGCTCCGAGGCCCGAGAGGGCGGTGCGCCGACGACGACGCACGACGGCCGCGGCCTCCTCACGCCGGGCGCGCTCCTCGGGGTCGACGGCGGGTTCGGCCTGGGCCGCCGGGGCGGCTGCGGCCGAGACGGCCACCGGCGGCGGCGGCCAGAGCACCTCGCCCGCGTGCGCGACGGTCATGCCGCGCTGCACCGGGTCCTCGAGGTCGACCCGCGGCGTGCCGTCCTTCTCGGGGGTGAGCAGCGCCATGAGGTGGACCACGTTGGTCCCGAAGAGCTGCGAGGTGTGCCGGGGCATCCGGCTGGTCAGGTCGGTCCAGCCGAGGACGGCGACCCCGTTGTCGGTGAGCACGCGCTCGCCGGGCACGGTGAGCTCGCAGTTCCCTCCGCCCGACGCCGCCAGGTCCACGACCACCGACCCCGGGCGCATCGCCGCGACCATCGCCGCGGTGATCGTGCGGGGCGCGGTGCCCCGCACGAGGGCGGTCGTCACGACGACGTCGGCGCGCGCGGTCTCCTGCGCGTAGAGCTCGGCCGTGAGGCGCGCCTGGTCCTCGGTGAGGGCGGCTGCGTAGCCGTCGGCGCTGACCTCCTGCTGCGCGGCCTCGAGCCGCACGAACGTCGCACCCATGGACTCGATCTGCTCACCGACCTCGGGCCGCACGTCGAAGGCCCGCACCTGGGCTCCGAGGCTCACGGCCGCCCCGATCGCGGCCAGGCCCGCGACGCCCGCCCCGATCACGAAGACGGTCGCCGGGGCGGTCTTGCCCGCGGCGGTCACCTGGCCGGTGAACATGCCGCCGTACTCCTGCGCGGCCTCGATCACCGCGCGGTAGCCCGCGACGTTCGACAGCGTGCTCAGCACGTCGATCGACTGCGCCCGCGAGATGCGCGGGACCGCGTCGAGGGCGAGCGCCGTGACGCCCCGGCCGGCGAGGCGCTGCACGAGGTCGTGGTCCTGCGCGGGCGCGAGCATCGAGACCAGGAGCGTGCCCGCGGCGAGCCCGTCGACGCGCTCGGCGGGCGGGGCGCCCACCGTCGTCACGACCTCGCAGGCCCACGCCTCGTCCGCATCGGCGACCGTCGCCCCCTCGTCCGCGTAGGCGGAGTCAGGGTAGGACGCACGCGCACCCGCACCGGCCTCCACCACGACCTCGTAGCCGAGCTTGCGCAGCTGGGCCACGGTCGCGGGTGTCGCGGCCACGAGCCGCTCCCCGGGGCGTGTCTCCGCAGGGACGCCGATCCGCATGTGCACTCCTCGCGAGTCCAGGACGAGGTGGGCATGGTCGCGGCCCACCCTCGTCCCTGACGGTAGTGCGCGCGCCGTCGTGCCCGCGGGACGTTCGGCTCAGTCCACCCCGTGGACGCCCGAGCGGGCGGCCTCCGCCGCCCGCAGCCGCCCCTCGAGCGCACGCACCGCGGCCCGGAGCTCGTGCTCCGCGTCGACGCCGTCGGCCTGCGCCTCGGCCACCAGGGCGAGCAGACGTTCGCCCAGCCCCGCACCCGCGTCGACGTCCGTGACGCCGGCCACGTCGTCGAGGCCCGCGCGCTGCGCCCGGCCGAGCACCTTGTGCGCCCGGGCGAGGGCGGGCAGCGCGGCGGGGATCCCGTCGAACGCGGAGGCCCGCTGCTTCTCGTCCTGCTTGATCGCGTCCCACTGCCGGTGCAGGCCCTCGGCGTCGGGCGTCGCACCGGCCGCGAACACGTGCGGGTGGCGGCGGCGCAGCTTGGCCGCGGTGCCGCGCGCGACGTCGTCGAGGTCGAACGGGTCGTCCGGGTGCTCCTGGGCGAGGCGCGCGTGGAAGACCACCTGGAGCAGCAGGTCGCCGAGCTCCTCACGAAGGTCCGCGCGGTCCCCGTGCTCGACCGCCTCGACGACCTCGAAGACCTCCTCGATCGCGTACGGCAGCAAGGACGCGTGCGTCTGCTCGGCGTCCCACGGGCAGCCGCCCGGGGAGCGCAGCCGGTCCATCACCGCGACCAGGTCGGCCATGCCCGACGGCGCCCCGTGGGGTCCGGCCGCGTGCGTCGCGCCGTCGGGGCCCGTCACCGGGGTCACTCGGTGGTCGGGCTGTCCTGGACCGGGCCCGTGCCCTCGGCGTCCTCGGCAGCCGGGCCCGCGACGATCCAGGGCCACGTGATCGGCACGATCTCGCGCGCCTCGTGGTCGAAGCGGCCGTACCGCGGGTTGACCGTGATGTCAGCGGCGAGGAGTTCCTCCGTGACCGCCGCGAACGCCTCAGGGTCCTCCCCCTGGAGGTTCTGCGCCGCGAACGAGGACCGGACGAGCTCGATGGTCGACTCGCTCCAGTCGGCCGTCTCGGCGCCCACCTGCTCGGCCACCTGGTCGAGCTGATCGCGGATCTCCACGGTCGAGACGCCCACGCCGCTCTCCTCGGCCGCCTCGATGTAGAGGGGCGCCGCTATGAGGCTCACGAGCACGTCGCGTGGCACCGCCTCACCCAGCAGAGGTGTGAGCTCGGCGACCGTCCGGTCGAGGCTGTCCTGGCTGACCGTGCGGCCGTCGACCACCGCGGCCGTCCCGGGCTGCGCGGAGCATCCCGCGAGCAGGGCACCCACGACCACCGTCGACGCGACCAGCGCTGCTCGCACGTGACTCACCAGCTCCACCTCCACCGGACTCCGCGCCCCTGCGGCGCGGGCGGGCACCTCACCACGCGCCGCCCATCGTAGGCGCTGCGCCGCCCGACCGGTCGGGTCGCCTCAGGACGACGTCGTGCGCGCGGCGGCGTCGGCGGCCGCGCCCACGTCACCGCCGAGCACACCGCGCACGAGCTCGGTCGCCCACGCGAGCAGCTCGCGGCCCGCGAGCGCGCGCCCCCCGATCCGCGCCGTCGTCGGGAACGGGACCAGCACGGTCCGCACCGCCGGCTTGAGCACCGTGCCCGGGTAGAGACGCTTGAGCCGCAGGGTCGCCGACTCGGCGAGCTCGACGGGGGCGAACCGCACGAACTTGCCCTGCGCCGTCACGTCGGTGAGCCCGGCGCGCCGCGCGAGGTTGCGGAACGCGGCGACCTCGAAGAGGTTCTCGACGGGCTCAGGCAACGCGCCGTAGCGGTCGACGAGCTCGGCCCGTACCTCGTCGAGCGCGGCCGCCTCGGTCGCGTCGGCGATCTTGCGGTACGCCTCGAGCCGCAGGCGCTCGTGCGCGATGTAGTCGTGCGGCACGTGCGCGTCGACGGGCAGCTCGAGCGTCACGTCGGCAGGGCGCTCGTCGGCCTCACCACGGAACGCGGCGACCGCCTCGCCGACCATCCGCACGTAGAGGTCGAACCCGACCCCCGCGATGTGACCCGACTGCTCGCCCCCCAGCAGGTTGCCGGCGCCCCGGATCTCGAGGTCCTTGAGCGCGATCTGCATGCCCGCGCCGAGGTCGGTGTTCGCCGCCATGGTCGCGAGCCTGTCGTGGGCCGTCTCGGTCAGCGGCTTCTCGGGCGGGTACATGAAGTACGCGTACGCGCGCTCACGGCCACGCCCCACACGTCCGCGCAGCTGGTGCAGCTGGGACAGGCCGAGCAGGTCCGCCCGCTCGAGGATGAGGGTGTTGGCGTTCGAGATGTCGAGGCCCGTCTCGACGATCGTGGTGCACACGAGCACGTCGAACCGCTTCTCCCAGAAGTCGACGATCACGCGCTCGAGCTGGTGCTCGCCCATCTTCCCGTGCGCGGTCGCGATGCGGGCCTCGGGCACCAGCTCGGCGAGGCGCGCTGCGGTGCGCTCGATGGTGTCGACCTTGTTGTGGACGTAGAACACCTGACCCTCGCGCAGCAGCTCGCGGCGGATCGCGGCCGTCACCTGCTTCTCGTCGTAGGCCCCGACGAAGGTCAGCACGGGGTGGCGCTCCTCGGGCGGCGTCGCGAGCGTCGACATCTCGCGGATGCCCGTCACGGCCATCTCGAGCGTGCGCGGGATGGGCGTCGCGCTCATCGCGAGCACGTCGACGTTGGTGCGCAGCTGCTTGAGCGTCTCCTTGTGCTCGACGCCGAACCGCTGCTCCTCGTCGACGATCACCAGGCCCAGGTCCTTGAACCGCACCGAGCCGGTGATCAGGCGGTGCGTGCCGATCACGACGTCGACGCTCCCGTCGGCGAGCCCGTCGACGACCTCCTTCGCCTCGGCGTCCGTCTGGAAGCGCGAGAGCGCCCGCACGGTCACCGGGAACTGCGCGTACCGCTCGCTGAAGGTGTCGAGGTGCTGCTGCACGAGGAGCGTCGTCGGGACGAGCACCGCGACCTGCTTGCCGTCCTGGACGGCCTTGAAGGCCGCGCGGACGGCGATCTCGGTCTTGCCGTAGCCGACGTCGCCGCACACGAGGCGGTCCATCGGGTACGGCTTGGCCATGTCGGCCTTGACCTCGTCGATGGTCGCGAGCTGGTCCGGCGTCTCGACGTGCGCGAACGCGTCCTCGAGCTCGGCCTGCCAAGGCGTGTCCGGCCCGAAGGCGTGGCCCTGCGTGGCCATGCGCGCCGAGTAGAGCCGGATGAGCTCGGACGCGATCTCCTTGACGGCCTTGCGCGCCCGGCCCTTGGTGCGCGCCCAGTCCGAGCCGCCCATCTTGTTGAGCGTGGGCGACTCACCGCCCGTGTACTTGGTCACCTGGTCGAGCTGGTCGGTCGGCACGTACAGCCGGTCCCCCGGCTGGCCGCGCTTGCTCGAGGCGTACTCGATGACGAGGTACTCGCGCGTCCCCTTGGCGGCACCGGTCCCCACGGTGCGCTGGACCAGCTCGACGAATCGCCCGACGCCGTGCTGCTCGTGCACCACGAAGTCGCCGGGACGCAGCGCGAGGGGGTCCACGACGTTGCGACGCCGTGACGGCATGCTGCGCATGTCGCGTGTCGAGGTCCCCGCGCGGCCCGTGAGGTCGGACTCGCCGAAGACCGCGAGCCGCAGCGGCTCGGCCACGAAGCCCCGCCCGGCGGCGGCGGGCGTCACGAGGACCACGCCCGGCTCGGGCTCCTCCTCGAGGCCCGGGACGAGCCGCGCGGGCACCTCGAGCGCGCTGAGCTGCTCGACCATACGCTGTGCGGGCCCGTGCCCCTCGGTGGTGAGGACGAGCCGCCAGTCGCTGCGCTGGAGGGCCCGCAGGTCCGCCACGGCGCGCTCGACCTCGCCGTGGTAGCCGTGCACCTCGCGCGCGCCGATCGTGAGCGTGAGCGCGTCCTGGTCGGCCTGCGCGGGCGCACCCGTCCCCTCGGCCGCGGCGTCGTCCGGTCCCGCGGAGCCCTCGGCGTCGAGGCCGAACGCGCTGAGCGTCCACCAGCCCAGGTCACGGCTCAGCGCGAGCTCACGCGTGTCGGCGTACGAGGCGAAGGACGCCGCACGCAGGTCGATCGGGGTGCTGCCACCGGCGGCCGCGGCGGTCCACGCCGCGTCGAGGAACTCCTGCGTGGTGGCCATCAGGTCGTGCGCACGCCGCCGGACGCGCTCGGGGTCCGCGACCACGACGAGGCTCCCGTCGGGCAGCGTGTCGAGCACCGGCACCATGCGCTCCACGAGCACGGGCGCGAGCGACTCCATGCCCTCGACCGCGATCCCCGCCGCGAGCTTCTCGAGCATCTCGGCCGCACCCGGGAGCGCCTCGACGAGCGCGGCCGCGCGCGCCCGGACCGGCTCCGTCAGCAGGATCTCGCGGCACGGCGGAGCCCACAGGCCCTCGGCGACCTCGAGGCTGCGCTGGTCGGCGACGGCGAACCAGCGGATCTCCTCGACGTGGTCGCCCCAGAACTCGATGCGCAGCGGGTGGTCGTCGGTGGGTGGGAACACGTCGAGGATCCCGCCGCGCACCGCGAACTCGCCGCGACGCTCGACCATGTCCACGCGCGTGTAGGCCGCGGCGACAAGACGCTCGGCGACGTCCTGGAGGTCGGCCGTCTGCCCGGGGGCGAGCGCGACGGGCTCGAGCTCGCCGAGCCCCTCGGCGACCGGCTGCAGGAGCGCGCGCACGGGCACCAGCAGCACGCGCACGGGGCCCGCCTGGCTGTGCTCGCCCCGTTCGGGGTGCGCGAGCCTCCGCAGCACCGCGAGCCGTCGCGCCACGGTGTCGCTGCGCGGCGAGAGCCGCTCGTGCGGCAACGTCTCCCAGGCCGGAAGCACCGCGACGTCGTCGGGCGCGAGGTAGCAGCGCAGCGCCGAGGCGAGGTCGTCCGCGTCGCGCCCGGTCGCGGTCACCACGACGAGCGGGCCCGACGTCGCCTCCCCGGTCGCCTCGGCCGCACGCGCGAGGGCCGCGAGGAGCGGCGGCCGCACCCCCGGCGGGCCGACGAGGTCGACCGCCCGCTCGCGCGCCGCGGGCGGGGTGGCCCGGGCGAGCTCGACCGCGCGTGCCACCGCGGGGTCGGCGAGGAGGGCGGGCAGCACACCGAGGAGGCTCATGGGTCCCGTTCGTCACGACGTCGGCAGGAAGGTGGTCCGTCGGGCCGTACGGTCGACCGCACAGCACGAGAGCCCCGGATCCGCGCGGACCCGGGGTTCGTGCCGATTCTAGGAGCGCGTCAGTCGATGCGCAGGAACGCGTTGTCGACCAGGCCGTTGAACTGGTCACTGGACCAGGTGGCGACCTTGCCCGCGGGCGTGAGCTTGCCGCCGATCGAGAGCGGTGTGTCCGCGCGCGCGGTGACGACCGAGCCCGTCGCGCCGCGCGCCGTCGTGGTCACCGACGTACCGCCGATGCGCCGCACCGTGAGGCTCACCGTGTCACCCGAGCGCCGGCACTCGGCCGTGTACCAGGCGCCGCGCGTGACGGTCAGCGTCGACCGCACCGTCACCTTCCCCCGGTTGCCCTTGATCACGCAGGCGGCACGCTGGCCGTCGAGCTCGAGCTTGTACTGACCCGTGTCGTCGGCGAGGCCGCGCTGGACCAGGTTGTCGCCGCCGTCGATGCCCGTGCTGCCGGCGTCGAGGCGGAAGTCGGCACCGAAGCTGAAGGCACGGGTGCCGGGGGCCAGGGCGGCACTCCCCGCGGGGGGCCGCACGGCGATGACGGCGGCGGGCGCCTGCGACCCGCGGCGGGCGGGCGGGAAGTCCGCCGCGGTGCCCTGTCCGGACCGGCTCGCGACGGCCACGGCGACCCCGCCGCGGTGCTGGACCACCGTGCCGCGCGCGCCCGCGGTGCCGGTGACCGGGACGTGCCCGAGCTGCGTGCCCGCGCGCAGGTCGACACGCACGTGGACGTCGTCGGACGAGGCGGCCGCGGGGGGCGTCCCCGAGTCCGTCACGGTGAGCCCGAGGGCCAGGACGGTCACGACGGTCAGGGTCCATCGTCTGCTTCGCATGGCGATGCTCCTCGCGAGGTCGGGGGTGAGGCCGACCGTAGGTGCACCCCGTGGCACCCGCAACATGAGCGGGTCTGCGGTGTTGGTGCGGATTCGTCCCACCTCACCATCGTCGCCGCGTGGACCGCGGGTCGCCGTGGGCCTGATGGGTGAAATCCGAGCGGATCGGTCGGAATCGGGCAGACCGGGCGGCAGACTTGGGTGGATGGACGCCACCCTCGTCGCCGCCGCCTTCGGCATCGGCATCGTCGTGGGCCTCACGGGCATGGGCGGCGGTGCGCTGATGACGCCCGTGCTCGTGCTCTTCTTCAACGTCCCGCCGCTCACCGCCGTCTCGAGCGACCTGCTCGCGAGCGCGGTCATGAAGCCCGTCGGCTCGGTGGTCCACCTGCGGCACGGCACCGTCAACCTGCGGCTCGTGCTGTGGCTCGCCGTCGGTGCCGTGCCCTCCGCGTTCTGCGGCGTCCTCGTGCTGCGCGCCCTCGGCGAGGGTGACGGCGTCCAGGCGGCGATCAAGACCGCGCTCGGCGTCGCGCTCCTCGTCACGGCGCTGGGCCTGACCGTCCGCGCCTACATGCGTCTGATCGAGCGCGCGCGCCGACGCGACGGCAGCGCCGAGCCGCTGCCGTCCGACCGGCCCGACGTCGAGGTGCGCCGGCTCCCCACCGTGCTGCTGGGCGTCGTCGGCGGACTCGTGGTGGGCATGACCTCGGTGGGCTCGGGCTCGCTCATCATCATCGGGCTCATGCTGCTCTACCCCGGGCTCAAGGCGAGCCAGCTGGTCGGCACGGACCTGGTCCAGGCCGTCCCGCTCGTCGCGGCCGCCGCCCTGAGCCACGCGCTGTTCGGCGAGCTCGACCTCACGGTCGCGGCACCCCTGCTGATCGGGAGCATCCCCGGCGTGTGGATCGGCGCCCAGCTGTCCGCGCGCCTGCGCGGCGGGTTCGTCCGGCGGGCCCTCGCGTTCATCCTGCTCGCGAGCGCCCTCAAGCTTCTCGGCGTGGGTGACGCGCACGCCGCCCTGCTGCTGGTGGGCGCCCTCCTGGTCGCGCCGGCCGCCTGGATGCTCGTGCGTCGTCGGCACGGCTTCCCCGCGCTGGCGCTCACGGAGGAGCGCGAGCGTCGCGCGCGCCGCGCGCTCGAGGAGGTCGGCCGGTGAGCCACGTGCTGGACGACGACGAGCTCGCCGAGCTCGAGCTGCACCTCGCGGGCCTCACGGCCGAGCCGTCGTTGGCCGTGCGGCTCGCCCACACCCACCCGGCCGACGGCGTGCCCGTGGAGCTCGTGCTCGAGGACCGCGGGGGCACGCCCGTGGGCCGCCTCGTCGCCGAGCACACCGAGGCGCGCGACGGCGTGATCGTCGTGCGCGGTCGCCCGGTCGCCGGCCGCCCGGTCGAGGGCGGCGTCGCGCGCGGGCGGCGCGCGCGTCCCCGCCGCGCACCCGTGCTCGCCCTCGACGGCCTCGACGAGGTCCACCTGACTCAGATCCGCACCGAGCTCGCCGACCTCGGCGCCGGGGCGCGCGTCGTGGTCGTCGCGTCCGCCCGGGCGCCGGAGCGGGAGACGCTCGCCCTGCTCGACCGCGCCGAGCGCGTTCTCGGCGGGAGCGCCCCGGTCGAGCTGCTGGTCCTGCCGTCCCGGGCCGACACGACCCCCCTGCGCCGAGAGGCGCTGACGCGCCTGGCCGCGGGCGCCCGCGTGGTCGACCGTTGCACGGGGGTCGCCGGGCACCGTCGTGGCGACGGTGTCGTCGTGCTCCTCACCGGGCTGTCCGGCTCGGGCAAGTCCACGGTCGCGCGCGCCCTCGCGGACCACCTGCTGCGCCACGACCCGCGTGAGGTGACGCTGCTCGACGGCGACGAGGTGCGCCGTCACCTCAGCGCTGGTCTGGGTTTCTCGCCCGAGGACCGGCGGACCAACCTCCTGCGCATCGCCTGGGTCGCGGGCCTGGTCGCCCGGCACGGGGGCATCGCCCTGTGCGCCCCCATCGCACCGTACGCGCGGGTGCGCGCCGAGATGCGCGAGCTCGTCGAGCCGCACGGCCGGCTCGTGCTCGTGCACGTCTCGACGCCGATCGAGGTGTGCGAGGCGCGCGATCGCAAGGGCCTGTACGCGCGCGCCCGGGCCGGGGAGATCACCGGCTTCACCGGGATCGACGACCCGTACGAGGAGCCGCTCGACGCCGACCTCGTGCTCGACACGTCCGAGGTCGGCGTCGAGGACGCCGTGCGGCGGATCGCCGCCCTGCTGGGCTGACGCGCCGCCGCGTCAGACGGCCGTCATCGTCGCCTCGAGCCGGAACGTGAGGTCCCGGGTCGCCCGGTAGTTGACGTGGGTCTCGGCCGCGATCACGTTGACGCCGTCGACGAGCAGCTCGAGCGGCACCTCGACGACCACCGGGTCGTCGGCCGCGACGAGGTGGTTGCGTGCGCTCGGCGCGTAGGTGAGGTGCGTGACCTCGCCGTCGCGCATGTTGTGCCGCACCACCTCGGTGCCGTTCACGTAGATCACCACGCCGTCGTCCGCGACCGAGTCGAGCACGAGCCGCTGCACGGCCGAGGCGTCCGGGATCTCGACCTCGTGCCGGAAGTACGCGGCCCGCGGTCGGTCCGACGTGGGCCCGTCGATGTCGATGTCGGTGACGACCACCGGGGCGTCGAAGCCCAGCGTCGCGCCTCCGGTCTCCCACGACGACGCGTCGAAGCCCGGCTGGTTCCACTCGGCCGGCGGGGCGTCGGCCTCGTAGCGCCACGCCCACGTCGCGTCGGCCGCCACGAGGGTGGACTCGACGCCCTCGACGGGCTCCCCCGGGTCGGCCGGTGCGGTGACCGCGACGTCCTGCGTCACGCTCGCCGTGGCGCCGTCGTCGTCGGTGACCGTGAGCGTCACCGGGTAGGTGCCGGCCGCGGCGTAGGTGTGCTCGACGCTCGCCCCCGTCGCCGTCGACCCGTCCCCGAGGTCCCAGGCGTACCCGGCCACGGTGCCGTCCGTGTCGCTCGAGCCCGAGGCGTCGAGCGTCACACCGAGGTCGCTCGCCGCCGCCGTGAAGGCTGCCGTCGGTGCCGCGTTGGCCGGCGGCTCGCCCGTGCCACCGTCGTCGCCCCCGCCGCCGTCGCCCCCGCCACCATCCGGCGGGGTGGTCGGCGCACCGCCGGACTGCTCCGTCAGCGTGGCCTCGAGGCGGAAGGTGAGGTCGGGCGTACCGCGGTAGTTGACGTGGGTCTCGGCCGCGATGACGTTGGTGCCGTCGACCAGGAGCCCGACCGGGACGTCGACCACCACGGGGTCGGCTGCCGCGACCGCGTACCTGCGCGCGCTCGGCGCGAAGGTCATGTGGGTGACGTCGCCGTCGCGCATGTTGTGCCGCACGACCTCGGTGCCGTTGACGTAGATCACCACGCCGTCGTCCGCGATCGAGTCGAGCTCGAGCTCCACGACGTCGGACGCATCGGCGATCTCGAGCTCGTGCACGAAGTAGGCCGCGCGCGAGCGGTCCGTCGTCGGGCCGTCGATGTCGATGTCCGTGGTGACCACCGACGAGCCCCACCCGAGCGGTGCGGCACCGGTCTCCCACGAGGACGCGTCGAACCCGAGCGTCTTCCACTCGGCCGGAGGCGCCTCGGTCTCGAAGCGCCAGGACCAGGTCGCGTCCTCGGCCACGGGGGTCGAGACGACCGGCTCGCCCGGCTCCTCGGGCTCGGTCACCGTGACCTGCTCGGAAGCCACGTCGGTCGCGCCGTCGTCGTCCGTGACGGTCAGGGAGACGGTGTACGTACCCGCCGCGGCGTACGTGTGCTCGGCGGTCGCACCTGTCGCGGTGCTGCCGTCCCCGAGGTCCCACGTGTACGCCGCGACCGTGCCGTCGGCGTCACTGCTCGCCGAGGCGTCGAGGCCGACCGTCAGGTCGGTGACGTCGGCGGTGAAGGACGCCGTCGGCGCCTGGTTCGGCGGCTCGGTCACGGTCACCTGCTGCGACAGCTGTGCCGTGGCGCCCTGGTCGTCAGTGACGGTCAGGGTCACGTTGTACGTGCCCGCCGCCGCGTAGGCGTGCTCGACCTGGACCCCCGTCGCGGCGGCCCCGTCGCCCAGGTCCCAGGCGTAGGAGTCGACCGTGCCGTCCACGTCGGCGCTCGCGGAGGCGTCGAGGTCGACCGTGAGGTCGCTGACGTCGGCCGTGAACGACGGCGTGGGGAGCTGGTTGCCGACGCCCGTGCCCGCCGCGTGGTGCTGGGCGATGCGCTGCGCGCTGAGCGGTCCCGCGTAGAGCGCGAACTCGTCGATCCAGCCCGCGAGGTGGCTGCTCGAGGCACCGCCCCACACCCTGTCGCCGCCCACGCGCCAGTAGCCCGTGTACGCCTGCGACCCGGTCTGCGGGTCGCTGCCCACGAGGGCGCCGTCGACGAACAGCTCCATGCCGGCCGGCCCCTGCTGCGCCACCACGTGGTGCCACTGGCCGTCGTTGTAGGCCGCGGGTGAGGTGACGCGGTTCTCGACCCCCGTGTAGGCGCCGAAGACGAGACGCCCGTCGTTCGTCATGTACACGTGCCGGTCGTAGCTGCTCGACAGTCCGCTCGACGCGTTGCCGAAGCCGAAGATCTTCCCGCCCCGCGTCGTCGTGGTGCGGAACCACGCCTCGGCCGCGTACGTCGTCGGGCCGGGCATCGAGGACGTCGCGACCACCTGGTCGTTCGACCCGTCGAAGCGTGCCGAGGTACCCGTGACCCCGACGAGCGCCGTCGCCTCACCCTGCGTGACGCCGGCCTGGTAGGTGCCGACGGCCTGCCCGGTCGCCGCGTCCTGCGCGACGGTGCCCGACGTCTCGTCGAGGCGCCAGTAGGCGAGCGGGGTGTCATCGAAGACGGCGCCGCCGTACGCGTCCGCGGGTCGCGGCTGCACGAGCTCGAGGCTCAGCTCGGCGCGCCGCCACGCACCCTGGGTGTCGACGACGACCAGCGTGACGGGGTACGTGCCGCCCGCGACGAACGTGTGCGTGAAGGTCGCGTCGGTGGACGACGTGCCGTCGACGGTCCAGTAGTAGGCCGCGACGCCCTGGTCGTCGGTCGATCCGGTCGCGTCGAACGTGACGTCGAGACCGTCCACGCTGTGGGCGAGCACCGGGACCGGGGGCGCGTTCCCGCCCGGCACCACCAGCACCGGGGTGCTCGCGGAGACGTTGCCCGCGGCGTCGGCCGCCCGCACGAAGAAGCGGTTGCCGCCGCCCTTCGGGACGGTCAGCGAGGTCCCCGAGGCGGTCGCGATCACGCGGTCGTCCCGGATCACCTGGTAGCTGCCGCCCGAGCCGACACCGCCGCTGGGCGCGTTCCAGGCGAGCGTCACGGTGGTCGCCGTCTGCGAGCCCACGCGGAGGTTGCCCGGGGCGTTCGGTGCGGTCGCGTCGACCTGCGGGAAGCGTGCGAAGCCGCCCAGCCAGCCGTTGCCGTTGCCGGTCACACGTCCGGACTCGATGTCGCCGCCGGCCCACACGGTGCCGTCGCTCGCGACCTCGATCGCCCAGATGCCCGAGCCCAGGCGCGAGCGCATGGTCGGGCTGAAGGTCGAGACCACCTTGGCGTCGCCCGTGCGCCACGCGCCGATCCAGCCGATCGTGTCGACCACGGACCAGCCGTTGCCCACGCTCGGCCACGCAGTCGCGCCGTCGTACAGGAAGTTGTTGGCGTGGGCCCCCGCGAAGACGAAGCCGTTGCCCTCCTCGACCGCCTGGAAGTCGCCCTTGGGGTTGGCGATGTGGGTGCTCAGGCGCTCGTAGGTCGAGGTGTCCCAGCTGAAGAGGGAGTGCTCGGAACCGCCCACCCACACGCGGTCGGCCACCTCCTCGATCCCCTGCTGGTAGCTCTTGTCGGCGCTCCACACGGGCGTCCACGCGTCGAGCTGCGGGGGTGAGCTGGTCGAGACGGCCGCCGCGTTCTCGGCGGTCTCGGTACCCATCGACTCGAAGAAGCCCGCGAAGTACGCCCGGCTGCCGTCCTCGGCCACGTCGACGTCACGGACCGACCCGGTGAACTCGGGGCGCCAGCTCGCGTCGGGCTGCCCGTTCGCGACAGCCACGCGGGCGGCGTTGCGCGAGTACACCTGGTTGCCGGTCGCGCCCTGCACGTGCGTGAAGTTGCCGCCGATGTAGAGCCAGTCGCCCTCGGCGTGCAGCGTGCGCAGGCTCGCCACGCCGGGCGAGACGTTGTTGACCAGGTTCGCCGTCCAGCCCGACGCTCGCGACCCGTTGGAGTTGAGCACCACGAGGCCGTTCGCCGAGCTCCCGTTGACCTGCGAGAACTTGCCGCCCACGGCCAGACGGCCGTCCGGCAGGGCCGTGAGCGCCTGCACGGCCTCGTCGAAGGTGGGCGTGAAGCCGGGGATGTACGCCCCGGTGGTGGCGTTGAAGGCCGCGAGGTAGCTCTGCTCGACGCGGCCCGAGCCCGACGCGTTCTGCTGCACGTAGCGGAAGTTGCCGCCCACATACATGACGTTGCCGACCTGGGCGAGCGCCTGCACCTCGACGTTGCCCTCACCCGAGGTGGAGCCCGCGAGCCCCGCCACGCCCCACGAGCTGGGCAGGGCGAGCGAGTCGGGCACCTGCTCCTGCTCGATGGCGGAGGTGCCCTGGTTCGGGACGACCGGGAACGTCAGCTCGGCCGTCAGCAGGCGCGGACGCACGTAGACCTCGGCGAACGGGCGGGCACCGCCCTGGCCGTCGGTCGGGGTCCACAGGTAGCTGGTCGCCGCGCTCGAACCCGTGACTCCGTTGCCGTACGAGAAGCCCCACGTGTACTGGTGGTTGGTCCCGATGCTCGTGTCGACCCTGGAGCTCGACGAGCCGGAGCCGAAGCTCGAGCTCGAGCCGCCCGAGCCGTTGAGCCCACCCACGGTCCACCCCGCGAGCTGGTGGCTCGCGCCCATGGTCCAGCCCCAGTCGTCGAGCCGGAGGTAGCGCATCCGCACCTCCTGCCACGAGCTCCCGTCGATGCTCGCCGCACGCCGGATGCGGACACCCTCGGCGAGCGACGCGACCGGCGCGTCGTCGAGCAGTGCGTCGACCGTGCGGGCCGGGAGCTGCGTCGTGACCGCGTTGGCCGCAGGCGTGGCCGTGAGCAGCGAGGAGGGGTTGCCACGCCCCACCGCGAGCGTCTCCCACGCGTTGCGCCCGTGCGCCACCTTGACCCAGCCTCCGCCGTCGGTCTCCTGGTCGCACCAGAACTGCGCCGGTGCGGTCATCTCGGGCGTCAGCAGCCAGTAGGCCCCGCTCGGTGACTCGGGGTGCAGCTGCTTGACCTCCCAGCAGGAGGCCGCCGCGGTGTCCGACGTGAGGCCCGTGTAGAGGCTCGCGTCCAGGTAGGGGTGGTCCTCGACGGCGGCCGTGGCGGCCGTCCCGGGGAGCACCACGGCACCCGAGGCGAGCACCGCGACGACGACTGCTGCAGCGCGGGCGCGACGAGCGCGCCAGGTGTGACCGGCCACGAGGGCTCCTCAGGACGATGCCAGGGGCCGTGCCCGGGAGCAGGCACGATCCGTTCGTCCTGCCAGGGTACTTATCGTCCTAAACCGGACATAGGGGCCGAGTGGGTGAAACCCGGACGATCATGCTCGCGGCTCGAGGATGCGCGCAGGGTTGCCGACGACCGTGGCGCCCGCCGGGACGTCCTTCGTCACCACGGCACCCGCACCCACGCGCGCGTCGTCGCCCACGCGGATGCCGCCGAGCACGATGCAGCCCGCGCCGAGCTCGACCCGGTCACCGATCACCGGGCACGGGCCGTCGGGACGCACGTTGCCCAGGGTCACGTTCTGGCGCAGGGTGACGTCGTCCCCCAGGACCGTGCGGTCGTTGACCACGATGCCGGCACCGTGGAACACGCGGAGCCTGCGGCCCACGACCGTCCCCCACGGGATCTCGACGGTGAGCACCCACTCGACGAGCACGCGGTAGAGCACCCCCACGGGCAGGGCCCACGGCTGCGGGCGGCGGTCGAGCGGGCGTCGCACCGCGTGCGCCACACGGTACGCCGCGACGACGAGCTGCCCCTTGGTCTGGCCTCGGTTCGCGCGCACGTCCTCGCGCAGCTGGGCGAGCAGGGTCATCTCGGGCTCCTCAGGAAGATCGACGGCGCACGGCGCGCGTCGGGGTCGGGAACGGGTGGTGCCGCGCCGTGCGGGCTCGTCAGGTCGGGGTGACGCTCGGGAGGCCGCAACGCGAGCCCGCCCACGAGCATCGCGATGCCGAGGCCCGGCCCCAGCAGCCCGTAGAAGAAGGCCTCGACGAGCACGGCCGCGAGCACCGCACTCATCACGACGCCCTCGACGTCGCGCCTGCGCCACGACCTCGCCACGAGCCAGACCAGCCAGCCGAGGAACAGTGCGAGGCCCACGAACCCGTGCGAGAACAGCACCATCCAGACCTGGCCCTGCGTACCGAGGGCGGGCACCTCGATCGACACGCCCTCCGCCGGTCGGGGCGCCCCGAACCCGAGCAGCGGGGACCCGAGCGTCTGCCGGATCGTCTCGGTGTACACCGTCAGGCGCGACTCGTTGGTCCCGCTCGACTCGAGCCTGTTCTCGAGGCGGTCCGTGACCGGTAGCAGCTGCACCACGACGGCGGCCATGACGGCGAGCGCCACGATCCCGCCCAGCGCCCGCACCCTGCCGCCGAGCGCGAACCTCGCCGCGACGAGCACCAGCACGAATCCCAGGCCCACGAACATGCCGCGGTTGAGGGTGAGGAACGCCGGCACGAGGGAGACCGGCAGCAGGGCCGCGACCGGCCAGAACCTCCGGGTCCCCCGCACCTCGCGCAGGTAGAGACCCACGAGCGGCACGAGGAGCGAGTACGCGTTCCCCCAGTTGTTCGTGTAGAGGAACGGTGCGCTCGGCCGCGGGTCGATGACGTTCCAGGCGTCCGGGTTGTACTGCGTCAGCCGGCGCACCGCCATCTGGTGGGCGAGCTCGTTGCTCAGCACGCCGTCGGGAAGCACCATCGCGAGCGGGGTGCGGATGGTCGCCGTCGGGAACGCGAGCCCCAGGTACCCGCCGAGCACCACCCACGCGAAGAACACCGTGAACAGACCGAGCAGGTACCGCTGGCCGAGGTGGCGGCGGGCGTTGTAGACGTAGACGAAGAGCACGGCCGCCGCGACGTAGAGCGTGAGCCGGTAGACGAAGCCGACCATGCGGCCGGCGGTGTCGACCTGGGTGCCCGAGGCGACGATCCACACGAGGAGCAGCAGGTAGACCCCGAAACCGCGCGGCACGCGCACGTGCCGGTGGCTGCCGAGGTAGGCGAGCATCACGACGGCGGCGAGCGGCCAGACGAGCTCGCCGAGCCCGAGGAGCCACCACACCGGGAAGCCCGCGAGCAGCCCGGCGACGGGCCAGCTCGGCAGCCCCGTGCGCGGGGTCGCCCGGCGCCGGGGCGGGCCCGCAGTGCCCCTCGGGCCGGGCCGACCGCTCCCCCGCTCGGCCGACCGACGGCGCTCGGCGGCACTCGGCAGCGCCACCGGCGTCACTAGATCCCCTTGCCGAACCGGTGCAGCGACCGCATGACGAGGGCAGGGCTCAGCACCCGTAGCGCGACGAGTGCTGCGAGCGGCAGCCGGGGCTCGAGCGGGTTGCGCCGGGCGGCCGCCAGGACCTCGCGCAGCGCCTGACGACGCTCGCCCATGGCGGCGTGGGCGAAGGCGATCTGCCCCTGGATCCGGGCGAACCCGCGCGCGTCGGCGTCGAACTCCTCGAACCGCTCGAGGATCCAGCCGAGCCCCGCCGCCATGGTCGCCCACCTCTGGAAGAAGAAGGACGACCCGTGCCAGCGCACCACGACGAGCGGCTCACGGACGTTGACGATCGGGCCCGAGCGCGCGGCGCGCAGCAGCAGCTCGTAGTCCTCGCCGAACCCGCCCGGCACCTCCTCGCTCACGGGGCCGATGCGCGTGCGCAGGTCGGACGCGCGGAAGAGGAACGTCGACGGGTGCAGCTCGGTGTGCCGGTCGCGTACCAGCTCGGCCAGGACCACACGGTCGCGCGGCAGGGAGCGCGCGTGCCGGGTGCCCTCGTACTCGACGAGGATCCCGCACGTCGCCATCGACGCCTCGGGAGCGGCTGCGAGCGCCGAGATCTGGGCGCCGAGCCGCCCGGGCAGCCACAGGTCGTCGTCGTCGCAGAAGGCGACGTACTCGCCCTGGGCGGCAGCGATCCCGCTGTTGCGTGCACCCGCGAGGCCCGGTGTGCGCGTGTTCGCGACCGTACGCACGGGCCGCAGGTCGTCGTCGTCCCCGAAGGACTCCTGCACCTCGCTCTGGTCGAACACGAGCACGGTCTCGACCTGCGCGTCGAGGTCCTGGGCCCGGACCGCGGCGACGGCGGCACGCAGCAGCTCGAGGCGGTCCCGCGTGGCGATCACCACCGAGACGAGCGGCCGCGCCGCCTCACCCGCGGGCGCGGTGGCGTGCGTGGTGAGGGGCGCGGAGCCCTCGTCGGTCCGGGTGTGCTCAGACATCGCGATACCCCAGGGACGTGCGCAGCGGAAGGGTCAGGGCGGCCACGGCCCAGCGGTCGCCGCGCGGCATGCGCTGCTTCCACTCGGTGTCCGGCCGCAGGGCGACCTCACCCGTGCGGAAGCGCATCGGGTTGCCGGCCACGGTGTGGTTGGGCTCGAGGTGCATCGTGGTCGCGACCCGCTCGAGCCCCAGCGGGTCGAGCCCGAGCCCGGCCCACGCCTCCTCGAGCCGCTCGCGCGGGTGCGCCACGAAGTCCTCGTAGCGCATGCGCACCACGGGCACGCGCGTGGTGCGCAGCAGCTCGGCCTCGAGGGTCGTCAGCCCCCACAGCGCGCTGCTCAGCGCGGGTGAGTACCGCGTCATCAGCGCATCCTCGGCCTCGCGGGCCTCGGGACGCTCGACCTGCTTGGACCAGCTGTACGCGACGCCGATCGGGTCCCGGACCAGGTGCAGCACCCGCAGGTCGATCCGAGGGTCCTGCGCGAGGCACAGCGCGAGGGTGGGGTGCTTGCCCGAGTCGACGACCAGGCGCGCACCCGCGACATCCCGGGCCGCGGCGTAGATCGCGCGGTAGTGCTCGGTGTACCGGAGCACCGCAGCACGCCGACGCCTGCGCGCCAGGAGGTTCGCGGGCACACGGCGGTGCCTGTCGACGGCGTCGGCGTCACGCGCGACGACGTCGGCCGCCGCCGGGTCCCAGCCACCGAACGCACGCCGTCCGACCTCGGACCAGAACGGGCACCGCGAGAAGGCCTCACCGCACCCGCACAGCTCGTCCTTGCGCACCCCGCGCTCCCACAGGTGGTGCACCTCACCCAGGGTCGCGACGCCCGGCACCTGCCCGAGCACGCGCTCGAGGAGCGTCGACCCGCTGCGCCCAGATCCCGCGACGTAGAGCACCGGACCCGTCGTGGGGGCCGCGCCGTCGCCGAGCAGCTCGTCGACGACGGCGGCCACACGCGCCGTCGTCGTCGCGACACGGCCGTCCTCGCTCGCCGCACCCCGCGCGGGCGCCGCGGTGAGGGCCCGGCGGAACGCGTCCGCGTCGCGTGCGACGACCGTCAGGCCCTTGCGCTCCGCCCACGTCGCGAAGCGCTGCTGGTGGCCGTCCACGTGCTCGCCGAGCGCCGGGTCCCGCGGGACCAGCACCGGCAGGTGCCCCGCGGCCCGCGCATCGGCCATCGTCCCCGGCCCCCCGTGGGTGACCACGACGTCGGCCTCGGCGACGAGGGCCGCGAGCTCGCGTGGCGGCAGCAGGCGCACGGCCTTCGCGACGCGGGGCGCGAGGGTGTAGCCGTGCTGCACCACCACCTCGTCGTCCGGGTGGTCGCCGGCCCACGCGTCCGCCCAGGTGACCAGACGGTCGAACGGGTGCACGTCCGTGCCGAGCAGGACGACGACGCGCCGGCCGTGACCGGCGTGGGACCGGTTCACAGCAGCGGTCCCACGACGACGGCGTCGCGGTAGAGCGACGCCTGCTCGGGCCACTGCACGAGCATCCGGTCGGTGAACGGCCGGCACAGGCGCCCCGTGAGCGTCGCCGAGTCCACACGGTCGTAGACCTCGACGTAGACGGTGCGAGCACCGACGGCGCGCGCGAGCACGAAGAACGGCAGTGCGACCCCCGCCCCGGTGCTGACCACGACGTCGGGCCGGAAGCTGCGCAGCACGCGCCACGCGAGCCAGGTGTTCCGGAGCAGGTTGCCGACGTGGCGCGTGGTGGGCGAGTACGCCCAGGCCACACGCTCCTCCCCCTCGAGGTGACCGATGGCGTCCTCGGTGCGGAACGTGACCCAGGCGCGCTCGGCGCCGGACCACCACCCGCGCAGGCTCATGAGCTGGGTCAGGTGCCCGCCGGAGGAGCCGACGAGCAGGACTCGTCGCGGCGGTGGGGCGGGCACGTCGGGGTGGTTCACGGTGAGCTCCGGTCCGGCTGGGTGTCCGTCCAGCGTAGTGAGCCGAACCTCCCAAGTCGTCACCCAACCGGACAAATCACCCGGTAGGCCGCATCCGTGAGCACGCGCAACGGCTCCGGCCCCACGAGCACCTGACCCCACGACCCACGGGCGCGGGCGAGCGAGAGACCGCGATCCGCGAGGGTCAGCGCGTACACGGCGAGCACGACGTCCTGCCCCCGCCGGTCGTGGCCCACGCCGGCGAGCAGGTCACGGATCGCGGCCTCGCGCCGCCGCAGCGCGTCAGGCACGCGGGCCGGCGCCGGCCGCGGCGAGCTCATGACCCAGTGCACGCCGTCGAGGCCCGCGACCACGTCGGGCTCGGCCGTCTCCCAGTCCCACACCCACAGCACGCCGTCGGCGTCGCGCGCCGCGTTCCACGGGACGAGGTCGCCGTGCCAACGTTCGGCCACGAGCACCGGGTGGACCAGGTCCTCGAGCGCGACGAGGAGGGCGCGCGCGCTCGCCACGAGGGCGGCCGCACCCTCGTCCGTCGAGGCGGACGCACCGCGCAGGCGGTCGCCGATCCCCCGCAGGTGGGCCGTCGCCGCGACAGGCCCCGACCGCACGACGGGCGCGAGCGCGAGCAGCTCGGCCGGGCCGGGTGCGTCGCGACGCCCGGGTCGGCGTGCCGAGACCGGCAGAGGTTCGGTCACCACGTACGGGTGCCCGCCGCGCTCACCGCGACCCAGCACACGCGGGGCGTGCACCTGCGCGTGCGCCACGCCCGCACCGGTCGGCAAGGGGCCGGAGGCGCCCTCGACGGCGGTGAGGGCCGCGTCCTCGACCGCGACGAACGCGGACGACTGGGTGTCCCAGCCGAGCTTCGCGAAGCCCACGGGGCGACCGTCGTCGTCGAGGAGCTGGAGCGTCGGCTTCGCGTTCGCGCCACGGCGCACCCCGACGGCGGCGTGCGCCCGCGCGTGGCCGGCCGCACGTGCGGCCCGCGCGACGGGACCGGGCTCCTCCGCAGGGGCGCTGACCTGCACGAGGTCGCGGCCAGGCGGCACGCCGAGGCGCACCGCGAGGCCGAGAAGCCCGCGCGCGAGCCGCACGTGCGCGGGACGCAGGCCCGGGTACGCGGTGAGGGCCGCGGCCGCGGTCCTCCGCGACGCGGCCGGCACCAGGAGGCGGGCACGCCGCGCGTCGGGCACGGCCCAGTACTCCTCCACCACCGCACGGCCCTCGGTCGGGGCGGGCCGCGCCGAGCCGCGGGGCCGCACCGTCACCCGCAGGTCTCGCTCGAGCCCGGGGGCCCACAGCTGCCGGACGACGTCGTCCAGCGGTCCGGTCCCGGTGCCGTCGACGACGCGCACACCTACCGGTCCCTGCGTCGTCCGTCGCATCGGATCCCTCGTCTCGGCCGGTGGTCCGGGTGACGCTAGCGGCGCCGCTCGAGCCGCCACAACACGGCCGACCGGGTGAAGACGAGGTGCAGATCCCCTGGTGGGCGTGGATGTTCACCCGCTGGGCCGTGCGACCCAGGGTTAGCATGGCGCTTCCCGGCAAACCGCGCGAAAACGGACGGACGGTGCAGTGAGGACCGACGACGACCTGCCCACCGTGGCCCTCAGCGACTACCTCGGCGTGGTCGTGCGCCGGTGGCGCGTCGTCGTCGTCGGCGCCCTCCTCGGCGCGACGGCCGCGGCCGGCTACCTCGCGCTCGCCCCGACCACCGCGACGGCCACGAGCGTCGTCAACATCGCAGCCATCACCTCCGACCCGTACAGCGCGAGCCGCAGCGCCTCCGGCCTCGTCGACATGCAGACCGAGGCCGCGTCGGTGCAGTCGATGGCGGTCGCCGAACGGGCAGCGGGCCTCCTGGGGGACGGCACGGAGCCGCGGGACATCCGCAGCCGGCTGAGCGTCTCCGCGATCGACTCGACGACCATCATGCGGATCTCCGTGACGAGCCTGTCCGCGGCGCGCGCGCAGGCCCAGGCCGACGCGGTCGCCGACGCCTTCCTCGAGTTCCGCTCCGAGCAGGCCACGGAGCGGATCACGTCCGTGCTGCTGCAGGACCAGTCCCGGCTCGAGGCGCTGCGCGAGCAGCTCCGCGAGGCCAACGAGCGGCTGCTCGCCGCCGAGGCCGGGAGCCTCGACGCGGTGCAGGCGGAGACCGACCGCCAGCTCCTCACGCTGCAGGTCAACGCCGTGCTCGACCGCACGAGCTCGTTCGAGGGCGTCGACACCTCGGGCGGTCAGGTGCTCACGCGCGCGGCCGACAACTCGCTCGCGTACGCGCCCGACCGCGTCATGGTGGGCGGCGGTGCGGTGCTCGTGGGCGCCGCGCTGGGACTCGTGGGCGCATTCGTGCGGCAGGCGCGCGACCGGCGCGTGCACGTGGGGGTCGACGTCGTCGCCGCGGGCGCCGGCCCGGTGGTCGCGCGACTGACGGGGCCGGTCGACCCGCGCTCGGCGCACGACCTGGACCAGCTGCGCATCGTGCGCGAGTGGGTGCTGAGCAGCCCGACGTTGCCCGACGGGCACGGGACGCTCGCGTTCCTGGAGGACCCCTCGACCGCGGGGGCGTGGGACGTCGTGGCCGACCTCGCGCGCACCCTCGCCGAGGCCGAGCACCCGGTACGCGTCGTCGTGGTGCCGACCGCCGACGGCTACACCGAGGAGCTGGTCCAGCGCCTCGGCCTCGACTTCGACAGCGCCGACGACCACGGCGTGATCCGTGGACGCCTCCGCCCCCTGTCCGTGTGGGTGCCGCCCTCGACGTCGTGGGTGGGTGCGACCCGTCGGCACCTGGCCGACGTGCACGACGCGCTCGTGCTGGTCGTGTGCCCCGCGTCCGCGAGCGACGCCGACCGCATGGCGGTCGCGCGGCTCGCCGGCTCGGCGCTCGTCTTCGCGGCCGAGCGTGTGAGCCAGCGCGCCGGGCTCACGGCGCTGACCACGGTCGCGGCCGCGATGGACTGCACCGTGCTCGGCTCGGTCACGAGCGTCCGCGGCCACCGCAAGCCACACAACCGCTCGACGACGCACCGCCACGCCGCTCCGGCGGCCGAGACGCGGGGGGCCGCCGAGACGCGGGGGACGGCCGTGGCTGCGACCGACGACCCGGAGCCGGCGTCACCCGAGGACGCCGAGGACGCGCCGGACGGCCAGGAGCGCCGGGACGCGCCGGACGGGCAGGAAGTCGCGGACGGGCACGACCCGGACGACGAGCAGGGCCGCGAGGACGCGAGCGACGAGCGCGAGCACGCCCCGGCCGGGACGGCCTGAGGGCTCAGCCCCAGCCGAGGTCGCGGCCGAGGAACTCCTCGAGCGCCGCGTTGCGAGGCCCGAACCACTCGGCGAGCTCGGCGGCCTCGGACTCGGGCGG
Source organism: Cellulomonas sp. APG4 (assembly GCF_009996735.1). GTDB lineage: Bacteria > Actinomycetota > Actinomycetes > Actinomycetales > Cellulomonadaceae > Actinotalea. The sequence goes on along the minus strand of NZ_JAACYI010000032.1, from coordinate 7,453 downwards.
GAGGTCGCGCGTGCGCCACGTCGCGTTGAAGGACGAACGCGTCGGCATCTCGATGCGCGGGAGCCGCAGGAACTTGCAGACCTCGTCGAACGTGGCCTGGGTGTCGCCGTACAGGTCCTCGGCGCGCAGGACGAGCAGCTGCTCGGCCGGGAAGTGCTCGAGCCAGTTGCGGATCTGGGGCAGGTAGTCGCCGCGCGAGCGGTAGCTGTGGAAGTCGAACGCCGCGCTGTAGTACTCCGGGTCCGCGGCCATGCGCTCCCGCTCGCCGCTCAGCCGCTCCTCCTCGGCGTCGAGCGCGTCGCGGAAGCTCAGCGGCTCGACGCCGTTCTGGACCCGCTCCTGGTAGTGCGACCACGCGCGACGCACCGGCTCACGCAGCAGGAGGATGGCCCGCACGTCCGGGGCGGCCGCGCGCACGGCCGGCGCGATGCGCGGGTCCCACACGTAGTAGGGCGAGGCCTCGCCGCTCAGCGGCCGGTAGCCGAGGTCCCGCGCGCGGCGGCGACGGTCACGCTCCGTCGCGAAGTGCGAGCGGTACCACCGCTCGGACCGGCCGCTGCCGGGGAAGAAGTAGTCGGTGCTCTTGGTCCCGCGCACCTGCGGGAACATCTGGAGCACACCCGGGTGCCGCACGAGGTAGTTGAACAGCGACGTCGTCCCCGCCCGCTTGGCGCCCACGATCAGGTAGTCGGGCATCGGCCGGTCGCCGGCCGTGAGCATGCCGTACCGGCGCGTGGTGACGTTCGCGACGTCCTTGAGCCACCGGGGGGCCGCCTTGTGGGTCGAGCTGACCAGCTTCACCGGGTCTCCTCTCGTGGGGTGCCGCCACCGCGGCGGCGCAGGAGCCGGAAGGCCCCCTGGACGTCGAGCCGGCCACGCAGGGCCCAGGTCGCGGCGACGAACAGCACGGACCCTACCGCTGCGCCGACGACGAGCCCCTCGACCGAGTCACCGAGCCACCAGCGCGCCACGCCGCCCGCCACCAGGTAGGGAACGGCGGACGCGCCGAACGCGGTGGCGAGCACCCCGAGCTCGAGGCGGATGCGCAGCAGCCGGGACACCTGGGTCGAGGCGAGCGCCGCGTCCGTCGTCGCCGCGACCGCCCACGCCAGGGCCGCGCCCGGCAGCCCGAGAAGCGGGATCGCGGCCACCAGCCCGATCACGAGCACGGCCAGCACGACGGCCTTGTTCACCGCGACCCAGCCGCTGCGACCGCTCATGAGCAGCAGCGACTGCACGTTGCCCGTCATGACCGAGATCGCCGCCCCTGCGCCGAGCACGGGCAGCAGCGCGGCGCCGGCGCGGAACTCGGGGCCCAGGAGCGAGAGCACGGTCCCGCCGAACAGCGCGAGGAGTGCGTACACGGGCAGGCTGAGCAGGACGATCCACGACGTGGTGCGTCGGTAGACGTCCTCGGCCGTGCCGGTGTCCCCCGCGTGCAGGGCAGCACTGAACTGCGGCGCGACGACCACCCTGAGCGAGGTGCTGGGCACCATGCCCGCCGCGACGAACCTCGTCGCGGCGCCGTAGACGCCCGCCGCCGCAGGCCCGGCCAGGGCACCCACGAGGATGACGTCGAGCCACTGCTGTGCGAGCTCGATCGCCGACGAGAGCGAGCGTGGGAGCGTGAAGCGCGCCGCACGCACCACCACGGCGCGCTCGAGCGGCAGCGCCGCGCCCACGTCCGCGGCGCGCTCGACCCGCCGGACGCGCGAGCGCAGCACGAGCGCCACGGGCACCAGCGCGACGGCGAGCACGGCGACCCACGACACCGCGGCCGCGACCGCGCCGCCCCCGAGCGCACCGACCACGAGCACGAGCAGGGGCCGCGACCCGGGCACCGCGATGCTGCCGATCAGGGTGTAGGGGCCGATCCCGCCGAGCCCACGGGTGGCGGCCAGGCCCACGGTCGCGACCACGGCGGCGGGCAGGAACCACGCCGTCGCACGGACGGCCTCGAGCACCTGCGCCGATCCCGGACCGGCGAACAGCCACGGCGCGAGCAGCGCCAGCACCCCGGCCACCACGAGCGAGGCGCAGAACCCGGCCACGAGCAGCCCGCGGACGACGCCGCGCACGGCCGCAGGCTCGTCGGCCCGGGTGCGCGGCAGCAACCAGATCGCCGTGGTGTCGAGCCCGACCTTGCCCACCCCGACGGCGATCGTCAGGACGCCGATCGTCTGGAGCACGACCCCAGCACCGCCCGGTCCGAGCGTCCGGCCCAGGACGAGGGTCAGGAGGAAACCCGCACCCGCGCTGACCATCGCGCCCACGAAGCTGGCCCCGGAGGCGGCCGCGAGGCTGCGGGTCGACGTGCTCACCGCGCAAACCTACCGATCCTGCAGGTCAGGCTGCGGGCGCGTCCGCGGCTCGGCGTGCGAGGATCACGCCGAGAGGTCGGGTGCTCCCCGCGCCGTGCCGCGGGACGTCGTCGGAGGAGGTGGGCACGTGCGCGGACGCAGGTGGCTGTGGGTGGTCCTGGCGCTCGTCGTCGTCGCGGGGATCGCGTTGCTGCTCTGGTCGTCGAACCGGGGCGGCTCCCCGGCGGCCGAGCCGTCGCCGTCGGGCACGCCGGCGGCGACCGAGTCCCCTGAGCCCGAGCCGGAGCCCGTCGCGGTGCCCGTGCCGGCCCCGTCGGCAGCCCCGGAGGAGGTCGCGGTCGAGGCCGAAGCCACCGAGCTGACGCTGCCGTTCGTCACCGCGGACGCCCGGCTGCGCCAGGACCCCGACCAGCCGCTGCTGCTCGAGGACGTCGCGACCGGGACCGCGCTGGGCGACCTCGAGGCGGGCGCGCGCGAGATGGCCGAGGAGGGCCTCGTCCAGACGGGCGAGCCCGAGGTGGTCAGCGCGACGGTCACGGCGTCCGAACCCGACGCCGACCCGCCCACGCTCACGGTGCTCGCGTGCCTGGACTACAGCGGGGTCGACGTGGTCGACACCGACGGCACCTCGGTCGTGGACCCGACGGCCTCGCGCCGCAGCGCCACGATCCTCCACCTCGTCGAGGTCGACGGACGGTGGCTCGTCGAGCGCCGCACGTTCCCCGACGACCCGACGTGCTGAGGCCGTCGCACCCTGCGCCGGGTGCGACGGCCTCAGCACGGACGGGGTTCAGCGTCCGGTGAACCTCGCCCACGCGTCACGCGACGGCTTGTCGTCGAGCACCCAGTTGGCGTCGCGCGTCGACTGGAAGTACGTCACGAAGACCGCGTCGTGCTTGTCGAGGTACGTGCCGATCTCGGTGAGCCACCGGGCGCGGCCGGTCCCGTCGTCACCCGCGACGCGACGGCTGCCGGTCTCGGCGATCGCGAACGGCTTGCCGAGCTCCTTCGACGCCGCGACCACGGAGCCGAACATCGACTCGGCGCTCGCGTAGTAGTCACGGTCCGGGTCGTGGACCCCGTTGTACGGGTCCCACGCGACGACGTCGATGATCGAGTCACCCGCGTAGTAGGTGTCGACCGAGCGGCCCGAGGACGGCGACGCGGTCCAGCCCGTCAGGATGAGGGTCGCGTACATGTTGGCCTTGCACGCCTCACGCTCGAAGCCGGCGATCCGCTGCCACGCCTTGCGGTACTCGGCCGCCGTGAACTGGCCCTGGTCGATCATCGGCTCGGGCTCGTGGATGTAGGACCAGTAGATCGTCTGGTCGCTGGGCGCCTCGGTGAAGAACGCGCGCAGCGCGGCGTCGTGCTTGCCCGCGTTGACCTCGGCCGGGTCGGGCCGGAACGAGACGACGACGGTGCGGTCGGACGTCACGGCGGCGCGCTGCGAGGACCACGACGCCGGCAGACCCGGGTCGAACAGCCGCACCACGGGCACCGTGCCGAACGCCTGGTCGAGGGATCCGAGTGCCGACGCGGCGGTGGCTCCGCCCGACATGGACATGCTCGCGCCGTAGACCGTGCCGCTCGGCACAGGCGCCTGGCAGCGGTCACCGGTGGGCGGCTTCGGCGCGCTCGTCGGCTGGGCCGTGGGCGTGGGCGTGGGCGCGGGCGTCGTCGGCTGCGGGGTCGCGGTCGGCGACGGGGTCGGGGTCGCCGTCGGCGGTGCCGTCGGGGTCGTCGTCGGCCGGGGTGCCGTGGTGGGCGCCGTGGTGGGCGCAGGCGTGCTCGGGGGCGTCGTCGTACGCGGGACGGCACGCATCGACAGGCTGTCGACGTCGAGGCGCTGCCCGGCGCGCAGGCTCCACGCGAGCACGTTGAGGTCGAGGGTCGCCTTGGGGTGGCGCGTCGTGAACGTCAGGCTCACCGTGGTCCACGCCGTCGAGCGCAGGTTGAACGACGTCCCGTGCGTGACGACCTTGGAGCCGGCGACCTCGCGCACCCGCAGCTGGCCGTTGACCTTGGGCGCCGAGGCACGCACGCGGGCCGTGACCCGGTAGGTCTCGCCCTTGGCAGCGGAGGCGACCGTGTTGACCCGGTCGTTGAGCGTGACGGTCGCGGTCTTCGACGTCGTCAGACGCGCGTGCGGGGCGGTTCCCCCGCCGGTCTTGACGACGGTGAGCTTCTGCGTCCGCGCTCCCGTGGCGTGCCACCCCGTGAGCCCCTTGTCGAACGTGCCGTTGACCACCAGCTCGCGCGACGCGGCCGCCGCCTGGTCCACGCTCCACTGGCTCAGGCCGAGACCGACGACCAGCGCGAGGGCCGTGCCCACCGCAAGTCCGACGCGCACGGCAGGACGACGACCTGACCTGGTATGAGACCTGTGCACCCGCATATACCTCACATCGTCCGGGTGCTCGCTCCGCGTCACCCTTTTGTGTCACGCCGATATCGAATCGTGACCTGAATCGGGTGAACGGTAGCGGACCCCCCGGGGAACGCCAAGCGTCGCGAGGGGCCCGCTCCCGTGCGGGCGGTTGGGCCGAACGGGTGAACGGTACGGATGATCTTCGACCGCTCAGTCGGTGTCGATGATCATCCCGGCACCGACGGTGACGTTCGTCGCCTCGTCGACGAGGATGAACCCCCCGGTCAGCCGGTTGCGGCGGTACTCGTCGGCGAGCAGCGGGGTGGTCGTGCGCAGCCGCACCCTGCCGATCTGGTTGAGGGCCAGCGAGTCCGCCGCGTCGTCGCGGTGGAGCGTGTTGACGTCGACTCGGTAGCTGAGACGTTTGACCAAGGCACGTGCGGACCTGGTGGTGTGCTTGACCGCGAGCTTCTGCCCGGGGACGAGCGGCCGCTCGGTCATCCAGCAGACCATGGCCTCGACGTCCTGCGTCACCTGCGGCTGGTTGTGGACTCGGCAGATCATGTCCCCGCGGGACACGTCGAGCTCGTCCTCGAGGCGGATGACCACCGACATCGGCGCGAACGCCTCTGCCACGGGCCCGTCCTTCGTCTCGATCGACGCGATGCGCGTGGTGAGTCCCGAGGGCAGCACCATGACCTCGTCGCCGGGCTTGAGGATCCCGCCGGCCACCTGACCCGCGTAGCCCCGGAAGTCGTGGTGCCGGTCCTGGTGCGGGCGGATCACGTACTGGACGGGGAACCGGGCGTCGACGAGGTTGCGGTCGCTCGCGATGTGCACGTTCTCGAGGTGGTGCAGCAGCGACGGCCCCTCGAACCAGGGCATGTTCGCCGAGCGGGTCACGACGTTGTCGCCCTTGAGGGCCGAGATCGGCAGGACGGTGAGGTCGGCGATGTCGAGCTTGGCCGCGAAGTTGGTGAACTCGTCCTTGATCTGCTCGTAGACCTCCTGTGACCAGTCGACGAGGTCCATCTTGTTGATCGCGAGCACGAGGTGCGGCACGCGCAGCAGCGAGACGAGGAACGCGTGCCGTCGGCTCTGCTCCTGGATCCCCTTGCGTGCGTCCACGAGCACGATCGCGAGGTCTGCGGTCGACGCGCCCGTCACCATGTTCCGCGTGTACTGGATGTGCCCAGGGGTGTCCGCGATGATGAACTTGCGCCGCGGTGTCGCGAAGTACCGGTAGGCGACGTCGATCGTGATTCCCTGCTCACGCTCGGCCCGCAGGCCGTCCGTGAGGAGCGCGAGATCGGTGTACGCGTCCCCGCGCGAACGGCTCGTCTCCTCGATCGAGTCGAGCTGGTCGTTGAAGATCGACTTCGAGTCGTAGAGCAGACGTCCGATCAGCGTGCTCTTGCCGTCGTCGACCGAACCCGCCGTGGCGAATCGCAGCAGCTCCATCAGAAGTAGCCCTCCTTCTTGCGGTCCTCCATGGCGGCCTCGCTGACCTTGTCGTCCCCGCGGGTCGCACCTCGCTCCGTGATGCGGGTGGCCGCGACCTCCGCGATCACCGCCTCGACGTCGCGCGCGTCCGAGCGGACCGCGGCCGTCAGCGTCGCGTCACCGACGGTGCGGTACCGCACCGTCTCGACGAACGTCTCCTCACCGGCGCGCGGACGGCAGAACTCGTTGTTCGCGAAGACCATCCCGTTGCGCTCGAAGACCTCGCGCTCGTGCGCGTAGTAGATCGAGGGGATCGCGACCTCGCGGGCGGCGATGTAGTGCCAGACGTCGAGCTCGGTCCAGTTGGACAGGGGGAACACGCGGATGCTCTCCCCCACGTGCACACGCGCGTTGTACAGGTTCCACAGCTCGGGCCGCTGGTTCTTCGGGTCCCACTGCCCGAACTCGTCCCGGAACGAGAACACCCGTTCCTTGGCGCGCGCCTTCTCCTCGTCGCGGCGCGCCCCGCCGAGCAGTGCGGTGAAGCCGTACTTCTCGGCGGTCTCGAGCAGCACGGGCGTCTGGATGCGGTTCCGGGACCCGTTCGGCTCCTCCTGCACGACGCCGCGGTCGATCGCGTCCTGGACCGAGCCGACGACGAGGTTGAGCCCGAGCTCGCGGACCACCCGGTCGCGGAACTCGAGGACCTCGGGGAAGTTGTGCCCGGTGTCGATGTGCACCACCGGGAAGGGGACCGGAGCCGGCCAGAACGCGCGCACGGCGAGGTCGAGCATCACGATCGAGTCCTTGCCGCCCGAGAACAGCAGGGCGGGCTTCTCGGACTCGGCCGCGACCTCGCGCAGGACGAAGACGGACTCGGCCTCGAGCTGGTCGATCTGGCTCAGCGAGTACTCGGGCATGCGTGTCACGGGTGCTCCCTCGTGGTGACGGTGGCCGCCGCGATCACGTCGAGCAGACGGTCGCGGTGCTCGGGGCGGCAGACGAGCAGGTCGGGCAGGTAGGGGTCGGGGCGGTTGTAGACCAGGGGCGAGCCGTCGACCCGGCTGGTGTGCAGGCCGTGCGCGCGGGCGACGGCCACCGGTGCGGCACTGTCCCACTCGTACTGCCCACCTGCGTGCACGTACGCGTCCGCGGCCCCGGTGACGACCGCCATCGCCTTGACTCCGGCGGATCCCATCGGACGGACGTCGGCGGCGAGGGCGGAGCGGACGTCCTCGACCAGCCGAGGCGCGCGCGACCGGCTCACCGCGAGCCGCAGGGCCGCGCCCGCCGCGGGGCGGCGGCCGACGACGGCGTC
>NZ_JAACYI010000031.1 GCF_009996735.1 Cellulomonas sp. APG4 | reverse complement strand
GGGCGGCGGGCGCGGTCACGAGCGCGGGCGTCGACGGCGTCGCTGCGGGCTCCGCGACCACGGGCGCTGCGTGCCCGGCTGCCGTGGCCCCGGGTGCCGGGGCGGAGGGTGCCGTCGGGCGCGCCGTGACGTGGCTCGTCCAGCGCTCGCCGTCCCACCACCGCAGACCTGCCTGGTCCGCAGGGTCGGTGTACCAGCCGGGCGTGCTCATCGTGCCCCTCCTGATCGGTGCTCGGGCGCACACCGGTCATCGGCACGCACGCGGCCGAACTCAAGCAACGGCGTGCGTGAGCCCGCGCACGCGCTCAGCAGCCGGCGGCGGCCCAGGTGGCGGTCGCGTCGAACATCGCCCAGCCGTCGCTGGTGAGCCGGGTGGGTGCCGTGCCGAACAACGGGAACGCGACGCGGCAGCCCGGCGCGGGCGTGCCGTCGACGCGCGCCTCGCCCGGCCGGTAGGCGAACAGCACCGGCCGCGTCCCGACGACGGCGGCGCGGGTGGCCGCCGGCCCGGGCACCCCGTAGGCGACGGCGTCGCGCGGCGCGAGGAACGGGACCGTCCCCGTGCGGCCCGCGAGCATCGGGTGCCCTGCGGTGCTCACGGTGACGGTCTGGGTCGCGAGGGACCCGTAGTCGGTGGTCGGCGTGGGGCCGGTCATCGCCATCTCGTCGAACAGGTACGGCTTGGCCATCCACACGGTGGCGGCGACGTCGCGCAGCGCGGTGCCCACCTGCGTGCGGGTCACCGAGTGCGTCACCACCACCATGTCGGCGTCGGCCGCGGTAGCCGCCGTCACCTGGTGGTCGTCGACGAGGCGCACGTCCATGCCCAGCCCCTCGAGGCGTGCGCGCACGGCCGCCTCGGGTGCGGGCAGCGCCGCCGGGTCGGCCGTGACGAGCACGACGACGGGCTCCGGGTCCGGGTCCGGGGGTGGTCCACCCGTGCCCGGCCCGCCGAAGAACGGGTCCTGGGCGAGTCGCACGAACGCGGCCTCGGCCGCGGGTGACGAGTCGATCGGCCACCGGCACTGCGGGAACGTGCCGTCGATCTTGTTGAAGTAGGACAGGCCGATGAACTGCGCGTGGTCGGCGCGCTTCATCACGGTGCGTGCCTCGTCGATCCACGCGGCCTTGTCCCCGCCCTGCTCGGCGGACGCCCACTCGGTGATCAGCAGGTCCTCGTCGGGGTGCAGCTCGCCGAACGCCCGCAGCCCGGCAGGCACGTTCGAGAAGGGGCGCCACGGGTTGTAGACGCCCTCGCGGCAGCTCGACCAGTTGTAGGTGTCGCTGCCCATGACGTCGACCCACGCGTCGCCCGGGTACCACTTGGGCGCGTACCTGCGGTCGCTCGGGGCCACCTCGAAGCCGTACCCCGTGACGATCCACACGAAGCGCACGTTGTCGACGCCCCGCGCGCGGAACTCGTCGACCACGCGGCGCCACGCCGCGACGTAGTCGGCGTCGGTGCCGTTGGGGATGCTCGCCTGGATCTCGGGCTCGTGGTGGAACGTGAACCACACCTCGCCGTCGACCGCCTCGACGCGCGAGATCCAGCGGTGCAGCTCGGTGTGCAGCGTGCTGCCCGGGGCCATGGTCGCGATGTCGCGCCACGGGATGTTCGTGCCGTTGGTGCGCTTCGCGCGCACCGAGAGCAGCATGATCCGGTCGCTCGCCGTGAGCCACGAGTGGTAGGCTGTCGGGTAGGCCGAGTTCCACTGCTCGAACACGCGCACGTAGTCGAGCTCGCGCCCGATCGTCGCCTCGAGCTCCTCGACGCCGTCGCGGCGCGAGTCCCCGCCGCCCTGGGGCGTGGCCCCGAGGAGCATGCGCTGCTCGTCCTCCGCGGCGGTGCGCACCGCGGGCTGCGCCGTCGCCACGCCCGCGCCGAGTGCCGTGGTCAGCACCGCGAGGACGGCGGTGACGAGGGTGGCGCGGACCGGGCGCCGGGACAGGTCTCGGGATGTGCGCATCGCGACCAGAACCCCTCAGAACGGGCGAAACCCTCCTCGCAGGCTAGACCCGGGCCCTGCCGCACGGCCATACCCGCGCACCCGTGGTGCAGGCCCCGGCCGCGCCCGTGGTCCGGCGGCGGCACCCCGCACCTGGGTCCCTGGTGCGGACCGGCGGCGCGGAGTAGGCAGGGAGGACGGGCCGCGTGCGCGGGGTGCGGGCCCGACCGGGAGGTGCGCCGTGGCCGCCGTCGTCGTCGAGGGTCTGCACAAGCACTACGGGACGGTGCGTGCCGTCGACGGTCTGGACCTGGTGGTCGAGACCGGTGAGGTGGTCGCGCTGCTCGGGCCCAACGGGGCGGGCAAGACGACCACGGTCGAGGTGCTCGAGGGGTACCGCGAGGCCGACGCGGGGACGGTGCGCGTGCTCGGCTCCGACCCGCGGGCGGGTGGTCGCGCCCTGCGCGAGCGCATCGGCGTGGTGCTCCAGGAGGCCGGGTTCGAGGAGCAGTTCACGCCGCGCGAGCTGGTGCGCCTGCACGCCGGCTGGTACCCGCACCCGCGGCCCGTCTCGGAGGTCCTCGAGCTCGTCGGGCTCGAGGAGAAGGCCGACCAGCGCGTGCGCACGCTCTCGGGCGGGCAGCGCCGCCGGCTCGACCTCGCCCTGGGCATCGTGGGGGACCCCGAGCTGCTGTTCCTCGACGAGCCGACCACGGGCTTCGACCCCTCGGCACGTCGTCGCGCTTGGGACCTCGTCGACTCGCTCCGCCACCTGGGCGCGACCATCCTGCTGACCACGCACTACCTCGACGAGGCGCAGCACCTCGCCGACAGGCTCGTGGTGATCGACCACGGCCGCGTGGTCGCGGAGGGCACGCCCGACGACCTCGCGGCGCGCTCGGGCCTCGCCACCCGCGTCGCGTTCCGCCTGCCCGACGGCGTGCCCGTGGCCGACCTGCCCGCTCTCGAGGGCGACGTGCGGCAGGCCGACGGCCGCCTCGAGGTGGCGACGCACGCCCCCACCCGGGCGGTGAGCGAGCTCGCGACCTGGGCCGTGGGTCGCGGGCTCGAGCTCGAGGGCCTCTCGGTCGCACGCCCGAGCCTCGAGGACGTCTACCTCGACCTGGTCGAGGAGCCCGAGCCCGACGACGAGGACGTGCCGGTGCGGCCCGACGCGCGGCACGGATCGTGAGGAGAAGGCCGTGAGGAGATCCGACCTTCGGCTGCTCGGCCGCCAGGTGCGGCACGAGCTCGTCACCGTGGTGCGCTCACCGATCGTGCTGATCCTGAGCGTCGTCTTCCCGCTGCTGTTCTTCGTGCTGGTCGCGGCGATCGCGGGCAACCAGGTGATCGACGAGCGCGGCGGCGGGCGGCTCACGCAGCTGCTCGCGCCGGGGTTCGCGTCGTTCGGCGTGGCGATGGCGACGTTCTCGTTCCTCGCGATCGGGTTCGCCGAGGTGCGCGCGTCGGGGGCCCTCAAGCGGCAGAACGGGACGCCCCTGCCGGGCTGGGCGGCGATCGGCGGCCGCATGGGCGCCGCGCTGCTGCTGGGCCTCGTCGCCACCGCCCTGGTGCTGGCGGTGGGCGTCGTGGCCTACGAGCTCCAGGTGGACGTCGCGGCGCTGCCGAACGTGCTGCTCGTGCTGGTGGTCGCCTCCCTCGCGTTCAGTGCGCTCGGGCTCGCGCTCGCGGCGCTGCTGCCCACGCCTCAGGTCACGACGGCGGTCACGAACGGGCTCGTGGTGCCGCTCGCGTTCGTGTCCGACATCTTCGCGTTCGGCGGCGAGATGCCCGCGTGGATGGAGCGCGTGGGCGACGTGTTCCCGCTCAAGCCGCTGGTGCGGCTGCTCGCCGACGCGCTCGACCCGTACGAGCCCGCGCTGCTGCCGGCGCCCGGGCACCTCGCGGTGATCCTCGCCTGGGGCGCCGTGGGCGCGGTGGTCGCGGTGTGGGCGATGCGGCGCGAGACGGCCGGGCGCGTGGCCAGGCCCGAGCGGCGCCGTCGGGTCCCTGAGAACGACGCGCGGCCCCGGCGCGACGGCACGCCGTCGGGCGCGGTGCTGCTGGGGGACCAGGTGCGGCACACCGCCACGTTGCTGATGCGCGACGCCTCGGGCGTGTTCTTCGCGGTCGTCTTCCCCCTCACGCTCGCCGCGATCATCCCGACCCTGAGCGGCGGTGGCGACGCCGTGCTCGAGAACGGTCAGGCGGTCGCCGCCGTCGTCGCGATGACGATGGCGGTGTACGGCGCCGCGGTCACCGCCTACGTCAACATGCCCGAGGGCCTCACCGAGGCGCGTGAGCAGGGCGTGCTCAAGCGCATGCGCGGCACGCCGCTGCCCCTCTGGACGCTGCTCGCGGGACGGGTCGCGGGTGCGCTCGGGGTCGCGCTCGTGACCCTCGTGATGCTGGTGCTCGTGGCCGCGCTCGTCTTCGACGTCCCGCGGCCCCGGCGTGGCCAGCGGTGCTGCTGACGTTCGTGGTGTGCGCGGTGACGTTCGCGGTGCTCGGCCTCGCGATCATGTCGCTCGTGCGCAGCTCGCAGAGCGTCGTGGGGGTCACGCTCGGCACGCTGCTGCCGTTGTCGTTCGTGTCCGACGTGTTCGTGCTCGGCGCGACGTTCCCCGAGCCGCTCGAGGTCGCGTCATGGGTGTTCCCGCTGCGGCACGCGACCCGTGCGATGACCGAGGCCGCGCACCAGGGTGCGCTGTGGGGTGCGCCGTCGTGGGAGCATCTGGCCGTGGTGCTCGCGTGGGGCGCGGTGGGCGTGCTCGTGGTCGCACGGCGGTTCGGCTGGACCCCGCGCGAGGCCGAGCGCAGGGTGACCGCATGAGCACCGAACTCGTGCGCGTCCCTGCCCTGATCGACGCGCATGCGCTGATGGACCTGCGGCCCGCGCCAGACGACACCGCCGCCGACGGGCCGCTGCTGCTCGACGTGCGCTGGACTCTCGCAGGGGCGGACCGTGACGGCTACCGCGCCGGTCACGTGCCCGGCGCGGTGTTCGTGGACCTCGACACCGAGCTCGCCGAGCCGCCCGGGGACGGCGGGCGGCACCCGCTGCCGGGCGTCGAGCGGCTCACCGCGCTCGTGCGGCGCGTGGGCGTGGTGCCGGGTCGCACGGTGGTCGTGTACGACGGCGGCGCGGGGGCCGCGGCCGCGCGCGCCTGGTGGTGCCTGCGCTGGGCCGGGCATGCGGACGTGCGCGTGCTCGACGGCGGGCTCGCGGCGTGGGTCGCGGCCGGTGGGACCCTCGCCATGGGCGACGTGCCGCCCCGGCCCGCGCCGGACGCCGTCGTCGTGCCGGGGCAGATGCCGGTGGTCGATGCGGACGCCGTGCTCGCCGGTGCGGCGGGTGCCTTGCTGGACGCGCGTGCTCCCGAGCGGTTCCGCGGCGCGACCGAGCCGGTGGACCCGGTGGCCGGGCACATCCCCGGTGCGACGTCGTGCCCGACGACGGCCGTGCAGCGGGCCGACGGCACCTACCTCGAGCCGGCTGAGCTGCGCCGCGTGCTTGACGACGCCCTGGCCGGAGCCGACGACGGATCGGCCGGCGGGGACCCGGGTGGAGGGGGCGGCGCCGCGACCGCCTACTGCGGCTCGGGGGTCACGGCGGCGCAGCTGGTGCTCGCCGCGCACGAGGCCGGCGTGGAGCTCGCGCTCTTCCCCGGCTCGTGGTCGGAGTGGATCCGCGACCCGTCCCGCCCGGTCGCCACCGGCCCCTGACCCTCCCGGAGCCTCCCCGACCCCGTGTGGAGCGTTCCGGCCCGGTGTGGAGCGTTCCCGAACCCGTGCGGAGCGTTCCGGCCCCGTGTGGAGCGTTCCCGTCCCTCGTGCCGGCGTGTCGCACCCCGAAACGCTCCACACCACGGAGGGCGCCGCCCCGTGCTCGCCGACGTCGCTCCCGCCGGTCCGCCGGCTACGCGCCCGTGCCGACCTGCGTGCGCAGCAGGTCGCGCGTGAGCTCCATCTGACCGTGGTGCTGCGCGAGCTCCTCGAGCACGTGCAGCAGCGCGGCACCCTGGGTCGCGATGTGGTGCTCGAGCGCGTGCCCCGTCTCGTGACGCAGCGGCTCCTCGAACGTGGCCCCGTGCGCGTCGTCGTGCAGCCGCGTGCGCGCCGCGGCGACCTTCGCGAGCAGGTCCTCCACTCGGCCGGTCGCTCGGAACTCGGCGTCACGGTCACGCTCGAGCGGCCGGCCCGCCACGCGGTGGCCCGCCCACGCGTCGATCACGCCCACGCAGTGCGTGAGGATCGCGAACGGGCTGTTGGCCCCGGGGAGCTCGGGCCGCGCGTTGGCGAGATCGTCGCCCAGGTGCTCGACGATCGCGACCATCCCGTCGAGGGCGCGGTCGCAGAACAGCAGCAGCTCGTCAGGGTGCACGGTCGCCTCCGGGAGCGGGGAAGGTGCGTGCCGCTGATCGAACCAGATCCTCCCCGGTCCGGACGGTCGGGGGCGCGCAGACGTGGCCGGGCTCCGGCGGGAGCGGCGGCGCCAGGAGCCTCAGGTCGCGGGCGTCAGGCGCACATGTCGCACACGCCCGTGGCCGGGAGGGCCATCGAGCACGTGGGGCAGATCGAGGGGGTGTCCTCGCGCGTCGTCGTGCGCCGCGCGGCCGGTCGCGACGACGCCGTCCGGGGCGTCCGGGTGGAGGAGGCGCGTGCCGGCGCGGTCCGTGCCGCGGCCGGGCCCACCACCTCGAAGCCCCGCCGCTGCAGCACGCCGACGGCGGCCTGCAGCGAGCTGCGAAACTCCTCGGGCGTCGCGAGTCGTCCGGTGGCGTGGCGGTGCGCGACGGCGAGCACCGCGCGCGTGTCGTACCGCCGGCCCTCGTGCACGATCGTCGAGTCGGACGACGGCGTGAAGCCGTAGAGCGCGCAGAACGCCTCGGCCCCGCGCTCGTCGTGCTCGGCGATCGCGGTGAGCACGTGCTGCTTGGTCACGGAGGAGAAGGTCGCCACTCGTCGAGCCTACGTCGCCCGCCGGGTGCCGCGGTCGGCCGCGGGGTTCGGGGGAGTGCGGCGCGAGGTGCCGGACCGACGGCGGTTGTTAGCGTGAGTGCGATGGTGACGACGACGCACGAGCCCGGGACCCTGCTGCGGACCACGACGTGGGTCTGGGCCTCGCAGCTCGTCCTCACCGCGGTGTACGCGGCCCTGGCGGCCTACTGGCTGCTTGCCTGGCCCGGTTCGTGGCGCATGTGGATCGGCGTCTGCTTCCTCGTGCTCGCGGCATGGATCGGCGGTCAGGGGCTGTGGCTCGCGAGGCTCCGGGTGCGGATGACGGACGACGGCGTGGCGGTGCGCGGGTGGCGCGGCGAGTCCACTTACGCGTGGCACGAGGTCCGATCGATCCAAGGCGAGCGGCGCACCTGGACCACCGGCCAGGTCGTGACGATCACGCCGCACGACGGCGCGCCGGTCACGGCCCTGGCCCGGGGCGGGTGGTTCGACGACGGGTTCGAGCGCAACCACCGGCAGCTCGTGGACCGCTGGCGGCGGCAGGCGGGCCGCGACGCGACGATCGCCTAGCACTCGCGTCAGGCGATCGCGAGGAACCCCAGCACCGCGGCTGCGACCGAGAGCACCAGCGGGCCCGCGGAGATCGGCGGCTCGCTGCGCCGCACGTGCACCACGGTCGCGCCCACCATGAGCAGCGCCAGGCAGACGGCGGCGACCGGGCTCAGCACGGGAGCGACTCCCGTGGCCGCGGGCACCACGAGCCCTACGGCACCCACCACCTCGGCGAGCCCGATCAGCTTGATCGAGGCGGGCGAGAAGTCCTCGACCCACGCGAGACCCGACGCGGCGAGCGCCTGCTTGGGCCGGACGAGCTTGAAGGCGCCGGCGGCGAGGAACGCGAGCGCGGTGAGCCCGGCGACGATCCAGTAGGCGGTGGTCATCGGAAGGCCTCTCGTCGATTTGCTTGCTGCGGAAACCAACTGTGCGAGCGGTCGCTTTCCGTGTCAAGTACCGTTCCGCCATGGCAGACGGCGAGCCCCGCTGGCTCACGCGCGAGCAGCGGCAGGCCTGGATCGCGTTGAGCCGCCTGACGGTATGGCTGCCCGCCGCGCTCGACGCCCAGCTCCAGCGCGACGCGGGGCTGAGCCACGTCGAGTACCTGGTCCTCTCCTGGCTGTCGATGAGCCCCGGCCGCTCAGCGCGCATGAGTGACATCGCCGCCCGCGCCGACGTCACGCTCTCCCATCTGTCGCGCATCGCCTCGCGCCTCGAGAAGCGCGGCTGGCTCCGCCGCACCCCGGATCCGCAGGACGGTCGCGCGACGCTCGCCGTCCTGACCGACGACGGCTGGGCGAAGGTCGTCGCGACGGCGCCCGGTCACGCCGAGGAGGCCCAGCGCCTCGTCTTCGACCAGCTCACGGCGGACGAGGTCGCCGAGCTGCGGCGCATCGCCGAGAAGGTCACCACCGCGATCAAGCCGGGCGCCGATCTCCCGACGATCCCCGGCGCGAGCGACTGACGGCCAGTCCGCCACCCGCCCCTTCCGCCACCCGCCACTTCCGCCGAGGTCGCCGGTCCCCGTCGAGGTCGCCGGCCGCGACCGACGACCTCGGCGTGTATCGGCGACCTCGGGGTGGGTGGTGGGCGAGGTCAGGGGGCTGCGAGGCGCTCGCTGAGGGTCGGCACCCCCGGACCCGCGAGGTCGTCGAGGTAGGCCGCCCGGCCGGCCATGGCCATGACGAGCGCGAGCGTCGACCCCGTGACCGCCGGACCGCTGCCCGACCGGAACGCGCCGTCATCCGCCCGGAGCCCGAGGCCCGCGACGTGCCGACGGCTGTTGACGGCGAAGTCGCGCCGGGCGAAGAACTCGGCGACGGGCGTGAGGGCGTCGACGCTCGGCGTGCGCGTGAGGCCGAGCGGCCGGCGGATGTCCTGCGCGTGCACCACGACCTCGCCCAGGTACGCAGGCGTGTGGCCCGAGGGCGCCGTCGTGCTCGCGATCACGGCGCGGAACCGCTCGAGGGTCTCCTCGGGCGTGCGGCCGCGGTGCTCGGCGAGGCGCCGCGCGTTGTGCACGTCCGGCCGGAAGCGTGCGCCGATCATGCTGCGGAGCCACTGCCCCTGGTTCAGGCTCGCGGCCGCGGTGAGGTGCGCGACGACGTCCTCGACGTCCCAGTCCCCGCACAGGCTCGCGTGCCGCCACTGCTCGGGCGTCAGCGCGGCGAGGTCGTCGGCGAGGGCTGCGCGTTCGGTGCGGGCGATGGCCCACAGGTGCGCGTCGGTCGTGGCCTTGTCGCGGCGGTTCATGGGTCTCTCCGGTCGTCGGTGGCCTGGTGGCCGGCGGTGGACAGGCGATCGGCTCCGGGTCCCTCGAGGCTCCCGTGCGGTACGGGGCGGCCCGAGACCGCGAGCAGCAGGTCGAGCGCGTCGCCGACGACGTCGTCCCCCGCGCCCCAGGCCGTGCCCGTGGCGGTGTCCACGAGACGCAGGCCCTCCACGCGTTCGCGTCCGCCGCCGAACCCGACGGGCGTGCGCAGCTGGTAGGCGAGGGCGTGCACGACGGCGGCACGTGGGTACGCACCCTCGAGGGCGAGGGGCCGCCGGACGTCCTCCCCGTGGACGACGGCCTCGACGAGCCTGGTGGCGAGGTTCGCGGGCGGCGTGCGTGTGAGGTCCGCGACGTCGGCGAGCGCCGCGAGGGTGGCGCGAGGGTCCGGCTGCCGCTCGCGCGCGACCCCGTGCTGGTTGGCGCGGTCGAAGTCGAGGCGCGCCCGCAGCATGTCGCGGACGAAGCCGAGCCGGCCGGTGCGCGCAGAGTCCACGAGGTGCGCGACGACGTCGTGCACGTCCCAGCCCGGGCACAGGGACGGCGTGGCCCACTGCTCCGGGGTGAGGCCGGAGAGGTCGGCGACCAGGCGCCGTCGTTCGGCGTGGACGACGGGCCAGACCTCGGTCGCTGACAGGCGCACGGGACTCCTCGAAGGTCGCTACGGTTTCTGTAGTGAACACTACGGGTTCCGAAGTACGATCTGTCAATGGCGCAGCGCAGGTCCTACGGCTCCTACAACGACGGGTGCGCGGCCGCGCACGCCCTCGACCTGGTGGGCGAGCGGTGGACGATGATCGTGGTGCGCGAGCTGCTGCTCGGCCCCAAGCGCTTCACCGAGATCCAGCGTGACGTGCTGGGCATCGGCCCCGCCGTCCTGACGCAGCGCCTGCACGACCTCGAGCACCACGGCGTGCTCCGACGCCGCCGGCTCCCAGGTCCGGGCCGGGCCGACGTCTACGAGCTCACCCCGTGGGGCCACGAGCTCGAGGCCGTGAACACCGCGCTGTCGCGGTGGGCCGTCGCGTCGCCGGGCCTGCCGCTCGAGGCCGACATGAGCCCGGACACCGTCGTCCTCGCGATGCGCGCCCACGCGCGGCCGGTCGTGGGCCTGGCGGGGGAGCGCACGGTGCTGCTCCACCTCACGGACTCGCGCCACGACGACGACGGCGACCCGGTCACCTACCTCGCGACCGTCTCCTCGCGCGGCGCCACCGTCGAGCGAGCCCCGGAGCCGCCGTCGTCGGCGCACGCGGAGGTCGCCGCGTGTACGCGCGACTGGAAGGCCTGCGTGATCGGCGGCGTCCCGCCGGAGCAGCTGCCATCGATCCGAGTGACGGGTGACCCTGCCGCAGTCGCCACGCTGCTGAGCGCCACCACGCTCAGCCCGGATGCCGCCCGTACGTGAGGCGCGCTAGCGTCGGGGCATGCCTGCACTGAGCGATGGAACGTCCCTGCCCGACGTCGGCTTCGGCACCTACCCGCTGCGCGGTGACGAGGGCACCCAGGCGGTGCTGAGCGCGCTCGACCTCGGGTACCGGCTCATCGACACGGCCGTGAACTACCAGAACGAGGACGCCGTCGGGCGCGCGCTCGCGCAGACGGACGTGCCGCGCGACGAGATCGTCGTGACCACCAAGATCCCGGGCCGCGACCACGGCTTCGACGAGACGCTCGCGTCGTTCGATCGCTCGGCCGCTGCGCTGGGGCTCGACGTGATCGACCTCTACCTCATCCACTGGCCCAACCCGAGCGTCGACAAGTACGTCGACACGTTCCGGGCGATGGTGCGGCTCAAGGAGGAGGGGCGCGTGCGGTCGGTGGGCGTCTCCAACTTCACGCCCGAGTTCCTGACCCGTGTCGCCGACGCGACCGGTGTGATGCCGGCCGTCAACCAGGTCGAGATACACCCGTTCTTCCCGCAGACCGAGCTGCGCGCGTTCCACGCCGAGCACGGGATCGTGACCGAGGCGTGGAGCCCGCTCGGCAAGGCGGCGCCGGTCAAGGAGTCCGCGCCGGTCGCCGAGGCCGCGCAGGCGCACGGGGTCACGCCCGCGCAGGTGATCCTGCGCTGGCACCTCCAGCTGGGCGCGGTGCCGATCCCGAAGTCCGGCAACCCCGGGCGTCAGCGCGAGAACCTCGACCTGGCCGGCTTCACGCTCACCGACGACGAGGTCGCGGCGATCACCGCCCTCGGCCGCCCCGACGGCCGCCTGTTCGACGGCGACCCGAACACGCACGAGGAGATGTAGGCGCTTCCTCAGCGCACCGGGAAGGCCGCGACCTCTCGTTCCCACTCCTCGACCGCCCGGGCGAGCCCGGCGCAGGTCGTGGTGACGTCGACCGCGTAGGGGTCCAGGACGTCGTCGTCGGGCGCCGGGCTCCAGGGCGGCCGGGCCTCGAGTGCCAGGTGCACCCGCACGGTGACCAGACCCGCCTCGACCGCGGCGAGGCTGAAGGCGAGGTCGGGCTCGACGAACTCGAGCGTTGCGTGCCGGCCTGGGGCCGCCTGACCGCTCGCGACGCGACGCAGCCAACGAGTGAGGTGGGCCGCGTCCCAGGTGGTGAGCGACGGGTCCTCGAAGGACCACGGGACGTGTCCCGGAACGTGCAGCTCGCCGCGGAGCACGAGCCAGTTCGCGTCCCAGTCGTCCGGCTCCGTCGGGGCCAGTTCCGGGAACTCGTAGCGAAGAGGCCGCAAGGTGAAGGTGACGCCGTCGGTCGAGTGGAGCCTCATCGATGCGGCCCGGGGTCGCCGTCGGGGTTCGCGTCGTTCGGGGCGACCGCCTCGGCACGTCGTCCGCGTCGGACGCCCAGCTCGTACGCCGTGACCGCGACCAGCGTGATGGCGAGGAGCGGCAGCACGAACCCGACCATGGCTGTGGTGAAGCCCTGGAGCGCGTCGTGCTCGGCGGCGGCGAGCACCACGTACGTGGTGTACGCGAGGTAGAGGGCGAGGAACAGCCCGCCCTCCCAGCGCCGGATCATGAAGCCGGTGAAGGCGATCGGCAGCAGCGCGACCGCGGCGGCGATCATCAGCGGGATGTCGAGGACCACGGCGGCCCCGGGCACCGGGATCCCGTCGCCGGACAGCAGCGCGGGCAGGCCGAGCACCAGCCCGATGTTGAAGATGTTGCTGCCCACGACGTTGCCCACCGCGAGGTCACGCTCACCGCGGCGCACCGCGACCACCGACGCGGCGAGCTCGGGCAGGGAGGTGCCTACCGCCACGACCGTGAGCCCGACGACGAGCCCTGAGACGCCCAGGCCCGTCGCGATGTTCGAGGCGCCGCTGACCAGCAGCCGCGCGCCGAGGACGAGCAGCCCCACGCCCACGACGACGAGCAGCAGCGAGCGCGGCAGCGACGTCGTCGGGACGTCGTCCGCCGCGTCGTCGTCGGCCGCCAGACCGTCGGCGCCGCGCACGTCCGCCGCCACGGCGACTTCGGCCGAGGCGGGACGCCGCGTGCTGCGTCGGCCGACGACGACCGTCACCGCGGTGTAGCCGACGAGTGCGGCGATGAGGAGCGCGCCGTCAAGCATCCCGACGGCGCCGTCGAGCGACATGACCAGCAGCAGCACGGACAGGCCGAGCATCACGGGCAGGTCGATCCGCACGATCTGGTGCCGCACGGCCAGGGGCAGCACGAGCGCGGAGACGCCGAGGATCAGCAGGACGTTCGCAATGTTGCTGCCGACGACGTTCCCCACGGCCAGGTCAGGCGTGCCGCTCAGCACGGCGTCGACGGTCACGGCGAGCTCGGGTGTCGAGGTCGCGACGGCCACGACGGTCAGCCCGACGACGAGCGGGGACAGCCCGATGCGGCGCGCGAGCGACGAGGCTCCGCGCACGAGCGCCTCCGCGCCCACCACGAGAAGCACGAGGCCGACGACGATCCGGCCCACGTCGAGGAGGTCCACGCGGTGACTCTAGGCGGGGCCCCAGGGCGTCACACCTGCGGGGCGGACCGGTGCCGGCGCGGAGCGTCACGGAGGCACCCTGCGTCGGGAGGGCGCAGGTGTGACCGGGACCTGGTGCGGCCTGCCTTCAGGTCCCGGGCAGCACCGCGATCCCGTCGATCTGGCAGCGGGCACCAGGGTCGACGAAATCGGTGGTGGCGGTCATCCGGGCGGGCCTGACGCCAGGAGGCAGGGCGCGTGCCAGCGCGTCCCGAGCTGCCTCGAAGTCGGCGATGTCGCGGAGGTAGAGGGTGACCTTGGTGAGGTGCTCGAGCCCGGCGCCCGCCTGTGCCAGCGTGGCCGCCAGCCCGTCGACGGCGGCGGCGACCTGCTGGGCGACGTCGTCCTGCTCGTACCCGCCGCCGTGGTGCCCGAGGAAGATCAGGCCTCCCGCCGCGGTCCAGGTCGAGCAGCTGGCGTCGCCGTAGGCGATGGGACCGTTCGTGATCACGTGCGTCTCCTCGGGCGGTGTTTGTCGAGCGTATGGCGCGCGCCGTGATCGCGTGGCCGGTTCGCGTGCCGGGATGCGCCGGCAGCGCCCGGCACGTCGACACGTTCCGGGCGCTGGTGCGCGGGGCGAGGTCGCGCCGGGCCGCGACCTCGACGCGCTGGCACTCGCCGTCCCGGCGATGCTCGTCTACCGGATGGTCTTCCTCAACGAGCCCGTCACGCGCGACCACGTCGCCGCGATCGTCGACGGCGTCGTCCTCCCCGCGGCGGGTGTGGGCCCCGCGGGCGGAGGCGACTCGGGTCGGGCGTAGCCCGGGTTGTTCGCGCGCAGGGCGATCGCCTCGAGGGCGAGCTCGTGCAGGAGGGCGAGGAACTCGTCCTCCTGCTCTTCCTCCACCAGCGTGACGTCGATCCAGTCGACGTCGGCGGTGGCATGCGACCGACTCTGGCGCATGCCATCAGCGTAGCTCCGGCACCTGTCCCCGTGGAGGGTGTGAACCCGCCCCGCTCGACGCGACACGGGCCTGTACACGGCGCTGCTCCGCACCCCAGGCTGGTCCGCGAGCGGGCCCCGCCGGCGAGCCCGCCGAAGAGAGGAGCGAGCCGTGCTGACACACGTGGCGCAGGGCGTGCTGGTCCACCAGAGCGAGCTGCTCCAAAACAACGCCGTCGTCGTTCAGGGACCGGCGGGGGCGCTCGTGGTCGATCCCGGGCTCACGCTCGAGGAGATGCGCTGCCTCGCGGACGACCTGTCCCGGGAAGGTCAGCGCGCCGTCGTCGGCTTCGCGACCCACCCGGACTGGGACCACGTGCTGTGGGCCCCGGAGCTGGGCGACGTGCCGCGGTACGGCACGGCTCCCTGCGCCGAGATCCTCCGGGAGCGGCGCGCGCAGCCCGACTGGGAGGCGCGCGAGGCCGAGGGCCTCCCGCCCGAGATCGCCGACGACGTGCCGCTCGGCCTCTTCGGCCTCGTCGAGGCCCTGCCCGACGGCGCGACGCACGTGCCGTGGGACGGTCCGCGCGTCCGCGTCATCGAGCACCCCGCGCACTCCCCGGGCCATGCCGCGCTGCTGGTCGAGGACGCCGGGGTGCTCGTGGCCGGCGACATGCTCTCCGACCTGTTCATCCCGATGCTCGACGACGCCCGCGGCGACAACGACCCGGTCGCGGACTACCGCGCGGGCCTCGACCGTCTCGAGGAGGTGGCGGGCGAGGTGCGGGTCGTCGTCCCGGGCCACGGGTCCGTCGGTGGGGCGGACGCCCTCCGCGCCCGGATCGAGCTCGACCGCGCCTACCTGGACGCGCTGACCACGGGTCGCATGCCCGACGACCCGCGGCTGGGGCCCGCCGTCGCGCCGGGCTGGGAGTGGGTGGGCTTCATCCACGAGGGTCAGGCGGAACGCTTCGGCTCCTGAGGCCTCCGTGGCGGCCCGGACGGACACGACGCGGGACCACGGCCCCTCGGCACGTCTCACGCAACGTCGCGCCCGCCGTGGCTGTGGCGTCGACGGGCGAGGATGGGCCGATGGATCCGGCGATCTCCCTCGGCACCGCGGGCATCGCGGCGGCGTACCGCGCCTTCGGCGAACGCGAAGCGCGCGGGGTGTCACCCACCTACGAGGCGTGGGCGATCGGCCTCAGCGAGGACCCGGACGTGGTCGACCTACTGGCGACGCTCCCGCGCGGCAAGCGCCAGCCGAACCTCGTCTTCGCCGCGGCCCGGTGGCACGGCGCCGTGGGCTCGTACCGCGAGCTCCGCACCACCCTCCTCGAGCGGTGGACGGACGTGCGGCAGACGATCCTCGCGCGTGCCACGCAGACCAACGAGGCCGCCCGGTGCGCCGCCCTCCTCCCCTTCCTCGCGGAGCTGCCGCAGCCCCTCGCCCTGCTCGAGGTAGGTGCGTCCGCCGGGCTGTGCCTGCTGCCCGACAGGTACTCCTACCGCTACGACGACGGCACGAACCTCGACCCCGACGACGGCGCGTCCGACGTGGTGCTGTCGTGCGCGCTGGGCCCGGGCGTGTCCGCTCCGGCGCGCATGCCCCACGTCGTGTGGCGCGCGGGCATCGACCTGGCGCCCGTGCCCGTGGCCGACGACGACGCACGCGCGTGGCTCGAGATGCTGGTGTGGCCCGAGCACGACGACCGCCGTGCACGCCTGCGGGCCGCCCTCGCCGTGGCGCGTCGCGATCCGCCGCACGTGCTCGCGGGTGACCTGCTCGAGGAGCTGCCGCGCACGGCCGCCGAGGCACCCGACAACGCGACGCTCGTCGTCTTCCACAGCGCCGTCCTCGCGTATCTGGACCCTGCGAACCGGTCGGCCTTCGCGGAGGAGGTCGCAGCGCTGCCCGGCCACTGGCTCAGCAACGAGGGTGCCCGGGTCTTCCCGCAGACCACCCACCTCGTGCAGGACGACGCGGCCCGGAGTTTCGTCGTCATGGTCGACGGCGTTCCGCGCGCCTACGTCGACCCGCACGGCCGTTCGCTGGCGCCCCTCACCTAGGCGGCCGACGGGGCAGCAAGGTGCCCTCGATGTGGCGTCTCTACTGGAGCCGCTCGAAGATCATCGTCGCCTGGATCCGGTCGCCGCCGCCGAGCCCCTTGCTACCTGACGAGGCCGTGGTGATGGTGTGCAGGCGGTAGCCGAGGGCGGCCTGCTTGTTGATGGCGTGCTCCAGCTCGGTCAGGTTCCCGGAGCCGGTGCCCCAGAGCTTCTCCTTCAGGATGACCTGGAGAACGACGTAGCTTGCCCCCTGCATCGCCGGCCGCGGCTGGCCGCCGGACGTCGCCTCGGCCTCGATCCTGGCGATCTGCCCGGCCAGTTCACCCGAGGGCGCCGTGGGTGGCTGGACGGTGTCCGTCCAGTTCTGGCCGTCGAACCACCGCTTGGTGCCGGTCCCGTCGTCGTACCAGCCCGCCTGCGCGTCAGCCATCACAACCTCGCTTCTTCGGGACCCCAATGGGTCGCTGTGACGTCGACCCTGGCACATCGGGCGTGCAGCGGTTCTCGGGCGTCAGGCGCGCATCCGTCCGGGCGTCGCCGGTGGGCGCGGCGCGCCCGAGCCGCCCTTCGAGCTGCCGAGGGCGTGCACATTGACCGCCGCCGCGTCGGGCGCGAGGTCGTCGAGACGGTGGAGCGCGCGCAGGGTCACCGCCGTGGCGAACGGTGAGGGCTCGCGCTTCTGGCCGAACGAGTGGGCCTCGAACCCGCGGAAGGTCGAGCGCGGTGTCACGCGACCGTCGGGGCCCATCGTGTACGCGACCAGGCACGCCGCCAGCTCGGCGAGGGCGCGACGGTCCTCGGCGCGGGCCCTCGGACCTCGCCACAGTGCCGGGTAGCGGCCCAGCACCTCGACCATCTCGAGGGCGCTGTACCAGGTGGGGGGCCACTTGCCGGTCTTGAACCTGCTGCCGTGACCGAACATCTGCGGCTGCTCGGTGCCGCGCACGTCCCACGCGCGCAGCACGGTGCGGGCGACGTCCAGCGGGCCCGACGGCGTGGCGTCGTCGGGCAGGTGCGAGAAGGCGCGCAACGCCTCGAGCGTCACCTGCGGGCACATGTCGCCGCGCCGGCCGGGGCCGCGGAACCCGGTCACGGGATCCGGGCGGCACAGCCACGCCGGCCCCTGGGCGGTGGTGGTGAGGTCCACCGCCATGCGGGCGAGCGCGACCGTGGTCCGCGGGTCGGTGCGGCGGTGTGCGGGTCCGTAGCGCAGCAGCAGCTCCGTCACCGCGTGCGTGTCGCACAGGAGCGCGGACCAGGCCGGTGCCTCGCCGCGCCGTCGGGCGCAGTAGGACTGAAAGCGGCCGTCGTCGTCCTGGTGCTCGAGCATCGCGTCGAGGGCCGCGTCGACGCGGGGGTCGTCCCCGGCGCGCAGGCCGCGGTCGGCCAGGAGCGTGAGCAGGTTCGGCGCGAACCGTGGGTCGTCGTGACCCGAGCGCGGTGCGCCGGAGTCCCATGGGTCCAGCCGGGCGAGGAGGTCGCCGGTGTCCGGGTGCCCGAGCATCTCAGCACGGGTGGCGCGCACCTCGGCGGAGTCGTCGGGCAGGTCCCGCACGGCGGTGAACAGCAGCCACCGGGCGCCCGGGTCGGCCGATGCCGCCACCCAGCCGCCGGGATCGGCCACCATGCCGGCCCACGGCCACTCGGCCATGCCTCCACGGTACGTCTCGCAGGCAGGCTCGGGGGGCCGTCGGCCAGGCGGGTGATGCGCCTACGGAACGTGCGTACGCGGAGTCGGGGGGCCACTAGCGTCGGCTGCATGCGGCTTGCCCGGTGCGTGACACTCGCTCTCGTCGCGGCCGCGCTGCTCAGCGCTTGCGGCGACACGGCCGGTACGGAGCCCGCGGAGGGCGCCACGCTCGAGGACTACTGCGACGCCGTCCACGACGCCTGGAACTTCGCGGCCGCAGCGACGTCCGACGGCGGCGTGCGGGTCACGTGGGACTCGCAGCCGACGGGGGAGCCCGTCGACTTCGTCGTGTACCGCCGTGTCGAGGGCACCGAGGAGTGGGAGCGCCGTGCCGACGTCACCATCGACGACGGGGACCCCATGGCCTACGTGGACCGCGGCCCCGTGGACCTGGACGGCAGGCCTCTCGAGTACACGGTCACGCGCGTGATGGCCGAGTGCGGCGGGGAGAGCGAGCTCTGCGTCGAGCTGCCGTGCGACCCTCCCGCGACCGTCGCGCCGCGCAAGGACTGACCGCGGTCGCAGCACGACGAAGGGCCCGCAACCCACATCTGTGCAGGTCACGGGCCCTTCTAGCGGCGGAGGACGGAGGATTCGAGCCCGCGAGGGCTGCACCTCACGGCCGGATGCCCGTCCGCCGAGCCGGATGTCACACGGCCGGTCCAGGCGTCGGACGCGCCGACCGCGACCGGTATGCCGTCGGTGTCATCCCCAGCACGTCCCGGAAGTCCCGCGTCAGGTGCGCGTGGTCGGCGTAGCCGAGGTCCGCGGCGACGTCGGCCAGGACCGCGCCCGGCTCGAGCCGCACACGCTCCGCGGCCTCCTGGAGCCGCCGTCGGCGGATCATCGCGAGCGGGGAGAGACCCACGTACCGACGTGCGAGACGTTGCGCGGTGCGCACCGAGACGCCGACGGCGGCCGCAGCGTCCTCGACGCGCAGCACGGCCGAGTCGCTGCTGACGACGTCCGCGAGTGCGTTGGCGGTGAGCGCTTCCGCGTCAGGCTCGGGCACGCGGTCTCCGAGCCATGCGACGACGGCGGCGACGGCGCGTTCGTGCCGGTCGTCCTCGCCGCGCATCGCGGTGCCGACCGCCTCGGCGAGGTCGGGGGCGTCCACCACGCGCTCGCCGTCGACGAGCGCGCCCGGGTCGGCGAGCAGCGCGGGCACGGCCGCCGGGCGGAGCAGCGCCCCCACCGCCCACCCGCGGCCCGCGAGGTCCCGGTGCGACGCGCGCGTCGACGGACCGCTCACGGTCACGGTGCCGCCCTCGACCACGAGGTTGCTCGCCGGGAAGGCGATGAGGTGCTGGCGGGAGGACCTCCCGTCGGGCAGGTCCCACTCGGGGATCCAGAACCACGCCACGAGGTCGGCGACCACCGCGGGGGCGGGGAGGCGCGTGAAGCGTGGCAGGCGCGTGGGGTAGAGGACCCCGCGTCCGTCGAGTCCGTCTGTGGCGTGGGCATCGCCGGTGGCACGGGCACCGCCGGTGGCGGGGGTGCCGTCGTCGGGCCGGGAGCGCATGGCGCCAGTGTGGCTGTCGCCGATGTTCAAGCGCACCCCGCCGACGCGGACCTAGCGTCGAGGGCGACCTGCGGCGCGACGCACGCGCCGCCCGACACCGAGGAGCCGACCATGAGCGCGACCACGACCGGCGTGACCGGGCAGCACACCACCGACGGCCGCCCGCACGGCGTCACGAGCCTCACCCCGTTCATCGCGGTGCCGCGCGCCGCGGAGGCCGTCGAGTTCTACCGCGACGTCTTGGGCGCGCGCGTCGTCGACGTGACGGAGATGGGCGGCGTCGTCGTGCACGCGGAGCTCGACCTCGGCCACGGGCGCCTCCAGCTCGGCGAGCCCACCCCGGACTTCGGGCTGGTCCCGCCCCCCGCCGACGGCGCCTGCTACTCGCTCGGCCTGTACTGCACCGACGTGGACGCGCTGACGGCGCGCGCCGAGGCGGCCGGCGCGAGCGTGCGCGAGGCGCCGACGACGTTCGTCTCCGGCGACCGGTTCGCGAGCGTCGTCGATCCCTTCGGAGTGCGCTGGTCCCTCATGACCCGTGTCGAGGACCTGTCCGAAGAGGAGAGCACCCGGCGCGTGCGCGAGTGGGCCGCCGCGCAGTCCGCCCAGTAGGCGCTGTCGTCGACGGCCGGTTGACCACGCGCGTCAGGCCGCCGACGACGAAGGGCCCGCCACCCACATCTCTGCAGGTCACGGGCCCTTCGGGCGGCGGAGGATGGGGGATTCGAACCCCCGAGGGCTTGCACCCAACACGCTTTCCAAGCGTGCGCCATAGGCCACTAGGCGAATCCTCCAGGCCGGTCGAGGATACCCGAGGTCGCCCGTGCGGCCGAACCCGCCTTCGCTGCGGGTCAGGGCGCAGCGGTCCCGGGGGCGAACACCTCCGGCGCCATCGCCCCGGCCAGCACGATCGTGCCCAGCAGCATGGTCACCACCAGCATGATCGCGCCGAGCACGCCAAGGAACACCGGCCAGAACATGCGCGCGTGCGGGCGCACCACCACGTCGGACGGGTCGTCGGCCGCCACCCACACCCAGCCCTGGAACTCGGGGGTCGCCCCGAGGCCGCGGCGGATCGCGGACATGACCGTGGTGCGCCGCGGGGCGCCGTCGGGCCCGGGGAACTCGACCGTCAGCAGGTAGCCGGGCGGCATGAAGGTCTTCGAGAGCAGGCGCGCGGGGAGCTGGATGCGCCGGGTGCGCTTCTCGCGGCGCGCGAGGGCGACGGCGCCCGCGATGCTCGCGAGCGACACCAGACCGGCGACCACGGCGCCGACAGCCAGACCTCCCACGGTCCCTCCCTCGATCGGGCCCGACGCTAGACGAGCCCGCGGCCCGGCGCCGGAGGTGTCTAGGGTGCGGGCCATGAGCGACCCCTTCACGCGGCTCTTCCACGCCTACGGCCCGGCCACGGACACGCCCGCTCACCTGCGCGCGTTGACCGGCGAGGACGACGACGCCCGTGCGGCGGCGGTCCGTCACCTGTGGTCGGCCGTGCTGCACCAGGGCACACCCTGGATGGTGACGCCGGTCGTGGTCGTCGAGGTGGTGGAGGCTCTGCGACACCCGGGCGTCGCGGACCCCGAGCTGCAGGTCGCACTCCTGGAGTTCCTGGCGGAGGTCGCCACCGAGGGCACGGTGCCGACGGAGGGCCGCGCCGAGCTCGAGGGCTGGCTCGCGGCGGTCCCCGACGTCGAGGACCGCCTCGTCGCGCTCTCCGCCGAGGGGCGGGACGACGAGATCTACGAGGACCCTGACGCGACCGGCGCGCTGCTCGCGCAGGCAGCCCTGGGGTGCCGCGACGCGCTGCGGCTCGTGCTGCCGAGCCTCGCGGCCTTCAGTGCGGCGACGGGGGAGCGGGCGGATGACGCCGTGCGAGCGGCCCTCGATCGGACGCTGCGTGCGGTGCACGAGGTGCTCACGCGCGACCACGCGCTCGACGTCGACCGCGCGGTCGCCGCCCTGCACCCCGTCGTGGGGAGTGCCCCGACCGCCTGCTGAGCGGGCCGCAGCCGCGAGGCCTCGGAAGCGTCAGCCGCCGATGTGGCGCAGCGTGTAGTCCCACTCGGTGTCGCGCACCACGTAGGGCTCGGGGGCGTCGCTCGCCGCCTGCTCCGCGATGGTGTCCTCGAGTCGCACGGGCTCGGGCAGGGTGCGGAAGTCGACGTCGGGCCGGTCCACGGGTGCCTCGCTCATCGCGTCCTCCGCTCGGTGGTGCCGGCCTCGTCGGGCCTCGGTCGGTCACGTCCAGGCTGCCTCATCCGGCACGTCCGCGGGAAGGGCCGCGCGGGTCAGGCGCGCACCAGGCGGCCCAGCTCGGCGCCGTCCGCGTCGAGGAGCACGAGCAGCTCACCGTCGAACGCCGCGCGCCCGGCCGTGCCGAGCCAGCCCGGCACCTGCGCCCCGTCGCAGCCGATCATGGTGCTCAGGCCGGACGTCGCGAGGAATCGGCCGCCGTCCCCCGCCGCCCAAGCGCCGCTCGCGCCGTTGCACCCGTCCGAGCCTGTGTAGGTGCCGTCGTCCGCGAGCTCGACGTGGGCGTCGGTGTGCATCGCCCCCACCGGGACCCACCGGCCGATCAGCTGGTCACGTGTCGCCGGTGTCAGGCCGTCGGGCACGGGGGCGGGCTCACGGAGCCGGTCCCTGACCTCGTCGTCGACCTCGGGCGGTGCGGCGTAGAAGTCGGCCGCGTTCGCGATCGGGTCCGGGGCGCCGTCGACGACGAGCGTCGCGACAG
Source organism: Cellulomonas sp. APG4 (assembly GCF_009996735.1). GTDB lineage: Bacteria > Actinomycetota > Actinomycetes > Actinomycetales > Cellulomonadaceae > Actinotalea. The sequence goes on along the minus strand of NZ_JAACYI010000031.1, from coordinate 12,592 downwards.
GTTCACCCGAGGCGTCGCGTAGCTCCCAGCCGCCGTCGTTGATCGGTGCGACCTCGCGCACGGACTCGAGCCACGGGACCGCGGGGATGTCGCCGCCGCAGTCGGACACCGCGGCGAAGGGGGTGGAGGCGACGAACAGCCGGTCCGACGACGCCGACCACCCACCCTCGACGAATCCGCAGTCCCGCCACAGCGGGTAGCTGCCACCCGCGAGCCGCAGCCACGTCTCGGGCGCCTCGCCCTCGGCGTCGCGCACGCGCCACAGCCCGACCAGGGTCTCCGGTGCGATCGCCGTCGGGTCGATCGACTCGATGCCGATGGGCGCCTGCGGTCGCCCGCCTTCGAGCGGCGTCGCACATCCGCTGAGCGCGACGACCGCCGCGATCGAGACCGCCCACGCACGCCGTCGGGCACCCATGACGACCACCTCCCACCTGGGACGTGTCACGACCCACCTCGCCCTTGCAGCCGGCGCGGTGCGGGTTCAGGCGGGCAGGAGGGGGTCCAGGAGGTCGCAGAGGTGCGGGGTCCGCACGGCACGCGCGCCCTGCTCGGCGCCTGCGCGCAGGGCGGCCTCGAGCGGGGCGCCCGCGAGCGTCGCGTCGAGGACGCCCGCGACGAACCCGTCGCCCGCACCGTTCGTGTCGACGACGGCGTCCACGGGCTCGGCCGCTACGCGGTGCTCGCGCCCGTCCGGCCCGACGGCGATCGCACCGTCCGCGCCGAGCGTGCAGACCGCCGTCCGCCCGCGGGGACCGCCGGCCACGGACCGCAGGAACTCCCACGGATCCGCGAGCCGGTCGCGGCTCACGACCATCCACGACGCCGCCTCGAGGAACGGCCGGTGGAACGCGGACGCGCCGTCGTAGTCGTGCAGGTCCGTCCACACGGGGACCCCGGTCGCGACGACGTCGTCGATCACGTCCGCGGCCCGCGGGGACAGGTCGAGCACCACCGCCCGCGCCTGCGCGGCGGCGGCGAGCACGGGACCGCGCCACTGCGCACCGCCGTCGGGCACGGTGCTCAGGTAGATCGAGACGCGGCCGCCGTCCGGCGCCATGAGGTTGAGGTGCTGCTCGCTCGGCCCGTCGACGGTCTCGAGCAGCAGCGGTACGCCGGCCTCGCGCAGCGCGTCGACCACCGAGTGTGCGGCGTCGTCGGTCCCGACCGCGGTCGCGAGAACCGTGGACCGGCCGCGCTGGGTGAGGTGCAGCGCCTTGCCCGCGGACGTGCCGCCGAGCGTCCACCGGTGCCCGGTGGCGAGCTGCATGTGCGGCGTGGGTTCGGGCAGGTGGTCCACCGCGACCAGGTGGTTCCAGGACGCGGGCCCGACGACGACGACCTCGTGCGCGGCGGCCACGTCAGGCGGGGGACGCGATCTGGATGAGGTTCCCGCACGTGTCGTCGAGCACGGCGGTGGTGAACGGGCCCATGGTCAGCGGCTCCTGCGTGAAGCGGACGCCGAGCGCGCTCAGGCGCGCGTGCTCGGCGTTCACGTCGTCGACCACGAATGCCGCCGCGGGGATGCCGTCCGCGACCAGTGCGGCCTTGTACGGCCCGACGGCGGGGTGGTCGCTCGGCTCGAGCAGCAGCTCCGTGCCCTCGGGCTCGTCGGCGCCCACGACGGTGAGCCACCGGTGCTCGCCCAGAGGCATGTCGTGCTTCGTCACGAAGCCGAGCACCTCGGTGTAGAAGCGCTGGGCCGCGGCCTGGTCGTCGACGAACACGCTGGTCAGGTGGATGCGAGGCATGGTCACTCCGGAGGGTCGGGGGAGCCGCCCGGCGGGCTGGGCCAGCGGCGGGCGATCTCGGCAAGTGGGGCGGTGTCGAGGTGGTGGAACGTGTAGCGGCCCTCGCGCCGCCGGTGGACGAGCCCTGCGGCCTCGAGGACGTCGAGGTGCTGGGAGATCGCCTGCCGGGACGAGCTCAGGCCGTGCACGGTGACCAGGCGCGTGACGAGCTCGAAGAGGGTCTGACCGTCGCGCTCGGTCAGCTCGTCGAGGATCGCCCGCCGCGTCGGGTCGGCGAGGGCCTTGTAGGCGTCGGCCACACCCGTCACGTTAGGCAAGCACACACTTGCATGTCAACGATCTCGATCCCTTGCCTCTGCGACCGTCGTCCGGGAAGACTGCGAGCGTCAGGACGCGCGCTGCGGGAGGTCGCATGCTGCTGGACTTCGTCCCGCCGGACACGACGGGCCTACGCCCCCTCGCTGACGCCGTCGGCGTCGTGGCGCTCGCCCTCCTCGGGGGCGTCACGGCCGCGGTCATGGCGTTCGTCGTGGGCGTCCGACGACGCGGGCGGGAGCGGTAGCTGCCTCACGCCAGCAGGCGGGCCAGGCCTGCGAAGACGAGGGCCATTGCGGGCGCGAGCAGCACGGGGACGTAGCGCAGCACCGTGCCCAGGCGCCGGGCTCGGCCCGCGCGCTCGTCCTCGAACGGCGCGCGTACCGGGTCGTCGGGCAGCTGCTCCGTATGCGCGCGGCGCAGCAGGTCGACGGTCGCGCCGAGCAGCAGCACCGCGCCGACGGCGAGCGTGGGCCCGGGGGAGACGTGCGCCAGCACGCCGTCGAGCACGAGCAGCAGGGCGACCAGCAGGCCCAGGTGGGCCATGGTCGCGAGCCACGCGACGACGGGGCGGCGGACCACGAGGCGCAGCGCGGCGTCCGAGCGCTGCGACAGCGCGAGCACGGTGAGCCCGGCGAGCACGGGCACCACGGCGAGGCCCCACGTGAGCGCGATCGGCTCGCCGTCGACCACCGCCGTGGCGCCCACGGTCGTGACGAGCAGCCCGACCGCCTGGGCGGTCCACGCCGCCGTCGCCCCCGGGCTGAGGGGCGGGCCCGACGGCGGCTCGGTGGGCAGCTCGAGCGCGCGGGCGTAGGCGACGGGCTCACCGAACGCCTCGGCGGCCCCCTCGCCGCTCTCGACGCAGTGCGACTCGACCTCGGCCAGGGCGTCGCCGATCGCGTCGCCGGGCACGTCGCGCAGCCGCAGCTCGAGCACGAACGCCTCGGCCCAGGCCTCGTCGACGTGCGGCGCGAGCCTGCGCTCGATCTCGTACCGCCACGCGCCGCGCCTGCGGCGGGTCGGGGACGTGGGTGCATTCTCGCTCATGCGGGTGCTCCGTTCGTGGGGCTCACGCCGTCGCCGACGGCGGCCGTGGGGTCCGGGTGGACGAGGGCTGTGGTGAGGTGCGCGAACCGCGCCCAGCGCGCGGCCTGTGCGTCGAGGTGCGCGTGCCCGGCGGGGGTCAGCGCGTAGTACTTGCGCCCCGGGCCGCCCTCGCCCGCGCGCCACTCGACCTCGACCCAACCGGCCTGCTCGAACCGCGTGAGCAACGGGTAGAGCGTGCCGCCCTTGGGCGTGCCGAGCCCTGCGGCGGCCAGGCGTGCGCCGATCGCGTACCCGTACGTCGGGCCCTCGGCGAGCACGCGCAGCACGCACACGCCGAGCACGCCGCGCAGCCAGTCGCCCGGCCAGCCCTCGTCGTCCATGGGCTAGACAGTACGTCTACCTAGTCAGGTTGTCTATCTAGCGATCCCGACCATGCCGTGCGGCCGCGCGGACGCTGCCCGTTCGGCCCAGTAGGGCTCTGTGGCCTGCGTCACCTCACGCGCAGGGAGGCGGCGTCGGCGTCTCGCGATGCGAGACGAGGAGCGCATCGAGGCCAGGTCCCAGGCGCGTCGGGTGCACCATCGGTCCCATGACTCGCCCCAGCACCCGGACCCAGCACGTCGTCGCGGCACCTGCCCGCGCGATGATGTGCGGCCGAATGCTGCGGCGGGTGGCCGTCCCAGCCTGAGCCCCGCCGGCGCGTCCCACGCGCCCCGCTCCTGACGGCCCCCGGCACTCAGCCTGCCGGTACCCCGCCTCCCCTCGCCTCGCACACGTGCGCCCGGCCACAGCGACCCGCTCGTGGCCACCTGCCCACGTCCGTGCGTCCGCGCGTCGCTGAGCCGCGCACCCTCACCACCAGCGCCACGAGCGCACGATCGAAGGAACCACCATGTCCCGCACCATCCGCACCGCCGTCCGCCCCGCCACCCTGCTGCGCACCGCTGCCGCCGTCGGCGCCCTGTCCCTGCTCGCCGCGTGCGCGTCCGACGCCTCCACCACGGAGGAGGCCGGCGGCGGCGCGACCACCGAGACCGAGGCGCAGACCGTCACGATCGGCGTGGTCGGTGCGTCCGAGGACCACTGGCGCCTGTTCGAGGAGAAGGCCGAGGACGCCGGCTACGACGTCGAGATCGTCGACTTCACCGAGTACAGCCAGCCGAACCCCGCGCTCAGCCAGGGGCAGCTCGACCTCAACCAGTTCCAGCACATCCTCTACCTCGCGCAGTACAACGTGGAGGCGGGCGAGGACCTGGTGCCCGTGGGCGCCACCGCGATCTACCCGCTGGGCCTGTACTCGAAGCAGCACACCGACGTGGACCAGATCCCCGACGGCGGCGAGGTCGCGGTCCCCAACGACCCGACCAACCTCGCGCGCGCCCTGCTCGTGCTCCAGGACGCCGGCCTCATCGCCCTGCGCGACGGCGGCTCGGCGTTCTCGACCGAGGCCGACGTGATCGCCGAGGAGTCGCGCGTGACCGTCACCCCCGTCGACGCGCAGCAGACCGCGCTCGCGCTCGACTCGGTGGACGCCTCGATCATCAACAACGACTTCCTCGAGGACGCCGGCATCGACCCGGAGAGCGCGCTGTACGAGGACGACGCCGAGGCCGAGGGCGCCCGCCCGTACATCAACGTCTGGGCGGCCCGCGCCGACGACGCCGAGAACGAGACCTACCTGGCGCTCATCGACATCTACGAGGACGAGGAGATCCAGGACGCGCTGCTCGAGGCGTCCGGCGGCACCGCGGTGCTCGCCGACCAGAGCCCCGACGAGCTGCTCGCGTACCTCGCGCAGGTCGAGGCCGACGCCCAGCGCTGACCCCTCGCGCCCGACGGCGTCCTGCCCCGGCCGGGGTGGTCCACCTCCCCGGCCGGAGGGCGCCGTCGGGCCCGCCTCCTCCCCGCCCCGAGACGAGGAACCATGAGCACAGCCCCCATCGTGAGCTTCCGCGACACGGTCAAGGTGTTCCCCGGCGACGGCCGGCGCACCGCCGAGGTACGGGCCGTCGACGGCGTGACCCTCGACGTGCACGCAGGCGAGGTGTTCGGCGTGATCGGCTGGTCCGGCGCCGGCAAGTCGACCCTCGTGCGCCTGGTCAACGCGCTCGAGCCCGCGACGTCCGGCCAGGTGGTCGTGGACGGCCAGGACGTCACGACCCTCGGCGAGGCCCAGCTGCGCCGCCTGCGGGCCGGCATCGGCATGATCTTCCAGCAGTTCAACCTGCTCTCCTCGCGCACCGTCGCGGGCAACGTCGCCTACCCGCTCGCCGTCGCCGGGTGGCCACGGGCCGAGCGCCGTGCGCGCGTGGCCGAGCTGCTCGACTTCGTGGGGCTGGCCGACAAGGCGCGCCAGTACCCCGCGCAGCTCTCGGGCGGGCAGAAGCAGCGCGTCGGCATCGCCCGCGCGCTCGCGACCAACCCGCGCCTGCTGCTCGCCGACGAGGCGACGTCGGCCCTCGACGCAGAGACCACCCAGGGCGTGCTCGACCTGCTGCGCCGCGTCAACCGCGAGCTCGGCATCACCGTCGTGGTGATCACGCACGAGATGGACGTCGTGAAGTACCTGTGCGACCGCGTCGCGGTGATGGCCGACGGCAAGGTCGTGGAGCACGGCGACGTCTACGACGTGCTCGCGCGCCCCGAGCACCCGGTGACGCGCCGGCTCGTGGGCACCGCGCTGCGCGACCGGCCGAGCCCCGCGGCCCTCGAGCGGCTGCGTCGCCGGCACCCCGGCCGCATCGTGACCGTCGCGGTGCGTGAGGACGGCACGTCGTCGCACGACCTCACGCGCGCCCTGCGCGAGCACCCCGTGGACGGGACCATCGTCTACGGCGGCATCACCGAGATCGCCGAGCGCCCGTACGGGTCGCTCACGCTCGAGCTCGACGGCGAGCCCGCGCACGTCGAGGCGTTCCTCGCCGACCTCGCGCGCAGCACCACCGTGCTCGACCTGGGCACAGCCGCGGACCCTCTCGCCGACCCGGACGCCGTCGGCCCGCGCGCCACCGGAGGTGCCGCATGAACCGCGAGACCGACTGGGAGTACCTGCTGCCGCTGCTGGGCCGCGCCGTCGGCGAGACCGTGCAGATGGTCGGCATCAGCCTGGCCCTCGCGGCCGTGCTGGGCCTCGTCATGGGCGTGGCGGTGTACGTCACGCGGCGCGGCGGGGTGCTCGCCAACCGCGCGGTGTTCGCGGTGCTCAACGTGCTGATCAACACGGTGCGCCCCATCCCGTTCATCATCTTCGTGGTCGCGATGGGCCCCGTGGTGATGCTGGTCGTGGGCCGGACCATCGGCACCGAGGCCGCGATCCTGCCGATGGCGATCATGGCCTCGGTCGCGTTCGCGCGGCTCGTCGAGCAGGCGCTCGTAGCGCTCGACCCGGGCGTGGTCGAGGCCGCGCGTGCCATGGGGGCCTCCCGGTGGCGCGTGATCTGGTCGGTGCTGATCCCCGAGACGCTCGGCCCGCTCGTCCTGGCGTTCACGTTCCTCACGGTCGCGGTGATCGACATGTCCGCCGTCGTCGGCATGATCGGCGCGGGCGGTCTGGGCGACTTCGCGATCCGGCACGGCTACCAGCGCTTCAACTGGGAGGTCGTGTGGGTCGCGGTCGCGCTCATCGTCGTGCTGGTGCAGGTGGTGCAGCTGCTGGGCAACATGCTCGCGCGGCGTGCCCTGCGGCGCTGACGCCGTGACGGCGACGGTGGTTCGAGACCGTCGGGCGCCTGCGTTAGGCTTGTCGACGACCCCTCGTGCGGCGTCATCTCGCTGAACTCCCCCAGGGCCGGAAGGCAGCAAGGGCAGGCGGGCTCTGACGGGTGTGCGGGGGGTCCTCGCATGTCCGGGCGCGGGTACGGGCCGCCACACTGGGGCGCGTGAGCGATGCGTCCTGGCTGCCGGTCCTGGGGCTCGGTGCCGCCGTCGGGCTCGGGGTGGCGATGCCGCTCGGTGCGATCGGCGTGCTGCTGCTGCAGACCGGGATGACGCGCGGCTGGCGCACCGCGGCGGCGGGCGGCCTGGGTGCCGCGACCGTGGACCTCGCGTTCGCGGTGGTCGCGGTCCTCGCAGGCACCACCGTCACGCGCCTGCTCGACGGCCACGAGACCACGGTCCGGCTGGTCGGCGCGCTCGTGCTCGCCGCCGTCGCCGTGCACGGGCTGCTCACCACGCTGCGCAGGCGACCGGCGCGTCCCCGGGCCGACGACGGCGCCGCGACGGTCGCCGCCCGCGGACCCCTCGCCTCGTTCGGCCGGTTCGTCGCCCTCACCGCGGTGAACCCGTTGACCGTCGTCTACTTCACCGTCGTTGCGGCGGGGCTCGCCGACCGGCTCGGCACGCCTGCCCGCCAGGTCGCGTTCGTCGTCGGCATCGGCGCCGCGTCGGCCGCCTGGCAGCTCGCGCTGGCCGGCGCGGGTGCCCTCGTGGGCGCCCGCGTGGGCGAGCGTGTGCGCCTCACGCTCGCCCTCGCCGGCTACCTGGTGGTCGGGGCGCTCGCCGTCGTGCTCGCGACCCGCCCCTGACACTCACGCCGGCGCGATCGGGACGTGCACCTCGGTGACCCACTGCGCGGGGTCGGGGTTCTCCATGGGTCCCACGACGTAGCGGTTGAACATCGGCCCCGCGAACTGCAGGCCGTGCTCGGGCACCCAGCGACCGACGGCCTCCATCACCTCGGACATCCCCTCGTACGGGCCGTGCAGGGTCCCGACGGCGACGCGCTGCTCGGGCAGCTCACGACACTTGACCTCGCCGGCCGGCTCGAATGGTGCGGCGACGTCGAGCCGCACCTCGACCTCCGGGTTCTCCTCGACGTACTCGTCGTCGCAGAACTCGGCCACGGCCCAGCCGTCGGGTGCGGGCGCGACTCCGGCGGCGCCCATGCCGGCCATGAGCCGCTCCCACAGACGGCCCTCGTCGGCGTAGGTGGGGATGGTGTCGCGCAGCGCGGCGACGGTGCGCGGTGCGAGCGTGCGCTCGGTGATCTCGACGGACATGACGGGTCCCTCCAACTCTGCGATGAGCTTCTCCACCTCCCGGACGCGGGTGGCGGCGGCCTGGGCCTCGTCGGCCAGCCGCGTGCGCTGACGCCCGAGGACGTCCCGCAGCGCGGCGGGGTGGTCCAGGAGCGGCAGGCACGTGGCGATCTCGCCGACACCCAGCCCGAGGTCGCGCAGCCGCAGCACCCAGCGCGCCGTCAGGAGCAGGCCGGGGGCGTAGGAGCGGTACCCGGACCACGCGTCGACGTGCGTCGGTCGCAGCACGCCGTGCTCGTCGTAGTAGCGGAGCATCCGGACGCTGATCTGCGACAGGCGCGAGAACTCGCCGATCGAGAGCAACCGTTCACCCGTGAGAGGCATGCCCATAGGCCACACCCTGCCACCGTGTCAGGCTCAAGGGTGCCGTTTCCGGGGCGCCGTCCTGCGCCGCGGTACCCGCGTACGACCGGGGTCGGACGGCGGCTCCGACTGCAGGTGCACGGCACGGGTGCGCGTCGCGACCGACGGGCGACGCGCCCGCCCCGGCGGCGCGACGACGCTGGGGCCATGCACACGACAGGCACCCCCGGCGCCGCTCCCGGCGCCGCCGCCCCGACCCGTACCTCCGACGGACTGCGCGCTCGCGGCCTCGTGCACCGCTTCGGCTCGACGACGGCGCTCGCGGGCGTCGACCTCGACCTCGCCCCCGGGCGGTCGCTCGCCGTCATGGGCCCGTCGGGCTCGGGCAAGTCGACGCTGCTCCACTGCCTCGCGGGCATCCTCGTGCCCGACGACGGCTCGGTGACCTTGCGCGGGCGCGAGGTCGCGCGGCTCGACGAGCGCGAGCGCTCGCTGCTGCGCAGGCGGCACTACGGCTTCGTCTTCCAGTTCGGTCAGCTGCTGCCCGAGCTTCCCGCGGTCGAGAACGTCGCCCTGCCGGCGATGCTCAACGGCGCGCCGCGTGCCCGGGCGACCGAGCACGCACGGCAGTGGCTCGTGCGCCTCGGTCTCGCCGGGATGGAGGAGCGCCGCCCGGGCGAGCTCTCGGGCGGCCAGGCCCAGCGGGTCGCCGTCGCACGCGCGCTCATCACGGGGCCCGACGTGGTCTTCGCGGACGAGCCGACCGGGGCGCTCGACCAGGCCACCGGTGCCAACGTGATGCGGATCCTCACCGAGACCACACGCGCCGCGGGCGCGTCGCTCGTGGTCGTCACGCACGACAAGGGCGTCGCGGACTGGTGCGAGGAACGCATCGAGGTCCGCGACGGGCTCGTCGTCGGGCACCACGTGCGCGAGAGCTGGGACGGCGCGGCCGCGCGCGCGGACCTCTCGGCCGGTCACGGCGGCCTGCGGTGAGGGCCGTCCTCGCGCTCGCGCCGCGGCTGCGCACGGCCGGCGGTTCGGACACCCGGCTCACCACCGGGCTCGCGGTCCTCGCCTTCGCGGTCACCACGGCGCTCACGCTCAGCGTGGTGGGCGGGCTGCGCGGGTTCATGGCCCGCGCAGCGAACCCCACGAGCCAGTACGAGGTCGACTACGCCGAGCCCTACGTGTGGCTCGCCTGGATCGCCGTCGTGCTGCTGCTGGTGCCGCTCGTGACGCTGGGTGGCGCCGCGGCAAGGCTGGGGGTCGCGCGCCGGGACGCGCGGCTCGCGACGCTGCGGCTGCTGGGGGTGACGCCGCGCGAGGTGGTCGTGCTCACCGTCGTGGAGACGGCGGCGCAGGGGCTCGCCGGCGCGGTGGCGGGGATGGTGCTCTACGGCGTGCTGCTGCCCGTGTGGTCGCTCGTGCCGTTCATGGGTTCGCACCTGACCGTCGGTGAGATGTGGGTGGGAGCACCGGGCCTGCTCGTGGCCGCGGTCGCGGTGCCGTTGCTCGCCGCGGTGTCGGGTGCCGTGTCGTTGCGTCGCGTGGTCGTGTCGCCGCTGGGCGTTGCGCGGCGGCAGACGCCGCGTCGCCTCGGGTGGGTGCGCCTGCTGGTCGCCGTCGTCGGCGTGGGGCTGTTCATGGTGGTGAGCGTCGCGGGCGGAGGGCTCGGGGCCGCGGTGATCGGTGTGCTGATCGCGTGCCTCGGGATCGCCTTCGCGACCCTGAACGCCGTCGGGCCGTGGGTGCTCGGCCTCTACGCACGCCTGCTGCTGTGGCGGGCGCGCACCCCGGCGCGCCTGCTCGCGGCGCGCAGGCTGCTCGACGACCCACGTGCGGCCTGGCGCGTGGTGGGCGGCCTGGGGCTCGCGGGCTTCGTCGCGGGCTGCCTCGCGGTGCTGCCGGCCCTGACCATGGAGGCGGGGTCGAGCGCCGAGGACCGGCTGATGGTCGACGACCTGACGACCGGCGCGATGCTCACGCTGGTCATCGCCTTCGTGCTCGCCGCGGTCTCGGCGGGCGTGGCGCAGGCGTCGGCGGTGCTCGACCGGAGGCGCGAGTACGCGCTCCAGCACCTCGCGGGAGTGCCCGCCGAGCTGTTCCACGAGGTGCGGCGGCGTGAGGTGCTCGGGCCCCTGCTGCTGGTGGGCGTGGGCTCGGCGGCCGTCGCCGTCGTGATGCTGTCGCCGCTCCTCGGGTTCGCGGGGGTCACCAACCCGCGGGGCCTGCTGCTGCTTGGCGGCTGCCTCGTGGGTGGCGTGCTGCTCGTGCTCGCGGCCGTCGAGTCGACGCGCCCGCTGCTGCGTCAGGTCCTCGCGTCACGGGACGTCCGCCCCGACTGACCGTCACCTCGGCGACCGGCCGTCCGTCCAGGTGCCCACGGTGACGCCCACACCGGTGGTGCGGAGCCGCTCGACGGTGCGGGCAACCACGCGCGTGCTGCGATCGCGCGGGCTGCCGAGCGCCCAGGTCGGGTGGTCGATCCGGACGGTGCAGCCTGCGGTGGTCGGGCTCACCGTCCCCGCGACCACCGTGCGGGCGGGCGGCGCGAGGGACAGGAGGTCCGCCCAGCTCGTCCGGCAGCCCTCGACCCGTCGCGGGTCGGTGGTCGGCCGCGGACGGAAGCCCTCGGCCGCCAGCGCGGCGCGCAGCGCGTCGAGCGCCACGGGCGGCAGACAGGTCGCGGTCAGCTCGATCGCGGGTTCCGGGACCGACCGGGGGAGTGGCGGCACGTCCTGCACGGGGCCTCCAGCGACCGGCCGGTTCAGGGTCGGCGTCACGCTAGCAGCGCGCAGGACGGCCGGCCGGCCGGCTCGTGGGCCCCCCGCCGCACCGGTCGGGTCCTCCGGGAAGCGGCCACGCGACGTGTGGGCGGGGGCGTCTACGCTCGGACGGTGACCACAGCCCTGTACCGCCGTTACCGGCCCGAGTCGTTCGCCGAGGTCATCGGTCAGGAGCACGTCACCGAGCCGCTCATGCAGGCGCTGCGCTCCGACAAGGTCACGCACGCCTACCTGTTCTCGGGCCCGCGCGGGTGCGGCAAGACGACGTCCGCCCGGATCCTCGCGCGGTGCCTCAACTGCGCGGAGGGGCCCACGGACACGCCGTGCGGCACGTGCGCCTCGTGCCGTGAGCTCGCACGTGACGGTGCGGGCAGCCTCGACGTGGTCGAGATCGACGCGGCGAGCCACGGTGGTGTGGACGACGCGCGTGACCTGCGTGAGCGTGCGACGTTCGCCCCGGCGAGGGACCGCTTCAAGATCTTCATCCTCGACGAGGCCCACATGGTCACCTCCCAGGGGTTCAACGCGCTCCTCAAGATCGTCGAGGAGCCGCCGCCGCACGTGAAGTTCGTCTTCGCGACCACCGAGCCCGACAAGGTCATCGGGACCATCCGCTCGCGCACGCACCACTACCCCTTCCGTCTGGTGGCGCCCGACACGCTGCTGCCCTACCTCGAGCAGCTGTGCGCCGCCGAGGGCGTGGGCGTGGGCGCCGGCGTGCTCCCGCTCGTGGTGCGCGCAGGTGGCGGCTCGGTACGTGACTCGTTGTCGGTGCTCGACCAGCTGGTCGCCGGGGCGGACGAGGGCGGCCTCGACTACGAGCGCGCCGTCGCGCTGCTCGGCTACACCCACGCGGCCCTGCTCGACGACGTGGTGGACGCCGTCGCTGCGCGCGACGGGGCGAGCGCGTTCCGGGTGGTCGAGCGCGTGGTCGCCTCGGGCCACGAACCGCGGCGCTTCGTCGAGGACCTGCTCGAGCGCCTCCGGGACCTCATCGTGATCGCGGCGTCCGGCGAAGCCGCGCAGGCCGTGCTCCGTGACCTGCCGAGCGACCAGCTCGAGCGCATGCGCGGCCAGGCGGGCGCGCTCGGGGCCGCGGAGCTCTCACGCTCGGCGGACCTGGTGAACGAGGCCCTCACGGAGATGACGGGAGCGACGTCGCCGCGTCTGCACCTCGAGCTCCTGGTCGCGCGGCTCCTGCTTCCCGGAGCTGACGACGGCGCGCGTGGGTTGGGTGCGCGCGTGGACCGGGTCGAGCGCCAGCTCGCGGGCGGCGTCGTCCCCGCCCCCGCGACGGGCACGGGCCGCGCCGCCGCTGGTGGTGCACCGTCGGCAGCGGTGCCCGCGG
>NZ_JAACYI010000030.1 GCF_009996735.1 Cellulomonas sp. APG4 | reverse complement strand
CCCCCGTGATGGGAATGGCCGAGCCCGGCAACCCGCTCGCCGTCCCCGCAACCACCGAGAACAACCTCGCCCGCGCCCCCGCCGGCCGCAGGGGGCGGCAGGCGCGCTCGGCGCGAGCTGCGCTCCGACGGCGAGCCCTGATACGCACCACCGCACCGCGCCCCACGGCCCGCGCGTGCTCAGGGGACGAGCACCACGCGCCCACGGGTCCCGGACATCGCGGACCGGTGCGCCTGCACGACGTCGGCCAGGTGGTAGACCGCGCCGACCCGTACCCGCAGGTGGCCCGCGGCGGCGAGGGACGCGACGTGCTCGCGGGCGCGTGCGCGCTGCTCGGCCGTGAGCCCTCCGTTGCCGCTCATCACGGTCACGCCGAGGGCCGTGCCGCGCGCCGCCGCGACGATCGTCACCACGCGCCTGCGGTCCGCGACGAGGGCCACCGAGGTGTCGAGGGCCTCGTCGGTCCCCACGGTGTCGATCGCGGCCGTGAGCCCGCCGGGTGCGGCCTGCTCGACGCGACCGTGCAGCCCGGGGCCGTACGTGATCGCGGTCGCCCCGAGCTCGACCACGTCGTCGTGCTTGGCGCGGCTCGCCGTCCCCACCACGCGCGCGCCGCGCCTGAGGGCGAGCTGCGTGACCATCGAGCCGACGCCGCCGCTGGCCCCGTGCACGAGCACCGTGTCACCCGCGCCCACGCCGGCGGCGTCCAGCGCGTGCAGGGCCGTCGTCCCGGCGAGCAGCAGGGCGCCCGCCTCGGTCACGTCGAGAGCCGCGGGCCTGGGGACGAGCCGCGAGGCGCGCACGAGCACCCGATCCGCGTACGCGCCGCTCACGGGATGCGCGACGACCTCCTGGCCGACCCAGGCGCGGTCCACGCCCTCACCCGCCTCGAGGACGGTGCCGGCGAGCTCGAAGCCGAGGCGCAGCGGGAGCCGGGCCTCGTCGTCGCCCCACGCGCCGCTGTAGGTCTTCCAGTCCGCCGGGTTGACCCCCGCGGCGCGCATCTCCACCAGGGCCTCACCCGGCCCCGGGAGCCCCGGGTCGTGCTCCACGACCCGCAGGACGTCAGGTCCGCCGTAGGCGGTCGCCACCACCGCGCGTGCCATACCTCGATCATGTCCCTGCGAGGCCCGCGGGTCCACCCCCGTGGGATGCCGCCGGTACCCTTGCGCGGTGAGCCTGCACCTCTTCGACACCGCGTCCCGCACCACGCGCGAGCTCGTCCCGCTGCGCGCCGGCGAGATCGGCATCTACGTGTGCGGTGCCACCGTGCAGGGCTCGCCCCACATCGGCCACATGCGCACCGACGTCGCGTTCGACGTGCTCGTCCGCTGGCTGCGACGGGCCGGGCTGCGCGTGACCCTGGTGCGCAACGTCACCGACATCGACGACAAGATCCTCACGAAGTCGGCCGAGGCGGACGTGCCCTGGTGGGCGTGGGCCCAGCGCTTCGAGCGGGAGTTCGCGGCCGCCCACGACGCCCTGGGCATCCTCCCGCCCACCTACGAGCCGCGCGCCACCGGCCACGTGACCGAGATGGTCGAGCTCATGGAGAGGCTCGTCGAGCGCGGTCACGCGTACGCGACCGGGGACGGCGACGTGTGGTTCGACGTGCGCTCGTACCCGGAGTACGGGTCGCTCACGAACCAGCGACCCGAGGACCTGGCTCCCGAGCCCGACGACGAGGACCCGCGCGACGCGAAGCCTGACGCGGGCGAGACGGGGTCCCGCCCGGGCAAGCGCGACCCGCACGACTTCGCCCTGTGGAAGGGAGTGCGCGCGGGGGACCCGCCGACGGCGTCGTGGCCCACACCCTTCGGGCGCGGGCGCCCCGGCTGGCACCTCGAGTGCTCCGCCATGGCGCAGCGCTACCTGGGCGAGACGTTCGACATCCACGGCGGCGGCCTCGACCTGCGGTTCCCGCACCATGAGAACGAGCAGGCGCAGTCGCGTGCCGCAGGCCACGGCTTCGCCCGGCTGTGGATGCACTCGGCGTGGGTCACGCAGGGCGGGGCCAAGATGAGCAAGTCGCTCGGCAACTCCCTGCTCGTCGAGGCCGTGCTCGCGCAGGTGCCCCCGCCCGTGCTGCGCTACGCGCTCACCGCCGTCCAGTACCGGTCGATGCTCGAGTACACGCCCGAGACGCTGCACGAGGCCGAGGCCACGTGGAACCGGCTCGCAGGGTTCGTGCGCCGTGCGACCGAGCGTGTGGGCGCCGAGGTCGCGGGTCGCATCGACGCGCAGGTCGCGACGTCCGAGCTGCCTGCCGCGTTCAGCGCCGCGATGGACGACGACCTCAACGTCCCGGCTGCGCTCGCCGTCGTGCACGAGCACCTGCGGCGCGGCAACACCGCGCTCACCGAGCTGGACGCCGCCGCCGTCGCGGATGAGCTCCTGGCCGTGCGGTCGATGCTCGACGTGCTCGGCCTCGACCCCGTCACGTGGGCCGACGAGCAGACGGGCCGTTCCGACGACGCGATGCACGCGCTCGGCCGTCTCGTCGAGGCCGAGCTCGCGGTACGGGCCCAGGCGCGGGCCGCCAAGGACTGGGCCGCGGCCGACGCCGTGCGCGACCGTCTCGCGGCCGCGGGCGTCGTCGTGGAGGACTCGCCCACCGGGGCGCGGTGGTCCCTCGCCCCGACCCCTGACCAGGAGGACTGATGGCCGGCAACTCCCAGCGCCGCGGCGCGACCCGCAAGGCGGGGTCGAAGAAGGGCGCCACGATCGGGTCGGGCGGCAAGAACCGGCGCAGCCTCGAGGGCAAGGGGCCCACGCCCAAGGCGGAGGACAGGCCGTACCACGTCGCGGCCAAGCGCAAGGCCGCCAAGGAGCGGCTCGACACGGCCCAGCAGCGCGGCCGAGGCCGCGCCGCGAGCGCGCCCGAGAAGCCGCGCCCCGCCGCGGCCGCTCCCGCACGTCGGCGGCGGGAGAGCACGGGCGGCGAGATCGTCGCCGGACGCAACTCGGTGGTCGAGGCGCTGCGCGCGGGCGTGCCCGTCGCCGGGCTGTGGGTCGCGCACCGGATCGACGCCGACGAGCGCGTGCGCGAGATCCTCAAGATCGCGAGCGAGCGGCGGGTGCCCCTGCTCGAGGTCACCAAGCCCGAGCTCGACCGGCTCACGGACGGCCTGGTCCACCAGGGCGTCGTGGTGCAGGTGCCGCCGTACGACTACACGGACGTGCGCGGGCTCGTGGCGCGCGCGCAGCGCAGCGGCCAGCCGGCCCTGGTCGTCGCGCTCGACGGCGTCACGGACCCGCGGAACCTCGGTGCCGTGCTGCGGTCCGCGGGGGCGTTCGGTGCGCACGGGGTGCTCGTGCCCGAGCGTCGGGCCGCGGGTGTGACGGCCGCGGCGTGGAAGGTGTCGGCGGGCGCGGCGGCGCGTGTGCCCGTGGCCCGCGCGACGAACCTCGTGCGCGCGCTCGGCGAGCTGCGCGACGCGGGCTGCTTCGTGGTGGGGCTCGACGCGGGCGGGTCGATGCCCGTCAGCGAGCTGCACCTCGCGACGGACCCGGTCGTGGTCGTCGTGGGCTCGGAGGGCAAGGGCCTCGGCCGCCTCGTGCGCGAGACGTGCGACGTCGTGGCCTCGATCCCCATCCGCTCGGCGGTCGAGAGCCTCAACGCCGGCGTCGCCGCGGGTATCGGCCTCTACGAGGTCGACCGGATCCGCCGGCAGGGCTGAGCGCGCGGCGCTCAGCCCTCCTCGAAGCGGGGGAGGGCCGTGCTGTCCACGCCCGGCACCGCACCCAGCACGGCGCGCTCGTCCGGGCGGTGACGGAGCACCTGCTCGACGTAGCTGCGCACGGCCTCGGCCATCGGGACGTCGCGACCCTGCTCACGCGACACGTACCACCGGTGGTCGAGCATCTCGTGGAACATCTGTGCCGGCTCGAGCTTGGTCCGCAGCTCGCGCGGGACCGCACGCACGGCCGGCTCGAAGACCGTCGTCAGCCAGTCGTGCGCGGCGAACTCCTCGTCCTCACCCTGGCGGTCGGTCGCGGCGCGGTAGGCGTCGAGGTCGTTGAGCAGGCGCCTGGCCTGGTTCTCCTGGACGTCGAGGCCCGTGAGGCGCATGAGCCGGCGCGAGTGGTGGCCCGCGTCCACCACCTTGGGCTGGATGCGCACGCTCGTCCCGTCCACGTCGGTGGTGATGTCGAGCTCGCCGACGTCGAAGCCGAGCGCGTTGAGCCGCTCGATGCGCGCGGCCACGCGCCACCGCTCGCCGGTGTCGAACGACTCGGCGTCGGTGAGCGTCGCCCACAGCTCCTCGTAGCGCTCGACCAGGCGCGCACCGATCGCGACCGTGTCGACGCCCTGCTCGAGCAGGTCGCCGGCCTCGAGGTCCATGAGCTCGCCGATGATGTTGACCCGCGCGACCTCGAGGTCGTACGCGCGCTGGCCGGAGGACAGGCGCTCATGCAGGTCGCCGGTCTCGGCGTCGACGAGGTACGCCGCGAACGTCTCGGCATCGCGACGGAACAGCGTGTTGGACAGCGACACGTCGCCCCAGTAGAAGCCCGTGAGGTGCAGCCGCACCATGAGCACGGCGAGGGCGTCGATCAGGCGCCCGGTCGTGTCGGGCTGGAGGTACTGGCTGAACAGCGCGCGGTACGGCAGCGAGAACTGCAGGTGCTTGGTGATGAGCACCGCCTCGAGCCGCTCGCCCGACGGCGAGCGGCGCCCGGTGATGACGCCCACGGGCTCGACGCTCGGCACGTCGAGGCGGTTGAGCGCACGTAGCAGCTCGTACTCGCGGTACGCGACGGTCTCGCCGATCTCCTTGACCGCGATCACGCGCCCCGAGAGCTTGACGAACCGCACGACGTGCCGCGAGATGCCTCGGGGCAGCGCGGCGAGGTTCTCGGCGGGCCACTCCTCGAGCGGGATGTGCCACGGCAGGTCCAGCAGGGCGGGGTCCGGCGCGGCGGCGGTGATCTGCAGCGAGTGCGGCACGGGGGTCTCCTCGGTCACGGTCCCGAAGCAGGACGGGGCGGGACGGCTGGTGCCGTCCCGCCCCGTCGCTGGGTCGAGCTGGGTCAGGCGGTGATGCGTGCGCCGCTCGCGGCCGAGAACACGTGACGCTCACCCGGGCGGATGGCCACCCAGATCGTCTCGTTCTTCCGCGGCACCTGGCGCGGGTCGACGCGCACGATGATCTGCGCGTCGCCGGCACCCGAGTGGATGTCCTTCGCGGCCGCACCCGCGCCCGCGAGCTCACCGTAGACGAACGCGTCCGAGCCGAGCTCCTCGACGAGGACCACCTTGATCGGGATCGCGCCCTCGTGCGCCTGGGTCACGATGTCGAGCGACTCGGGACGGAAGCCGATGGTGATGTGGCCCTTGTCCTCGGGCTTGATGGAGCCGACGATGCTGCGCTCGAGCGGGATGCGCGTCTGACCGAGCTGCGCCGCGCCGTCCGAGACCACGAACGAGCCGATGTTCATCGCGGGCGAGCCGATGAAGCCGGCGACGAACACGTTGGCCGGGGTGTCGTACATGTCGCGCGGCGTCCCGACCTGCTGGAGCAGGCCGTCCTTGAGCACCGCGATGCGGTCGCCCATCGTGAGGGCCTCGGTCTGGTCGTGCGTCACGTAGACCGTGGTGACGCCCAGGCGGCGCTGGAGCGAGGCGATCTGCGTACGCGTCTGGACGCGGAGCTTGGCGTCGAGGTTCGACAGCGGCTCGTCCATGAGGAACACCTGGGGCTGACGCACGATCGCGCGACCCATCGCGACACGCTGGCGCTGGCCACCCGAGAGGGCCTTCGGCTTGCGGTCCAGGTACTCGGACAGGTCGAGGATCTTGGCGGCCTCCTCGACGCGCTTGCGGATGTCCGCCTTCGGCGTGCCCGCGATCTTGAGCGCGAAGCCCATGTTGTCGGCGACCGACATGTGCGGGTACAGCGCGTAGTTCTGGAAGACCATCGCGATGTCGCGGTCCTTGGGCTGGACGTCGGTCACGTCCCGGTCCCCGATGAGGATGCGGCCGTCGTTGACGTCCTCGAGGCCCGCGAGCATGCGCAGCGACGTCGACTTGCCGCAGCCCGAGGGGCCGACGAGGACGAGGAACTCGCCGTCCTCGATGTGCAGGTCGAGCGCGTCGACCGCGGGGCGCTCGGTGCCCGGGTAGATCCGGGTCGCCTTGTCATAGGTGACAGTGGCCATGGTGCGTCCATCCCTCCACCGGCAGGTACGTGCCGGACGATCCGTCGTAGAGCGGTGCGTCAGGTGTCCTCTGTGACACCGACACGGGTGCCGCGGCACGCCACCGTCGATGGTGTGGGCCACGTCACCCGTGCGACGTCGTCATCCTGCCACACCGTGTGCGGGACCGGCGACGACCGAGGTCACGATCCGGTACCGGCGCGCGCCGCGGCCGCTCGGCGGGCCCCGGGCGCTCGCGCCGGGTCAGGCGAGCGCCGCCGCGAGCCGCGTGAGCGCGGCGGCGAGGCCCTCGGGGTCGTGGACGCGGAAGCGTGCCGCGGTGTCGCCCTCGCCCACCTTGATGGTGACGTCGTCGGCCTGGAGCGTGCGGAACGCGCGCTCGTCGGTGACGTCGTCGCCCGCGTAGAGCAGCGCACCGGCACGCGTCTCGGCACGCAGGTCGGCCAGCGCGTCGCCCTTGGTGACGTGCAGCACCGCGAGTTCGACCACCGCCTTGCCGTGCATCGCGTCGACGCCGTCGCGCTCGCCCAGGCCCAGCGCGAACGCCGTGAGCCGCTCGGCGTCGGCCGGCTCGGCGGTGCGCGTGTGCAGCACCACCGCGGCGGGCTTGTGCTCGACGCGGGCCGTGGTGCCCTCGACCGCCTCGACGAGTGCCCGGGTGATCTCGCGGTGCCGCGCGGCGGTGGCCTCGTCGAGCTCGAGGTCGTGGCGCTCCGGGCCGCCGTCGACGACCCTGCCGCGCTCGGCGCCGTGGCTCCCTACCAGGAGGGTGCCGTCGGGCACCTCGGCGCGGGCCGCGAGGTCCGCGACGCCGCGACCCGAGACCAGCGCGAGCGTGACGCCGGGGACGGTGCCGAGGCGTGCGAGTGCCGTCACCGCCGCGGGCAGGGCGCGGCTCGCGTCCGGGTCGTCCTGGAGCGGCGCGAGCGCGCCGTCGAAGTCGAGCGCGACGAGCGCACGGCCACCGTCGCGCACGTGCGCCGCGAGAGCGTCGAGGGCGCGCGCGAGGTCGTCGGGCACGGTCCCGGTGGCGTCGCCGCTCATCGTCCGCCCGCCGGCGCGTGCGGCACCGCGTTGAGGGTCGCGAGGAACCGCTGCGACCACTTGTTCACGTCGTCCTCGAGCACGCGGCGGCGCAGCTTGCGCATGCGGCGCCGCATCTCGCGCGGCTCCATGGTCACCGCGCGCTCGATCGCGTCCTTGAGGCCGTCGATGTCGTGCGGGTTGACCAGGAGCGAGCCCGAGAGCTCGTCGGCCGCGCCCGCGAACTCCGAGAGCACCAGCACCCCACGGTCGTCCGTGCAGGCCGCGACGAACTCCTTGGCCACGAGGTTCATGCCGTCCCGCAGCGCGGTCACGAGCATCACGTCGGCCGCGAGGTAGAGGGCCGCCATCTCCTCCGGCGGGTAGGAGTGGTGCATGTAGTAGATGGCCGCCGCGCCGATCTGGCCGTGCTCGCCGTTGATGCGCCCCACCAGCACCTCGACCTCCTCGCGGAGCTGCTGGTACGCCTCGACGTTCTCCCGGCTGGGGCTCGCGACCTGGACCAGTGCGGCATCGGGCACCTGCAGCCGGCCCTCGGCGAGGAGCTCGCCGTAGGCCTTGATCCGGTGCCGGATCCCCTTGGTGTAGTCGAGCCGGTCGACCCCGAGCAGGAGTACCTGCGGGTCACCCAGGTCGTGGCGGATCTCGCGGGCGCGCTCGCGCACGGCCTCGCTGCGGGCGAGCTCGTCGAACCGGGCCGAGTCGATCGAGATGGGGAAGGCCGAGGCGCGCACGTGCCGCGCACCGTCCTCGCCCGGAACGGTGATGACGGGACCGCGCGTGGTGAGGTCGGTGAGCCGACGCACCACACGGATGAAGTTGGCGGCGTCGCCCGCGCGCTGGAAGCCGATGAGGTCCGCGCCCAGCAGGCCGTCGACCACCTGACGACGCCACGGCATCTGCGTGAAGATCTCGAAGGGCGGGAACGGGATGTGGTGGAAGTACCCGATGCGCAGGTCCGGCCGCAGCTCGCGGAGCATCGCGGGGACCAGCTGGAGCTGGTAGTCCTGGACCCACACGGTCGCGCCCTCGCCCGCCTGCTGCGCGGCGGCCTCGGCGAAGCGACGGTTCACCCGCCGGTAGGCGTCCCACCACGTGCGGTGGAACTCGGGCGGGCTGATGACGTCGTGGTACAGCGGCCAGAGGGTGTCGTTGGAGAAGCCCTCGTAGTACTGCTCGACCTCACCGCGGCTCAGGGGCACGGGTACCAGGCGCATGCCGCCCGAGTCGAAGGGCTCGGCCTCGTGGTCGGGTGCTCCCGACCAGCCGACCCACGCGCCGTCGGTCGTCTGCATCACCGGCTCGAGTGCCGTGACCAGGCCGCCGGGGGACCTGCGCCACGACGTCGTCCCGTCGGGTTCGAGGACCACGTCCACCGGAAGACGGTTCGCGACGACGACCAGCTCGTACCCCGTGCGTGCCACTGCCTCAGCTCCTCGGATCTGCCACGCAGGCTACCGAGCCGACGCGCCGGGCGCCTGCGCGGCGCGGGCCCCGGACGCGCGCGGCGGCTAGCGTGGCTGCATGGAGCGCATCGGCGTCGCCCCCGGGACGGAGGTCGGTGGGTACCGCGTGCTCGGACCGCTCGGGCAGGGCGGCATGGGCGCGGTCTACCGCGCCGCCGACGGCGAGGGGGCCCTGGTCGCGCTCAAGCTGCTGCACCCGCACCTGGGTCAGGACCCGGACGCCCGTGAGCGCCTGCGCCGCGAGGTCGCCCACCTGCAGCGCGTGCGTCACCCCGGCGTGGCCCGCGTGCTCGACGCCGAGATCGACTCGACCGACGCGTTCGTGGTCACCGAGCTGCTCGACGGCCAGGACCTCGCGGCCCACGTGCGCGAGCACGGACCCCTCGGTGCCGACGACCTCGCGGAGCTCGCCGAGCAGCTGCGCGCCGCGCTCGAGGTGGTCCACGCGGCCGGGGTGCTGCACCGCGACCTGACCCCGGGCAACGTCCTGATGACCTCGCGCGGCGCGGTGCTCATCGACTTCGGCATCGCCCAGGCGGTCGACGAGGCACGCGTCACGTCGACCGGTCTGGTGGCGGGGACGCCCGGGTACCTCTCGCCCGAGCTGCTCGAGGGGGGTGAGCCGTCCGAGGCGGCCGACTGGTGGGGCTGGGCCGCGCTGCTCGCGTTCGCGGCGACCGGCCGGGCACCGTTCGGGACGCGGCCGCTCCAGGCCGTGCTCGCGCGGGCGAGGGCCGGTGAGCCCGACCTCGACGGTCTCGACCGGCGCACGTCCGCGGCCCTGCGCTCGGCGCTCTCGGTGGACCCGTGGCGCCGCGCCTCGGCGGCGACGGTGGTCGAGGAGCTCGAGCTCGCGGCCACGGGGGACACCGACCCGGGCCCCGGGGGCGGGCAGGACGCCGACGGCGTCGCGACGACGCTCACGCCGCTCGAGCCGGCGACCGCGGTGGTGGCGGCCGGGGGAGCCGGTGGTACGCGCGTGCTCCCGGTCGACGACGACGCGACGGCCGTGCAGTCCCTTCCGGCGCAGGACGAGGACGACGCGTACGACGACGACGCGTACGCGGACGAGGTGTACGAGGACGAGGCGTACGAGGGCACGGAGGACCACGCGGGCCCGCAGGCGGTCCCCGCGCAGGACGGCGCCCCCGAGGCCCCGTGGGCACCACCCGTGCCCCGCCGACGCACCGGCACGGTCCTCGCGCTCGGCGCGGTGCTGCTCGCGGCGGGTGCGGCCCGCCCCGGTGTCGCCCTGGTCGTCGCGGCCGTCCTCGCGGTCCTCGTGCGTGCCGTCGGGCTCGCGGTCGACCAGGTGCACGGCCGCCGTGCCCGGCGAGGACCGGGCCGGGGCGACGTCGCCGGCTCGGTCGCGCTCGCGCCCTGGCACCTGCTGCGGGGCCTGCTGGGCGTGCTGCCCGCCGCCCTGGTCGGGGCGAGCCTCGTGGTCATGACCGGGGGCGTGGGGTGGTGGCTGCTCGACACCGGACGGCTCCACGTCGTCGGACCGGCACCCGGCGAGGCGCCGGGTGAGCTGGCCGACAACGCGCCGTGGGTCACCGCGGCCCTGCTCGCGGTCGCGGTGCTGATCGGGCTCCTCGTGCTGTGGTTCGGCCCCATGAGCCGACGTACGCGCGCGGGCGCCCGGTGGACGCTCGCGGCGCTCGCCCCGCCCACGGCGGTCGCCGTCGGGCTCGTGCTCGTGTGCCTCGTCGCGACCGGCGCGTTGGTCGCGCTCGTCCTGCTCGGGCACGGGACGGTCTGGTGGCCCCTGCCGGGCCCGCCCGACCTGCGCTGAGCGGTCGCGCGCGTCGTGGGGCGGGCGCCCGGCCCGTGGCGGGTGCGGGCGTCGACGCGTGGGCGTGGGCCGCAGGACCCTGGGCACTCCCAGGTGGCGTGCGTATCGTGGCCCGCATGAGCATCGCGCGACGCCGGGGCTGGCTGCTGCTCGCCCCCGTCCTGGCGGTGCTCGCACCCGTGGTCGCCTGGCTCATGCGGGACGGTGCCGTGCTCGTGCACCGCTGCGTCTCCGACGGCGCGGCGGGTCAGCTGGGTCTGCGGATGGCGCTCGTGCGGACCGAGGTCGACTGCCCGAGCGGTCTCGCGCTCGGGGCCGAGGGCCGCACGGTCACGGCGATCGCGCTGATGGTCGCGGTCCCGGTGCTCCTCGCCCACCTGGCCGGTGCGTGCGCCGGCCTCGGGACCGCCGCCGTGGTCGCCTCGGCGCTCGCCGCGGTCGCGCGCGTGCTGGGGGCACGGCGTCGCCTCCCTGCGCGGGACGTCGCCGTCGGTCCCGTGGACGAGCCGCGTACGGCCGTGCTCGGGCGCACGTGGTCGGTGGTGCCGGTGGGCGCCGGACGCGCGCCGTGGCGGCGCGGTCCGCCCGCGCTCGCGCTCGCCTGAGCGCCCGCCCACCCACCGTTCGTGCCACCGTCGCGGCCGCCACCCCGGAGACCACCCATGTCCCTGCCGTCCACGGGCCGTACCTCGACACGAGGTCCCGCGCCCACCCCGCCTCCCGAGGCCGCGCCCTCGGCCGACACCGCTCTGGCGCGCGCCTTCCGGTTGCGCCACGACAACCGCTTCATCTTCACGACGATGCTCGTCTCGGCGTGCATCAGCCTCCTCGCGTCGTTCGTCCTGTCGATCGACGCCCTGCTCCTCGCCGAGAACCCGGACGCGCAGCTCGCGTGCGACGTCAGCGCGGTGCTGTCGTGCGGCACCGTGGCGCAGTCGTGGCAGGCCTCGCTGTTCGGCTTCCCCAACGCGTTCCTGGGGCTCGTCGCCGAGCCCGTGGTGATCACGATCGCCGTCGCGTCGCTGGGCGGCGTGCGGTTCCCGCGCTGGTTCATGGCGTCCGCGCAGGCCGTCTACACGCTGGGCCTGGTCTTCGCGTACTGGCTCTTCCAGCAGTCGATGTTCGAGATCGGCGCCCTGTGCCCCTGGTGCCTGCTCGTCACGGTCTCGACCACGCTCGTGTTCACCACGCTCACGCACGTGAACGTGCGCGACGACAACCTCTACCTGCCACGCCGCATCCAGGCGCGCGCCCGCTGGGCGATCGAGCACGAGGTCGACGTCGTGGTCGTGTGGACGTGGCTCCTGCTGCTCGCCGCGCTCGTGGGGCTGCGCTACGGCCCCGCGCTGCTCGGGTGACACCCCTGCACCTCCCCGGCCGCGCCACGCGGCCCCTCCTCACCCGCGTGCGGCGTGCCGGGCACGGCCGCACCCCTCGATCGGAAGGAACGTCATGACCGACCCCCGCCCCACCAAGGCCCAGCGCCGCGAGGACGCCCGCGTCGCGGCCGCCCAGCTCCGCCAGGAGCAGGAGCGCGCCGCCCGGCGTCAGCGCGTCGTGGTGGTCTCCCTGCTCGTCGTCGGCCTGCTCGTGCTGGGCGGCGTCGTCTGGGCCATCCTGCGTTCGGGCCAGCCCGCGCCGCTCGGTGAGCAGCTCGAGCCCACCGTGACCACCGAACGCGGCGGGGTGGTGGTCGACGCCGACGGCGTGGTGGCCGACCCCCCTGCGATGGTCACCGAGGACGGCGCGCCGCGCGCGACGTTCGAGGACGGTGCCTTCGGCGAGGACGTCGTCGTGGTCAGCGTGTACGCCGACTACATGTGCCCGTTCTGCGGGCTGTTCGAGCAGACCCAGGGGCCCGTCCTCGACGAGCTTCGCGAGGCGGGTGACGTCGTCGTGGACTACCACCCGATCACGATCCTCGACCGCGCCTCCCAGGGCTCGCAGTTCTCGACGCGCTCGGCCTCGGCCGCGTTCCACGTCGCCGAGGAGGCGCCCGAGGCCTTCGTCGCGTTCAACGCGTTGCTGTTCGCCAACCAGCCCGAGGAGGGCACGTCCGGGCTCTCCGACGAGGAGATCGCGGACATCGCCGTCGAGGCCGGGGTGCCCCAGGAGGTCGCGGACGACCTGGCGCAGGGCAGCTACCGCGAGTGGGCCGCGGAGGCGACCGCTCTCGCCGAGGCCGACCTGGAGCGCCTCGCGACGCCGACGATCCTCGTGGACGGCGAGGAGCTCGCGGGCGACTGGCGCCAGGACGGCGTGCTCGAGGCCGCGATCGAGGCCGCCCGCGGCTGACCCTCTGGCAGACTTGCCCACCCGGGCGGGGCCACCGCCCCGTCCGGCCCGCCGCCTTAGCTCAGTGGTAGAGCACCCGCCTTGTAAGCGGACGGTCGTCGGTTCGAGTCCGACAGGCGGCTCTCCTTTCACCTCGCGCCGTGCGTCGCACCCGGCACGCGGCCCCGTCGGACGTGGGCCGATCGGGTGAAACGCGCGAGCCGGGGGTGACCGATCTGTCCGGTTCGTCCCCGCGCGAGCGGGTGAAAAGGCGTGTGACCTGGGCACATGCGCCCCGAACGGCCCGCGGCGCCATGACGGCTCACCCAGACTGGTGCGCGTCTCGGCTCAAGGCGTGTCCGACATGGACCGATGAAACGGGACAACCGGCCCCCACCGGTGCACTCACCCCCGTACCGGGCGATCCCACCCAGGTCGTCCGTCCCGACAGAAGGACATCCCCCATGGCTTCCACGCGCCGTAAGTCTGCTGCCATCGCCCTCGCCGTCGTCGGCGTCGCCGGCCTCTCGCTCGCCTCCGCGGCCCAGCTCAACGTCGACTCCGCCTCGCTCGGTGCCGCGACGGAGATCGTCGCGTCGTGCCAGCCCGAGGGCGGCGCGGCCATCGAGGTCGGCTTCCAGAACGCCTACGCGGGCGGCGCCTACAACACCACCGGCATCGTGCTGAGCGGCGTGGACGCCGCGTGCGACGGCCTCGACGTGCGCGTGACCCTCGCGGACGACGCGGGCACCGCGCTGCACGAGTTCACCGGCACCGCCGCGACCGGCACCACGACCCTCACCACGCCGGCCGGCAGCGAGCTCGCGGCCGAGGTCGAGAGCGTCTCCGTCGTCATCTCGGGCTGACCGGACGCCGATCGTCGATCGGCCCCGCGCCATGGACGCCCCCGCCGAGCGAGGCGGCGCAGCAGGAGTGCTGCGCCGCCTGCTCGGTGGTGCCCAGGGCACGCTGTGGATCGTCGTGGCGCTCGCGGTCGGCTGGTTCCTGTGGCCGAGCTCGCTGGGCGGCTGCACCACGCTGACCATCGTGTCGGGTCAGTCGATGGAGCCGACCTACCGCACGGGTGACCTGGTGGTCGCGCGCTGCGGCCCGGTCGACGTGGGCGACGTGATCGTCTACAGCCCGCCGAACGTGGGCGGCGCCCGCGTGATCCACCGGATCGTCGACGGCGACGCCGACGGCTGGGTGGTGCAGGGCGACAACAACGACTTCCTCGACCCGTGGCAGCCGACCGCCGACGACATCCACGGCTCGGCGGTGCTGCACCTGCCGCACGTGGGCCGGTTCGCGTCGATCCTGCTGAGCCCGCTCACCTGGCTCTCCCTGCTCGTGCTCGCCCTCGCGGTGGTCGTGTGGCCCGGTCGCCGTGACGACCCCGATGCGGCCCTGGCCGACGACGCCGCGGACGCGGCTGACGACGGCCCCGTGCCGCCGGCCCCCGACCCCACGGCGAGTTCGCTCGCCGTGCTCGTCCCGCACACGACGGACCCGACAGACCCGGACCCCGAGGAGCTCACGCGATGAGACTGCGCGCCCTGGCCGCCGTCGCGGCCGTGTGCCTGCTCGCCGGCGGGCTCAGCACCGCACAGGCGGCCTCGCTCGCGGTCGCACCGAGCACCCTGACCACCGTGAACGGTCAGGCGTGCACGACGTCGTCCCTCGCGCTCACCCGCACCGACGCGGTGTGGTGGGGGCTGGGGGGCTTCCGTGGCGTCCGGCTCACCGTGCCGCCCGCGTGCGCGGGCCGTGCGCTGCACGTCACCGCGCACCAGACGGGCGGCTCAGCGGTCGCGACCGGCGCGGTGGCGACGCTCCCGACGGGCTCGGTGGACGTGGCCATGAGCGCGACCTACGGCGGGATCTTCACCTCGCACGCGCTCTCCGTGACGATCGACGGCTGGTACGTCGCCACGACCGGCTGAGGAGGCCCCGTGACCCGCCCGGTCCGCACGCCTCGCCGCACGTCCGTGCGGCGGCGCCTCGCCGCGCTCGCGCTCGGTGCGCTCGCGCTCGCGGGCCTCGGCACGGCGGCCGCGGCCCAGCTCTCGGTCGAGACCCGGGGGGTCGCCGCGGGCACGTCGGTGGTCGGTTCGTGCCAGACGGGCACACCGGTGCGGGTGAGCCTCGTGAGCACGTTCACGGGCGGTCGCTACGTCGTGACCGGGGTGCGCCTGCGCGGCGTCGCCGGCCCGTGCGTCGGACGGTCGATCGCGCTGCAGCCCACCGGGCCCGGCGGGGCGGTGGGTGCCGAGGTCCGCGGCACCGTGACGGGCGCCGACCAGACCCACACCCTGCCGGCCGCGCTCGTGGCCGCACAGGTCACCGGGGTCGCCGTCGTCATCCACGACTGACGCGTCCCGTCCGTCCCCCCGCCGTGCACCTTCCCCACCCCGCAGGGTCCCCTCGAGCGAACGGAGCCGCCGTGCGCCTGCGTGCCGTGCGCCCGCGCACCGTCGTGCGTACCGTGCTCGCCGGCGCCCTCGTCGGCGTGCTCGCGGCGTCCGCCGCGGTGGGCCACGCCGCCCGTCTCCCGCTCGCGCCCGCGTCCCTCACGAGCGTGACCGTCGCCGAGCGCTGCGCCGACGCGATCGCGGTGACGGCACCGGCGACCACGACGGCGACCGTGGTCCGGCTCACGGTGCCGCAGGAGTGCGTGGGGAGCGAGGCCCGGCTGCGGCTCGTCGGCACCGCCGGCCCGCTCGCGCAGGACGACGTCGTCGCGGGACTGCCGGCCGCGGGTGCGGTCGACGTCCCCGTGCCCGCGTACGCCCCGGCCGCCGTCGTCGGCGTGGCCCTCACGCTCGACGGGTGGGGGGTCGTGGCGACGTGGACGTGGACCCCGCCCGTCGCCGGCCCCGCGATCACGTGCTGGACGAGCGACCCCGCACGCCCGTGCACCGCGACGGCCACGGTGCGCGGCGGCAACGTCTGGTCCACCGGCTACGACCTCGACATCACCGTCCGGGACGCCCGCACGGGCAACGCGAACAACCCGGTCGAGTGGACGATCCGGATCGACTTCTCGCACAGCCGGTACCCGTGGGTGCCCACGAGTGCGTTCGGCTCGGGCGTCGTGCGCCAGTCCTCGTGCGCGGACCTGCCCGTGCTCACGCTCGCGGGTCAGACGGGCTGGGGCGACCACCACACGCTCCGCAAGGGGGACGTGCGGTCGGTGTGGGTGCAGCCGCGCAACGACGGGGCGGGCGGGCTGCTCAGCTGCGGGTGACCGGCTCGACGGGTGCGAGCTGCGGACGCTTGGGCACGCGGGTGTCACCCGACGAGCGCCCTCGCAGACGGCGGGTCGCCCACGGGTAGGCGTGCGCGCGCAGCCAGTCGACGTCCTGCCGGATCCGCTCGGCGCGCGGTGCGGGCGGCAGCGGGTGCAGCGGGTCGTCCCACGCGGCGTCGTCGGGCTCGAGCCCGAGCGCGACGAGGGCCGCCTGGGCCACCCGCCGGTGGCCCTCGGTGGTGAGGTGGATGCGGTCGGGCGCCCACATGCGCCAGTCGCGCAGCGACCGCATGCCCCACACGTCGAGCACGTGCGCGCCGTGACGACGGGCGATCGTCCACACGTGCGCGTTGAGCACCGCGACGCGTGAGCGGGTGCGGCGCACGACGGGGCTGTCCTTCGCGTCCATGCCGCTCGCGAGCAGCACGTCGGCACCTGCGGCGCGGAGCCGGACCACGGCGTCCTCGAGCGCCGAGGCCAGCGCGTCGGGGTCCGCCGTCGGGCGCAGCATGTCGTTCCCGCCGCCGACGAGGCTCACGAGGTCCGCCCGGTGCTCGAGGGCCACGGGCACCTGCTCGCGCAGGATCGGGCCGAGCAGGCGGCCGCGCACCGCGAGGTTGGCGTACCGCAGCTCGCCCTCGCTGCGCTGCGCGAGGTGGCCCGCGAGCAGGTCCGCCCAGCCGCGGCAGGGGAGGGTGGGGTCGATGGCGTCCGTCCGCGCGGGTGGTGAGCCGTCGGGCACGTCCCACAGCCCCTCGGTGAACGAGTCGCCCAGCGCCACGTAGCGCTCCCAGCGGGAGCGGTGCAGGCCGGGTGGCGGCGGGTCTGAGGGGGCCGACCGGGTGATTTCCACGTGCTCCAGTGTGCGCCGATGCCGCGCACGCACCCAAACCGGACGCGCGACCGGGTGACACCCCTGGACGGATCGGGTGCCAAGGCGCATCCTGAACCCGTCAGCGACAACGGCAAACCCATCGTGAGGTGGGGACGCAAAGCCACGGGGCCCTCAGGGTCAGCCGGGTTACCGAACGACAGAAGGTCACCATGAGAGCTCGGGAGCCGCGGAGCGCCTCCGCCGCACCGCACGCCACGTGCACCTACGTCCGCCTGCACAGGTTCCGGACCTAGCGCCGTCCTGGCGCCCGCCCGTCCACGACGGAGCAGACCACCGAGCACGGATGCCCGGTGAGGGACACAGCAGGACCCGCCATCTCGGACCCAGGAGGGGGACAGATGCTCAGCAGCAGGCACCGGAAGGCCGCGTCGATCGCCCTCGTGGCAGTCGCGCTGATCGGCGTGCGCGCGGCCTCCGCCGCGGGTGTCGACCTGGCGGGTGACCAGATCCTGGTCGGGGAGGACGCCGCGGCCGCGGCGTGCAGCTCCGCACAGGTCCAGATCGACTACGACGTCGCGTACGTCGCGGCACTGCAGGGATACGGGGTGAGCGCTGCCCGGCTGTCGGGGCTGGACGAGCGCTGCCAGGGCTACGACGTCGTCGTGACCCTCAGCGGGCCCGGGGGGGCTCCGTTGGCCGAGATGACCTCGGTGGTCGCGGCGTCCGAGATGGACGTCGTGGTTCCGGCGGAGACGCCGGTGGGGGCCGACGAGCTCACGGGGGTGAGCGTCGTGCTCCGGGAGGCCGAGGTCTGACCTCGGCCGATCGACGTGGGGCCGTCCCGTGGGGACGGGGCGGCCCCGGTCGTCGGTCGCGTCCGTGCCGGCGGGGCCCTCGGCCGTCGTCGGACGGCGGGCGCGACGCCGTCGGGCCGGACGGGGTCAGGGTGAGACGCGGCCCGCCGCGGCCCAGTCCACCGCGTCCGCGCCCTGCTCGGCGAGGAGCTCGTCGACACGGCTGAACGGTCGCGACCCGAAGAAGCCGCGGGACGCCGAGAGCGGGCTCGGGTGGACGCCCGCGACCACGGGTACGCCGTCGAGCAGGGGACGCAGGGTCTGCGCGTCACGGCCCCACAGGAGAGCCACCAGGGGGCCGCCCCGGGCCACGAGCGCCCGCACCGCGGCGTCGGTGATCTCCTGCCAGCCGAGCCCGCGGTGCGAGCCGGGGCTGCCGAGGCCCACGGTCAGCACGCGGTTGAGCAGGAGCACGCCCTGCTCGGCCCAGGGGGTGAGGTCGCCCGTCGGTCCGGGATCACCCCCGACGTCGGCCCGGATCTCCGTGTAGACGTTCTGCAGCGACCGCGGGACGGGGCGCACGTGCGGTGCGACCGAGAACGACAGTCCCATGGCGTGGCCGGGGGTCGGGTACGGGTCCTGGCCCACGAGCAGCACGCGGACCTCGGACATCGGCCGGGTGAGTGCACGCAGCACCGCGTCGGGGGCCGGGGCCCAGGGCCGGCCCGCCGCGGTCTCGGCCCGCAGCGCGTCGCCGATCCGGTGCAGCGAGGGCTCGACGGGTGCGAGCGCCTCGGCCCAGTCGGCGGCCACGAGCTGGTCGAGAGGGAGGCGCGCCACGGACCGGACGCTACCGGCCCTCACCTCGTCGACGCGTGTTCGCCCGGCCCTCCGCTCCCCAGCGCCGGGTTCGCACCAGCGCACCGGGTTCGCACACGAGACGGTGCGAACCCGGTGCCCGAGTGCGAACTCGCGGGAACCGTGAGGGGGCGGGAGGGTCGAATGACACCGGTGTCGTTAGGCGGCTAGCATGGGCGTGCTTCACCTGGCCGGTCGACACACCGGCCACCCGCCTGCTCGACCCGTGCTCGACCTGCTGGAGGCCCCACGTGATGGACGCGACCGCGACCCGCGCGGACCACGACCACGTGGCCCAGGTCACCGAGCTCTCGGAGCGCGACCAGCGGGTGCTCGAGTTCGAGCGGCAGTGGTGGAAGTACGCCGGGGCCAAGGAGCAGGCGGTGCGCGAGCTGTTCGACATGTCGGCCACGCGGTACTACCAGGTGCTCAACGCGCTCATCGACTCCCCGGCCGCCCTCGCGCACGACCCGATGCTCGTCAAGCGGCTGCGGCGCATGCGTTCCTCGCGCCAGCGCGCCCGTACCGCGCGTCGCCTCGGCGTCGACGGCTGAGTCCCAGGCGGGGCCGCTAGCCTGTCCGCCGTGAGATCCCCCCACGAGAGCTACCCGCCGGACGAGTTCGACGCCGTCGCGCCCTCGGGGCCGCGCGGTGCGCACCGGGCGCCACGGTCGGGGCTCAGCCGGTGGTGGCCCTTCGCCGTGGTGCTCGTGGTGGTCCCGCTGCTCGCGTTCGGGCTCATGACGTGGCTGTCCGACTGGGACGGCCTGCCGGGCGCGCTCGACCCCGGCGCGAGCCAGGACGAGGACCCGGCCACGGAGGAGGACCCGGCCGCGGAGGAGCCGACGGCCGAGGGGACGGAGGGTGCCACCGAGGAGCCCGAGCCCGAGGTCACCGAGGAGGCACCGCCCCCCGAGCCCGATCTCGCGCTCCCCGTCGAGGTCTTCAACGCGACGAACCGCAGCGGTCTCGCCGGGCGCGCGGGCGACACCCTCGAG
The DNA here is from genome assembly GCF_009996735.1 of Cellulomonas sp. APG4. Taxonomy (GTDB): domain Bacteria; phylum Actinomycetota; class Actinomycetes; order Actinomycetales; family Cellulomonadaceae; genus Actinotalea. The sequence goes on along the minus strand of NZ_JAACYI010000030.1, from coordinate 18,849 downwards.
GGCGCGGGCTTCACGTCCGTCACGACGGGCAACTGGGACCAGGCCGACCCTGCGGCCTCGGTCGTGCGGTACCCGCCGGACGAGACGGGCGTGACCGCGGCGACCGCCCAGGCCGTCGCCGACGCCCTGGGCATCGCGGCCGTCGAGGAGTCCGCCGAGGCGACCGGGATCGTCGTCGTGCTGATGGACGACTTCGCGGGCTGACTCGTGGCGGTAGGCGCCACTAGGCTCGTCGGACGGCGCCCGCGGGCGCGGCCGAGCGAACGAGGAGCAGGCATGGCTCACGGCACCGTCAAGTGGTTCAACGCCGAGAAGGGCTACGGGTTCATCACCCCGACCGGCGGGGGTTCCGACCTGTTCGTGCACTTCAGCGCGATCCAGTCGGACGGCTACCGGTCGCTCGAGGAGGGCCAGGAGGTCGAGTTCCAGGCAGGTCAGGGTGCCAAGGGGCCCCAGGCTGAGCAGGTGCGCGCGCTCTGACGGACGTCGACGCCGTCGTCGTCGGCGCCGGGCCCAACGGCCTGGCGGGGGCCGTGCTGCTCGCCCGCGCGGGCCTGCGCGTCCACGTGGTCGAGGAGCAGCCCACGCCGGGCGGTGGCGCGCGGTCGGTCGACGACTGGGTGGTCCCGGGGATACGTCACGACCTGTGCTCCGCGGTGCACCCGATGGCGCTCGCCTCACCCTTCTTCCGGGGGTTCGACCTCGCGGCCCGCGGCGTCCGCATGCGCACGCCCGAGGTCTCCTACGCGCAGCCGCTCGACGGCGGTCGGGCCGGGCTCGCGTTCCGTGACCTCGACCGGACGGTCGACGCGCTCGGGCCCGACGGCGCGGCGTGGCGCGACCTCTTCGCGCCTCTCGTCCGGCACGCCGACGACGTCGTCGCGTTCCTCATGGGCGACCATCGTCACCTCCCGCCGCACCTGCTCACCGCCGTGCGGTTCGGGCTCCGAGCCCTCGAGCAGGGCCTCGGGGCGACGTGGGACCGCCGGTTCCGGACGTCCGAGGCACCCGCGCTGCTCTCCGGCGTGGCGGCGCACGCGATCACCCCGTTGCCGTCGATCGCCGCCGCCGGCACCTCCCTCATGCTCGGCACGCTCGCCCACGCGACGGGCTGGAGCGTTCCGGAGGGCGGCACCCAGGTGATCACCGACGCCCTCCTCGCCGACCTCGACGCGCACGGCGCGACCCTGGAGACCGGGCGGCGCGTGACGGCCCTCGACGAGCTTCCGGCGGCGCACGCCTACCTGCTCGACACGGCGCCGGGTGCCGCCGCCCGGATCCTGGGGGAGCGCGTGCCGCCACGCATGTCACGGGCGATGCGCAGGTTCCGGCACGGCGACGCCGCCGCGAAGGTCGACCTCGTGCTCGGGGGCCCGGTGCCCTGGCGGAACCCCGACGTCGGCCGTGCGGGCACCGTCCACGTGGGCGGCACGCGCGCGGAGATGGCGGCCGCCGAGCACGCGGTGCACGCCGGTCGGCACGCCGAGCACCCGATGGTGCTCGTGAGCGACCCCGCGGTGAGCGACCCGGGCCGGGCGGGCGCGGCGGGTCGCCGGCCGTTGTGGACCTACGCGCACGTGCCGGCGGGCAGCGACGTCGACATGACGGAGGCGGTGGTCGCACGGATCGAGCGCTACGCCCCCGGCTTCCGCGACGTCGTCGTCGACGCGCGCGCGATCCCCGCGTCGCGCCTCTCGGCGCACGACTCCGCGTACGTGGGCGGCGACATCGCGGGCGGTGCGCTGAGCCTGCGCCGCGTGCTGTCGGGGCCGGCCCTGCAGCGCGACCCCTACGCCACCGGGGTCCCCGGCGCGTACCTCTGCTCGGCCTCGGTCCCGCCCGGTCCGGGCGTGCACGGGATGGGTGGGTGGCACGCCGCGCGTCGCGCCCTGGTGGAGCGGTTCGGCATCCGTGAGCTGCCGTCGCTCGCGCCGGGCGCGTGACCCGGGCACGACGTCGTCCACCGGGTCGCGCACGGTCGCGGTGCCGCCTTGCACTCGCGAGGCCCGAGTGCCAATAATGAGTTAGCACTCTCGGACCGAGAGTGACAGAGAGAACTGGTCCCAGGTGAGGTCCGGTGCCCTCGGCGGGACGTGACCGCCCAGGGCTCGGGCCGTCCGTCGCGGGCGCCTCGACCAGCCCACCGCCACAACCGGAGGATCAATCCGAATGGCCAAGATCATCGCCTTCGACGAGGAGGCCCGGCGCGGCATGGAGCGGGGCATGAACGCCCTGGCCGACGCCGTCAAGGTCACCCTCGGCCCCAAGGGCCGCAACGTCGTGCTCGAGAAGAAGTGGGGCGCCCCGACGATCACCAACGATGGTGTGTCCATCGCCAAGGAGATCGAGCTCGAGGAGCCCTTCGAGAAGATCGGTGCCGAGCTCGTCAAGGAGGTCGCCAAGAAGACGGACGACGTCGCGGGCGACGGCACCACCACCGCCACCGTGCTCGCCCAGGCGCTCGTGCGCGAGGGCCTGCGCAACGTCGCGGCCGGCGCCAACCCGATCGCGCTCAAGCGCGGCATCGAGAAGGCCGTCGAGGCCGTGACCGGCGAGCTCCTGACGGCCGCGAAGGACGTCGAGACCAAGGAGCAGATCGCCGCGACCGCCGGCATCTCCGCGGGCGACCCGGCCATCGGCGAGCTCATCGCCGAGGCCATGGACAAGGTCGGCAAGGAGGGCGTGATCACGGTCGAGGAGTCGAGCGCCCTGGGCCTCGAGCTCGAGCTGACCGAGGGCATGCGCTTCGACAAGGGCTACCTGTCGGCGTACTTCGTGACGGACCCGGAGCGTCAGGAGGCCGTCCTCGAGGACGCCTACGTGCTGCTCGTCGAGTCCAAGATCTCGAACGTCAAGGACCTGCTGCCGCTGCTGGAGAAGGTCATCCAGTCGGGCAAGCCGCTGTTCATCGTCGCCGAGGACATCGAGGGCGAGGCCCTGGCCACGCTCGTCGTGAACAAGATCCGCGGCACGTTCAAGTCGGTCGCCGTCAAGGCCCCCGGCTTCGGCGACCGTCGCAAGGCGATGCTCCAGGACATGGCGATCCTCACGGGTGGTCAGGTCATCTCCGAGACCGTCGGCCTCAAGCTCGAGAACGCGGGCCTGGAGCTGCTCGGCCAGGCGCGCAAGGTCGTCGTCACCAAGGACGAGACGACCATCGTCGAGGGCCTGGGCGACGCGGACCAGATCGCCGGCCGCGTGGCGCAGATCCGTGCCGAGATCGACAACTCGGACTCGGACTACGACCGCGAGAAGCTCCAGGAGCGCCTCGCGAAGCTCGCCGGCGGCGTCGCCGTCATCAAGGCGGGTGCCGCGACCGAGGTCGAGCTCAAGGAGCGCAAGCACCGCATCGAGGACGCGGTGCGCAACGCCAAGGCCGCCGTCGAGGAGGGCATCGTCGCCGGTGGTGGCGTCGCCCTCATCCAGGCGGGCAAGGCCGCGTTCGACAAGCTCTCGCTCGAGGGTGACGAGGCCACCGGTGCGCGGATCGTCGCGCTCGCGGTCGACGCCCCGCTCAAGCAGATCGCGATCAACGCGGGCCTCGAGGGCGGTGTGGTCGCCGAGCGCGTCCGTCACCTCCCCGCGGGTCAGGGCCTCAACGCCGCGACCGGCGAGTACGAGGACCTGCTGGCGGCCGGTGTCAACGACCCGGTCAAGGTGACCCGCTCGGCGCTCCAGAACGCCGCGTCGATCGCCGCGCTGTTCCTCACCACCGAGGCCGTCGTGGCCGACAAGCCGGAGAAGGCCCCCGCGGCCCCGGCCGGCGACGGTGGCATGGGCGGCATGGACTTCTGAGTTCGTCCCGACAGCACGACGGCGGGCCGTCTCCCCTCGGGGAGGCGGCCCGCCGTCGTCGTGCGGTGGGGTCGCGCCGGCGGTGTCGTCGCGGTCAGGTGCCCCGCGCCGCGCGGCCCGCGCTCCCGCGGTCCCGTGCGGGGACGCGCAGGCCGGAGGCGCGCAGTCGACGGACGAGCTCGCGGCTGTCGACGAGCACGGCCCCGAGCGCCACGAGCTCCGCGTACCTCTCGGCGGGGACGTCGTAGTGGTCCAGGTCGAACGCGCGACGCGGCAGGCCTGCACGCGCGGCGAGCGCGTGCAGCTCGGCCAGCGAGGCGTCGCTCACCAGGTGGCCCCACACGTGACCGTGGCGCGGCCAGAGCGGCGGGTCGAGCAGGACGGTCATCCCACGATGGAACCACGGGCACGCCGTCCTGCCCGCCCGCGCCTCACCTGACGAAGAGCCGCGACGCCTGCTGCTCCGCCTCGGCGTACGTCTGGGCGGCCGCCGAGAGTGCCTGCGTGATCTGGTCGAGGCTCACCTCGACCCGCTGCTGGGTCGCGGACCAGTCGGTCACGACCCCCGAGAAGGCGGTCGCTGCCGACCCCCGCCACACCTGCTGGAGCTCCGTCAGGTGGCGCAGCAGCGCGGCCACCTCGCTGCGGATCGCCGTCACCGACCGGCCCGCTGCGGCGCTCGCCTGGGACACCTGCGCACTGTCGACCTCGTACCTGCTCATCGTCTCCTCCTCGTTCGGGGGGGCCGACGCTAGGCGGGCGCGCGGACGGCGCCGGACGGGGTCCGGCCCCGGTGGGGAAGCCGCGGCACGCGCCGGTGGCTGTGGAGCGCTCAGGCGTCGGCGGTCGCGGGCGGCGCCGCGGCCTCGAGGCGCGCGAGCTCCTTCTCGAGGCGGTGCAGCTCGGCCGTGACGTTCTGCCGCGCGGGCTCCTCCCACGCCGCCCCGAGCGGGCTCGCGAACAGGTGGTCGCGCGCGACGAGACGCCGCAGGATCTTGATCCGCGCGCGCACGAACTCCTCGGTCGGCAGGTGCGCGTACTCGGCCCGCACGTCCTCGAGGTACGCCTTGTAGCGCTGCGGCTCGGCGGCGAGCATCGCGAGGTCCGCGTCGCACAGGACCGCGCAGTCGAAGTCCTCGCGGTCCGGCGTGTGCCGTGCGAGGGTCGCCACGAGCCGGACCACGCGGTCGACGCCGGACTCGGGCACGCCGAGACCGGTGAGCTCGCGACGCGCGAGCGCTGCGCTCGCCTGCTCGTCCTCTCCGCCGCGGTGGGCGTAGGACGCGCGCTCGGCGGCGTCGAAGACCGCGCCGTGGTACCAGGCTGCGAGCCGCACCAGGTCGGGTTCGTGCGTCTCCTCCGCGAGCTCGTCGACCCGGGCGAGCACGTCGGTCAGGTGACGCAGGTTGTGGAAGTGGCGGCCCGGCTCGGACCAGCGGTCCAGGAGCGACTCGCCGACCTTCTCGATCTCCTCCGGGTCCGCCGTCGCGCCGGCACCGACGCAGGCACGTACGAACGCCGAGACCAGCCACTGGGGTGCGTCGATGACGCCCATCTGAAGCCTCACATCTGGGGGGACGAACTCGTCATGGTAGACCGCTCAGGCGGGGTCGCGACCACCGCCGTCCGGGTTCTGCGTCGCGACCTCCTCCGGCGCCGCCCCGTCGTCCTCGGAAGGCGCGTCCTGCCCGGAGGGCGGGGCCGCCGGCAGCGCGATACGCGCGGTCGCGCCGCCGCCGGACGTCGGGACCAGGCTGACCGTCCCGCCGTGCGCCCGCACGATCGCGTCCACGATGGCGAGGCCGAGGCCTGTGCCGCCGTGGTCGCGGCTGCGACCGGCATCGACCCGGTAGAACCGCTCGAACACCCGCGCGGCGTGCTCCGCGGGTATCCCCGGGCCGTGGTCGCGTACCTCGACCACGGCTGTCCCGCCCGCACCGTCGGTGGTCAGGCGCCCGACGGCGATCTCGACGGGGGTCCCGTCCGGCGTGTGCCGGGCGGCGTTGCCCACGAGGTTCGCGAGCACCTGGCGCAGGCGGCTCTCGTCCCCCGCGACGACCGCGTCCGCCGTGCTCGCCCCGGGCGTGAGCGGGACGAGGGCCACGGTGCGCGTCGGGTCGAGCGCCCGCAGGTCCGCGGCGGCGTCGGCGGCGAGCACCGCGAGGTCCACCTCGTCGCGGGCGAGCGGGCGGCCCTCGTCGAGCCGCGCGAGATGCATGAGGTCCTCGACGAGCACCCCCATGCGCGCGGCGGAGTCCTCGATGCGGCGGAAGGTGCGTGCGAGGTCGTCGTCGTCGCGCACGGCGCCCATCCGGTACAGCTCCCCGTACCCGCGGATCGTCGCGAGCGGGGTGCGCAGCTCGTGCCCCGCGTCGGCGACGAAGCGGCGCATGCGCTCACCCGCGGCCGCGCGCTCGTCGAACGACCGCTCGAGGTGGCCGAGCATGACGTTGAGCGAGTCGGCCAGGTGGCCGACCTCGGTCCCGGGAGCCGCGCCCGGGACGCGCCGCGTGAGGTCGCCTGCGGCGATCGCCGCCGCGGTCGCCTCGATCTCGTTGAGCTGACGCAGGGACCGCCGCACGGCCCAGCGCCCTGCGAGGGCGCCGAGGCCCACGACGGCGACGCCGATCAGCACGAGGGACGTGCGCATCCGGTCGAGGGTCGCGTGGGCCGGGCCGAGCGGCAGCGCGACCGCCACGGACCCGAGCAGACGACCGTCCGGCCGGGCCAGGGGCTGCGCGAGCACCCGCCAGGACTCCTGCGCCGGACCGCGCACGGTGAACGGCTCACCGTCGGTGTCCACCACCTCGGCGAGGGTGAGCCCCGTGAGGTCGGGTGCGCCCTCGGGGGCCGTGCCGGCGCTCCAGGCCCGCAGCAGCCCGCCGTCGGCGTCGTTGACCACCACGACGTAGTCCGACGGCAGCGTGTCGTCGGCGCGGCCCCGCTGGGGCAGCCCGCCGCCCAGCTCGTCGAGCAGCACCGGGGTCACCGTGGTGAGCTGGGCGTCGAGCTGGGCCGTGAGCGAGCGCTCGAGGAGGGTGTAGGCCACCACGCCGCTCAGGCCCAGGCCCACGACCAGCAGCGCCGCGAACACCGCGGTGAGCTGGGTGCGCAGGGGCAGCCCCGCGACACGCTCGCGGAGCCGGCGCACGCGGTCGGTCACGACGCGCCCGGTGGCAGCCGCAGCACGTAGCCCACGCCGCGCCGCGTGTGGATGAGGGGCACGAGCCCCTCGGCACCGCGGTCGATCTTGCGCCGCAGGTAGGAGATGTACGACTCGACGATCGCGCCGTCGCCGCCCCAGTCGTACTGCCAGACGTGGTCCAGGATCTGGCTCTTCGAGACCACGCGCCCGGCGTTGACCATCAGGTAGCGCAGCAGCGTGAACTCGGTGGGGGAGAGCTCGACCACGCGGCCCCCGCGGCGCACCTCGCGCGCGTCCTCGTCGAGCTCGAGGTCCGCGTAGCGGAGCACGCCGTCGTCCTCGTCGGCCGGGTGGGTGCGGCGCAGCACGGCACGGATCCGCGCGACGACCTCCTCGAGGCTGAAGGGCTTGGTCACGTAGTCGTCGCCGCCCACGGTCAGCCCGGTCACCTTGTCGCCGGTCTCGTCGCGCGCGGTGAGGAAGACGACGGGCACGGCGAGGCCGCGCTCGCGCATGCGCCGCGTGACGGTGAAGCCGTCCATGTCGGGCAGCATCACGTCGAGCACGACGAGGTCGGGCGCCACGTCCCGCACGAGCGTGAGTGCACTCGCGCCGTCGGCCGCGGCGTGCACCTCGAAACCGGCGAAGCGCAGCGAGGTGGTCAGGAGCTCGCGGATGGTCGGCTCGTCGTCGACGACGACGAGCCGCGCCTCGGGCGTGCGCTCGGTGCGGGGGTCCACGGGTCCAGTGTGCGCCTCGGGGCTGGGAGTCACCTGGGAACGCGCTGGGCGCGCCTCGGCACGTCTGCGCCGGCGACGACGACGGGGTGCCGCGCGCTGCGGCACCCCGTCCGGACCTGCACGGGCTCAGGCCCCGGTGGAACCGCCGGCCTTGAGCGCGGCGAGCCGGGCCTCGACCTCGAGCGCGCCCGAGTCCGCCTCGAGCTCGGCGAACTGCGCGTCGAGCGACGACGCCGCGACCTCCGCCTGGCCCGCGACGCGTGCCTCCTCGCGGCGGATGCGCTCCTCGAACCGTGAGACCTCGCTGGTCGGGTCCAGCACGTTGATCGAGCCGATCGCCTCCTGCACCTGGGCCTGCGCCTCGGCCGAGCGCGCCCGGGCCACGAGCTGGTCGCGCTTGGACTTGAGCTCGTCGAGCTTGCTGCGCATCTGCACCAGCCCGGTCTTGAGCTTGTCGACCACCTCGGTCTGGGACGCGATCATCGGCTCGGCCGAGCGCGCCTCGCCCTCGAACGAGATCTGCTTCGACAGCGCGACCTTGGCGAGGCCGTCGAACCTGTCGGCGTCGGCCGCGTTGCCGGCCGCGCGCAGCTCGTCGGCCTTGCTCGAGGCCGCGAGCGCCTTGCGTCCCCAGTCCTCCGCGGTGCGCACGTCCTCGGCGTGGTCGGCCTCGGCGAGGCGGAGGTTGCCGATGGTCACCGCGACGGCGTCCTCGGCCTCGGCGATCGAGTTGGTGAAGTCGCGGATCATCTGGTCGAGCATCTTCTCCGGGTCCTCGGCCCGGTCGAGGAGCGCGTTGATGTTCGCCTTGGTGAGCTGGGCGATGCGGCCCAGGATCGTCTGCTTCTCAGCCATGGGTCCTGCCTTCCGTGGATGGGTGTGTGCGGCGTTGCGACGTCGTCCTCAGAAGCGGCCTCCCCCTCCCCGGCGGCCGCGGCCACCGCCGCCGAAACCACCGCCGCGGCTGATCCGGCCGCCGCCCCCGCGGCCGCCACCGAACCCACCGCCGCCGAACCCGCCGCCTCCGAAGCCTCCGCTCCAGCCGCCGCGCGTGCCGCCGAAGCCGCCGCCACCGCCCAGCATCTGGTCGAGGAGGATCCCGCCGAGGATGAGCGAGCCGGCGCTCGGGCCGCCCTGGGGCGGGCCCTGCTGCCAGCGTGCGACGTCGGCCTCGGCGAGGTGCTGGGCCTCGATCGCGAGTCGCTCGGCCTGCTGACCCGCGGCGAGCGCGTCCTGGGGCGCGGCCTCGCGCAGCCGCTCGGCCTCCTGGGCCATCCGTGCCGCCTCGGCGAGCCTGGTCCGGGCCTCGGCTCCCACGGCGCCCCGTCGGGTCTCGACGAACTCGTGCACGGCACGGATGCGAGCGCCCGCGCGCGCGAGAAGCTCGGTGAGCTGCGCGGCCGCCCGCCTGCGCTGCTCGTCGGCGTCGCGTGCCGGCGCGAGGGCGGCGTCGAGCGCGGCCTCCGCCTCGACCAGCCGGTGCAGCACCGCGAGCGGGTCGGCCGCGGCGAGGTCCACCCGGGCCGCCTCGAGCGCCGCGCGCGCCTCCTCGGCCGCCGGCGCGACCGCCTGGTCCCGCGGGGCGAGGCGCTCGACGTCGTCGAGGTCCGCGCCGAGCGAGGCCACACCCGCCGCGATGCGCGGGCCGGCGTCGGCCAGGTCGTCCTCGGCCCGGTGCACGGCCTCGAGCAGCGTGACGGCCTGGGCGACGGCGCCCTCGGCGGCCCGTGCGTGCGCGACGGCCGTGCCGCGGTCCTCGCGTGCGACGGCGGCGCGACCCTCGGCGACGAGACGACGGGCGTCGTCGAGCAGGCCCTGCGCCTGGTCGACGTTGCCCGCGACGGAGCCGAGGGCCGGGGCGGCGAACCGCCGGCCGAGGTCCTCGATCGTCACGCGTGCGGCCGGCAGGCGGCCCTCGACCTCGTCCGCCCGGCGAGCGGTCTCCTCGAGCACCTCGGGTGCGCGCGCCTGCAGGTCGCGCAGCCGCTCGAACTCCTCGGTGCGGGCGTCGAGCTCGGCGTCGGTCTGACCGCAGAGCCGGAGGATCTCGAGCAGCATCGCGCGCCGCTCGTGCTCCGACTCGGGCTCGGCGTCGTCGAGGCGCTGCCGCAGGCCGAAGGCGTGTGCCAGGCGTTCGCGCGCGGTCGCGACCGTCTGCTCGAACTCGCGCGTGGCCTCGAGGCCGAACTGCGCCTGCGCGAAGCCCAGCTCTTGGACGGAGGTACGGACCGCGTCGTCGACCGCGACCAGCGCCTGGCTCGCGCGGCGGTTGAGCTCCTCGGTCGGCAGTGCCTCGAGGCCCGCGAGGGGCCGTCCGTCGGCGCCGCGGGGCGCACCCGCGCCTGCCCGGCGTGAACGCAGCGACCGCACGAGCAGCACCACGCCGATCACGAGCAGGCCCACGAGCAGCAGCGTCAGGAAGGCCCCGCCAAAGCCACCCGCGGCCCCGCCGTCGTCGGCGATCGTCCCGGACGCGGCCTCGCGATAGCCCTCGGCCGCGGCGATCGCGGCACCCGCCCAGTCGGAGTCGCGCAGCGCGGGTTCGATGCGGTCGCGCTCGACCGTCGCGAGCTGCTCGTCGGTGAGGTCGAGGTCGGCGTCGTAGGAGGTCCCGTAGGCCCGGTCCTCGATCGCGACCGCGAGCAGCAGGTCGTCGCGCCCCAGCCCCGACGCCTCGGCCGCCTCCGCCGCCCACTCGGGCCCCGACCGCCCGTCGAACGTGTCCACGTACGCGACGAACAGCTGGTAGGGGGTGTCGTCGGCGAGATGGCCGAGCGCCTCCCGCACCTCGTCCGTCCGTTCGCCGAGCACGCCGGCGAGGTCCGTGACCTCGTCGTCGAGGCGGTCCGGCGGCTCGGCCGCCGCGGGCGACGCGCCCAGCAGCACGGCCGTGACCAGCGCGATCAGGACGGCCAGCAGGGCGGCCGCCGGGGCGACGCCCCGGGCCGGCAGGAAGCGGTGGGTCACACCATGATCCTCGACCACCGCACGACCCACCGCAACGAGCCCCCACCCCCGGCCCCGCCCGGGAAGGAGGGAGGGGGTGGGGGCAGGGCAGGGCAGGACAGGAGTGGGTGCGCTTCCATTACTCTCGGCGCGTGATCCTCACCGTGATCGAGCTCGACGCGCAGTGCCCGCTCCGCCGGCTCGACGGCTGGCTGCACGAGGCCCACGACGCGCTGGACGTGCGTACCGTCCGGGCCTGGGCGGGGGAGCCCGTCCCCGGCCCCGAGACCCTGGGCGACGGGCTCGTGGTGCTCGGCGGCCCCATGAACGCGTACGACGACGACGCGCCCGGCCTGGTGGCGACGCGCGAGCTGCTCGCGCGCACGCCCGTGCCGACCCTCGCGATCTGCCTGGGCGCGCAGCTGCTCGCGGTCGCCCACGGGGGCCGCGTGCACGTCGACGCACCCCCCGGGCGCGAGGCGGGCGTGATCGAGGTGCACCCGCGGCCCGAGGCGGCCGACGACGCGCTGCTCGGTCCGCTCGCCGCGCACGTCGTGGCCGACCACCCGCTCGCGGGCGGCGTGCTCGCGCTCATGCCGTCGATGCACGCGGATGCCGTGGTCGACCTTCCGGCCGACGCGACGTGGCTCGCCTCGTCGCGGCTCTACCCGTACCAGGCGTTCCGCGTCGGGGACCGCGCGTGGGGTCTGCAGTTCCACCCCGAGGCCGACGAGGACGTGCTGCTCACCTGGGCGCGGCTGGACCCCGCCGTCGACGTCGAGGTGGTGCGGGCGCAGGCGCGCGCGCACGACGACGACGTCCGTCGCAGTGGCCGGGCGCTCGCGCACGGGTTCGTGCGCGTGATGGCCGACCGCGCCCGCACGCCGGCTCCCGTCTGAGCCGCACGGGCCGGCACGCCGACTCAGCCCGCGAGCACGTCCTCGGCGTCGACGATCCGGTACGCGTAGCCCTGCTCGGCGAGGAACCGCTGACGGTGCGCCGCGAACTCCTGGTCGACGGTGTCGCGCGACACGACCGCGTAGAAGTGCGCGGTGCGACCGTCGGCCTTGGGGCGCATGATCCGGCCGAGCCGCTGGGCCTCCTCCTGGCGTGACCCGAACGAGCCGCTCACCTGGATCGCGACCGCGGCCTCGGGCAGGTCGACCGAGAAGTTGGCCACCTTGCTCACGACGAGCCGTCGCAGCTCACCCGTGCGGAACGCGGCGAACAGGCGTTCGCGCTCGCGGACCGTCGTCGCCCCGGTGATGAGCGGTGCGTCGAGGTGGTCGGCGAGCAGCTCGAGCTGGTCGAGGTACTGACCGATCACGAGCACCTGGTCCTCGGGGTGCTGCGCGACGATCCGCTCGACCACGCGGTTCTTGTCGGGGGCGCTCGCCGCGAGCCGGTACTTGTCCTCGGGCTCGGCCGTCGCGTACGCCAGCCGGTCGGAGTCCGAGAGCGTGAGGCGCACCTCGACGCAGTCGGCGGGGGCGATGTAGCCCTGGGCCTCGATGTCCTTCCACGGCGCGTCGAAGCGCTTGGGCCCGATGAGGCTGAACACCTCGTCCTCGCGACCGTCCTCGCGGACGAGGGTCGCGGTGAGACCGAGCCGACGGCGCGCCTGGAGGTCGGCCGTCATGCGGAAGATCGGGGCGGGCAGCAGGTGCACCTCGTCGTAGAGGATGAGGCCCCAGTCGCGTGCGTCGAGCAGCTCGAGGTGGGTGTAGACGCCCTTCCGGCGCGTCGTGAGCACCTGGTACGTCGCGATCGTGACCGGACGGATCTCCTTGCGGGCCCCCGAGTACTCACCGATCTCGTCCTCGGTGAGCGTGGTGCGGCGGAGCAGCTCGTCGCGCCACTGGCGTGCCGAGACCGTGTTGGTCACGAGGATGAGCGTCGTGGTGCCCGAGCGCGCCATGGCCCCCGCCCCCACGATCGTCTTGCCCGCCCCGCACGGCAGCACGACGACGCCGCTGCCGCCGTGCCAGAAGCCCTCGACGGCCTGCTGCTGGTAGGGCCGCATGGCCCAGCCCTGCTCGTCGAGCGCGATCGCGTGCGCCTCGCCGTCCACGTAGCCCGCGAGATCCTCGACCGGCCAGCCGAGCTTGAGCAGCACCTGCTTGAGGTGGCCGCGCTCGCTGGGGTGCACCACGACGTCGTCGTCGTCGAGGCGCTGGCCCACGAGGCCGGCCGTCTTCTTCGAGCGCAGCACCTCCTCGAGCACCGCGCGGTCCAGCGCGTGCAGCACGAGCCCGTGCACGGGGTGGCTCACGAGCTGGAGGCGGCCGTAGCGCGCCATGGTCTCTGCGACGTCCACGAGCAGCGCGTGCGGCACGGGGTAGCGCGAGTGCTCGAGCAGCACCGCGACCACCTGCTCGGCGTCGTGACCCGCGGCGCGCGCGTTCCACAGGCCGAGCGGCGTGAGCCGGTAGGTGTGCACGTGCTCGGGTGCGCGCTCGAGCTCGGCGAACGGGGCGATCGCGCGGCGGCACGCGTCGGCGGCCGGGTGGTCCACCTCGAGCAGGAGCGTCTTGTCGCTCTGCACGATGAGCGGGCCGGAGGGGCCGGCGGCAGGGTCGGTCATCGGTCTCCGTCCACGGCCCGCGAGGGCCGGTCGAGGGTCAGGTGGGGGACACGCTCGTGATGCGGTGCACCGCGACGGTGAGCTCGGCCTCACGCTCGGCGTCGACCGCGCGCACGCGACCGGCGTCGACCCGCAGCGGCCGCACCCGGCGCCGCACCGTGCCCCCGCGCGGGTCCGCGATCTCGAGCCAGACCTCCTGGCCCTCGGCCGCGGCCTCCCGCAGGATCGCCAACGCCAGCACGGGGTCGGCTGTTCCCGCCGCGTCCGCCGCTCCCGGCGCGGCGGGCCCGGGCGGTGCGACCTCGTCCGACGGCGTCGGTGCGCTCGCGGCGAGGAGGTCGCCCGCGAGGCGGCGCAACCGCCGGTCACGGGCCTCGGCGGCGGGCGGCAGGTCCTCGGGGGCCTGGGTCGCGCGTCGGCGGGTCCCGCGCACCACGTGCCGGGTGGGGCCCGCGACGACGACCCGGCCCGACGGGTCCTCGGTCACGGGTGCGTGCCCGCGGTCGCGCAGCACGGCGACGAGCGCCGCGGGGGTCGCCTGCGCGACGAGCACGGTGGGCGCGAGGAGCAGCAGGCCGAGGTGGCGCAGCGCCGGGTCCTCGGCGAGGCCCGCCAGGAGCGCCGGGTCGTCGCTGCGCAGGTAGGCGGAGGCCATGCCGGCGCGCAGGCGGCCGTGGCGGCGCGCGACGTCCAGCACGAGGTACTCGAGCGGCTGCGGCACACCGCCGCGCGCGTGCCGTGAGAGCTCGGCGAGCAGCTCCTCGGCCGTGCGCCCGGCGTCGAGCGCGCGGCGCACGCTCGAGGGCGTGAACCGCACGGTCAGGGCCGCACCGCGGGACTCGACGTCGCACGCCTCCTCGAGCAGCGAGGCGAGGGCGGTCGACGGCCGCCCCGGGACGATGCCCGTGAGGTCTCCCTGGAGCAGCACGTCGTCGACCGGCGCCGGCAGCAGGCCGGTGAGCACGGCCGACGGGCCCGGGGCGGCGTCGGCGAGCAGCGCCCGCCCGGCCGAGCCCAGCGCCCCGGCGCCCGTGACCCCGAGCGTCGCCGCCTCGGCCAGCACGGCCTCGACCGCGTGCTCGGGCGGTGCCGACCGCGGGGCGCGCCACGCGAGCACGGCACGCACGTGACTCGCGGGTGGGGCGGTGACCTCTGCGAGGGTGGCATCGGTCCCTGCGAGCACCTCGAGCACGGAACGGCGCAGCCGGGGTGCCCAGGGCCGGCGCGCCTCGGGGTCGAGGGCGGGACGGGGTGACCCGCGGTCGTCCCGACTGCCCACGAGCCACGCGGCGCGCTCGGCGCCGAGCCAGGCCCGCGCGAGGGTCTCCCAGCGGTCGCCGAGCTCGCGCGTCAGCCAGTCCTCGCCCTCGAGGGTCGGCGCGAAGGCGGGCTGCTCCTCGCCGTCGTCGGCGACGAGGCCCGCAGCCCCCGCGACCTCGACCACGAGGGCCGCGACGTCGTCGGGCACCTCGAGCCGCTGCGCGACACGGCGCAGCTCGCGCGTGCCGAGGCCGCCCGCGCGCAGCACCGGGGCCGGCTCGGTGCCCCACGCGGTCACGAGGGTGCCCACGAGGCGCACGACCTCCTGCGCGTGCTGCGTCGCGTCGGCGTCCGCGGTCGCCTGCGGGGTCGACGGCGTCGCCCCGGCCGGCGCGAGGGCGGGTGCGCGGTGCGTACGCCCGTCGCGCAGCGCGAGCGCGACCTCGCGGGGCAGGACGACGTGCTGGCTGTCCTGCACGGCGAGCAGCCCCGCGCGCAGCAGCCACTCGACCGCGGTGCGTGCGGGTGAGGAGCTCGCCGCCGGGTCCGCCGTGCGGCTCTCGGGCGAGCGACCGACGGGCGGTCCCCAGGTGAGCGCGTCGAGCACCTGGCGCGCGCCCGGCGGCGCCTGCTCGACCAGCGCGTGCACCTGCTCCGGCCGGGCGAGCGCGGCGGCGACGTCCTCGGGTGCGGGCTCGTCGTCGGGCAGCCCGACGGCGACCGCGATGCGCGCGAGCCCCTGGGTGCTGCGGCGCGCGAGGGTTGCACGCAGCGACGGACCCAGACCCGCGGCGTAGGGGCCGAGGGCCTCGTCGAGGCCGGGAGCGGGCAGCAGCGCGTCGTCGTCGACGTCCGGGTCGGTCCACAGCAGGCCCAGGTCGCACGCGTCGCGCAGGGGCCGCGACGCGTCCTCGGGCGCGAGGCCGACGGTGTGCGCGACCTCGCCCGCGGTCACGTGCGGTCGCTCGCGGCCGGCCGTGCCGCTCAGGGTGAGGACGGCCTCGACGGACTGCAGCACGAGCGCGTCGACGCCGGCGAGGGCGCGGTCCAGGCTGACGCGCGTGGTGGCGCGTGCCGCCATCGACCGCAGCGTCGCGGGCGGGGGCACCGCGAGGTCGGGACGCAGCCGGAGCAGCGCGACGAGCGCGTCCTCGCCCCGCGCGCGCAGTGCCTGCGTGTACCCGGCCATCCGCACCACCTTACGGCGGTCGGGTCGTGACGCCCGGGAGGGTGGCCGCGGTCCGATCTGGTCCGCGGCGACCCGCGCGCCACGTACGATGGCAGGGATCGGACACACTGTCAGAAAAACCGCCCAGGACCAGGAGAGATCGTGGACATCGTCAGGGACCTCATGCTCGTGCTGCACTTCGTCGGGCTCGCGAGCCTGCTCGGCGGGTTCCTGGTCCAGATGAAGAGCCGGACCAAGCGGGTCGAGGCGGCGATGTTCCACGGCGCGCTGACCCAGCTCGTCACGGGCCTGGCGCTCGTGGGGATCGCCGAGGCCGGCGACGCCGACGTCAACCACATGAAGGTCGGCCTCAAGCTCGTGGTGCTCGTCGCTATCACCGCGCTCGTGCTCGTGGGCCGGCGCAAGGAGTCGGTGTCGACGGGCGTCTGGGGTGCGATCGGTGGCCTCACGCTCGTCAACGTCGTCATCGCCGTCGTCGTCTGACCGCGTGCGGCGCCCGGGCTCCGTCCCGGTGCGCTGAGGCGAGCCCGGCCCAGGTAGCCTTGAGGTGCTGCCCGGGGCGGCCCCGCGCCGCCCCTCCCGACGACACCCCCAGAGGTTCACGTGCCCACCGGCAAGGTCAAGTGGTTCGACGCCGATCGCGGCTTCGGCTTCATCGCGGCCGACGACGGCGGCGAGGTCTTCCTGCACGCCTCGGCCCTGCCCGCGGGCGCACCGTCGCCCAAGCCCGGCACACGCGTCGACTTCGGCGTCGCGGACGGTCGTCGCGGACCGCAGGCCCTCTCGGTCACGGTGCTCGACCCGGTGCCGTCGGTCGTCAAGGCGCAGCGCAAGCCCGCCGAGGACATGGCGATCATCGTGGAGGACCTGATCAAGCTGCTCGACGGGGTGGGCAACGGCCTGCGTCGTGGCCGCTACCCCGAGCGGGGCAAGGCCACGCAGGTCGCGTCCGTGCTGCGCGCCGTCGCCGACGACCTCGAGGCCTGAGCGTGGCCGCCGCGACCAAGGACGCCGTGCTCTCGAGCGCGGCCGAGCTCGCGCGTGCCGCGGCCGAGGAGGTCGCCGAGGTCCCGGGCCTCGTGGGCGAGCACCTGGGGGTCAGGGTCGAGGGTGAGCGCCTCGTCGCGCACCGCTTCGCGTGCCTGTCCCCGGGCTACCGCGGGTGGCACTGGAACGTGACGGTCGCCCGCCCGCCGCGCGCGCGTGCCGCGACCGTGTGCGAGGTCGACCTGCTCCCGGGCGACGACGCGATCCTCGCGCCGGCCTGGGTCCCGTGGGCCGAGCGGCTGCAGCCGGGGGACCTCGGCGCGGGTGACGTGCTGCCCTACCTGCCCGACGACGAGCGCCTCGACCAGGGCTACGAGGTCACGGGTGACGCCGACGCGGACGAGCTCGCGATCTTCGAGCTCGGGCTGGGCCGCGAGCGGGTGCTCTCGCGCGACGGCCGCTCCGAGGCCGCCGAGCGCTGGTACACGGGGACCCGCGGCCCCACGGCCCCGCACGCCGTCGCGGCGAGCGCGCCGTGCTCGACGTGCGGGTTCCTGCTGCTGATGGCAGGGTCCCTGCGGACCGAGTTCGGCGTGTGCGCGAACGAGTGGTCGCCCGACGACGGCCGTGTGGTGAGCATGGACCACGGCTGCGGCGCGCACTCCCAGACGGACGTCGCACCGCACCCGAGCGACTGGCCGGACCCGGCACCGCTGCTCGACGAGATGGGCTACGACCCTGTCGTCCTCGACGAGGGCGGGTCGGCGAAGGAGACGACCGCACCCGAGCCCGGCGAGACGTCCGACCGTGAGCGCGAGGCGAGCGATCGTGAGCCCGAGGCGGGCGAGACGCCCGACGGTGCGCACGAGACGACCGCGCCCGAGCCCGGCGAGCAGCCCGACGTCGAGGGCGAGGGCGCCGAGCCCGCACCGGACCCGGCGACCCCGGTCGAGGACCCGTCGGCCGAACCGGCCCCCGGCGAGGAGTGAGCCCCGACCCGTACGGCACGCGTGCCCTGCGGGACGCGGTCCTCACGGCCTGGGCGGCCTCGCCCGCGCGGCTGCGCGAGGACGCCAACGCCGAGGAGGACCACGCGCGGGGCTGGTACCGCGACCGCGTGGTGGTCGAGCTCGCCCAGAACGCCGCCGACGCCGCGGTGCGGGCTCGCGAGCCCGGCGACCTGACGCTCGAGCTGCGCACCGACGGCGCACGCACGCTGCTCGTCGCGACCAACACCGGCGAGCCCCTCGACGCCGCGGGCGTCGCCGCGCTGGCGAGCCTGCGGGCGTCCGCCAAGCGCGACCACGCCGACGCCGTCGGGCGCTTCGGCGTGGGCTTCGCAGCGGTGCGCTCGGTCGCCGACGACGTCGCGGTGCTCACCCCCACGGGGGCGGTGCACTTCTCGCTCGCCGCGACCCGGCGCACGCTCGCGGACCTCACCGCGACGCGCGGCGACGGGACGGGCGTGCCCGACGGCGAGAGGGCCGCGCTCGCGGACGAGGTCGCGCGACGCGGTGCCTGGCTCCCCGTGCTGCGGCTGCCGTTCGAGGGACCCGGCGGCCTCACGGTGCCCGCGCCGACGGCGGGGACGCGGGTCGCCCTGCTCCTGCGTGACGCGGCCGCGGTCGCGGGCGTCCGGGCGCAGCTCGACGCGCTCGACGACGCCCTGCTGCTCGCGCTGCCGGGCCTCACCCGCGTGACCGTGCGCACCCCCGCGGGCGAGCGCACCCTGACCGACGTCGGGGACCGCTGGTGGGTCGCTCGTCGATCGGGCACGTTCGGTGACGGCGTGCTGACCGGACGGCCCGTCGAGGAGCAGACCCGCACGGGGTGGCAGGTCGCGTGGGCCGTCCCGCGCGACGGCGAGGCGCCGCGCGTGGTGCACGCGCCGACGCCGACCGACGAGCCGTGCTCGGTGCCCGCCCTGCTGGTCGCGTCGTTCCCGCTCGACCCGTCGCGCAGGCACGTCGCACCGGGCGCCGCGACGGACGCCCTCGTCGCCGAGGCCGGCCGCACCTGGGGCGACCTCGTGCGCTCGCTGCACCGTGCGGGAGCCGACGACGGTGCGCCGCACCCGCTCGACCTGCTCCCGGCCGCGCTCCCCGCCGGGGACCTGGACGCCGCGCTCTGCTCGGCGGTGCGCGCGGCCGTGCGGGACGCGGCCGTGCTCATCCCGGCCGCCGGGGGACCGGCCGTCGCGCCG
>NZ_JAACYI010000002.1 GCF_009996735.1 Cellulomonas sp. APG4 | reverse complement strand
GGTGTCGATGTGGCGGTAGCCCCCCTCCCGGCCCGGGCCCCCCCCGCCCCCGGCCCGGCCCCTGCGGCGCGCCCACGCCTCGCCGTCGTGCACGCGCCGCGGCCCGCGCGCACGCGCGCACCGTTCGTCCTGATGTGCATGGCGCTGCTCGCCGCGAGCCTGCTCGGCGCCCTCGTCCTGAACACCTCGATGGCCCAGGGCGAGTACGACAGGTACGAGCTCCAGTCGACCCTCGCGCGCTCGGCGCAGCAGCAGCAGGAGCTGACCGAGCAGCTCGACCGCGCGAGCGCCTCACCCGCGCTCGCGCAGCGGGCGACCGAGCTCGGCATGGTGCCCGCGGGCAATGGTGGCTACCTCCGTCTCTCCGACGGGGCGGTGCTCGGCGACCCGCGGGCCGCGGAGGCGGACGGATGAGCCCGCGCGAGCCCGTGGCGCGCGAAGGCGTCGGGACGGGCTCGCCGCGGACCCAGGGACGGACCGGGACCGGCGGCACGGGTCCGTCGGCGCGCCGCACGCGCCCGCGGGGCCAAGCCGGGCAGGCTCGCCCCATGTCCGACACGGCCTCCTCGCGTGCGGGTGTGCGGCGCGCGTCGGACTCCCCGCAGCGCCGCCCGGCCGCCGGGGCCACGGCTGCCGGACCGGGAGCGCGCGCCGCAGGAACCCGGGTCGGCCGTGGAGGGGTCCCGGACCGTCCGGGCGCGACCACCGCGCCCCGTGGCGTCGTCCCGCGTCAGCGCACGCGTGCCGGGCTCGGCCCTGCGCGGCCGGGCCCGCCGCGTCCCGAGGGCCCGGCGTCGCCGCGGGTCCCGCCGCCCCAGCGACGCCAGGCGATCGTCCTCGTGGCGGTGCTCGCGCTTCTCGCGGTGCTCGCCGGCCGCCTCGTGCAGGTCCAGGTCGTCGACGGGCCGAGCCTCGCGGCACGCGCGTTCGAGAAGCGGCTCGAGACCGTCACCATCCCGGCGGAGCGCGGGGACATCGTGGACGCCGACGGCGTGGTGCTCGCGACCTCGGTCGAGCGGTGGAACATCTATGTCGACCAGGTGCAGCTCGCCGAGGCCCAGCTGCCCGCGGCGCGCGTCTCGGAGGCGGCGGAGGTGCTCTCCGGGCTCCTCGGCGTGCCGGCGGCCGAGCTCGGTGCGCGCCTCGTGGGTGGCGACGAGCCGCGGCGCTTCGTCTACCTCGCCAAGGGCGTCGTCCCGGGGGTCCGCGACGAGGTGCTGGCCCAGCGGATCCCGGGGGTCGCGGGCGAGCGGACGTCCGACCGCGTCTACCCCGCGGGCGCCACGGGCGGCAACGTGCTCGGCTTCGTCGGTGCCGAGGGCTTCGGCCAGGCGGGGCTCGAGCTCGTGCACGACGAGCTCCTTGCGGGGGAAGCCGGTTCGGAGACCTTCGAGCGCGGCGCCAAGGGCCAGCGCATCCCCGCGGGAGAGCACGAGGCGGATCCGGCGGTGCCGGGCCACGACCTCGTCCTGACGCTCGACCGCGACCTGCAGTACATGGTGCAGAGCGCCCTCGACGCCCAGGTCCGCGCGACGGGCGCGCAGTGGGGTGTGGTCGAGGTGCGTGACGTGCGCACGGGCGAGGTCCTCGCCCTGGCCGACTCCGACGCGGTCGACCCGAACGAGCCCGGGGCCACGGAGCCCGGTCTGCGCAACAGCCGCGCGGTCCAGGTCGTGTACGAGCCCGGCTCGACCGCGAAGGTGATCTCGATGGCGGCCGTCCTCGAGCAGGGACTCGCGACCCCGACGTCCCAGTACGTGGTCCCCGACCGGTACGAGGTCGCCAACGGCCAGGTGTTCAAGGACTCGCAGGACCACCCCGACCAGCACCTGACGCTCGCGGGCATCCTCGCGCAGTCGTCGAACACCGGCACCGTCATGGTCGGCCAGGAGCTCCCGCGCCAGGTGCGGCACGACTACCTGCGCAAGTTCGGCTTCGGGAGCAGCACGGGCATCGGCCTGCCGGGCGAGTCGGCGGGTCTCCTGCGGGACGCGGAGGACTGGGACGGCCGCTCGGAGTACGCGGTGCTGTTCGGGCAGGCCGTCGGCTCGACGACCCTGCAGAACACCGGTGTGTTCGCGACCATCGCCAACGGCGGCGTGAGCGTCCCGCCGACCCTGGTCAAGGGCACCCGTGGGCCGGACGGCACGATGCACCCGACCGAGCCCGCCGAGACCGAGCAGGTCATCAGCCCCGACGTCGCCGACACGCTCGTGCGGATGCTCGAGGGCGCCGTGGCCGAGGGGACCGGCGGCAACGCCGCGGTCCCGGGCTACCGGGTCGCCGGCAAGACCGGCACGGCGCAGGCGTTCGAGCCGGGTGGCGGCATCAAGATCGTCGCGTCGTTCATCGGCATCGCGCCCGCGGACGACCCGCGGCTCGTGGTGAACGTCGCCCTGTACGACCCCAAGACGTCCGAGTACGGCGGCGTCGTGGCGGCGCCGGTGTTCAGCGAGGTCATGGGCCACTCGCTGCAGCACCTGGGCATCCCGCCGAGCGGCGTCCCGGCCGACCTGTTCCCCACCGAGGTCGGCTGACGGCGCGGCAGGACGCGCGACGGACGGTAGATTCATCGCCTGTGACGTCGCCCCACGGCCGGATGCGCCCGCTCCATCGCACCCCCCGAAGGCTCGGTGACCTCGCGGACCACCTCGAGCTCTCCCTCACCGCGGGGGCCGACGTCGAGGTGACGGGCGCGGCCGTCGGGTCGGCCGACGTCGAGCCCGGCGACCTCTTCGGTGCCCTGCCGGGGCGGCACGCCCACGGTGCGGACTTCGCCGTCGACGCGGTCGCCGCGGGGGCGGTCGCGATCCTGACCGACGAGTCCGGCCTCGAGCGCGTCCGTGCCGCCGGCGTCCTCGTGCCGGTGCTCGTGTGCCCCGACCCTCGACGCACGCTCGGCACGGCGTCGGCGTGGATCTACGGCCACCCGTGTCGCGGCCTCACCGTGGTGGGCATCACCGGGACCAACGGCAAGACGACGACGTGCTACCTGGTCGACGCGGCGCTGCGGGCGGCCCACCCGACGACGGCCGTGGTCGGCACGGTCGAGCTCAAGGTGGGCGAGACCTCGATCGAGAGCCCACGGACCACCGTGGAGTCCCCGGTGCTGCACGGCCTCTTCGCACTCATGGTCGAGCGGGGCGCCACGGCGTGCGCGATGGAGGTGTCCTCGCACGCCCTCGCGCTGCACCGCGTCGAGGGCGTGGAGTTCGACGTCGTCGGCTTCACCAACCTCCAGCGCGACCACCTCGACTTCCACGGCGACATGGAGACCTACTTCAGCGAGAAGGCGCGCCTCTTCGAGCCCGGTCGCGCGCGTCGCGGCGTGGTGTGCGTCGACGACGCCTGGGGCCGCAGGCTCGCGGCCGAGTCCCGGATCGACGTCGACACCGTGGCGACGCTCGGGGCGGGCGACGACGTGGCGGACGCCATGTGGCACGTGCGGGACGCGCGCATCGGGCTCGACGGCGTGGGTTCGACCTTCGTGCTGACCGGTCCCGCGGGGGAGCGCGTCGAGGCCGCGAGCCCGCTGCCCGGACGGGTGAACGTCTCCAACGCGGCCGTCGCGCTGGTGCTCGCGTACCGCGCTGGCGTGCCCCTCGCGGACGCGGCGCGTGCCGTCGCGGCGGCGCCCGGCGTGCCCGGCCGCATGGAGCGCGTCGTCGAGCGCGACGAGCGCCGTCCCCTGTGCCTCGTGGACTACGCGCACACGCCCGACGCGCTCGAGCTCGCGCTCGGTGCGGTGCGACCCATCACCCCGGGGCGGCTCGTGATCGTGTTCGGCTCCGACGGCGACCGGGACCGGGGCAAGCGACCGATGATGGGCGAGATCGCCGCGCGTCTCGCCGACGTGCTCGTCGTGACCGACGAGAACCCGCGCTCCGAGGAGCCCGCCGCGATCCGTTCGGCCATCCTCGAGGGCGTGCGTCGTGTGCGCCCCGACGCGCTCGACGTGCACGAGGTAGAGCCGCGCGCCGCGGCCGTCCGCCGGGCACTCGAGCTCGCGCGCCCCGAGGACACCGTCATCGTCACCGGCAAGGGGCACGAGCCGACCCAGGAGGTCGCCGGCGTGTTCCACCGCTACAACGACCGCGACGTCCTCCTGGACGCCGTGGCCGGCCCCCACGACACCACGGAGAACCCCGCGTGATCCCCCTCACCGCCGCCGAGGTCGCCGCCGTCACCGGTGGTCGCCTCGTGGGCCCAGCGCACGACGACGTCACGGGCGCCGTCGTGACCGACTCACGTCTCGTCGAGCACGGGAGCCTGTTCGTCGCGCTGCCGGGCGAGCACGTGGACGGCCACGACTTCGCGGCCGGGGCGGTCGATGCGGGCGCCGCCCTCGTGCTGGCCTCGCGTGAGGTCGAGGGCCCCCGCGGCGCGCTGCCCACGGCGGTCGTCGACGACGTCCCTGCCGCGCTCGGCGAGCTCGCGCGCGAGGTGCTCGCACGGCTGCGCGCCGACGGCGGGCCGACGGTGGTCGCGGTCACCGGGTCGGTCGGCAAGACCAGCACCAAGGACCTGCTCGCACAGCTGCTCGCCGCGGACGGGCCCACGGTCTGGCCCGAGAGGTCGTTCAACAACGAGATCGGCCTGCCGCTGACGGTGCTCCGCGCCGAAGCGACGACGCGCCACCTCGTCCTGGAGATGGGCGCGAGCGGCCTCGGCCACATCGAGCACCTCACGCGTATCGCGCCTCCCGACGTCGCCATCGTCCTCGTCGTCGGCCGCGCGCACGTGGGTGAGTTCGGGGGGATCGAGGCGGTCGCCCGCGCCAAGGCCGAGATCGTGCGTGGCCTGCGGGCCGGGGGGACGGCCGTGCTCAACGCCGACGACTCGCGCGTGCGCGCCATGGCCGTCGACGCACCGGGCCCCGTGGTGCTCTTCGGCGAGGGGCCCGAGGCGCAGGTCCGCGCCGAGCAGGTGCGGCTCGACGACGAGGGCCGTGCCTCCTTCGACCTGCGCACGGCCGGCGGCGGCGCGCGGGTGGGGCTGCAGCTCGTGGGCGAGCACCACGTCCACAACGCCCTCGCGGCCGCGGCGGCGTGCCTCGCGCTCGGCCTCGACCCGACCGTCGTCGCCGAGCGCCTCGGGCAGGCCACCCCGCTGAGCCCGCACCGCATGGCCGTCGTCGAGCGGCCCGACGGCGTGACGGTGATCGACGACTCCTACAACGCCAACCCGGACTCGGTGCGCGCGGCTCTCAAGGCCCTCGCCGTGCGCGCCCGGGGGCGCCGCAGCATCGCGGTGCTGGGCGAGATGGGCGAGCTGGGACCCGAGTCGCTGCAGGCGCACGACGAGATGGGCCGCCTCGCGGTCCGTCTCGACGTGAGCCGCCTCGTCGTCGTGGGCGAGGGCGCGCGCGCGATGCACCTCGGCGCGCTCCAGGAGGGGTCGTGGGGTGAGGAGTCCCGCCTGGTGCCCGACGTCGACGCCGCGGCGGCCTGGCTCGAGGACGAGCTCCGGCCCGGGGACGTCGTCCTGGTCAAGGCGTCCAACTCGGTGGGCCTCTGGCGTCTCGCCGACCAACTCACGGGAGGTGCCGCGCGATGAGGGCCGTCCTGATCTCGGGCGGCCTCGCGCTGCTGATCTCGCTGCTGGCCACGCCCCTGTTCATCCGCCTGCTGGTGCGCAAGCAGTACGGCCAGTTCATCCGGCAGGACGGTCCCACCGCGCACTTCACGAAGCGTGGCACCCCCACGATGGGTGGCGTCGTCATCATCGGGGCGACCCTGCTCGGCTGGGCGGGTGCCAGCGTGCTGACCGGCAACGTGCCGAGCGCCTCGGCCGTCCTCCTGCTCTTCCTCATGACCGGGCTGGGCCTGGTCGGGTTCCTCGACGACTACATCAAGATCTCGCGGCAGCGCAGCCTCGGACTGCGGGCCCGGTGGAAGATCATCGGCCAGGGACTCGTGGGCGTGACCTTCGCGGTCGCGGCGCTGCAGTTCCCGAGCGAGAACTTCCGCACGCCCGCGTCGACGAAGATCTCGTTCATCCGGGACACCAACCTCGACCTCGCGTTCGCGGGCGTCACGGTAGGCCTCATCCTCTTCGTGATCTGGGCGAACTTCCTCATCACGGCATGGTCCAACGCGGTCAACCTGACCGACGGCCTCGACGGCCTCGCGACGGGCGTCTCGCTCATCGTGTTCGGGGCCTACGTCATCGTCGGGGTCTGGCAGTTCAACCAGCGCTGCACCTCGATCACGGGCGCCGGCCCCCGGTGCTACGAGGTGCGTGACCCGCTCGAGCTCGCCGTGGTGGCGGCCGCGATCACCGGCGCCTGCTTCGGCTTCCTGTGGTGGAACGCCTCTCCCGCGAAGATCTTCATGGGCGACACGGGGTCGCTCGCGCTCGGTGGCGCCCTCGCCGGCCTGTCGATCCTCTCGCGCACCGAGGTCCTC
This sequence comes from Cellulomonas sp. APG4, assembly GCF_009996735.1. GTDB lineage: Bacteria > Actinomycetota > Actinomycetes > Actinomycetales > Cellulomonadaceae > Actinotalea. Next base: position 250,207 of record NZ_JAACYI010000002.1, on the reverse strand, counting down.
GCCGCGATCATCGGCGGCCTGTTCGTGCTCGTGGTGCTGAGTGACGTGATCCAGATCGGCTTCTTCAAGCTGACCGGGCGCCGCGTGTTCAAGATGGCGCCGCTGCACCACCACTTCGAGCTCTCGGGCTGGGGTGAGGTCACCATCGTGATCCGCTTCTGGATCATCGCCGGTCTGTTCGTCGCCGTCGGCGTCGGGATCTTCTACGCCGAGTGGGTGGCCGGCTAGTGGTGGACCTCGCCCGGGCGCGCGTGCTCGTCGCGGGGCTGGGCGTGTCGGGTCGGGCCGCCCTCGCCGCGCTCCGCACGCTGGACCCCCCGCCCGACGTCGTGACGTACGACGAGCGGGCGGGCGACGCCGACCACGACGACGTGCCCGACCTCGCGGGGTTCGACCTCGTCGTCGCCTCTCCCGGTCTCGCGCCCGGTGGGGTGCTGCTGCGCGCGGCGCGGGAGGCGGGGGTCGAGGTCTGGAGCGAGGTCGAGCTCGCGTGGCGCCTACGCGTCGACCGCGCTGCGGGCGACGGGCCCGCGCCCTGGCTCGTGCTCACGGGGACCAACGGGAAGACCACCACGGTGGGCATGCTGGCGGCGATCCTGGCCGCGGCGGGCCTGCGCACCGAGGCGGTGGGCAACGTCGGCACGCCCGTCGTCGCGGCGGCCACCGACCCTGCTCTCGACGTGCTCGCCGTCGAGCTGTCGAGCTTCCAGCTGCACGCGACGTCGTCGATGGCGCCGCGCGCGGCCGCGGTGCTCAACCTCGCACCCGACCACCTCGACTGGCACGGCTCGATGGAGGCCTACGGCGCGGCCAAGGCGCGCATCTACGCAGGGGTCGAGCGCGCCTGCGTGTACCCGGTGGGCGACGAGGTCGTCGAGCGGATGGTGCGCGAGGCCGAGGTCCAGGAGGGTGCGCGCGCCGTCGGGGTGGGCACGGGCACGCCACGCGCCGGGGAGATCGGGATCGTGGAGGGCCTGGTCGTCGACCGCGCCTTCCACGCCTCCGACGACGACCCGGCGCGTCAGGGGGCGGCCGAGGAGCTCGCGACGCTCGACGACCTCGCGCACCTCGCCGGTCCCGACGGGCGGCTCGCGCGGCACGTGGTCCTCGACGCGCTCGCGGCGGCCGCCCTGGCGCGTGCGCAGGGTGTGCCCGCACGCGCGGTCGGGGCGGGTCTGCGGGCGTACCGTCCGGGAGCGCACCGCAGCGAGCTGGTCGCCGTGGTCGACGGCGTGAGCTGGGTCGACGACTCCAAGGCGACCAACGCGCACGCGGCCGCCGCGGCTCTCGCGGGCCTGGCCCCGGGCTCGGTCGTGTGGGTCGCGGGCGGTCTCGCGAAGGGTGCGCGCTTCGACGAGCTGGTCGCGAGCCGGGCCGATCGGCTGCGCGCGGTGGTCCTCATCGGCGTCGACACCGAGCCCTGGGACGACGCGCTGCGCCGACACGCGCCCGCAATCCCGGTGGTGCGGGTCGATCCCACGGACACTGGGACCGTGATGGCCCGGGCAGTCGACTCCGCGCGCCGCCTCGCGCCTGCGGGCGCGACGGTGCTGCTCGCTCCCGCGTGCGCGTCGATGGACCAGTTCCGCTCGTACGCCCACCGTGGTGAGGAGTTCGTGGCCGCGGTGCGTGCCCTCGACCCCTCCGGGGACCGCGGGGCCGACGGCTCGGGGCGCTGACCGTGGCCGCGGGCACCCCCGTCGACGTCCCCACCGCCGAGCGCCGTCCCTCCGCGCTCGGCAACTGGGACAGCGCCGTCACGAGCTACTACCTCATCGTCGGCGCGACCGCGCTCCTGGTCGCGATCGGCCTCGTCATGGTCCTGTCGAGCTCGAGCGTCGACGCGCTCTCGCGGGACGAGTCGCCCTACGCGGTGTTCGTGAACCAGGCGCGGTTCGCGCTCATCGGCATCCCGCTCGCCTGGACCGCGAGCCGCGTGCCCCCCGCCACCTACAAGCGGCTGGCCTGGCCCCTCCTCGGGGCCGCCGTCCTGCTCCAGCTGCTCGTCTTCGTGCCCGGCCTCGGGAAGACGGTCAACGGCAACAGGAACTGGCTCGTGCTCGGTGGACAGTCCATCCAGCCGTCCGAGATGGTCAAGCTCGCGCTCGCGGTGTGGCTCGGGGCCGTCCTCGCGCGCAAGCGGCACCTGCTGCACCGATGGCTGCACGTGCTCATCCCCGGCGTCGTCGTCGCAGGTGCCGCCGTCGGTGCCGTGCTGATCGGGCACGACCTGGGCACCGCGATGATCATGCTGATGCTGGTGGCTGGGGCCCTGTTCGTCGCGGGCGTCCCGCTGCGGATGTTCGCGGTGGCAGGAGTCGCGGCGACGTTGCTGGTGGTGCAGCTCGCGCAGCAGAAGAGCAGCCGGCTCGACCGGATCGAGGCGTTCTTCAGCGACGACTGCGACGTGCTCGGGGCGTGCTACCAGACCGCGCGCGGCATGTTCGCGCTCGGCTCGGGTGGTCTGACGGGCATCGGGCTGGGGGAGAGCCGCGAGAAGTGGTCCTACCTCCCCGAGGCCCACAACGACTTCATCTTCGCGATCCTCGGCGAGGAGCTCGGTCTGCTCGGCACGGTGCTCGTGCTCCTGCTCTTCGGCGTGCTCGCGGTCGCGATGACCCGTGTCGTCCGGCGGCACACGGACCCTTTCGTGCAGATCGCGACGGCCGGGATCGGTGCCTGGATCCTCGGCCAGGCCTTCACCAACATCGCCGTCGTCATCGGGCTGCTCCCCGTGATCGGCGTCCCTCTCCCGCTCGTCTCGGCCGGCGGCTCGGCGCTCATCACGACGATGACGGCCCTCGGGGTCGTCCTTTCCTTCGCGCGCAGCGAACCCGGCGCCGCGGAAGCCCTCGCCGCGCGGCCGGGCGTCGTGCGGCGCTCGCTCGCAGTGGTCGGCGTCCCCGCGCGCCCCGCCCACAGAACCCGGAGACCCCGTGACTGACTCACCCGACGTCCCGAGCACCGACGAGCCGCGCGCCGAGGAGGGCCAGGGTCCCCGGTCCGCTCGTCCCACCGGGCGCGTCTCGGTGCTGCTCGCGGGCGGTGGCTCGGCCGGCCACGTGAACCCGCTGCTCGCCGTCGCGGACGAGCTCGTGGCCCGCGACCCGGATCTCGTCGTCACGGTGCTGGGCACCGAGCAGGGTCTCGAGTCGGAGCTGGTGCCCGGACGGGGCTACCCGCTCGTCCACGTCCCGCGCGTGCCCTTGCCCCGTCGGCCCACCCTCGACTGGTTCGCGCTGCCGGCGCGGTTGCGCGCGGCCGTCGATGCGGCCGGTGCCGCGATCGACGAGGCCGGTGCGCAGGTGGTCGTGGGTTTCGGTGGCTACGTCGCGACCCCGGCCTACCTCGCGGCGCGTCATCGCGGGATCCCGGTCGTCGTGCACGAGCAGAACGCACGGCCGGGTCTGGCGAACCGGCTGGGTGCGCGCTGGGCCGCGGCCGTCGCGGTGACGTTCCCGGGCACGCGACTGCCCGGCGCCGTGGTGACGGGCCTCCCGCTGCGACCCGAGCTCGCGGACCTCGTGGCCGAGCGGGCGACGGACGCACGGGCAGCACGGACCCGCGCCGCGGCCGAGCTCGGCCTCGACCCCGACCTGCCGACGCTCGTCGTGACCGGAGGCTCGCTCGGCGCCGTGAGCCTCAACCTCGCCGCCGCCGGCGCCAGTGGCGCGTTGCTGGCCGCGGGCGCCCAGGTGCTCCACCTGACGGGCGCGGGCAAGGCTGACGCCGTCCGCGACCTCGTGCGCGACGGCGTGCAGGGTGCCGGCCTCCCTGGCCGTTACCAGGTCCGCGAGTACCTCGGTCGCATGCAGCTCGCGCTCGCGGTCGCGGATCTCGTGCTGTGCCGCTCGGGCGCGGGGACGGTGAGCGAGCTGGCCGCGCTCGGTCTGCCCGCGGTCTACGTGCCGCTGCCGGTCGGCAACGGGGAGCAGCGCCTCAACGCGCGTCCGGTCGTCGATGCGGGAGGCGGGGTCCTGGTCCCGGACGTCGAGCTGGACGCGGCCTGGGTCCGTGAGCGTCTGGTGCCGATGCTCACCGACGCGAGCGCGCTCGCGGCGATGGGTGCGGCGGCCGCGGGCGTGGGTCGCACCGACAGCGCCGCACGCGTGGCGGACCTGGTCGAGGGCGTGCTGTGAGCGCACCCGTACCGACGGCACCGCAGCTCGGGCGCGTCCACCTCGTCGGGGTGGGAGGGGCCGGCATGTCGGCCGTCGCCCTGCTGCTCGCGCAGCGCGGACTCGCGGTCTCCGGGTCGGACGCACGTGAGTCCGGCGTCCTGACGGCTCTCCGCGACGCGGGCGTCGCGGTGCACGTGGGGCACGACGCCGCGCTCGTCGACGGCGCCGACACGGTCGTGGTCTCGACGGCGGTGCGTGCGACCAACCCCGAGCTGGTGCGCGCGCGCGAGCTCGGCCTGCGCGTGCTGCACCGGTCCCAGGCGCTCGCCGCCCTCATGGTCGGACGACGCGCCGTCGCGGTCGCGGGCGCCCATGGCAAGACGACGACGTCCGCCATGGTCGCGGTCGCGCTCGCGCACGCGGGGCTCGACCCGTCCTGGGCGATCGGGGGTACGGTCCGGACCGCCGCGGGTGCGCAGACGGGCCCGGGGGCGCACACGGGCGCGGGCGACGTCCTCGTCGCCGAGGCCGACGAGTCCGACGGTTCGTTCCTCGCGTACCGCCCGTTCATCGCCGTCGTCACGAACGTGGAGCCCGACCACCTCGACCACTACGGCACGAGTGAGGCGTTCGACGCGGCGTTCGCGGACTTCGCGATGCGGGTCGAGCCGCGTGGCTGCCTCGTCGCGTGCGCGGACGACCCGGGCGCCCGCGTGCTCGCGGAGGCGGTGCGTGACCGTGGTCGTCGGGTGCGCACGTACGGGACCGCCGACGACGCGGACGTGCGCGTCGCCGGGTGGCGGCCCACCGACGACGGCGGGGCGTTCACCGTGACCGCGGACGGCGCCCCCGGGGTCGAGGTGCGCGTCGCCGCCCCCGGCGTGCACAACGCCCTCAACGCCGCGGCGGCCTGGACCTCTGCGCGGCTCCTGGGCGTCGACGCCGCGACCGCCGCTGCGGGCATCGGCGCGTTCCGGGGGACCGGGCGGCGCTTCGAGCACCGGGGCGCGGCCCACGGTGTGCGCGTCGTGGACGACTACGCGCACCACCCCACCGAGGTCGCCGCGCTCCTGCGGGCCGCGCGTCCCGTCGCGGGCGACGGTCGTCTGCTGGTCCTGTTCCAGCCCCACCTGTTCTCCCGCACGGTGACGTTCGCGGACGAGTTCGCGAACGCCCTCGCGCTCGCGGACGAGGTGGTCGTGACGGACGTCTACGCGGCGCGTGAGGACCCGGACCCGTCGGTCACGGGGGCGCTCGTGACCGACCGCATGGCGGCGCTGGGGGCGCGCGCGAGCTTCGTGCCGGACCGTCACGCGGCGGCCCGCGCGATCGGTGCGGCGGCGCGCCCGGGTGACCTCGTCCTCACCGTGGGCGCCGGTGATGTCACCGAGCTCGCCCCCGAGGTGCTCGCCGCCGCGGGGGAAGGGCCGTGAGGCCGCCCGTCCGCCCGCGCAGGACGGCGCCCCTGTCGGCCCCGCCCCGTCCGGCCGTGCGTCACCCTGCCGCGCACAGCCCCTCCGCGCAGAGCCCTGCCGCGCAGACCCCCGCCGCGCAGGGCCCGGCCGCGCAGGCCCCCGCAGGGCAGGGTCCGGCCACACGGAGCCCGGCGGCACGGAGCCGGTCCGCGGACGGCGCGCCGTCGACGGGGGGCGGGGAGGGCGACGGGCGTCCCAGCCGCCCCTTGGCGGCCTGGGCACCCGCCCGGCCCCCGGTGGTGTCGACCGGGTCGGCCGCGAGGTTCGCCGAGCGCGTCGCGCTGCGCAGGCGCCTGGCTCGCCGCAAGGTGGGCTGGGCCGCCGCGGTCGTCGCGGTGCTCGCGGCTGCGGGGTGGCTGCTGCTGCTCTCGCCCGTCCTCGCGCTCGACGCCGCCCGCATCGAGGTGAGCGGTGAAGGGACCGTGGTGGACGCCGCCGTCGTCCGCGAGGTCGTCGCGCGGCACGACGGCACGCCCCTGCCGCGCTTGGACACGGTCGCGCTGCGGCGCGAGGTCCTCGACGTCCCCGGGGTGCGCGCTGCCGAGGTCGCGCGGCTGTGGCCGCACGGGGTGAGTGTCACCGTCGTCTCGCGCGAGCCGGTCGCGGCGGTACCGCACGCAGACGGGGGAGTCGCGTTGCTCGACGCCGACGGCGTGCAGGTCGGTCGGTCGGACGCAGCACCCGAGGGCCTGCCGCTGGTGGAGGTGCCGCTCGACGAGCCGGGGGCGCGCACGCTCACCGCGGTCCTCACGGTGCTGCGCCAGCTCCCGGAGGCTCTGGCGGCCGAGGTCGTCGCGGTCTCTGCGCGGACGCAGGACACGGTGCGTCTGACGCTCGACGACGGCGCGGTCGTCGAGTGGGGGAGCGCGGACCAGGGCGCCCTCAAGGCGCGCGTGCTCGAGACGCTGCGCGCCGCCGAGGCGAGCGCGGGGGTCAGCGTCTACGACGTGTCCGCGCCTACGTTGCCGATCACGCGTTCCTGAGGACCCGTGGTGCGGCACGTGGCCCAGCTCGACCGCCGGGCCGCGGGGAATCGGCGGCGACACGCGCCCAGGTGTTTGATGCGCGAGGCCCGGCGACCTAGCGTCGCTCCCGACAGCATCTGACATAACTCTAACCTTCAGGTAGAACCTGAAGGTTGAGCGAGCAGCAGGACGAGAGGCACCGACGTGGCAGCTCCGCAGAACTACCTGGCGGTCATCAAGGTGGTCGGCATCGGCGGCGGCGGCGTCAACGCCGTCAACCGGATGATCGAGGTCGGCCTCAAGGGTGTCGAGTTCATCGCGATCAACACGGACGCGCAGGCCCTGCTCATGTCCGACGCGGACGTCAAGCTCGACGTCGGTCGCGAGCTCACGCGCGGCCTGGGTGCGGGGGCGGACCCGGAGGTCGGGAAGAAGGCGGCCGAGGACCACGCCGAGGAGATCGAGGACGTGCTCCGCGGGGCGGACATGGTCTTCGTCACCGCAGGCGAGGGTGGTGGCACGGGCACCGGTGGCGCGCCCGTGGTGGCCCGGATCGCCCGCGCGCTCGGGGCGCTGACCATCGGTGTCGTGACGCGTCCGTTCACCTTCGAGGGGCGTCGCCGCTCGGTGCAGGCAGAGTCCGGCATCGACGCGCTGCGCGACGAGGTGGACACCCTGATCGTCATCCCCAACGACAGGCTGCTGTCGATCTCCGACCGCAACGTGTCGGTGCTCGACGCCTTCCACTCGGCGGACCAGGTGCTCCTCTCGGGTGTCCAGGGGATCACCGACCTGATCACGACGCCGGGTCTGATCAACCTCGACTTCGCTGACGTCAAGAGCGTCATGCAGGGTGCCGGCAGCGCCCTGATGGGCATCGGCTCGGCGCGTGGCGACGACCGTGCCGTCCAGGCGGCCGAGCTCGCGATCTCCTCGCCGTTGCTCGAGGCCAGCATCGACGGGGCGCACGGCGTGCTGCTCTCGATCCAGGGCGGCTCCGACCTCGGTCTCTTCGAGATCAACGAGGCCGCGCGCCTCGTCCAGGAGGCCGCGCACCCAGAGGCCAACATCATCTTCGGTGCCGTCATCGACGACGCCCTGGGCGACGAGGTCCGCGTGACCGTCATCGCCGCCGGCTTCGACAGCGGATCGCCCACGGCACGACCGAGCGCACGCGCCCTCGGCCAGGTGAGCGGTGGCGCACGCGCCCCGGCTGTCCAGGCGCCCGAGCAGCACCCCGCCCGACCGGCCGTGAGCGACCTCCCGCCCGCGGCGGTGCTCCCGGAGCCGACCCCGGCGTGGGGCGGCCCCGAGCACCGCGACCCCGAGCGGCTCGCGACGCCGGCCGAGGCAGGTGAGCGTACGGAGGAGCCCGTACCGTCGTTCCTCGCCGACGAGCGCGACCCGTCGCCGCGGACCGGCGGGGTCGACGTCCCGCCGGTGCTCGAGGAGCGTCCCGCGCGTCGCCCGAACGACGACCTGGACCTGCCGGACTTCCTGAAGAACCCCTGAGGCGCCCGTGCCGTCCACGGCTCTCCCGCTCGACGAGGTCGACCTCGGGCCCGGCGTGCGCGCGGGCTTCACACGGGCGGACGGCGGCTTCGACCTCTCGACGACGCTCGGGGCCGATCTCGCCGACGTCGCGGCGCGACGGTCGGCGCTCGCGCAGTGGCTCGGAGCTCCCGTCGCGTTCGCGTGGCAGGTCCACGGCGACCAGGTGCTGGAGTGCGGCGGCCGGCTGCCGCCGCCCGCGCCTGAGGTGGTCGGCGTGGCTGACGCGCTCGTGACCGTGGAGGAGGGCGTCGCGCTCGGCGTGCTCGTCGCGGACTGCGTCCCCGTGCTCCTCGCCGACCCGAGGGCCCGCATCGTCGCGACCGTGCACGCAGGCCGGCGCGGGCTCGTCGCCGGCGTCGTCCAGCGCGCGCTCGACGCGATGTGCGCCCGTGGTGCCGTCCCCGGGGACGTCCGCGCGGTCGTCGGGCCCGCCGCGTGCGGGCGGTGCTACGAGGTGCCTCCCGAGATGCGGCAGGAGGTGGCCGACGTCGTCCCCGGGACCTGGGCGACCACCCGCACCGGGACGGCCGCCCTCGACCTGCCGGGAGGGGTCGCCCGCGTGCTCGTGTCGGCCGGGGTCGCGGCGGTGACGCGCACCACCGCGTGCACCATCGAGGACGCGTCGTGGTTCTCGCACCGCGCGGCCGCCGGGGGGCACCCCGCGGGTCGCTTCGCGGGGGTCGTCCGACTGCTCCCGTGACGCGGGCGTGTCGCGCAGGTCTGCGCAGGCGGCTGGGTTAGCGTGAGCAACGACCGGATCGCCCCACCTGGGAGCGGTCCACCGGGACCGCTGGGGGATGGGAGGCCGCGCGATGGCCGGAGCGCTGCGCAAGACGATGCTGTACCTGGGCCTGGCCGAGGACGAGCGCGGGCACGTCGACGAGTACGTGGACGAGTACGTGGAGGAGTACGACGTGCCGCACGAGCCGGAGCACCATGCCGAGGTGACGCCGCTGCACCGCGGCGCGTCGCACGAGGCTCCCGTGGCACGCCCGTCGGGGGACCTGCGTCGGATCACCACGATCCACCCGCGCTCCTACAACGACGCGCGCGTCATCGGTGAGGCCTTCCGGTCGGGTACTCCCGTGATCATGAACCTCTCCGAGATGACGGACGCGGACGCCAAGCGGCTGGTGGACTTCTCGGCGGGCCTCATCTTCGGCCTGCACGGGGCGATCGAGCGGGTCACCACCAAGGTGTTCCTCCTCTCCCCGGAGCACGTCGAGATCACGGGCGAGGAGCAGGTCGCCGGGGGCGACCCGCGCGGCTTCTTCAACCAGAGCTGACCGGTGGGCCTCGTCACCGACCTGCTGGCGTTCGTCGTCCTGCTCTTCGTGGTGCTGATGCTCGTACGGCTCGTGCTCGAGTGGATCCAGGTGTTCGCCAGGGACTGGCGCCCGCGCGGCGTCGTGCTGGTGGTGGCCGAGGCCGCCTACACGGTGACGGACCCGCCGCTGCGCGCGGTCCGCAAGGTCGTGCCGCCGCTCAACCTGGGCGGCCTGCGGCTCGACCTCGCCTTCGTCATCGTGATGTTCGTGGCCTGGATCCTCCTCTCGGTGCTCTCCGCCCTCTGACCTCCGCTCGCGCGACCCTGCCGACACGCCGGGCGCTCGTGGGCCCCAGCCCGTGCACCATCGACGATGTCCGCTACCGTGAGGCGTGGCGGTCGGCGGACTGCCCGGGCCCGACCAGCACGACTCAAACCGAGGTGACAGCATGGCTCTGCTCACGGCAGACGACGTCCTGAACAAGAAGTTCCAGGCGACCAAGTTCCGCGAGGGCTACGACCAGGACGAGGTCGACGACTTCCTCGACGAGGTCGTCAACACGCTGCGCGCGGTCACCGCCGAGAACGAGGACCTGACCAGCAAGCTCGCTGCCGCTGAGCGCCGCATCGCCGAGCTCAGCCGCGGTGGGGGTGCCGCCCAGGCCGCCCCGGCCCCCGCGCCCCAGCCCGAGCCGGCACCGGCGCCCGTCCCGACCCCCGCGCCGGCGCCGGAGCCCGCGCCTTCGGTCTCGGACCGCGTCTCCGCGGCCGCGGCCCCGTCGCAGCGCGTGAGCGAGCCCGAGTCCGCCACCGGCATGCTCCAGCTGGCCCAGAAGCTGCACGACGACTACGTGCGCTCGGGCCAGGAGGAGGGCGACCGGATCATCTCCGAGGCCAAGAGCCAGGCGACGCGCATCGTGCGTGAGGCCGAGGAGACCTCGAACCGGACCCTCGCCCAGCTGGAGCAGGAGCGGAGCCTCCTCGAGCGCAAGATCGACGAGCTGCGTGTCTTCGAGCGCGACTACCGCACGCGCCTCAAGAGCTACCTCGAGAACCTGCTCGGCGACCTCGACGCGCGTGGCAGCTCCGTCGCTCCCCGCCAGGGCGGCGAGCAGGGGCAGTCCCCGTTCAACGGCTGAGCCGAACCTCGCGGAGGCCGCCCGGGCCCGCTGCGACCACCGCACGACGCACCACACCCTCGCGGTGTGGTGCGTTGTGCGTCGTGCGTGGGAGGTCTACTCTCGCGTGACCTTCTGCACACAGGGAGTGCCATGGCGATCGAAGACCCGGTCAGCTCCGCGGTCGTGCCCGAGCCCGTCCACGAGATGCCGGACCTCGCGACCGCTGTCAAGGGATTCCCGGTGCGCGAGGGCGAGAAGGCGTGGACGGTCAAGGAGGTCCGCGAGATCGCGGACGGTCTCACGGCCGAGATCGGCCGGCTCAGGGTCGAGCTCGCCGAGGCGGACGCCGAGCTGTCGGCGCTGCTGCGCTACTCGGGCGACGGCGCCGGGGACGACCAGGCCGACTCCGGCTCGAGCGCGCTCGAGCGCGAGCAGGAGCTCACCCTGGTGAACAACACCCGGGACCTGCTCGAGCAGAACCTGCACGCCCTCCACCGTGTCGGCGCCCCAGGTTTCGGCGCGTGCGAGTCGTGCGGGAGCGCGATCGGCAAGGCGCGCCTCCAGGCGTTCCCGCGCGCGACCCTGTGCGTGACCTGCAAGGCGAAGCAGGAGCGTCGCTGAGCGTGCGTGCCGCTCGTCCCACGCTCGTCGTGCTCCTCGTCCTGCTCGCGGTCGCCGTGCTCGTCGCCGACCAGCTCACCAAGGTGTGGGCGGTGGCGACCTTCGTCGAGGGTGAGCGGACCCCGATCGTCGGCGACCTCCTCGGCCTCACCCTGCTGTACAACCCGGGCGCCGCCCTGAGCCTCGCGACCGGCATGACGTGGCTGCTCACCGTCGTGGCCGTCGTCGTCGTGATCACGATCATCCGGGTCGCGCCGCGTCTCGGGTCCCGCGGCTGGGCCTGGGCGCTCGGTCTCCTGCTCGGGGGTGCCGCGGGCAACCTCGTCGACCGGCTCGTCCGAGAGCCAGGGGTCGGTCGCGGTCACGTGGTCGACTTCATCGCGTACGGGGACCTCTTCGTGGGCAACGTCGCCGACATCGCGATCGTCGCCGCCGCGGTGCTGATCGTGCTGCTGAGCCTGCGCGGGATCGGTGTCGACGGCTCGCGGCCTGGCCCTGACCCCACGCACGAGCAGCTCGACCGGACGGCGGACGACGACGCCGTCGGCTCGGGCACCGCGGACGATCGATGAGCGAGCTGCGGTCCCTGCCCGTCCCCGACGGGCTGGCCGGTGAGCGGGTCGACGCGGGCATCGCCCGGTTGCTCGGGGTGTCGCGCACCCGTGCGGCGGATCTGGCGGCGGCCGGGGCCGTCCTCGTCGACGGGCGCGTCGTCGGCAAGAGCGAGCGGCTGACGGCGGGCGCCTGGCTCGAGGTCGACCTCGCGGACATCGCGCCCGCGACCCCGGTGGTCCGGGCCGAGCCGGTCCCGGGGATGCGCGTGGTGCACGAGGACGACGACGTCGTGGTGGTGGACAAGCCGGTCGGGGTCGCGGCGCACCCGTCGCCGGGATGGACCGGGCCCACGGTGGTCGGCGCCCTCGCGGCAGCGGGCTTCCGGGTCGCGACGTCGGGAGCCGCCGAACGGCAGGGCATCGTGCACCGGCTCGACGTCGGCACCTCGGGGCTCATGGTCGTCGCCAAGAGCGAGGCGGCCTACCGCGTGCTCAAGCGCGCCTTCAAGGAGCGGACGGTCGAGAAGGTCTACCACGCCGTCGTCCAGGGCCATCCCGAACCGACCACCGGGACGGTCGACGCGCCGATCGGCCGTCACCCGACGGCCGACCACCGCTTCGCCGTGACGGCGGACGGCAAGCCGTCGGTGACGCACTACGAGGTCGTCGAGATGGTGCCGGCGGCCTCGCTCGTCGAGGTCCACCTCGAGACGGGGCGCACCCACCAGATCCGGGTGCACATGGCGGCGCTGCGGCACCCGTGCGTGGGTGACCTCACCTACGGCGCCGACCCGCGACTCGCCGCCCGCCTGGGCCTGACGCGGCAGTGGCTGCACGCGGTGCAGCTCGGCTTCGACCACCCGACGACCGGCCGGCGGCTGACAGTGCGCAGCGACTACCCGCACGACCTCGCCGACGCCTGGGCGCGGCTGCGCGACACCCGGTGACGGGCGTCGGTCGTGTCGGCGCCGCCACCTAGAATCGACGGCATGGCTGACGCAGGTGGCTCCGACTTCGTCCACCTCCACGCGCACACCGAGTACTCGATGCTCGACGGCGCCGCCCGCCTGGACGACCTGTTCGCCGAGGTGAACCGGCTGGGCCAGACCGCGATCGCGATGACTGACCACGGCTACCTCTTCGGGGCCTTCGAGTTCTGGAGCAAGGCGCGCAAGGCCGGCGTCAAGCCGATCATCGGCCTCGAGGCGTACGTGACGCCCGGCACCAGCCGCCACGACCGCACGCGCGTGCGCTGGGGAGACCCGGACCAGAAGTCCGACGACGTCTCGGCCAACGGTTCGTACACCCACATGACCCTGCTCGCGAAGTCCACCGCGGGCATGCACAACCTGTTCCGCATGGGCTCGCTCGCGTCGCTCGAGGGCCAGATGGGCAAGGCTCCCCGCATCGACCGCGAGCTCCTCGAGACCTACGGCAAGGGGCTCGTCGCGACCACGGGCTGCCCCTCGGGCGAGGTGCAGACGCGCCTGCGCCTCGGTCAGTACGACGAGGCGGTGCGGGCCGCTGGCGAGTTCCAGGACATCGTCGGTCGGGACAGCTTCTACGTCGAGCTCATGGACCACGGCCTCGACATCGAGACCCGCGTGCAGAAGGACCTGCTGCGCATCGCGCAGGACATCGGCGCGCCGCTGCTCGCGACGAACGACCTGCACTACGTCACCCGTGAGGACGCGTCGTCGCAGGAGGCGCTCCTGTGCATCAACTCCGGCTCGACGCTGACGGACCCGGACCGCTTCAAGTTCGACGGCGACGGCTACTACGTGAAGTCGGCAGCCGAGATGCGGCACCTGTGGCGCGAGCTCCCGGAGGCCTGCGACAACACGTTGCTCGTGGCGGAGCAGTGCGAGGTCGAGTTCAACACCGGCGCGAACTACATGCCGCGGTTCCCGCTCCCCGACGGCGAGGACGAGACGTCGTGGTTCGTCAAGGAGGTCGAGGCCGGCCTCGCGTTCCGGTACCCCGCCGGTGTTCCCGACAAGGTGCGTGCGCAGGCGGCGTACGAGGTCGAGGTCATCACGCAGATGGGGTTCCCGGGCTACTTCCTCGTCGTCGCGGACTTCATCAACTGGGCCAAGCGGAACGGGATCCGCGTCGGCCCTGGTCGCGGGTCGGCCGCCGGGTCGATGGTGTCCTACGCGATGGGGATCACCGAGCTCGACCCGCTCGAGCACGGCCTCATCTTCGAGCGCTTCCTCAACCCCGAGCGCGTGTCGATGCCCGACGTCGACATCGACTTCGACGAGCGCCGGCGCGGCGAGGTGATCCGCTACGTCAGCGAGAAGTACGGCGACGAGCGCGTCGCGCAGATCGTGACCTACGGGACCATCAAGGCCAAGCAGGCCCTCAAGGACTCGAGCCGCCTGCTCGGCTTCCCGTTCGCGATGGGGGAGAAGCTCACCAAGGCCATGCCCCCTGCGGTGATGGGCAAGGACATCTCGCTCGCAGGGATCTTCGACACCGCCGACCCGCGCCACGCCGAGGCGGAGGAGTTCCGCCAGCTGCACGCGGGGGACCCGGACGCGCAGCGGGTCGTCGAGCTCGCCCGGGGCATCGAGGGCCTGAAGCGCCAGTGGGGCGTGCACGCCGCCGGGGTCATCATGTCGAGCGATCCCCTGATCGACATCATCCCGATCATGCGTCGGCCGCAGGACGGCGCCGTCATCACCCAGTTCGACTACCCGACGTGCGAGGGCCTCGGGCTCATCAAGATGGACTTCCTGGGGTTGCGCAACCTCACCATCCTCGACGACGCCCTCGTCAACATCGAGATGAACGGCAAGCCGCCGATCGAGGTCGAGACGCTGCCGCTGGACGACCGGCCTACGTACGAGCTCCTCGGCCGGGGCGACACCCTCGGGGTCTTCCAGCTCGACGGCGGCCCCATGCGCGCGCTGCTGCGCCAGATGCGACCCGACAACTTCGAGGACATCTCGGCCGTCATCGCGCTGTACCGGCCTGGCCCGATGGGCATGAACTCGCACACCAACTACGCGCTGCGCAAGAACGGGATGCAGCAGGTCACCCCGATCCACCCCGAGCTCGCCGAACCCCTCGCGGAGGTGCTCGACGAGACGTACGGCCTGATCGTCTACCAGGAGCAGGTCCAACGCGCGGCCCAGATCCTCGCGGGCTACTCGCTCGGTCAGGCCGACCTGCTCCGCCGCGCCATGGGCAAGAAGAAGAAGGAGGTCCTCGACGCCGAGTTCGTCCCCTTCCAGGCCGGCATGCGTGAGCGGGGCTACTCGGACGGCGCGATCCAGGCGGTGTGGGACACCCTCGTGCCGTTCGCGGGGTACGCGTTCAACAAGGCGCACTCGGCCGCTTACGGCGTCATCTCGTACTGGACCGGGTTCCTCAAGGCCAACTACCCGACCGAGTACATGGCCGCGCTGCTCACGAGCGTGCGGGACGACAAGGACAAGCTCGCGCTCTACCTCGGCGAGTGCCGGCGCATGGGGATCACCGTGCTGCCGCCGGACGTCAACTCGTCGGCGGCCAACTTCACGGCCGTCGGTGAGGACATCCGCTTCGGCCTGACGGCCGTGCGCAACGTCGGCGCGAACGTCGTCGACGCGATCGTGACCACGCGCGAGGCCAAGGGCTCGTTCTCGTCGTTCACGGACTTCCTCGACAAGGTGCCGGCGGTCGTGTGCAACAAGCGCACCATCGAGTCCCTGATCAAGGCGGGTGCGTTCGACTCGCTGGCTCCCAGCCGCCGCGCTCTGCTGCTCGTCCACGAGCAGGCCGTCGACTCGGTGGTCGGGGTGAAGCGCCGCGAGGCCGAGGGCCAGTTCGACCTCTTCGCCGGGCTCGGCGGAGGCGACGACGCAGACCCGACGATGACGTTCAGCGTCGAGGTCCCGGACGTCCCCGACTGGGACAAGAAGCAGCGGCTCGCCTTCGAGCGCGAGATGATCGGCCTGTACGTGTCCGACCACCCCCTGTCCGGTCTCGAGCACGTGCTCGCGGCCGCCGGTGACTGCTCGATCGCGACGCTGAGCACCGACGAGACGCGCGCCGACGGCTCGATGGTGACGGTGTGCGGTCTGGTGACCTCGCTCCAGCGCAAGATGTCCAAGAACGGCAACCCGTGGGCCGCCGTGACGCTCGAGGACCTCGACGGGTCGATCGAGATCATGTTCTTCGGGGAGACGTACCTGGCGTACTCGACGGCGCTCGCGGCCGACGCCGTGCTCACGGTGCGCGGCCGGGTGCGGCGCCGGGACGACGCGATGCAGCTGCAGGCGGTCGAGGTCTGGCTCCCGGACGTCTCGGACGTCGAGTCGCGGCCCGTGACCATCAGCATGGCGGTCTCCCGGTGCACGCCACCCGTCGTCGAGCGGCTGCGCGAGATCCTCGCGACCCATCCTGGCGTGACCGAGGTGCACCTCAAGCTGACGCAACCCGGGCGGTCGACGATGATGCGTCTCGAGGAGGGACTGCGCGTCGAGCGTTCCCCTGCGCTCTACGGGGACCTCAAGGCCCTCCTGGGACCCGGGTGCCTGGACGCATGACTGGTCGCCCTTCCCCTGCCTCGTCGGCCGCCGCGCATGCGCGTCGAGACGTCCGGCTCACCCCCGAGCAGCACGTCTTCGTCACCGAGCGGCACCTCGCCACCCTCACGACGCTGCGTGCCGACGGCAGCCCGCACGTGGTCCCCGTGGGCTTCACGTGGGACCCGGAGGAGTGCGTGCTGCGGATCACGAGCCGCGGGACGTCGGTCAAGGTGCGCAACATCGAGCGTGCGGGTGACGAGGGCCTGCGCGTGGCGGTGTGCCAGGTCGACGGAGGCCGCTGGCTGACGTTCGAGGGGCGGGCGACGGTCTCGCGGGACGCGGACGAGGTCGCCGAGGCGATGCGACGCTATGCCCGCAGGTACCGCACCCTCGAGCCTGACCCGCGACGCGTCGTCGTGCGGGTCGCCGTCCGTCGCGTGCTCGGGTCGGCGTACATGACGCGCTGAACGAGGCGTCGCGCGGTCTGTCTGCGCGGGCCGGGGCTCAGGTGAGTCGGACCGTGAGCTCACCCTCCGGCCGCGCCACGGTGACCACGTCGCCCGCCCCCAGCTGGCGTCCGCGCCGTTGCTCGAGCTCGCCGTTGACGTGCACCTCACCCTCGTCGAGCAGGTGGCGTGCGTGCGCGCCCGACTCGGCCGCGCCGGCCAGCTTGAGGAGCTGACCGAGGCGAATCACATCGGTCACGTGCACGGTCTCCTCGTCCATGGTGACCAGTGTGCCCCGAGCTCGCCGTGGAGGTGGACCCGGGGCCGCTCGGGTCGGTCGCGCGCCTAGACTCGCCGCATGATCTCGCGCATCGACCTGCGGGGGCAGCGGCCGGACCGGCGCGCGCTCACCGCGGCGCTCCCTCGTCCCGAGCTCGACGTCGCGGGCGCGGCGGAGCAGGTGGCCCCGCTGATGGAGCAGGTCCGCCTGCACGGCGCCGCCGTTCTCCGCGACCTCGCGGAGCGCTTCGACGGCGTGCGGCCCGAGCACCTCCGCGTACCCCCCGAGGCCCTCGAGCGCGCACTCGACGGTCTCGACCCGCGCGTGCGCGCGGCGCTCGAGGAGTCGATCCGGAGGGCGCACGCGGTGCACGCGGCCCAGGTGCCGAGCCCGACGTCGGTCGACCTCGCGCCGGGTGCGCAGGTGCGGCAGCGCTGGATCCCCGTGCGGCGAGTCGGTCTGTACGTCCCCGGGGGCCTCGCGGTCTACCCGTCCTCGGTCGTCATGAACGTCGTGCCCGCCCAGGCCGCAGGCGTCGCGTCGCTCGCCGTGAGCAGCCCGCCCCGTGCCGAGCACGGCGGGCTGCCCCATCCGACCATCCTCGCGGCGTGCGCCCTCCTCGGGGTCGACGAGGTCTACGCCGTCGGCGGGGCCCAGGCGATCGCGATGCTCGCCCACGGCGCGGTCGGCGACACGCCGGGCGAGCAGCTGTGCGAGGCGGTCGACGTCATCACTGGCCCGGGCAACCAGTACGTCACGGCGGCCAAGCGTCTCGTCCGCGGTCTCGTCGGGATCGACTCCGAGGCCGGGCCGACCGAGATCGCCGTGCTGGCGGACGCGTCCGCCGACCCGCTGCACGTAGCGGTCGACCTCATCTCGCAGGCAGAGCACGGGCCCACGTCAGCGTCGGTCCTCGTGACGGACTCCTCGGTTCTGGCCGGCGCCGTCGAAGAGCTGCTCCCGCGCCTGGTGGCCGCGACCCGGCACCGCGACCGCGTCGCGACGGCCCTCGCGGGTCCCCAGTCGGCCGTCGTGCTCGTCGACGACCTGGACCAGGGCCTCGAGGTCGTCAACGCCTACGGTGCCGAGCACCTCGAGATCCAGACCGCCGACGCCTCCGCGGTGGCCGAACGTGTCACGAGCGCGGGTGCGATCTTCGTCGGGCCCTTCTCACCCGTGTCGCTCGGGGACTACATGGCCGGGTCCAACCACGTGCTCCCGACGGGCGGCTGCGCGCACTTCTCGAGCGGCCTCGGGGTGCACAGCTTCCTGCGCCCGGTCCAGGTGATCGAGTACGCGCGCGAGGCGCTCGGCGAGCTCGCCGACCGCATCGACGCGCTCGCGCAGGACGAGGACCTCCCCGCCCACGGTGAGGCCGTACGAGCGCGCTTCACGGCCGGAGGCTGAGCGCTCGACCGCGGTCGCCGGCGGCCGACCACCCGGGGGCCGTACCGGTGCTCGTCAGCCGAGCGCGAGGGCGAGCGGGAGCACCTCGGCGGCGCCGGCCCGCCGCAGCAGGCGCGCGGCCACGGTCATGGTCCAGCCCGAGTCGACCCTGTCGTCGACCAGCAGGACCCGTCGGCCCGGAAGCCCTTCGAGCGCCGCTGGTGACAGCGCGAGCGAGAGCCTTCGGCCCACGCCTGCGAGCCGCTGGGCGGAGTTGACGTCGTGCCGACCAGGAGGGGACTCCGGATCAGGGCGGACCTCACCGACCACGGGGACCCCGAGGTGGCCCGCTGCCCCGCGCGCGAGGTGCTCGACGAGTCCGGGACGGGACGCCGAGGGGATGAGCACCACGCCCTCGACGGCCGGACGCCACGCCTCGAGGACCTCGATCACGCCGTGCGCGAGAGCGTCAGGGACCTCGACGGCCCGCTGCTCGGCCGTCGGTGCGTAGAGGGCGCGGACCACGCCGCCCAGGCCCAGTCCGTCGCTGCGCGCGACCGCGCGACCCGGCGCGTGCTGCTCGGCGGGCGGGATGCGACCGCTGAGACCGAGGCCGAGCCTGCCCAGGCCGCTCGGCCACTGTCGCCGCGGCGCGATCTCGACACCGGGCACGGCGAGGCGGGCCCGGGCGACGGCGATCGCCTCGTCGTCGGGAGCGTCGGCCGCCGAGGTCCCGCCGCACCGGTCGCACCTGCCGCACCGCCAGTCGGGAGCGCCGTCCATGCCGGGGTCGTCGAGAGCTCGGCGCAGGTGGGCCATGCGACAACCGGGCGTGCGTACGTAGTCGAGCATGAGCTGCTGCTCGGCGCGGCGGGTCTCCTCCACGCGGGCGTAGCGCTCGGCGTCGTACTCCCACCCGGCCCCGGTGGCCACCCAGCCCCCGCGCTCGCGCCGGACCGCCCCGTCGACGTCGAGGACCTTGAGCATCAGCTCGAGCCGCGTGCGCCGCAGGTCGACCAGCGGTTCCAGCGCGGCCGTCGACATCGGCCCCGACGCCTCGCGGAGAGCCGTGAGCGCACGACGCACCTCGGCCTCGGGCGGGAACGCCATCGAGGCGAACCAGTCCCAGACCGCACGGTCGTCCCGGCCGGGAAGCAGCACCACGTCGGCCCGGTGCGTGGCGCGGCCCGCGCGCCCCACCTGCTGGTAGTACGCGATGGGGGAGGCGGGCGCACCGAGGTGGACCACGAAGCCGAGGTCGGGCTTGTCGAAACCCATCCCGAGGGCGGACGTCGCGACGAGGGCCTTGACCCGGTTCTCGAGGAGGTCGGACTCGCACGAGAGACGTTCGGCCGGGTCGGTGCGCCCCGTGTAGGCCCGCACGGTCAGACCGGCGGCCGCGAGGTGCGCGGTGACCTGTTCGGCCGCGGCCACCGTGAGGCAGTACACGATGCCCGAACCCTCGTAGGTCGGCAGGGTCCGTGCGAGCCACGCGAGCTGGGCCGCGTGCGAGTCGAGCTCGCGTACCGCCAGGTGCAGGCTCGGCCTGTCGAGCTCGCCGCGCAGGACGGTCACGGCACCGGCGTCGTCGGCGGTCGAGGCACCGAGCTGCTCGGCGACATCGGCCGTGACGCGCGTGTTCGCCGTGGCCGTCGTCGCGAGCACGGGGGTGCCGGCAGGCAGCTCGCCGAGCAGGGTGCGGATCCGTCGGTAGTCCGGGCGGAAGTCGTGACCCCAGTCCGAGACGCAGTGCGCCTCGTCGACCACGAGCAGTCCTGTGCCTGCGGCGAGGCGGGGGAGCACCTCGTCGCGGAAGCCCGGGTTGTTGAGCCGCTCGGGGGAGACGAGGAGGACGTCGATCTCTCCGGCCGCGACGCGTGCGTGGACCTCGTCCCACTCCTCGGTGTTCGCAGAGTTGATCGTCTCGGCACGGATCCCGGCCCGCCGCGCGGCGTCGACCTGGTTGCGCATGAGGGCGAGCAGCGGCGACACGATGACCGTGGGACCGCGCCCTGCGGCGCGCAGCAGCGCCGTGGCGACGAAGTACACGGCGGACTTCCCCCAGCCGGTGCGCTGGACCACGAGGGCCCGCCGACCCGCGAGCAGGGCCTCGATCGCGGTCCACTGGTCGGTGCGAAGGGTCGCCTCGGGCTGCCCGACGAGGCGGCGGAGCACCTCCTCGGCGGCCGCGCGCTGAGCGCCCTCCGCGGGTTCGTCGAGGCCGGTCGACGGCGACGAGGACGGCTGGGTGACGTCGGGCTCGGATCGGGGCACCGCACGAGTGTTCCAGCGTGCCCCGACACTGCAAGACTTGCCCCATGGCTCCTCGCGCACGGCGCGTCGTCCCGGCGTTGCTGGCCCTCGCGCTCGTGGCCGGCGTCGCCGCCTGCACCGGTGAGGGGGCCGAGGGCGGCCCGCCGGGCGACGGCGCGCGAGCCGAGGTCGTCGTGGCGGAGGTCGAGTACCGCACGGGCAGGGCCGGCAGGCTCCAGGTGCCCGCGGGGCCCGACGCGGTCGTCGTGCTCGTCCCGGGTGGCTCGTGGCGGTCGGCCGACCCGGCGGGCATGCACGTGCTCGCGGACGCCCTGGGCAGTGCCGGGCTCGCCACCTTGACCGTCACCTACGGCACGGACGGCACCGGCGACCACCACCCGGTCCCGGTGCAGGACCTCACGTGCGCGACGGCCTTCGCCGCCGCGCGCGTCCCGGACGTCCCCGTCGTGCTCCTCGGTCACTCGGCCGGAGCGCACCTGGCGGCGCTCGCGGCCCTCGCCCCCGACCAGGGCGCCGCCTGCGCCGCACCCGCGCACGACGCCGACGCCGTGGTCGGGTTCGCCGGACCGTACGACGTCGAGCGCGTCGGGCCCGTCGCGGGAGCGCTCTTCGACGCGCCTCGCAGCCAGGAACCGGAGCTGTGGGCCGACGGCAACCCGCTCACCTGGGTGTCGGAGCGTCCCGAGGTGCCGTTCCTGCTCGTGCACGGCGAGGACGACGCGGTGGTGCCGCAGGCGCTCACCGACGACTTCGGGGCGGCGCTGCACGAGGCGGGGCACGAGGTCACCGTCGTCACCTACCCTGGCGTCGACCATCTGCAGGTCATCGACCCGAACGTCGTCGCCGACGACGTCGTGCGGTGGGTGACCGGGGCGGTCGTGGACCGGTGACGCGGGGCGTGGGACCTCCTGCTGCCTCGCGCGGTCCGAGTGCTCCGGAGTGCGTCGACCCGACGACCTCCGGCCCCGGCCGCCCATCCCCGCGGCCACCCCGCCGCACGTCACGTGCGCCTGTTCCCGGAGGTTCTCGGTGCCCGTCCTCGAAGTGATCGGCTGGGCCGGTTCGGCCCTGCTCGTGCTGTCCCTGCTGCAGACCCGCGTCATGCGCTTCCGCGTGCTCAACGCCGTCGCGTGCGTCGTCCTGGTGGGCTACAACGCCGCCGTGGGCGTCTGGCCGATGGTCGGCATGAACGTCGTGCTCGTGGGCATCAACCTGTGGGTGATCCGCAAGCTCCTCCGTGAGCGGCACGACGCCCGGGTGTACGACGCGGTGCCGATCGGGGTGCACGAGCCGCTGCTGCGGCGCCTCCTCGAGCGCCACGGTGAGGACATCCGTTCGTTCAACCCGGGCCTGCCCGCGGACGTCACGCACGAGGCCGAGCACGCCTTCGTCGTGACCCTCGGGGACGAGGTGGTCGGCGTCGTGCTCTCGCGCACCGGGGCCGCTCCCGACGAGCAGCAGGTGCTGCTCGACTACGTCACCCCTGCCTACCGCGACTTCACGCCCGGCGAGTTCGTCTTCCGGCCGGACGGGCCGTTCGCGGCGCTGGGGACCCGGCGCGTCGTCGCCTCGCCGGGCATGGCGGCCTCCGAGCGCTACCTGCGCACCGTCGGCTTCGTCGAGCAGGGCGGCCACCGCGTGCTCGAGCTCGGCCGGGCCTGACGCCGGGCCGGACGCGTTCGGGTGGTGCGGGACCCGCGGGACGAGGAGCGGACGACACCCCCGTCGGCCTCGTGCCCTGACTACGATCGCGGCGTGACCGAGCCGACGCTTCCCGTGCGCCCCGAGCTCGCCGGGCTCGAGCCCTACGGGGCCCCCCAGCTCGACGTGCCGGTGCTGCTCAACGTCAACGAGAACCCGTACCCGCCGTCGTCGACCGTCGTGGACGACGTCGCCGAGGCGGTCCGCCGCGCCGCGGGCGGCCTCAACCGCTACCCGGACCGGGACTTCCCGGCGCTGCGCGCGGACCTGGCCGACTACCTCACGCGTGAGTCGGGCGTGCCGGTCGAGGCCGCGCAGGTGTGGGCGGCCAACGGGTCCAACGAGGTCATGCTCCACCTGCTCCAGGCGTTCGGTGGACCCGGCCGTACCGCGCTGTCGTTCGCGCCGACGTACTCGATGTACCCCGAGTACGCGCGCGACACGTCCACGCGCTGGGTGGTCGGCCGTCGCGCCGAGGACTTCACGCTCGACGTCGAGCAGGCCGTCGCCGCGGTCGCCGAGCACCGACCGTCGGTCGTCCTGCTCGCGAGCCCGAACAACCCCACGGGCACCGCCCTCGACCTCCCCACGGTGCGTGCCCTGCTGGATGCTGCCCGTCAGGTACCTGGCGGCTGCGTCGTCGTGGTCGACGAGGCGTACGGCGAGTTCCGCCGGGCGGGGGTGCCCTCGGCGCTCGAGCTCCTGGCGGACCATCCGCACCTCGCGGTGAGCCGGACCATGTCCAAGGCGTTCGGGCTGGCCGGTGCGCGGCTCGGCTACCTCGCGGCGGCTCCGGCGCTGGTCGACGCGCTCCGGGTGGTCCGGCTGCCGTACCACCTGTCGGCGGTGACGCAGGCGGTCGCGCGTGCCGCGCTCGCCCACGCGGATGAGCTGATGGCCCAGGTCGGCGCGTTGCGTGCCGAGCGTGACCGCACCGTGGAATGGTTGCGGTCACGCGGTCTGCGGGTCGCGGAGACCGACGCGAACTTCGTGCTCTTCGGCACGTTCGCCGACCGCCACGCCGTGTGGCAGGGCCTGCTCGACCGCGGCGTGCTGATCCGCGAGACGGGACCGGACGGCTGGCTGAGGGTGTCGATCGGCACCCCGGCGGAGATGGCGGCGTTCCAGGACGCCCTCGAGGAGGTGGCACTGTGAGAGGACGCAGCGGTGACGAGACGGTGGTCACCCACCGCACGGGCCGGGTGTCGCGCACCACGTCGGAGTCCGACGTGCACGTCGAGCTCGACCTCGACGGCACGGGGCGCACCGAGATCTCGACGTCGGTGCCCTTCTACGACCACATGCTGACGGCGCTCGGCAAGCACGCCCTCGTGGACCTGACCGTGCGTGCCACGGGTGACGTGGAGATCGACGTCCACCACACGGTCGAGGACGTCGCGATCGCGCTCGGTGAGGCGCTGCGCGAGGCCTTGGGGGACAAGGCCGGGATCGCGCGGTTCGGCGACGCGCTCGTGCCGCTCGACGAGGCGCTCGCCCAGGCGGTCGTCGACGTCTCCGGCCGGCCCTACCTGGTGCACGACGGCGAGCCTGCGGGCCAGGAGTACCACCTGATCGGCGGGCACTTCACGGGCTCCCTCACACGCCACGTGCTCGAGTCGATCGCCCACCACGCGGGCATCTGCATCCACATGCGCGTGCTCGCGGGCCGGGACCCGCACCACGTCGTCGAGGCGCAGTTCAAGGCGCTCGCCCGCGCGCTCCGCGCCGCCGTGGCCCGCGACCCGCGCGTCGAGGGGATCCCCTCGACCAAGGGCGCGCTGTGACGGACGACGCTCCCGGCGCGGACGACGTCCCGGCCGGGCTCGCCCCGGTCGCCGTCGTCCTGACGAAGGTCGCGGTGCCCGAGGGGCTCGCGGCCGCGTGCGCCCTGAGCAAGGTGCCGGTAGACGCGGTAGCCACGGAGATCGGCGCGGTGGCGGTCTGCCGCTCGACGGAGGCGGGCGACCCCGAGCGGGCGGCCCAGGTGATCTCGCAGCTGCTGCAGAACACCCCTGTGGTGCTGCTGGTGCAGCGGGCGGGCAGGCTCACCGCGACCCGGTGGAGCGCTGGTCGCGAGGACGAGGAGGTCCCCGCGGCCCTCATGCTCGACGGCGCCCCGCCCGAGATCGAGCACCTCCTGCTCGGCGGCCTCCAGGTCGGCGAGATCGCGGGAGCGGTGAGCTCGGTGGGCATGTCGCGCTGGCGTGCCATGCGTGTGCTTGCGGCCGCGGCCAAGGTCGGGCGGGGCCGACGCGGCTGACGCGTGTGCAGCATCCGGACGTCGGAGAGCGTCCGACGCCCCGCGTCTAGACTCGTGCGGTGACCTCCCCAGACGTCGTCGTGCTCGACTACGGCTTCGGCAACGTGCGCTCCGCGGTGCGTGCCCTCGAACGCGTGGGCGCGACGGTCGAGCTCACGGCCGACGCCGACCGGGCGGCGGCCGCCGACGGTCTCGTGGTGCCGGGGGTCGGGGCGTTCGCCGCCGTCATGGCCGGGCTGCGCGCCGTGCGCGGTGACCAGATCATCGACCGTCGCCTGGCCGGGGGTCGTCCTGTGCTGGGCATCTGTGTCGGGATGCAGGTGATGTTCGAGACGGGTGAGGAGCACGGGCAGCGGACCGAGGGGCTCGGCGAGTGGCCGGGGGTCGTCGACCGCCTGGCAGCCCCCGTCGTGCCGCACATGGGCTGGTCGACCGTCGAGCCTGCCGAGGGCTCGGTGCTCTTCGACGGCCTCGACGGCGCGCACTTCTACTTCGTGCACTCCTACGCCGCGCGCTCCTTCGCGCAGCTCGGCGGAGGACGCTTCACCCCGCCCCAGGTGACCTGGGCGGATCACGGTGGCCGCTTCGTCGCGGCCGTCGAGAACGGCCCGCTCGCGGCCACGCAGTTCCACCCCGAGAAGTCGGGGGACGCCGGAGCGCAGCTCCTCGCCAACTGGGTCGCGACCCTGAAGGGACTCTGATGTCTGCTGCTCGCCTCGAGCTCCTGCCCGCCGTCGACGTCGCCGACGGTCAGGCCGTCCGACTCGTCCAGGGAGAGGCAGGGTCGGAGACGTCCTACGGAGACCCCCTCACGGCCGCCCTCGACTGGCAGGCGGGCGGCGCGGAGTGGATCCACCTGGTCGACCTCGACGCGGCGTTCGACCGTGGGACGAACGCGGACCTGCTCGCGCGGGTCGTCGCGGCCGTCGACGTCAAGGTCGAGATGTCGGGCGGCATCCGGGACGACGCGTCGCTCGAGCGTGCGCTCGCGACAGGGTGCGCACGCGTCAACCTGGGTACCGCCGCTCTCGAGGACCCGCAGTGGACGGCCCGCGCGATCGCGGAGCACGGCGAGCGGATCGCCGTCGGGCTCGACGTGCGCGGCACGACCCTCGCGGCACGCGGGTGGACCCGGGACGGCGGCGACCTCTGGGAGGTGCTCGAGCGTCTCGACGCCGCGGGGTGCGCACGGTACGTCGTCACCGACGTGACCAAGGACGGCACGCTGCGTGGGCCCAACGTCGACCTGCTGCGCGAGGTGTGCCGCCGGACCCACGCACCGGTCGTGGCCTCGGGCGGGATCTCGAGCCTCGAGGACCTCGCCGCGCTGCGCGAGCTGGTCGGCGAAGGGGTCGAGGGCGCGATCGTCGGGAAGGCCCTGTACGCCGGCGCCTTCACGCTGCCGCAGGCGCTCGAGGTGGCCGGCCGGCCGTGAGCGGTCGTGCCCTGCCACCCACGTCGGGGTTCGCGGACGACGACGGTCGCGCCGCCCCGGCCCTCGTCCGTGCGCTCGCACGCGCGGCGGCCGACGGCGCCCGGGTCGTCGACGTGGTCGCGGCGCTCGCGGAGGCGCGCGTCCTGGTCCCCGTCCTCGCCGAGGCCGAGGTGGTGGAGAAGGGCGCCGAGGGCCTCGCGGTCGACCGGACTGCCTCGACCGGTGTCGTCGCCCTGCGGACGCCCGACGGCCGTACGGCCCTGCCCGTCTTCTCGGACGTCGCGGCGATGGCCGCCTGGCATCGCGGTGCGCGGCCGGTGCCCGCGGAGGGCCCGCGTGCGGCCGCGTCGGCGCTGCAGGAGGGCTGGGAGGTCCTCGTCGTCGACCCCGCAGGGCCGGCCGTGGTGGTGCCGCACCCGGCGCTCCGGGCGCTGGCCTCGGGACGACCATGGACCCCTGCGGTGGTCGACGGCGGCGTCCGCAGGGAGCTCAGCGACGTCGTGGCGACGGCCCTCGCCGATGTCGAGGAGGTGCGTCGCGCCCATCTCGAGCCGGGCAGGCGTGCCGAGGTCGCCGTGGTGCTGGCCCTGCGGCCGGGCCTCGACCGCGCACGCCTCGACGCGGTGCTCGCACGGGTCGGCGAACGGCTCGCGGAAGCGGAGCTGGCCGCACAGGTCGACACACTCGAGGTGCGTGTCGTCACCGCCACCGCACGGCCCTGAACGCCGGGGGCCGGAGGCGGCCGCCGGGAAGCGCGGTCAGCGCGTCCGACGGCGCACGCGCCACGCCCACGCGAACGCGACGAGCGCGACGGCGCCCACGACCTGCCCGCCCAGGATCACGCGACCGAGGTCGAGCGCGGGCTGCCACGTGACCCGGGCCCCGTCGACGACGTAGGCGCCCAGCGGTCGCACGTGTACTCCGTAACCTCCGCCGCCGCCCTCGCCGGCCCCCTCACCGCGGTCGGCCTCGCCGATCGTGCCCGTGCCCCACCCGGCGCCCGAGCCCCCGGTGACCCGAGCCACGGGGACGAGGGTCACGGAGCCCTCCGTGATCGGTTCCCCGAACGCCCGGCGCACCGTCAGCAGGTCGGACGCGGTCCGCAGGGCGTCGCTGCCGCGGCCCTGGGGGGTCGCGCGGCTCGTGCCGTTCGTCTCGCTCATCGCAGGCTCCTCGTGGTCGTGGTTCCTCACCCGTCGCACCCGGGCGCGGGCACGAACGCCTCGTCGTCGGCCAGCAGGTCGACCAGCGTGCTCACCGGGACGATGAAGCTCTGCCCGGCCGCGCTCTTGGCGTAGACGACGCCCACCACCTCGCCCGCGGCGTTGAGGACCGCCGAGCCGGAGCTGCCCGGCTCGACGGGGGCGTCGGTCACGAGCACCTGACCGAGGTTCTCGTTCAGCGGGTCGGTCGTGGCGCCGATCACCTGGCCGTCGGTCACCGTCAGCAGGCCGCCCTGGGGGTAGCCGACCACGGTGACCACGTCCCCGCGCGCAGGGTCGGCCTCCGCGAGGCGCGGCGAGGACGGGAGCTCCTCGGCCGTCCGCACCACGGCGAGGTCGGCGAGGTCAGCGGTCTCGGCCGCGGTCACGTCGATGTCGCGCCCGTCGTAGGTCGAGACCTGTAGGTCCGCGGAGTCCGCGACGACGTGCTTGTTCGTGATCAGCGTCGTCGCGTCGATCGCGAAACCCGATCCGGTCGACAGCGAGCTGCACCCGACGTTGCGGATGCGGACGGCCATCCGTTGAACCGCGTCGAAGCCGTCGGGGGAGAGGCTGTCCCGGCCGTTCGGTTCCACCGCCGGTGCCTCGCTCGGCACGAAGTCCGTCTGCGCGGGCGGGGGCATCCGGGGGACGTCCTCGACGACGCCGCAGCCCGCGAGGACCAGGCCGAGACCGGCAGCGGCGAGCGGTGCGCGCAGGTGACGGGTCATCGCTCGAGCTCGGTCTGCAGGGTCGCGTTGGCCTCGGTCGCGGCCTGGCACAGCGTGTCGACGTCGGTCGCGTACTGGGTGAGGGCGGCCTCGTCGTACGGCTTCTGGTCCGGCGGAGCATCCGCCTGGGCCCGCAGGTACGTGATCAGCTGCTGCTGGCCCTGCACGCACTGGTCGAGCGCCAGCGCGACGTCGCCTGCGGCCTCGGTCACGCGTTCCTGGTAGTCCGCGAGCTGCCGCTGCGCCTCGCGGTCGTCGCCCACCTGTGCCTTCTCGTTGGCGAGCTCCGCGATGCGTGTGTTGGCGGTCGAGAGCTGGTCCCGGACGGCCGCGAGCTCGGACCGGGCACCCTCGAGCTCCGCCCGGGTGGTCGCCAGCTCGGTGCCGAGCTCGGCGGCCTCGCCCCGGTAGGCCTCGGCGCGCCCCTCCCAGGCATCACTCGTGCGCCAGAGGTAGGCGATACCCGTGCCGGCCAGGGCGACCAGCACGGCGAGCGTGACGACCGCGACGGTGAGCCGTCGCCGTCGCCTGCGCTCCCTCGCGTCGTGGTGGGCGCGCTGGCGGTGGTGGCCGGCCGACGGCCGGGACCCCGGCCCTGCAGAGTCGTCGCCGGCAGCTCCGGGGCACGGCACGTCGTCGTCCGCGCCGGCAACGCTGGGTGCTGACGCAGCGTCCTCCTCGACGGGATGCGGTGCCGCGGGAGCGCTCTCGTGGGTCGCCGACGCCTCGGACGCGGGGGCCGTGTCCTCGTCCACCGACGACGTGTCCTGCGGTGCCGACCCGGCGCCCTGCGAGGCACGACCGTCCGAGTCACCGTCGTCCGCGCGGGGGACGGTGCTCTCCTGGACGTCGAGCGACGCCGTCGCGCCGAGCCGCTCGTGCGGCTCGCCGGCGGTGTTCGAGGCCGTCCGCGCACGGTCCGAGGGCTCGGTCATGCTCCCAGGATAGGGAAAGTCACCACCGGGGTGACGGCCGCTCAGGACACGGGGCCGGTGAGGGCCTCACCAGGGCCTTCGCCAGGGGGGTCGGGGTACGGCGAGGCCTCACGGAACGCGAGCTGGAGCGAGCGGAGGCCGTCGCGCAGCGAGCGGGCGTGCTGGTTGCCGATGTCCGGCGCGGCAGAGGTCACGAGGCCCGCGAGGGCCGTGATGAGCTTGCGCGCCTCGTCGAGGTCCATGAGCTCGGCACCGCTGCGACCGTCTTCGTCCGGCCCCAGGCCGCACTTGACCGCGGCGGCACTCATCAGGTGCACGGCAGCGGTCGTGATGACCTCGACGGCCGGGACCTCGGCGATGTCGCGGGTCGGGCTGCTCGGGATGTCGCTCATGGCCCCGATCCTCTCACCGTGGTGGGGGCGCGCCTGACGCGCGCCCCCACCACGTGTGCTCAGCGCGTGGGCAGCGTGGCTGTCGCGGGCTGCCCGGTCTCGAGTGGCGCCGTGCCGGCGAGGTTCTCCCGCAGGCGTGCACCGAGGTCGCTGTCGACCTGCGTCCAGTAGGCGATGGCCCGGTCGCGGATGCCGGCGTCCTTCACGCCGCCCACGTGACCGGTGATCGTGTCGAGGAACCGGGCGCGTGCGGCGTCGTCGAACACCTCGCGGTACAGCGTGCCCGCCTGCCCGAAGTCGTCGTCCTCGGCGTGCAGCGTCGCCGACGCGCGCACCAGCTCACCGTCGGCCTCCCAGCCGGGCGACTCCGCGGCACGCTGCGGGTCGGCGTGCGCCCCGCCGCGGGAGTTCGGCGCGTAGACGGGGACCTCCGGTGCGTTGAAGGTGTACCGGGCGGCGCCGTCCTTGGAGTAGGTGTGCACCTGCTCGGCCCCGTGGGGGTAGTTGACGGGCAGCTGCGCGTGGTTCGTGCCCACGCGGTAGCGGTGGGCGTCGGCGTAGCTGAAGATCCGGGCGAGGAGCATCTTGTCGGGGCTCGTCGAGATCCCGGGTACGAAGTTGCTCGGCGCGAACGTGGCCTGCTCGATCTGGGCGAAGTAGTTCTCGGGGTTGCGGTTGAGCTGCATCGTCCCGACCTTGAGCAGCGGGTAGTCCGTGTGCGGCCACACCTTCGTGAGGTCGAACGGGTTGAAGCGGTAGGTCGCCGCGTCGGCGTAGGGCATCACCTGGACGTACAGCGTCCAGCTCGGGTGGTCCCCGGCCTCGATCGCCTCGTACAGGTCACGGATGTGGATGTCGGCGTCGGAGCCGGCGAGCTGCGCGGCCTCCTCGTTCGACAGGTTCTTGATGCCCTGGTCGGTCTTGAAGTGGTACTTCACCCAGAAGCGCTCGCCGTCGGCGTTGATCCACTGGTAGGTGTGCGAGCCGAAACCGTCCATGTGGCGCCACGACGCGGGGATGCCACGGTCGCCCATGAGCCAGGTCACCTGGTGGGCGGACTCGGGCTGCAGGCTCCAGAAGTCCCACTGCATGTCGTTGTCACGCAGGTGGGAGCCGGGGAGCCGCTTCTGGGAACGGATGAAGTCGGGGAACTTGATGCCGTCACGGATGAAGAAGACGGGTGTGTTGTTCCCGACGAGGTCGTAGTTGCCCTCGCTGGTGTAGAACTTCAGGGCGAATCCTCGCGGGTCGCGCCACGTGTCGGGGGAGCCGAGTTCTCCGGCCACGGTCGAGAACCGCGCGAGCATCGAGGTCGTGGCCCCGGGCTGGAAGAGTGCGGCACGCGTGTAGCGGCTGACGTCCTCGGTCGTCGTGAAGGTGCCGAACGCGCCGCCACCCTTGGCGTGCACCACACGCTCGGGCACGCGCTCGCGGTTGAACTGCGCGAGCTTCTCGACCAGGTAGTGGTCGTGCAGGACGATCGGGCCGTCGGCCCCGACGCTCTGGGAGTGCCCGTCCGAGGCGACGGGGGCCCCGGCGTTGGTGGTCGTGTACGGGTGGGTCACGGCGTTCCTTCCTGGTGGGTGCGACGGTCCCGCGGTCGCGGCCGTCGGACGAGCGGGTGCGCGGTCAGTGCGCAGGGGCGACGACGTCGTGCACGGGGGCCGGGGTGGTGCCCCCGGCGCATGCGGGGCAGGTGCCCCAGTAGGTGACCTCGGCGCTGTCGACGGTGAAGCCCGAGGTGGACGAGGGGGTGAGGCACGGGGCGTGTCCCACGGCGCAGTCCACGTCGTCGACGGCACCGCAGCCCCGGCACACCACGTGGTGGTGGTTGTCCGCCACGCGTCGTTCGTAGCGGGCGGGGTGGCCGGCCGGCTCGATGCGCCGCAGCAGTCCTGCGTCGGTCAGCGCGTGCAGGACGTCGTAGACCGCCTGGACGGAGACGGTCGGCAGGTCCTCGCGTACGGCGCGGAGCACCGTCTCCGCGGTCGCGTGGGGGAGCCGGCCGATCGTCGCGAGCACGGCGCGCCGCGGAGCGGTCACCCGCAGGCCGCGGTGGCGGAGCAGCTCGACGTCGTCCATGCGCTCGAGCCTGGCAGAGTTTCTGGAACAGTTCAAGAATGTACGCATCCGTCGTGTCGCTGCGGCTCGGCAGGGGTCGAGTCCCGGCGGCCCGGGTGGTAACCTGGGCGCGACCGATCGTCGTCCCGTCGTGGTTGCGGTTCCTCCGTCGTGAGGGCCCGTCGCTGCAGGCGTGACGGCGATGTGAAGCGGAGCCACTCCCACCCAGGTGCCGACAGCCCTCGAGGCGACAGGTGTCGGGTTCGGTCCGGACGGCGTCTCGTGCGCCGTAGGTGTCGTGCCCCGTTCGCGGGGGCGACCGACGGATCAGGCCTCCGCGCGCTCGGCAGCGGGGGCCTTTCTCGCGTCCGGCGGTCGCCACGACGAGCACGAGGAGCAGCACATCAGCGAGCCCCGCATCAACGATCGGATCCGCGTCGCCGAGGTCCGACTGGTCGGCCCCAACGGCGAGCAGGTCGGCATCGTCCGCGTGGAGGACGCCCTCCGGCTGGCCCAGGAGGCCGACCTCGACCTGGTCGAGGTCGCCCCGGACGCACGGCCGCCCGTCTGCAAGCTCATGGACTACGGCAAGTTCAAGTACGAGGCCGACATGAAGGCGCGTGAGGCCCGGCGCAACCAGGCCAACACGGTCCTCAAGGAGATCCGCTTCCGCCTCAAGATCGACCCGCACGACTACGGCACCAAGAAGGGCCACGTCGAGCGGTTCCTCCGGGCGGGCGACAAGGTCAAGGTCATGATCATGTTCCGCGGGCGTGAGCAGTCGCGTCCCGAGATGGGTGTGCGCCTGCTGCAACGCCTCGCGGACGACGTGGCCGAGCTCGGTTTCGTCGAGAGCATGCCCAAGCAGGACGGCCGCAACATGACGATGGTGCTCGGCCCGGTCAAGAAGAAGGCCGAGGCCAAGAACGAGCGTCGCCGTGCCAAGGAGGCCGCCGCCGCGGGCGGAGCGCCGAGTGCCGACGAGGCCCCCGCGGAGTCCTGAGCCGTCGTCCCGAACGTGTGCGGGCCCGCCGGCCCGCACCTCGAACGCGTCGCCCCGCCGGGCGGCCTGAAGGAAGAGAGCACACCAGTGCCGAAGAACAAGACGCACTCCGGTGCGAAGAAGCGGTTCCGGATCACCGGCAGCGGCAAGGTCATGCGCGAGCAGGCCGGCGCCCGCCACCTGTTCGAGCACAAGTCGAGCCGTCGCACCCGCCGCCTCGCCTCCGACCAGGTCGTCTCGGCCGCCGACACCCCGAAGATCAAGAAGCTGCTCGGCAAGTGAGCCCGTGGGTGTGCACCGCACACCCCGAGCCCACCTGTGAGCCCCCGAACCCAAGGAGCATCACGTGGCACGCGTGAAGCGGGCGGTCAACGCCCAGAAGAAGCGCCGGACGACTCTCGAGCGCGCGAGCGGCTACCGCGGTCAGCGGTCCCGCCTGTACCGCAAGGCCAAGGAGCAGGTCACCCACTCCCTCGTCTACGCCTACCGCGACCGCAAGGCGCGCAAGGGCGACTTCCGCCGGCTGTGGATCCAGCGCATCAACGCTGCGGTCCGCGCGCAGGGCATGACGTACAACCGCTTCATCCAGGGCCTCAAGGCCGCGGGTGTCGAGGTCGACCGTCGCGTCCTCGCCGAGCTCGCCGTCAACGACCCGACCGCGTTCAACGCGCTCGTCGTCGTGGCGCGCGAGGCGCTGCCGGAGGACGTCAACGCCCCCGCGGCCTGACGCGACGCACCCGCACGACGAAGCCCCTGGGACCGGGTCCCAGGGGCTTCGTCGTACCCGGCCCTGGCACACTGGCGCCGTGACGTCTGGCACGGGCCCGGGGGCCGACCTGCTGAGTACTCGCTCCGACCGGGTGCGGTGGGTGCGGGCGCTCGCAGGCGCGGCAGCACGGCGTCGGCACGGGCGCTTCCTTGTCGAGGGGCCGCAGGCGGTCCGTGAGGCCGTGCGGGACCGGACCGCGCGGCCGCTCGACCTGTACGTGGGTCCGGTCGCGGCTGACCGCTACCCGGAGCTGCTCGCCGAGGCGGTCGGCGCGGCCGGCGTCCACGTGCACCGGGGGACGGCCGACGTCCTCGAGGCGATGAGCGCCGACGCGCAGCAGCTCGTGGGCGTGGCGCCGCTGCGGCGGCACGACTGGTCCGAGGTCATCGCTGAGAAGCCCGGGCTCGTCGCGGTTCTCGCGCACGCCCGCGACCCGGGCAACGCGGGAACGGTCATCCGGGCCGCCGACGCCGCGGGCGCCCGCGCAGCGGTTCTCACCGACGCGAGTGTCGACGTGCACAACCCGAAGGTCGTGAGGTCGACGGCCGGCTCTCTCTTCCACCTCCCGGTCGTCACCGGACTGCCTCTCGCTCGCGCCGTGACCGACCTTCGCGCGGCAGGGCTGCTCGTCCTTGCGGCGGACGGGACCGGCGCGCACGATCTCGACGACCTGCTCGACGTCGCCGGCGCCGCCCCGCAGGGCGTCCCCGATCTCTCCCGGCCCACGGCGTGGGTCTTCGGCAACGAGGCGTGGGGGCTGTCCGCAGAGGACCGTGCCCTCGCGGACGACGTCGTCCGCGTCCCCATCCACGGGCGCGCGGAGTCGCTCAACCTCGCGACCGCGGCGACGGTGTGCCTCTACGCCTCGGCGCGAGCCCAGAGGGCGCGCTGACGTGCGTCTCTTCGCAGCCGTCCGGCCGCCGATCCCTGTCCTCGAGCACCTCTCGGGCGCCCTGCTCGGCGTCCTCGGGCCGTCGCGTCCCGACGACGTCCGGTGGACGGCCGAGGAGAACTGGCACCTCACGCTCGCCTTCTACGGTGAGGTGCCTGAGGGCGCCGTCGAGGAGCTCACGGCCGACCTCGCGGGTGTCGCGCGCGCGACCGCGCCGTTCGAGCTGAGCCTGCGCGGCGCGGGGGTCTTCTCCCACCGGACGCTGTGGATCGGCGCGTCCGGAGACGTCCAGGCCATGACCGGTCTCAGCGCGGCGGCCGCGGCGGTCGGCGCGGACGTCACGGGTCGGGAGGACGACCGGCCACGCCATCGCCCGCACCTCACGGTGGGTCGGGTGGTCGCCGGGCGGGGCGGGCGCGCGCGCCGGACGGGTCGCGCGGTTCCACAGGTGCAGGCCCTCGTGCATGCGCTGTCGCTCTACGAGGGGCCCACGTGGGAGGTCGACCACGTCCTCCTCGTCCACTCGCGTCCGGGGGCCGGTCGCGGCGGGGGACCCCTGTACGAGGACGTCGCCCGGTTCGACCTCACCCCGGACCTGGCGACGCGTCCATGAGGGGCTGTGGCAGCATGGCCTCATGCAGCGCACGACGCCGGTGGTGCGCCGCCGATTTCCGCGGCCCTGACCGGGCCGCGCGCACGCTGCACGCATCCGTTCGCCGATGAGGCGGCGGCAGGGTCCGGGACGGGCGCCTCGCTAGACTCCCCGACGGCCGCACGGCCCCCACCCTCCCGGAAGGTCCGCATGTCCCACGCTGACCCCCTGTCCCCGCTCGACGACGACGCCGTCGAGGCCGCCGTCCTCGAGGCGATCGCGGCGTTCGAGGCCGCCGGCGACCTCGCCGAGCTCAAGACCGCACGTCTCGACCACCTGGGTGACCGCAGCCCCGTCGCCCTGGCCAACCGTTCGATCGGTGGGCTCCAGCCCGCCGAGAAGGCTGACGCGGGTCGGCGCATGGGGACCGCTCGCGCACGGCTCCAGGCGGCCCACGACGCCCGTCAGGCCGTGCTCGAGGCGGAGCGCGACGAGCGTGTGCTGCGCGAGGAGACGGTCGACGTCACGCTGCCTGTCGACCGTGCCCCGCGTGGGGCTCGCCACCCGCTCGAGGTGATCTCCGAGCGCATCGCCGACGTGTTCGTCGCGATGGGCTGGGAGATCGCCGAGGGTCCCGAGGTCGAGGCCGAGTGGTTCAACTTCGATGCCCTGAACTTCGGGGTGGACCATCCGGCGCGGCAGATGCAGGACACGTTCTACGTCGCCCCCCAGGACGGTGCGACGGCGTCGTCGGGTCTCGTGCTGCGCACGCACACCTCACCCGTGCAGGCGCGGTCCATGCTCGAGCGCGGCGTGCCGGTCTACGTCGCGGTCCCGGGCAAGACCTTCCGCACGGACGAGCTGGACGCGACGCACACGCCCGTGTTCCACCAGGTCGAGGGACTCGCGGTGGACAGGGGACTCACGATGGCCCACCTCAAGGGCACGCTGGACCACTTCGCACGGGCGATGTTCGGGCCCGAGGCACGCACCCGCCTGCGTCCGTCGTTCTTCCCGTTCACCGAGCCGAGCGCCGAGATGGACCTGTGGTTCCCGCAGAAGAAGGGCGGGCCCGGCTGGATCGAGTGGGGCGGGTGCGGGATGGTCAACCCGAACGTCCTGCGCTCGTGCGGGGTCGACCCCGACGAGTACTCGGGCTTCGCGTTCGGCATGGGCATCGAGCGGACGCTGATGCTGCGCCACGGGATCGCCGACATGCACGACATGGTCGAGGGTGACGTTCGCTTCTCCCTCCAGATGGATGGGGTGGTCTGATGCCGCGCATCCCTCTCGGCTGGCTGGCCGAGCACGTCGAGCTGCCTGCGGGCACCACGGCCGAGCAGCTCGCGACCGCCCTGGTGCGGGTGGGCATCGAGGAGGAGGCCGTCCACCCGGCGGCCGTCACGGGCCCCCTCGTGGTGGGTCGGGTCGTCGAACTGACGCCTGAGCCCCAGAAGAACGGCAAGACGATCAACTGGTGCCGCGTCGACGTCGGGCCCGAGCACGGCGAGGAGCGCGAGGACGGCACCCGTGGCCCGCGCGGCATCGTCTGCGGCGCGCACAACTTCGGCGTGGGTGACCAGGTTGTCGTCGCCCTGCCCGGCGCGGTGCTGCCGGGCGGCTTCGCGATCGCGAGCCGCAAGACGTACGGCCACGTGAGCGACGGCATGATCTGCTCCGCGCGCGAGCTCGGTCTCGGCGAGGACCACGCCGGCATCATCGTGCTGGCGGAGCTGGGGTACGACGACGTCGTGCCGGGCCAGGACGCGCGTCGGCTGCTCGGTCTCGACGCCGAGGTGCTCGAGGTCAACGTGACGCCCGACAGGGGTTACTGCTTCTCGATGCGTGGGCTCGCACGCGAGTACGCGCACGCCACGGGCGCCGTCTTCACCGACCGGGGCCTGCCTCGCGACGGCGAGCCGGCGTGGCGACCGGGTGAGGCCGGGTTCGCGGTCGCGCTCGAGGACACCGCGCCGGTGCACGGGCAGCCGGGCTGCGACCGGTTCGTCGCGCAGGTGGTGCGCGGCGTGCGGGCCTCTGCGCCGTCACCCGCCTGGATGCAGCAGCGCCTCACGCAGGCGGGCATGCGCCCGATCTCGCTCGCTGTCGACGTCACGAACTACGTGATGCTCGACCTGGGGCAGCCTCTCCACGCGTACGACCTCGCGCGCGTGGCAGCACCGATCGTCGTGCGTCGCGCGCGAGCGGGGGAACGGCTCACGACCCTCGACGACGTCACGCGCACGCTCGTGGACGAGGACCTGCTGATCACCGACTCGCCCGGCGGCGATCGCGGCGGCCGCGTGCTGGGTCTCGCCGGCGTCATGGGCGGGGCCGAGAGCGAGGTGTCCGAGCAGACGACCGACCTCCTGGTCGAGGCCGCGCACTTCGACCCCGTGACGGTGGCGCGCACCGCTCGCCGGCACAAGCTCCCGACCGAGGCGGCGCGACGCTTCGAGCGGGGCGTGGACCCGCAGCTCCCGCTCGTGGCGGTGCGCCGCGTCGTCGAGCTGCTCGTCGAGCACGGCGGGGGCGAGGCCGACGCCGCCGTGACGGACGTCGGCGAGCCGGCGCTCCCCGCCGTGGTGACCCTGCCGCTGGATCTCCCCGGTCGGCTCGTGGGGGTTGCCTACACGCCCGAGCAGGTGCGCGAGACGCTCGTCGAGATCGGTTGCGTCCTGGGCGAGGAGCATCCCGGGGGCGGCCGCCACGCGGTCGGCGCGGTGGACGTCACCCCGCCGTCGTGGCGACCCGACCTGCTCACGCCGGTCGACCTCGTCGAGGAGGTCGCGCGCCTGCGCGGCTACGACGCGATCCCCTCGATCCTGCCGACAGCACCCGCCGGGCTCGGTCTGACCGAGGCGCAGCGCCTGCGCCGGGCGGTCGCTGGTGCGCTCGCACGCACGGGCTTCGTCGAGGTGCTCAGCTACCCCTTCGTGGGTCCGCACCAGTACGACGAGCTCGGCCTGGCCGCGGACGACCCGCGTCGTGGTGGCCTCAGGCTCGTGAACCCGATGTCGGAGGAGCAGCCGCTGCTGCGGACCGACCTCCTCGTGACGCTCCTCGACACCGCGCGGCGCAACGTGGCACGGGGCAACGAGGACGTCGCGCTGTTCGAGACCGGGCTCGTGACGCCGGCACCGGCGCCCGCGCCCGCGCCCGCGCCCGTCGGCGGCGTTCGCCCCGCGGACGAGGTCCTCGCGCAGATCGTCCGCGCCGTGCCGCCCCAGCCGAGGCACGTCGCGGGCGTGGTCATGGGTGATCGCGAACGCGCGGGCTGGTGGGGCGAGGGCCGACGCGGCGACCACACCGACGCGATCGCGGCGGCGCAGCTCGTGGCGCGCACCGCCGGTGCGCCGGTCACGGTGTCCGCCCAGGGCGCGCCCATGCCGTGGCACCCGGGGCGGACCGCCCGGCTCGAGCTCCCGGACGGCACGCTCGTCGGCTACGCGGGTGAGCTCCACCCGACGGTCGTCGAGGCGCTGCGCCTGCCGGTCCGGGCGTCGGCATTCGAGGTGGATCTCGACGCCCTGCTCGCCGCGCGACCGTCCGAGCCGGTCCAGGCGCGCCCGGTGTCGACGTTCCCGGTCGCGAAGGAGGACATCGCCCTCGTCGTCGACGACACCGTCGCGGGGGCGGAGCTCCTGGCCGCGGTGCACGACGGCGCCTCCGGGTCGTCCGCGGGCGACGTCGTCGAGGAGGTCCGTCTGTTCGACGTGTACACGGGGCCGCAGGTCGGCCAGGGGAGGCGTTCGGTGGCTTTCTCGCTGCGCCTGCGTGCCCCCGACCGGACGCTCACGGCCGCCGAGACGCTCGCCGTGCGGGAGTCGGCGGTCGCCGAGGCGTCCCGGCGGTGCGGGGCCGAGCTACGGGCCTGACCTCCTCACGACGCGCGGGCGTCCTCGTGGCCTTGCAGTGCCCCGGGGACGCCCGCGCGTGCGTCAGGGGAGCAGCAACACCTTGCCCGTCGTGGCGCGTCCCTCGAGTGCGCGGTGCGCGTCGGCGGCCTCGTCGAGCGCGTACCGCGCGCCGATGCGGATGTCGAGACGCCCGGCGGCGACCTCGGCGAACAGCTCGTCGGTCCGGCCCACGAGCTCCTCTCGGGTCGCGACGTACGGCCCGATGCTGGGCCGGGTCAGGTACACCGAGCCGGCCGAGTTGAGCCGCTGCGGGTCGAGCGGCGGCACCTGACCCGAGGCGCCGCCGAAGAGGGCGAGCCCGCCCCTCGGGCGCAGCGAGGCCAGCGAGGCGTCGAAGGTCGCGCGTCCGACGCCGTCGAACACGGTGTGCACGCCCTCCCCGTCGGTGATCTCGCGCACGAGCCTCGGCAGCTCGGTGCTCAGGTCGTCGAGGGCGTCGTACCGCAGCGCGACGTCGGCGCCCGCGGCCCGCGAGAGCGTCGCCTTCTCGTCGGTCGACACCGTGCTGAGCACCCGGGCACCCCTGGCCACCGCGAGCTGCGTGAGCAGGAGGCCCACGCCGCCGGCTCCGGCGTGGACGAGGACGGTCTGCCCTTGCTGCACCGGGAAGGTCGAGGTCGCGAGGTAGTGCGCCGTGACCCCCTGCAGCATGAGAGCGGCCGCGGTCTCGAGCGTGACGTCCTCGGGAACGGGGACGAGGTGGCGTGCGGCGACCGTGGCCAGCTCGAGGTACGAGCCGGCCGAACCGTCGAGCCACGCGACGTGGTCGCCCTGGCGCACGTCGGTCACGCCCTCACCCACCTCGGTGACCGTCCCCGCGCCCTCACCCCCGACGACGTGCGGGAAGGGCATCGGATAGGTACCCGAGCGCCGGTAGGTGTCGATGAAGTTGACCCCCGCCGCGGCGACGTCGACCACCACCTCGCCGGGCCCGGGCCGCGGATCGGGCAGGTCGCTCGCGGTCAGGACGTCGGGCCCGCCGGGGGCCATGGCTCGGATGGCGCGCATGTACCGTCGAACCACGCCGGTCGACATCCGATTCCCGTGTCGCCTCGCGCCACCATGCAGGCCTGTGTATATTCATGCACATGACGGTGCGGGTAGCGGTGTCCGGTGCGAGCGGGTACGCGGGTGGTGAGGTGCTGCGTCTCCTCGCGAGCCACCCGGAGGTCGAGGTCGGGACCGTGGCGGCGCACTCGTCGGCCGGTGACCTGCTCGGCGCGCATCAGCCCCACCTCCGCTCGCTCGCCGACCGCGTGATCGCGCCCACCGACGCCGCGAGCCTCGCAGGCCACGACGTCGTCGTCCTCGCGCTGCCGCACGGGGCCTCGGCGGCCGTCGCCGCGGAGCTCGAGGCGGGTGGCGAGGACGTGCTCGTCCTCGACTGCGGCGCGGACCATCGTCTCTCGGACCCCGAGGCGTGGTCGAGCTTCTACGGCACGGAGCACGCCGGGACCTGGCCGTACGGGATGCCCGAGCTCATGCTTCGTGACGGCCGTCGGCAGCGGGACGTCCTCGCGGGCGCGCGCCGGGTCGCGGTCCCGGGCTGCAACGTGACGGCGGTGACGCTCGGGCTCCAGCCGGGCGTGGCCGCCGGGGTGGTCGACCCGCACGACGTCGTCGCCGTTCTCGCGGTCGGGTACTCGGGTGCGGGCAAGGCCGCGCGCACCCACCTGCTCGCGTCCGAGGGGCTCGGCGCCGCGGTGCCGTACGCCGTCGGGGGCGCCCACCGCCACGTCCCGGAGATCGAGCAGAACCTGCGTGCGGTCGGGGCCGCCCACGTCGGGCTGTCGTTCACCCCCGTCCTCGTCCCGATGTCGCGCGGGATCCTCGCGACGACGACGGCACCGCTCGCCGCCGGCGCGGACGCCGCAACGGTCCGCGCCGCATGGCACGAGGCGTACGCCGACGAGCCCTTCGTGCATCTCCTCCCGGAGGGCCAGTGGCCGAGCACGGCCTCTGTCGCCGGTGCCAACACGGCCCTCGTCCAGGTCGCCGTCGACGAGCGCGCAGGCCGCGTCGTGGCGGTGTGCGCCGTCGACAACCTCGTCAAGGGCACCGCGGGTGCGGCCGTCCAGTCCATGAACGTCGCCCTGGGCCTGCCCGAGACGCTCGGGCTCCCCGTCGAAGGAGTTGCACCGTGAGTGTCACCGCACCTGCCGGGTTCCGGGCCGCCGGGGTCGCCGCGGGTCTCAAGTCGTCAGGCGCCCCCGACGTGGCGCTCGTCGTCAACGACGGTCCGCTCGACGTGGCCGCCGCCGTGTTCACGGCGAACCGGGTCGTGGGCGCCCCCGTGATCTGGTCACGCCAGGCCGTCGCGGACGGCGTCGCCCGTGCCGTGGTGCTCAACTCGGGCGGGGCGAACGTCGCGACAGGTGCCGAGGGCTTCGCCGACGCCCACCGCACGGCCGAGCACGTGGCCGAGCTGCTGGACGTCTCCGCGGGCGACGTCGTGGTCTGCTCGACGGGACTGATCGGCGAGCGCCTGCCGCGTGAGCTCCTGCTCGACGGCGTGACGGCCGCCGCCCGGGCGCTCGGGTCCGAGGGCGGTCCGGATGCGGCGGTCGCCATCATGACGACGGACTCGGTACCCAAGACGGTGCACGTGCGGCGCGACGGCTGGTCGGTCGGCGGCATGGCCAAGGGCGCCGGGATGCTCGCGCCGAGCCTCGCGACCATGCTCAGCGTGCTCACCACCGACGCGGTGGTCGACGCGGCCGCGGCCGACGCAGCGCTGCGCGGCGCGACCCGCACCACGTTCGACCGCGTCGACTCCGACGGATGCATGTCGACCTCTGACACCGTGACCCTGCTCGCGTCCGGGGCCTCGGGGGTCGAGGTGTCCGTCGACGAGCTGCGCGACGCGGTGACCGAGGCGTGCGCGGTCCTCGCGCGCGCGCTCGTGGCCGACGCCGAGGGATCGACCCACGACATCGCTGTGACGGTGCGTGGCGCCGAGGACGAGGACGCCGCCGTCGCCGTCGCGCGCGCAGTCACCCGCTCGAACCTGGTCAAGGCTGCGGTGTTCGGCAACGACCCGAACTGGGGGCGCATCATCGCCCAGGTGGGCACGGTGCCCGAGGAGGTCGCCGCGTTCGACCCGGCCCTGCTCGACGTGTCGGTCAACGGGGTCCAGGTCTGCCGGGCCGGCGGTCCCGGCGCCCCGCGCGAGGAGGTCGACATGGCCGCGCACCGCGAGGTGCACATCGACGTCGACCTGCACGCGGGCGACGCGTCCGCAACGGTCTGGACCAACGACCTGACCCACGCCTACGTCCACGAGAACAGCGCGTACTCCACATGAGCGAGCAGACCCCTGCCACCCCGCACGTCGACGCCCCGTTCGAGGGCCTCGACGTCCGTACCGACCTCCGCCCCGATCAGAAGGCCGAGGTGCTCATCGAGGCACTGCCGTGGCTCGAGGAGTTCTCGGGCGCGCTGTTCGTCGTGAAGTACGGCGGCAACGCGATGGTCGACGACCGGCTCAAGCGCGCCTTCGCCGAGGACATGGTCTTCCTCCGCCGTGTCGGCCTGCACCCCGTCGTCGTGCACGGAGGCGGCCCGCAGATCTCCGCCATGCTCAACCGCCTCGGCATCGAGAGCGAGTTCCGCGGCGGCCTGCGCGTCACCACACCCGAGAGCATGGACGTCGTCCGCATGGTGCTCACGGGCCAGGTCTCGCGCGAGCTGGTGGGCCTGCTCAACGCGCACGGACCGCACGCCGTCGGGCTCTCCGGTGAGGACGGCGGCCTGTTCAGCGCACGCCGCCGCACCGCGACCGTCGACGGGCGTCCGGTGGACGTCGGCCAGGTGGGCGACGTCGTGGGCGTGGACCCGCGTGCCGTCCAGGACCTGCTGGACGCCGGCCGCATCCCGGTGGTCTCGACGGTCGCGCCCGACGTGGACGACCCGACCCAGGTGCTCAACGTGAACGCCGACACGGCCGCCGCCGCCCTCGCGGTCGCCCTCGGGGCGACGAAGCTCATCGTGCTGACCGACGTCGAGGGCCTCTACACCGACTGGCCCGACAGGTCGTCGCTCGCGCGGACCATCCGCGCCTCGGCGCTCGCCCAGCTGCTCCCGTCCCTCGAGTCGGGCATGGTCCCGAAGATGGAGGCCTGCCTGCGCGCGGTGCGTGGGGGAGTGCCGCAGGCGCACGTCGTCGACGGTCGCCAGGCGCACTCGGTGCTGATGGAGGTGTTCACGCAGGCCGGTGTGGGCACCATGGTCCTGCCCGACGACGTGCGGACGGGTTCCGTCCCGGTCGTCCCGGCCGCGGGGGGTACGCCGTGAGCGCAGTCGAGCCCGGGTCGTCGACCGGTGGTGAGGTCGGCGGCTCGGTCGCCGAGTGGACGGCGCGGTACGGCCGCGCCCTCATGAACACGTTCGGCCCCCCGCGACGCGTGCTGGTGCGCGGCGAGGGTGCCTACGTCTGGGACGCGGACGGGCGTCGCTACCTCGACCTGCTCGGCGGCATCGCAGTGAACGCCCTCGGCCACGCGCACCCCACGCTGACGGCGGCGATCGCCGCTCAGCTCGGGACGCTCGGGCAGGTGTCGAACTTCTTCGCGACGCCCACCCAGGTGGCGCTCGCGGAGCGTCTGCTCGAGCTCGCCGAGGCTCCGGCGGGCTCGAGGGTCTTCCTCAGCAACTCCGGGTCCGAGGCCAACGAAGCGGCGCTGAAGATGGCGCGTCGCACGGGGCGCCCGCGGGTCCTCGCTCTCGAGGGCGCGTTCCACGGCCGCACCATGGGCGCGCTCGCGATGACTCACAAGGCGGCGTACCGCGAGCCCTTCGAACCGCTCCCCGGCGGCGTCGAGTTCCTGCCCTTCGGCGACGTCGACGCCCTCGCGCGGGCGATGGGCCCTGACGTCGCGGCGATCGTGGTCGAGCCCGTGCAGGGCGAGGCGGGGGTGCGTCCGCTGCCTCCGGGCTACCTCGCGCAGGCCCGGCGCCTCGCCGACGAGCACGGCGCCCTCCTCGTGCTCGACGAGGTGCAGACGGGCATCGGGCGGACGGGCGCGTGGTTCGCGCACCAGCGTCCCGAGATCGGCGGCGGCGTCGTGCCGGACGTGATCACACTCGCCAAGGGCCTCGGCGGCGGGTTCCCGGTCGGAGCCGTCATCGGACTCGGGGAGCG
Organism: Cellulomonas sp. APG4; assembly: GCF_009996735.1. Classification (GTDB taxonomy): domain Bacteria; phylum Actinomycetota; class Actinomycetes; order Actinomycetales; family Cellulomonadaceae; genus Actinotalea. The sequence continues at coordinate 206,593 of NZ_JAACYI010000002.1, read as the reverse complement.
TGCGGGTTCGATCCTCGGTCCGGGTCAGCACGGCACGACGTTCGGGGGCAACCCGGTCGCCGCGGCAGCGGCGCTGACGACCCTCGGGGTGATCGAGCGCGACGGCCTCCTCGCGCACGTCCTCGACATGGGTGACCGGCTGAGCACGGCCCTCTCGCAGGTGCCGTGCGTACGAGAGGTCCGAGCTGTCGGTCTGCTCGTCGCGATCGAGCTGACCCGCCCGTCGGCGCCGGTCGCCGGTCTCGCGCTCGAGGCGGGCTTCGTCGTCAACGCCGTCACGCCGACGGCGTTGCGGCTCGCACCGCCTCTCGTCGTCACGTGGGAGCAGCTGCGCTCCTTCGTGGAGATGCTCGCGACGGTGCCTCCGGAGGAGGAGCCGTGACCCGTCACCTGCTGCGCGACGACGACCTGAGCCCGGCCGAGCAGCGCGACGTGCTGCACCTCGCTGCCCGGCTCAAGGCCGAGAGGTTCGCGGCACGTCCGCTCGCGGGGCCGCGCACGGTCGCCGTGCTCTTCGACAAGCCGACGCTGCGTACCCAGCTGTCCTTCACGGTCGGGATCGCCGAGCTCGGCGGCCACCCGATGCTGGTCGACGGCAACCTCGCGCAGGTGGGGGTGCGCGAGTCCGTCGCGGACACCGCGCGTGTCCTGGGCCGCCAGGTGGCTGCGATCGTGTGGCGCACCTTCGCACAGGGCCGGCTCGAGGAGATGGCGGCGCACGCCGGCGTCCCGGTCGTCAACGCGCTCACGGACGAGTTCCACCCGTGCCAGGTGCTGGCTGACCTCCTGACGATCGCCGAGCACGTCGCGGGGGGAGTCGACGGCCTCGGGGGCCAGGTGCTCACGTACCTCGGCGACGGCGCCAACAACATGGCGCAGTCCTACCTGCTCGGCGGAGCCACGGCCGGCCTGCACGTCAGGATCGCGACGCCGGCCGACCGCCATCCGCAGGTCGCCGTGGTCGAGCGCGCCACGGAGATCGCCCGCGGCACTGGTGGTTCGGTCGAGGTCACCACCGACGTCGAGGAGGCCGTCGCGGGCGCCCACGTGCTCGCGACGGACACGTGGGTGTCGATGGGCGACGTGACGTCCGGGGAGGACGCGGAGGCGCTCTTCGGGCCCTACCGCCTCGACGCCGCACGCCTCGCTGCGGCACGGCGCGACGCCGTCGTGCTGCACTGCCTCCCCGCCTACCGCGGCAGGGAGATCACGGCCGAGGTCATCGACGGCCCGGCCTCGGTCGTCTTCGACGAGGCCGAGAACCGCCTGCACGCCCAGAAGGCGCTGCTCGCGTGGCTCCTGGAGGCGCGATGAGCGACGCCGACCTCCGTAGCGCGGAGCCCGTCGGTGCGGCCGTGCCGACGACCAAGGCGGCGCGGCACGCGCTCATCACCCGGGTGCTCACCCGCACCGCCATCCGTTCGCAGGGCGAGCTCGCGGCCGCGCTCGCGGCCGAGGGGCTCACGGTGACGCAGGCCACCCTGTCGCGAGACCTCGTCGAGCTGCGTGCGGAGAAGGTGCGCTCGGCGGACGGTGCGCTGGCGTACGCGTTGCCACCCGAAGGAGGGGAGCGGCGACCCCAGGCACCGCTCGCGGGTGAGCAGCTCGCGGCGCGTCTCGCGCGCCTGTGCGTCGAGCTCCTCGTGACCGCCGAGGCCTCCGGGAACCTCGTCCTGCTGCGCACCCCGCCGGGAGCCGCGCAGTTCCTGGCCTCGGCGATCGACCACTCGGTGCTGCCGGGTGTGCTCGGCACCATCGCGGGCGACGACAGCGTGCTCGTGATCGCCCGCGAGACGGACGGCGGCGAGGCCGTCGCACGTCGGTTCCTCGAGCTCGCCGGCAGCTGAACCTCCACGAACCCCCTGAACGGACGAGCGCACCGACGCTCCCACCTAGAGAGAGACCTGAGATGACTGAACGTGTGGTGCTGGCCTACTCCGGAGGTCTCGACACCTCTGTCGCGATCGGCTGGATCGCCGAGGCGACCGGTGCCGAGGTGATCGCCGTCGCGGTCGACGTCGGCCAGGGCGGGGAGGACCTCGAGGTCATCCGTCGCCGCGCCCTGGACTGCGGCGCGGTCGAGGCCTACGTCGCCGACGCGCGGGAGGAGTTCGCGGCCGAGTACTGCATGCCCGCGCTCCAGGCGAACGCGCTCTACATGGACCGCTACCCGCTCGTGTCGGCGCTCTCGCGGCCGGTGATCGTCAAGCACCTCGTGCGCGCGGCGCGGCAGTTCGGTGCCTCGACGGTCTCGCACGGCTCGACCGGCAAGGGCAACGACCAGGTCCGCTTCGAGGTGGGCATCACCTCGCTCGCCCCGGACCTGCGCTGCATCGCGCCGGTTCGCGACCTCGCGCTGACGCGCGACAAGGCGATCGAGTACGCCGAGCGCAACGGGCTGCCGATCGAGACCACGAAGCACAACCCGTTCTCGATCGACCAGAACGTGTGGGGCCGCGCGATCGAGACAGGCTTCCTCGAGGACATCTGGAACGCTCCGACCAAGGACGTCTACACCTACACCGACGACCCGACGTTCCCGCCCGTCGCGGACGAGGTCGTGGTGACGTTCGAGCAGGGCGTCCCGACCGCGCTCGACGGCGTCCCGGTCACCCCGCTCGAGGCGATCCAGGAGATGAACCGCCGTGCGGGCGCCCAGGGCGTGGGCAGGATCGACATCGTCGAGGACCGCCTGGTCGGCATCAAGAGCCGTGAGGTGTACGAGGCGCCCGGTGCGATGGCTCTCATCGCGGCGCACGCCGAGCTCGAGAACGTCACCCTCGAGCGAGAGCAGGCGCGATTCAAGCGTGGCGTCGAGCAGCGGTGGACCGAGCTGGCCTACGACGGCATGTGGTTCTCGCCGCTCAAGCGCTCGCTCGACACCTTCATCGCCGACACCCAGCGCTACGTCACGGGCGAGGTCCGCCTGGTGCTGCACGGAGGTCGCGCGACGGTCACCGGTCGGCGCAGCGAGGCGAGCCTCTACGACTTCAGCCTCGCGACGTACGACACGGGCGACGCGTTCGACCAGTCGCACGCCAAGGGCTTCATCGAGATCTACGGCCTGCAGGCGAAGCTCTCGGCGGCGCGCGACGTGCGCTTCGGCAACGGGGTCGACCTGGGTACCGGCGAGCTGCCGACGGAGGGCTGAGCGATGACGGAGAGCGGCGCCGAGGGCGCGCGGGTGAGCCTGTGGGGCGGCCGGTTCGCGGGCGGCCCCGCGGACGCTCTCGCGGCCCTGTCGAAGAGCACGCAGTTCGACTGGCGTCTCGCGGGCCAGGACATCACTGGCTCGCGCGCTCACGCACGCGTCCTCCACCGCGCAGGTCTGCTCGACGACGACGAGCTCGCTCGCATGCTCGACGCACTCGACCGCCTGCACGAGGACGTCGCCTCCGGTGCCTTCGCCGCGGCAGACGACGACGAGGACGTCCACACGGCCCTCGAGCGCGGGCTCATCGAGCGGGCGGGGCCGGATCTGGGCGGCAAGCTGCGCGCTGGCCGTTCGCGCAACGACCAGATCGCCACGCTGGTGCGGATGTACCTGCGCGACGAGGCGCGCACGATCGCCGGGCTGCTCCTGGACGTCGTCGACGCCCTGGTCGCCCAGGCGGCCGCGCACCCGGGGGCCCCGCTGCCGGGCCGCACGCACCTGCAGCACGCGCAGCCCGTCCTGCTCGCTCACCACCTGCTCGCGCACGCGTGGCCGGTCCTGCGGGACGTCGAGCGGCTGACCGACTGGGACCGCCGGGCTGCGCGTTCCCCGTACGGCTCGGGCGCACTCGCAGGCTCGTCGCTCGGCCTCGACCCGGCCGCCGTCGCCGCCGACCTGGGCTTCGACGGCCCGGTCGAGAACTCGATCGACGGCACGGCGGCCCGGGACGTGGTCGCCGAGTTCGCGTTCGTGGCTGCGATGACGGGCGTGGACCTCTCGCGGCTCGCGGAGGAGGTCGTGCTCTGGGCGACCAAGGAGTTCGGCTTCGTCCGCCTCGACGACGCGTACTCCACCGGGTCGAGCATCATGCCGCAGAAGAAGAACCCCGACGTCGCCGAGCTCGCCCGCGGGAAGGCGGGTCGGCTCGTGGGGGACCTCACGGGCCTGCTCACGACCCTCAAGGGCCTGCCGCTCGCGTACAACCGCGACCTGCAGGAGGACAAGGAACCGGTGTTCGACCAGGTCGACACGCTCGAGGTGCTGCTCCCGGCCTTCGCGGGGATGGTCGCGACGCTGAGCTTCGACACCGCGCGCATGGCCGAGCTCGCGCCCCAGGGATTCTCGTTGGCGACGGACGTCGCTGAGTGGCTCGTCCGTGCGGGCGTGCCGTTCCGGGTCGCGCACGAGGTCGCGGGGGAGTGCGTCCGTGAGTGCGAGGACCGCGGGATCGAGCTGTGGGACCTGTCCGACGACGACCTCGTGCGGATCTCGCCGCACCTCACGCCCGAGGTGCGCTCGGTGCTGACGGTCGAGGGGTCGATCGCCTCGCGCTCCGCGACCGGCGGCACGGCGCCCGTCAGGGTGGCCGAGCAGCTCGCCGCCGCCCGGGCGCGCTCGGCCGAGCTCCGGACGTGGTCGCGGCGGTGACCTCGGTGCAGGAGCTCGCCGACGCGGTGCGAGGACGCCAGGCGCGGCTCGGTGGTATCCGGCTGGTGTGCGTCGACGGCCCGGCCGGCTCCGGTAAGACCACCCTCGCAGGGCGCCTCGCCGGCGCTCTCGACGGGCCGGTGATCCACCTCGACGACGTCTACGAGGGCTGGTCAGGGCTCGACGGCGTCGAGGACCGGCTCCTCGCCCAGGTGATCGAACCCCTCGCAGCGGCACGGCCGGCCCGCTACCGCCGCTACGACTGGGTCGCCTCCGACTGGGCCGAGCTCGTCGACGTGCCGAGGAGCGACGTCCTGGTGATCGAGGGCTGCGGGAGCGCCTCGCGCCGCGTGCGTGCCTTCGCGAGCCTCGTCCTGTGGGTCGAGGCACCGCGCGACGTGCGCCTCGAGCGAGGCCTGGCGCGTGACGGCGAGCAGATGCGTGACGAGTGGCAGCGGTGGATGCGGGGCGAGGCGGAGCACTTCGCACGGGAGGGGACGCGAGCAGCTGCTGACCTGCGGGTGGACGGTACTGCCCCGGTGACGCCGTGAGCGACCTCCATGAGGTGCTCGCACGCCCGGTCCTCGAGGTCGCCCCGCTGCTCCTCGGGGCGTACCTCACGTCGTCGTCCCCCGAGGGTGACGTGACCGTGCGCCTCACGGAGGTCGAGGCGTACGACGGCGAGTGCGACCCGGGCAGCCACGCGTTCCGCGGCCCAAGCCGGCGAAACCAGGTGATGTTCGGCCCAGCCGGCAACCTGTACGTGTACCGGCACATGGGGCTGCACACGTGCGCCAACGTGGTCACGGGGCGCAGCGGGCTGGCCTCGGCCGTGCTGCTGCGGGCCGGCGAGGTCGTCGACGGCGTGGCGCTCGCGCACGAGCGCCGCACGCGCGCGGGGGTCGCGCGCAGCGAGGTCGACCTCGCGCGCGGCCCCGCTCGCCTCGCGGTGGCGCTCGGGATCGCCCTCGACGACCTGGGCACCGACGTCGTCGACGGGGAACGCCTGCGGCTGCGGCTCGCCCCACCGGCGCCGGACGGCCCGCGGATCCGCACGGGCCCGCGGGTGGGGGTGTCGGGCGAGGGCGGTGACGCTGTGGCGTTCCCGTGGCGCTTCTGGCTCGACGGCGAGCCCACGGTGTCGGTCTTCCGTCCGGGCCCGTCCGCACCCCGCGCGCGCCGCGGGACGGACGTCGGTCGGAGCGGCGGCGCAGGGACGGCACACTAGGCACCGCACCTGCCCGCGGTGGGCGGACGACGAGACGAGGAGCACGTGGTGCACATCCTGGACGAGCTGCGGTGGCGTGGCCTCGTGGCCCAGACGACTGACGAGCCCGCCCTGAGGCAGGCCCTCTCAGCGGGGCCTGTGACGCTCTACTGCGGGTTCGACCCGACGGCGCCGAGCCTGCACCACGGGCACCTCGTCCAGCTGGTCCTGCTCCGGCACCTCCAACGCGCAGGCCACCGGGTGCTCGCGCTGGTAGGTGGCGCGACGGGGCTGATCGGTGATCCGCGCATGTCGGGGGAGCGCGTGCTCAACACGCCCGAGACGGTCGCCGAGTGGGTCGAGCGGCTACGGGTGCAGATCTCCGCGTTCCTCGACTTCGACGGCGAGAACCCCGCTCGCATGGTCAACAACCTCGACTGGACCGGTGACCTGTCGGCGATCGACTTCCTCCGTGAGGTCGGCAAGCACTACCGGCTCGGCACGATGCTCACGAAGGAGACCGTGGCACGGCGCCTCGCGAGCGACGAGGGGATCAGCTTCACGGAGTTCAGCTACCAGATCCTGCAGGGCATGGACTTTCTCGAGCTGTACCGGCGCCACGGGTGCACCCTGCAGACGGGAGGCAACGACCAGTGGGGCAACCTGCTGTCCGGCGTCGAGCTCGTGCGCAAGAGCGAGCACGCTGCGGTGCACGCCTTGACGACACCGCTGATCACGAAGTCGGACGGGACCAAGTTCGGCAAGTCGGAGGGCGGCGCTGTGTGGCTGGCGCCTGACCTGATGACCCCGTACGCCTTCTACCAGTTCTGGCTCAACACCGAGGACGCGGACGTCGTCGGCTACCTCAAGACGTTCACCTTCCGCAGCCGGGAGGAGATCGCGGAGCTCGAGCGGGCGGTCGCCGAGCGCCCGGCGGCTCGCGAGGCGCAGCGAGCGCTCGCAGACGACGTGACGACCCTCGTGCACGGCCGAGGGGCGACGGCGGCCGTGGTCGCCGCGAGCCGGGCACTCTTCGGCAGAGGAGATCTCGGGGACCTCGACGCAACCACGCTCGGGGCAGCGGTCGAGCAGCTCCCGCACGCTGAGGCCGTCCTCGGTGCACCGATCATCGACGCACTCGTGCACGCTGGTCTCGTTGCGGGGCGTAGTGCCGCCCGGAGGGCGATCGATGAGGGTGGGATCTCCGTCAACAACGTGCGGGTGACTGACCCCGAGGCGGTCCTGGAGGCGGCCGACCTCCTCCACGGACGGTGGGCCGTGCTCCGTCGGGGCAAGCGCACGCTGGCCGTCGTCGAGCTCGCCCCGTGACCGGTGTCGTGGCGACGACGGCCGGATGAACGGCGGGCCACGCCTGGTTTGACGCTCGCGACGGCGTGTGCGTAGAGTCCTACCTGTTGCTCCGGACGGGAGGAACGGACGAGAGGCGCCAAGCGCCGCGGCCGGTCCCAGCGGAGGACTCCCCGAAGACCAGCCGGTGACACTCATGTCGCCGGCTGAGACGCGGGCCCAGACGTCGGGTCGATCCTCACGGATCATAACGGCCCGCCGATGGGGTAAGATTGAGAAGTTGCCTCCGGATGGGCCGAAGGGTCTGGATGGATGAGCGTTCGTTCCTTGAGAACTCAACAGCGTGCCGAAAGTCGATGCCAAGTTGTCGTCGTGTTCGGGTGTGGTTCGTGCCGTTGTGGTGCGGGTCTGCCTGGCTCGGTGACTTGGTTGAGACGAATGTTTTACGTCAGTTGAACATTTGATCGAGGCCAGATGAGAACAGGTCCTTCGGGGCCGCTTCGTGTGTCGGTCGTCCATGCCTTCGGGTGTGGGTGCCTATAGACATCTACGGAGAGTTTGATCCTGGCTCAGGACGAACGCTGGCGGCGTGCTTAACACATGCAAGTCGAACGGTGACCTCGGAGCTTGCTCCGGGTGATCAGTGGCGAACGGGTGAGTAACACGTGAGTAACCTGCCCCAGACTCTGGGATAACCCCGAGAAATCGGAGCTAATACCGGATACGAGACGCACGGGCATCTGTAGCGTCTGGAAAGAATTTCGGTCTGGGATGGACTCGCGGCCTATCAGCTTGTTGGTGAGGTAACGGCTCACCAAGGCGACGACGGGTAGCCGGCCTGAGAGGGCGACCGGCCACACTGGGACTGAGACACGGCCCAGACTCCTACGGGAGGCAGCAGTGGGGAATATTGCACAATGGGCGCAAGCCTGATGCAGCGACGCCGCGTGGGGGATGAAGGCCTTCGGGTTGTAAACCCCTTTCAGCAGGGAAGAAGCGAAAGTGACGGTACCTGCAGAAGAAGCGCCGGCTAACTACGTGCCAGCAGCCGCGGTAATACGTAGGGCGCAAGCGTTGTCCGGAATTATTGGGCGTAAAGAGCTCGTAGGCGGTTTGTCGCGTCTGCTGTGAAAACCCGAGGCTCAACCTCGGGCCTGCAGTGGGTACGGGCAGACTAGAGTGCGGTAGGGGAGACTGGAATTCCTGGTGTAGCGGTGGAATGCGCAGATATCAGGAGGAACACCGATGGCGAAGGCAGGTCTCTGGGCCGCAACTGACGCTGAGGAGCGAAAGCATGGGGAGCGAACAGGATTAGATACCCTGGTAGTCCATGCCGTAAACGTTGGGCACTAGGTGTGGGGCTCATTCCACGAGTTCCGTGCCGCAGCAAACGCATTAAGTGCCCCGCCTGGGGAGTACGGCCGCAAGGCTAAAACTCAAAGGAATTGACGGGGGCCCGCACAAGCGGCGGAGCATGCGGATTAATTCGATGCAACGCGAAGAACCTTACCAAGGCTTGACATATACCGAAAACTCGTGGAGACACGGGGTCCGCAAGGGCGGTATACAGGTGGTGCATGGTTGTCGTCAGCTCGTGTCGTGAGATGTTGGGTTAAGTCCCGCAACGAGCGCAACCCTCGTCCTATGTTGCCAGCACGTCATGGTGGGGACTCATAGGAGACTGCCGGGGTCAACTCGGAGGAAGGTGGGGATGACGTCAAATCATCATGCCCCTTATGTCTTGGGCTTCACGCATGCTACAATGGCCGGTACAAAGGGCTGCGATACCGCAAGGTGGAGCGAATCCCAAAAAGCCGGTCTCAGTTCGGATTGGGGTCTGCAACTCGACCCCATGAAGTCGGAGTCGCTAGTAATCGCAGATCAGCAACGCTGCGGTGAATACGTTCCCGGGCCTTGTACACACCGCCCGTCAAGTCACGAAAGTCGGTAACACCCGAAGCCGGTGGCCCAACCCTTGGGAGGGAGCCGTCGAAGGTGGGACCAGCGATTGGGACTAAGTCGTAACAAGGTAGCCGTACCGGAAGGTGCGGCTGGATCACCTCCTTTCTAAGGAGCTTCTTGGCACCGCAAGGTGTCCAGGGCCTACTACTCGGACGTTCGATCCGAGGTGGGTAGCTCATGGGTGGAACATCGACCAGTTGCTCGGTGTCTTCGTGTTCCCAGTACACCCTTCGGGGTCGGAACCGGAACACGGGAGTCGAGCTAGGCACGCTGTTGGGTCCTGAGGGAACGGGCGAGAGCCTGGACCTCGGGCCGACCGGGAGGTCGGTGCGTCGGACCATCTGGACCGGAGGAACCGCTTCGCTGTTGCGGGGTAGGCGCCGGGAAAGGGTGGGACCGCCCGTAGCTTGAGAACTGCACAGTGGACGCGAGCATCTTTTAGTAAGTCTTTGTGGCAAGTTTTTAAGTGCATACGGTGGATGCCTTGGCACCAGGAGCCGAAGAAGGACGTAGTAGCCTGCGATAAGCCTCGGGGAGTTGGCAAACGAACCGTGATCCGAGGATCTCCGAATGGGGAAACCCAGCTGGAGTCATGTCCAGTTACCTGCGCCTGAATATATAGGGCGTGTGGAGGGAACGTGGGGAAGTGAAACATCTCAGTACCCACAGGAAGAGATATTCCGTGAGTAGTGGCGAGCGAAAGCGGAGAAGGCCAAACCGATTGCGTGTGATAGCCGGCAGGCGTTGCGTAGTCGGGGTTGTGGGACCTTTCAGGGAGTTCTGCCGAGCTCCCAGGGAGTCAGAAAGTCGCGTCATAGTCGAAGGGCATTGAAAGGCCTGGCACAGAGGGTGCAACCCCCGTAGACGAAATGGCGTGGCCTCCCGAGAGGTATCCCAAGTAGCACGGGGCCCGAGAAATCCCGTGTGAATCTGGAGAGACCACTCTCTAAGCCTAAATACTCCCTGGTGACCGATAGCGGACAAGTACCGTGAGGGAAAGGTGAAAAGTACCCCGGGAGGGGAGTGAAATAGTACCTGAAACCGTGTGCATACAATCCGTCGGAGCCTCCCTAGCAGGGGTGACGGCGTGCCTTTTGAAGAATGAGCCTGCGAGTTAGTGGTACGTGGCGAGGTTAACCCGTGTGGGGAAGCCGTAGCGAAAGCGAGTCCGAATAGGGCGTCACAGTCGCGTGCTCTAGACCCGAAGCGAAGTGATCTAGCCATGGGCAGGTTGAAGCGCGGGTAAGACCGCGTGGAGGACCGAACCCACCTGGGTTGAAAACCGGGGGGATGACCTGTGGTTAGGGGTGAAAGGCCAATCAAACTTCGTGATAGCTGGTTCTCCCCGAAATGCATTTAGGTGCAGCGTCACGTGTTTCTTACCGGAGGTAGAGCTACTGGATGGCCGATGGGCCCCACAAGGTTACTGACGTCAGCCAAACTCCGAATGCCGGTAAGTGAGAGCGTGGCAGTGAGACTGCGGGGGATAAGCTCCGTAGTCGAGAGGGAAACAGCCCAGACCACCAGCTAAGGCCCCTAAGCGTGTGCTAAGTGGGAAAGGATGTGGAGTTGCACAGACAACCAGGAGGTTGGCTTAGAAGCAGCCACCCTTGAAAGAGTGCGTAATAGCTCACTGGTCAAGTGATTCCGCGCCGACAATGTAGCGGGGCTCAAGTACACCGCCGAAGCTGTGGCATTCACACATCAGCCAGGTCTTCGTGATCCAGGCGTGTGGATGGGTAGGGGAGCGTCGTGTGGCGAGTGAAGTCGCGGGGTGACCCAGCGGTGGACGCCACACGAGTGAGAATGCAGGCATGAGTAGCGAAAGACGGGTGAGAAACCCGTCCGCCGAATGACCAAGGGTTCCAGGGCCAGGCTAATCCGCCCTGGGTAAGTCGGGACCTAAGGCGAGGCCGACAGGCGTAGTCGATGGACAACGGGTTGATATTCCCGTACCGGCGAAGAACCGCCCATACCGAGCCCGGTGATGCTAAGTGCCCAAAGCCATCTAGATCCCTTCGGGGACGTGATGGTGGCGCGCACGACCCGAACCGGTAGTAGGTAAGCGTATTAACAGGGGTGACGCAGGAAGGTAGCCCAGCGTGGCGATGGTTGACCACGTCCAAGGTTGTAGGGCGAGCTGTAGGCAAATCCGCAGCTCACATAGCCTGAGAACTGATGGTGACCGCTTATGCGGGATGATTGGGTGATCCTATGCTGCCAAGAAAAGCCTCGACGCGAGGTTCTAGCCGCCCGTACCCTAAACCGACTCAGGTGGTCAGGTAGAGAATACCAAGGCGATCGAGAGAATCGTGGTTAAGGAACTCGGCAAAATGCCCCCGTAACTTCGGGAGAAGGGGGGCCTGAGGCGTGAAGGCACTTGCTGCCGGAGCGTTTGAAGGCCGCAGAGACCAGGGAGAAGCGACTGTTTACTAAAAACACAGGTCCGTGCGAAGTCGCAAGACGATGTATACGGACTGACGCCTGCCCGGTGCTGGAAGGTTAAGAGGACGGGTCAGCTCTTCGGAGCGAAGCTCAGAATTTAAGCCCCAGTAAACGGCGGTGGTAACTATAACCATCCTAAGGTAGCGAAATTCCTTGTCGGGTAAGTTCCGACCTGCACGAATGGCGTAACGACTTCTCCGCTGTCTCAACCGCGAACTCGGCGAAATTGCACTACGAGTAAAGATGCTCGTTACGCGCAGCAGGACGGAAAGACCCCGGGACCTTTACTATAGCTTGGTATTGGTGTTCGGTACGGCTTGTGTAGGATAGGTGGGAGACTTTGAAGCCGGCACGCCAGTGTCGGTGGAGTCATCGTTGAAATACCACTCTGGTCGTTCTGGATTCCTAACCTCGGTCCGTAATCCGGATCAGGGACAGTGCCTGGTGGGTAGTTTAACTGGGGCGGTTGCCTCCTAAAATGTAACGGAGGCGCTCAAAGGTTCCCTCAGCCTGGTTGGCAATCAGGTGGCGAGTGCAAGTGCACAAGGGAGCTTGACTGTGAGACTGACAGGTCGAGCAGGGACGAAAGTCGGAACTAGTGATCCGGCGGTGGCTTGTGGAAGCGCCGTCGCTCAACGGATAAAAGGTACCCCGGGGATAACAGGCTGATCTTGCCCAAGAGTCCATATCGACGGCATGGTTTGGCACCTCGATGTCGGCTCGTCGCATCCTGGGGCTGGAGTAGGTCCCAAGGGTTGGGCTGTTCGCCCATTAAAGCGGTACGCGAGCTGGGTTTAGAACGTCGTGAGACAGTTCGGTCCCTATCCGCTGCGCGCGCAGGAAACTTGAGAAGGGCTGTCCCTAGTACGAGAGGACCGGGACGGACGAACCTCTGGTGTGCCAGTTGTTCCGCCAGGAGCACGGCTGGTTGGCTACGTTCGGAAGGGATAACCGCTGAAAGCATCTAAGCGGGAAGCCTGCTTCAAGATGAGGTTTCCACGGGGTTCGCCCCGAGAGGCTCCCAGCTAGACCACTGGGTGAATAGGCCGGATGTGGAAGAGAGGACTAGCGACTCTCGCAGCTGACCGGTACTAATAAGCCGACAACTTGACACACCTTACTATTGCTACGCGTCCACTGTGCGGTTCCCGAGATACGGTCGGGACACCGATTGACATCTCCATAGAGTTACGGCGGTCATAGCGAAGGGGAAACGCCCGGCTCCATTCCGAACCCGGAAGCTAAGCCCTTCTGCGCCGATGGTACTGCACGGGAGACTGTGTGGGAGAGTAGGTCGCCGCCGAACATCCTTTCAGAAAGGGCCACCCCACCGGGGTGGCCCTTTCTGCATTCAGCCCTCCGACCATGAGATGATCTGCCGACAGGCCTCGAAAGGACACTCCACACGTGCAGCAGGATCAAGACGACCGCGGTCGCGGTGACGAGAGGTCGCGGCCCAGTGTCGACAGCACGCCCGGCGACCGCGGTCGGGATGGGGCACGGTCCGACGTGCGCGACGCAGGTCGTTCAACGGCGACGGCGGGTGAGGGCCGAGGACGGCCCGCGCGCGGTCAAGGCGAGGGTGGTGCGTCCGCCGTGGGCCAGGGAGCGGACGGACGCAGGTCACGCGGAGGTACCGCCGGGGCCCGGCGAGGACGAGCCGATCGCGACGGAGCGACCCGAGCGCGCGACGGTCGTAGAGAGGCTGACGACGACGCGTCAGCCCGGTTGCACGCTCGACGAGGAGGTTCAGGCTCCGACGCCTCACCTCGCGGTCCGCGTGCGCCAGAGATTCCCGACGAGGTCCAGGCGAGCGATCTCGACAGGGCCGCTCGGGCGCGTCTGCGGACGCTCAGCAGGGAGAATGCGGACGGGGTCGCGCGGCACCTGGTCATGGCCGGGCGCCTCTTGGACGACGATCCCGAGCTTGCATACGCGCACGCGCAGGCGGCGGTGCGACGTGCCGGGCGGGTTGACGTCGTGCGTGAGGCCGCTGGCATCACGGCGTACCGAACGGGTCGCTACGCGGAGGCTCTCCGCGAGTTGCGGACCGTCCGGCGCTTGAACGGGTCGAACGAGCACCTGCCGTTGATGGCGGACTGCGAGCGCGGACTCGGCCGCCCGGAGCGCGCCCTGGCCATCGCGCAGGACGAGGTCGTGCGTGAGCTCCCGCCCGAGCTGCAGGTCGAGCTCGCACTTGTCGTCAGCGGGGCCAGGCTCGACCTCGGGGATCCGGAGGCCGCTCTGGCAGTTCTCGACGGTCCCGTGGTGGCCCGCGCGACGGCGGAGCTGCGCGCGCGCGTAGTGATCGCACGCGCGGCCGCCCTCGAGGCTGCGGGTCGCGCGGAAGAGGCCTCGTCGCTCCTCGCGGCCGAAGGGGCCACGGGGCGCGACGAGGAAGACGTCGTCGTGTACGACCTCGAGTCGGAAGCTTCTGCGCCTCGTGCAGGAGCCGTCGTCGACCGGAGATCACGGACGGCTGAGGGTGGGCAAGCGGAGGACGAGGCATGATGCTGGCGGAGTCGACTGAACCGCTGTGCGAGGCGTTCGACCTCGCCCTGGTCGATCTCGACGGAGTGGCGTACCGGGGGCCCTTGCCGGTCGATCACGCGGCGTCGAGCTTGGGCGCGGCCCGAGCTGCCGGGCTGCGCCTGGCCTTCGTCACGAACAATGCATCGCGTGAGCCGGAAGAGGTCGCCGACCACCTCTCGAGGCTCGACATCCCCGCCGGCGCCGATGACGTGATGACCGCCGCCCAGGCCGCCGCCGAGGTGCTCGCGACCCGACTTGCGCGCGGCGATCGGGTCTTGGTCGTCGGTGGTGCTGGTCTGGTCACGGCTGTGCGGGCCAAGGGCTTCGCGGTCGTGTCGTCGGCCGACGAGGAACCGGTTGCCGTGGTGCAGGGCTTCGCGCCCGACGTCGGATGGCGCCACCTTGCGCAGGCGGCGTACGCGATCCAGCGCGGCGCATGGCACGTCGCGAGCAACCGGGACATGACGCTGCCGAACGAGCTCGGTCTCGCGCCCGGTAACGGCGCGCTCGTCGAGGTCGTCCGCGCTGCGACCGGTGTGGAGCCGGTGAGCGCGGGCAAGCCGTCGCCCGCGTTGTTCCGTCTTGCGGTCGAGCGCTTCGGAGGTAAGCGCACCTTGGTGGTCGGAGACAGGCTGGACACCGATCTTGCGGGAGCTCGCGCGGCGGGTTTCCCGGGACTCCACGTGCTGACGGGTGTGAGCACGGCTCGGGACGCGGTGCTCGCCAAACCCGGCGAGCGTCCCAGCTTCCTCGGCGCCGACCTGCGCAGCCTGCTCGAGCCGCATCCTGTCCCTGTGCTTCGCGACGGCTGGTGGGCGTGCCGCGATGCGGCCGCACGGGTGGTCGACGACTCTCTCGAGATGAGAGATGCGGGCGACTCGCTCGACCGTGTGCGCGTCGCGTGCGCCGCGGCGTGGAGCGCCGCAGACGCCGGGCGCGCGCTCACGGCCGGGACGCTGCCGGATCTCGGCGTCGTCTAGCACGAGACCTGCGCGGCTGCGCCTTGTCGGCTCCGGTGCGGGGGTGTCTGTGGAAGGGAGACCGACGCGCGCGTGTGCGGGCGGTAGCGTGGCACGGAGAACGTGTGCGCAGGGCGACGGGACGAGGAGGCGAGCGGTGGATCAGGTCGAACGGCACGAGGATGGCGGCCCGACCGTGACCGCGACGGGGGATTCCTCCGTCGACGCCGCACTGAGCGTTCTCGACGGCCTGCACGCGCGGCCGGTACGCGAGCACGTCGCGGTCTACGAGGCGGTGCACGGTGCTCTCTCCGACCGGCTGGCCGAGACCCGCGAATGACGTCGAGGACCACGTCGAGGCTGGACGCGGAGCTCGTGCGGCGCGGGCTCGCACGATCTCGCGCGCGCGCTGCGGAACTCGTCGTCGACGGCCGCGTGAGCGTGGCCGGCGCGACTGCGCGCAAGCCGTCCCAGGGCATATCGTCGGACGCGGAGGTCGCCGTCTCCGCCGGGCCGACAGAGTACGTCTCGCGCGCCGCGCTGAAGCTCGTCGGCGCGCTTGATGCGCTCGACCGGCTCGGGGTGCCCGTCGTCGTCGAGGGTGTCGACGCGCTCGACGTCGGTGCGTCGACCGGGGGGTTCACGCAGGTGTTGCTCGAGCGTGGGGCGCACCACGTCGTCGCGCTCGACGTGGGTCACGGTCAGCTCGCACCTGAGCTGCGCGGCGACGAACGTCTGACCCTCCTCGAGGGTGTCAACGTGCGCGACCTCCGCCCGGGTGTGCTGCCCGGCCCCGAGCCTTCGCTCGCCGTGGCGGACCTCTCCTTCATCTCGCTGACCCTCGCCCTCCCTCCCGTCATGGAGGTCTGCGCGCGCGGCGCCGTGCTGCTCGCGATGGTCAAGCCGCAGTTCGAGGTCGGGCGGGCGCGACTGGGAGCGCGCGGGGTGGTCTCGTCGCCGTCCTTGCGTTCCGAGGCGGTGCTGTCAGTGGTCGAGGCGGCGCGGCGGTGCGGCGGTCTCGTACGCGCAGTCGTGCCGAGCCCCGTCCCTGGCGAGCACGGGAACGTCGAGTACTTCGTGCGGGTGGACGTGGGTCATCGCGGCGAGGCTCTCGAGGGCGGGGCGTCGCCTCGGATCGTGGTGGCCGTCCGCAGCGCGGTCGTCGACGGGACTGCCGTGCTCGTCGAGGAGCACGCATGAGATCGGTCCTGGTGGTGACGCACAGCGGGCGACCTGAGGCGGTCGCGGCGGCCCGCGAGGCCGTCGATTCGCTCCGGCGCGCGGGCCTGCAGCCTGTCCTCGAGCACCAGCTCACGGGGACCGACGACCTCGCGATGACGATCGTGCTCGGCGGTGACGGCACGATCCTGCGCGCGGCCGAGCTCACGTACGGCATGGACGTCCCCCTGCTGGGTGTGAATCTCGGGCACATCGGCTTCCTCGCAGAGAGCGAGCGCGAGGACATCGACGAGGCGGTGCGGCGCATCGCGGCAGGCGAGTTCGACGTCGAGGAGCGCGGGACGATCGACGTGCGGGTGATGCGGCCCGGCGCACGACCCGAGAGCTACTGGGCCATCAACGAGGCGACCATCGAGAAGGCCGATCGCGCTCGCATGGTCGAGGTCGTCGTCGAGGTGGACGGGCGCCCCCTGTCGTCTTTCGGCTGCGACGGGGTGGTCATGGCGACGTCGACGGGGTCGACGGCGCACGCGTTCTCCGCCGGAGGGCCCGTCGTGTGGCCGGACGTCGACGCGATGCTGCTCGTGCCGATCTCGGCGCACGCGCTCTTCGCCCGTCCGCTGGTCGTGGGGCCACGGTCGGTGCTCGCGGTCGAGATCCTGGCCAGGTCGTCGAGTGCCGGCGGGCTGACCTGCGACGGGCGCCGCAGCGCCGAGCTCCCGGTGGGGACGCGGATCGAGGTGCGGCGCGGGGAGACCCCCATCCGGCTGGCCCGGTTGAGCCATGCGCCGTTCACGGATCGGTTGGTCTCGAGGTTCGCGCTCCCCGTCAGCGGGTGGCGTGGGCGCGCGCCGAACGGCGTCCCGGACGTCGGCGACGTGAGCCCGGGCGCGGACGGAGCCCGCGCCGAAGACCCGCGGGGGCGGAGCACGTGATCGAGGACATCCGGATCGAGAACCTGGGCGTCATCACGAGCGCCCACGTGCCCCTCGGGCCCGGCCTCACGGTGATCACCGGCGAGACGGGGGCCGGCAAGACGATGGTCCTCACCGGGCTCGGGCTGATCCTCGGCGGTCGCGCCGACGCCGGTGCGGTGCGGGCGGGCGCGACCCAGGCCAGCGCCGAGGGGTGCTTCGTGCTGCCGCACGGGTCACCCGTCGCCGCGCGCGCTCTCGAGGCCGGCGCGACGGTCGACGACGACGGCTCCCTCGTGGTCGCACGTACGGTCGCGGCGGCCGGACGCTCGCGTGCAGTTCTCGGGGGTCGCACGGTGCCGCAGGGACTGCTCGCCGAGCTCGCCGACCAGCTGGTCACGGTGCACGGGCAGGCCGAGCAGAACCGCCTGCGCTCGCCGCAGCGACAGCGTGAGGCGCTCGACGCCTTCGCCGGGCCCGACCTCGACGAGGCGCTGAGCGCGTACAGGCGTGCGTGGGCCGAGCGTCGGCAGCTGGCGGCCGAGCTCGACGAGATCCTGACCCACGACGCCGAGCGTCGGCACGAGGCCGAGCTGCTCCGGGTGGGGCTCGCCGAGGTCGAGCGGGTCGACCCGCAGCCAGGTGAGGACCACGAGCTCGCCGCCGAGGCGCAACGCCTCGACCACGCAGAGGCGTTGCGCACGGCCGCGCGCTCCGCGCACGACGCCCTCGGCGGAGGCGGCGACCTGGGGGACGTCGGCGGGGCGGCAGTCTGTGTCGACGACGCGCGGCGTGCACTTGAGCAGGTGTCCGAGCACGACGACCAGCTGGCACAGCTCGCGACGCGGGTGGCGGAGGTCGGGTACCTCGTCGCAGACCTCGTGACCGAGCTCGCCGGCTACGGCGAGGACCTCCAGGCCGACCCTGCACGGCTCGACGTCGTGCATCGTCGCCGTGCCGAGCTCACGGCCCTCGCCCGCACCCACGCCGGGACCGTCGACGACGTGCTCGCCTGGGCCGAGGGCGCCGGCCGCCGCCTGCTCGAGCTCGATGGCGGCGAGACGCGGACCGAGGAGATCCGCGAGCGGCTCGCCGACCTCGAGACCGAGCTGCTCGCGTGCGCAGCGCGAGTGACCCAGGTGCGACGCTCGGCCGCCGACGTCCTCGCCCGAGCGGTCACGGACGAGCTCACGGGCCTCGCGATGTCCTCGGCCCGCCTGGTGGTGGAGCTCGAGACGCTCGACGAGCCCGGCCCGTGGGGCGCCGAGGAGGTACGCATGAACCTCGAGCCGCACGCGGGCGCCCCGGCGCGTCCGCTCGGCCAGGGTGCATCGGGAGGCGAGCTCTCGCGCGTCATGCTCGCGATCGAGGTCGCGCTCGCGACCGCGCCCGGCTCAGGGGCGGCGCGGCCCGACACGTTCGTCTTCGACGAGGTCGACGCGGGGGTCGGCGGGAAGGCCGCCGTCGAGGTGGGCCGGCGTCTGGCGGAGCTCTCGAAGCAGGCGCAGGTCGTCGTGGTCACCCACCTGGCGCAGGTCGCGGCGTTCGCGGACCAGCACCTCGTCGTGAGCAAGTCGGTCGAGTCCGGGGCCGACGTCGTCACCGCCTCGGACGTCCGGCGGGTCGACGGCGACGACCGGGTGGCCGAGCTCGCACGCATGCTGTCCGGTCAGGAGGACTCCAGCACGGCGCGGGAGCACGCCGCTGAGCTCCTCGAGCGCTCCGTCGTGGGACGATGACCCGCGATGAGACCGCTTCGTAGGACGCAGCAGACCCCCGCGACCGAGCCCGACGGGCTGGCAGGGGTCGTCCGCGTCGACCCACGGACCAAGAACCTGACCAAGCGGCTGCGTCCCGGTGAGATCGCGGTGATCGACCACCTCGACATCGACCGGGTATCGGCCGAGGCTCTCGCGGCGTGCAAGCCCCTCGCGGTGCTCAACGCAGCCCGCTCGACGTCGGGCCGCTACCCGAACCTGGGACCGGACATCCTGGTGCAGGCGGGGATCACCCTCGTCGACGACCTCGGCCCCGACGTGCTGACGCTCACCGAGGGGCGTCGGGTGCGCGTCGTGGACGGCGCCGTGCACGACGGCGAGACCGTGGTCGCCGAGGGCACGGTGCAGGACGCGGCGTCCGTCGCCGCCGCGATGGAGGAGGCGCGTGCGGGCCTCGCCGTCCAGCTCGAGTCCTTCGCCGCGAACACGATGGACTACCTCCGCCGCGAGCGCGAGCTGCTGCTCGACGGGGTCGGGGTGCCGGACGTCGCGACACCGATCGACGGGCGCCAGGTGCTCATCGTCGTGCGGGGCTACCACTACAAGGAGGACCTCGTGGTCCTGCGGCCCTACATCAAGGAGTACCGCCCGGTGCTCGTGGGCGTCGACGGCGGCGCAGACGCGATCCTCGAGGCGGGGTGGACCCCGGACATGATCGTCGGTGACATGGACTCGGTGTCCGACCGCGCGCTGACCTGCGGGGCCGAGGTCGTGGTGCACGCCTACCGCGACGGCCGTGCGCCCGGGGTCGAGCGCGTCGAGAAGCTGGGCGTGCCCCACGTCGTCTTCCCGGCCACGGGCACGAGCGAGGACGTCGCGATGCTCCTGGCGGACGACAAGGGAGCTGAGCTCATCGTCGCCGTGGGCACCCACGCGACCCTCGTCGAGTTCCTCGACAAGGGACGCTCAGGCATGGCGAGCACCTTCCTCACCCGACTGCGCGTGGGGTCGAAGCTCATCGACGCCAAGGGCGTCTCCCGGCTCTACCGCCAGCGGATCTCGAGCTGGCAGCTGGGGCTGCTCGTGATCGCGGGCCTCTTCGCCCTGACCGTCGCGCTGGCCTCGACCGCGGCCGGCCAGACCTTCTTCATCCTGCTCGCGGCCTGGTACGACGGCGTGTGGTCGTCCGTCCGTGGCCTGTTCGGCGGTGGGGTGTGACCACCTCCACCGCTCCCGACCGAGAGACCTCATCGTGATCGACTTCCGTTACCACCTCGTCTCGCTCATCTCGGTGTTCATGGCGCTCGCCGTGGGCATCGTGCTCGGCGCCGGCCCGCTCAAGGAGTCGATCGGCGACGCCCTGACCGGGGAGGTCGAGGAGCTGCGCAACCGCTCGGGCGACCTGCGGGCCGAGCTCGACGCCCGGACCACCGACCTCGAGCAGGCACGCGCGGCCATGACGGCGCTCGCACCCGACGTGCTCGACGGCGTGCTGACCGACCGCCGCGTCGCGGTGATCGAGCTCGCCGACGTGGACCCCGCGGTGCACGAGTCCGTGCTCACCCTCGTCGACCAGGCGGACGCGACCGTGACGAGCGCCGTGGAGGTCACCGACACCTGGGTCGACCCCACGCAGCAGTCGTTCCGTGCCTCCCTCGCCGGGAGCATGATCGACTTCCTCGAGCCCGTGCCCGCCGACGACGCCGGGACCGAGGCCGAGCTCGCCGAGGCCCTCGTGCAGTCGCTCACGCGCGCGGACCCGACCGACCCGGACCGGCTGGCCCAGGAGAGCGAGGTGCTTCTCCAGATGCTCCTCGACGCAGGGCTCGTCACCTATGACGCGGCGCCGGGCGTGCCTGCCGACGTCGTCCTGCTCCTCGCCGGCCCCACGGTGAGCCTCGAGGAGGTCGAGGCCGAGCAGGAGCAGGTGGCCTCGGCCGATCCCGAGGAGGCCCAGGCGGAGACCGAGCAGCAGGAGGCACGCGTCGCCGCAGGGATCGCCATCGCGGTCGCGGCTCAGGCCCGGTCCGGCGCAGCCGTGGTGGCGGGCGGTGAGCTCACCGACCCGAGCGTCGTACGGTCCGTGCGTCAGACCGGGGACCTGGCCGAGGAGATCAGCACCGTGGACTCGGTCAACGAGGTCGCCGGCCAGGTCGCGGCGGTGCTCGCGCTCGGTGCCCGCATCGACGGCACCGTGGGTCACTACGGGTTCGGCGCGGGTGCCGGGACGCCCATGCCACCACGCGTCCAGCTCGAGCCGCCTGTGCGCGTGGCCACGGGGGAGGGCACGACACCCGAGGGCGGGACCGGCGACGGCGAGGCGGACGCGGGCGCCACGGAGGGCGGCCAGGGCGAGGAGACCGCCGACGACGGGGCCACCGGATGAGCCGCGCCGGTGCGGTGCTCACAGGCTCCCTCGGGGCAGCGGCCGCGACCCTGGGGGTGCGGGCCCTGCTGGACCGCACGACGGGCATGGGCGACGCGGCCCGACGCTGGACGCGCGTGAACCACCGGGGTGCCGACATCAGCCTCCTCGAGGGCCCCGCCGTCGGGGCGGGCCTGGTGGCGGGAGCGCTCCTGGGTGGAGGCGGCGGACGCCGGACGGCCCTCGCAGGAGCCCTGGCGGCGGCAGGAGGAGCGGCCTTCGGCCTCGTCGACGACCTCTCGGAGGACGCGTCCCGCACGCGCAAGGGCCTGCGCGGGCACCTAGGGGCGCTGGCCCACGGCGAGCTCACGACGGGTGGGCTCAAGGTGCTCGGGATCGGCGCGACGTCCCTCGTGGCCGCCGCGGTGCTGCACGGCCGTCCGGTGCGGGGGCAGCGCGCGGGCTGGCTGGGCGACGTCGTCGTGTCGGGTGCTCTCGTCGCGGCCGCCGCGAACCTCGTCAACCTCCTTGACCTGCGGCCAGGACGGGCACTCAAGGCCGGGGCTATCGCCGCGGCCCCCGCGCTCGTGGGCGCCGGCGCACCCCTCGGCGCGGCGTGCGTCGGGGCAGCGGCCGCGGCGCTCGGGCCCGACCTGGCCGAGCGCGACATGCTGGGCGACGGCGGGGCGAACGCGCTCGGCGCGCTGGTCGGGACGGCGGCCGTGGCGTCCTCGCCGCGTCCGGTGCGGCTCGCTCTGCTCGCGGGAGCGGTCGGCCTCACGCTCGCGAGCGAGCGCGTCAGCTTCACCGACGTCATCGCGCGCACGCCCGCGCTGCGCACGATCGACGAGTGGGGTCGGCGCTGACCACGGACGAAGGCGCCTCGGCCCGGCCGGGCGCGCGGCACCTGGTCGCGGGCCTCGCTGGGGCCGCCGCACTCATCGCGCTCGTCAACGTGGCGAGCAGGATCGTCGGCTTCCTCCGCTGGCTCGCCATGGCGGACCAGGTGGGGCCGAACGCACTCGGTACCGCGTACACCTCGGCCAACACGCTCCCGAACGTGCTCTTCGAGGTGGCCGCCGGAGGCGCGCTCGCGGGAGCGGTCGTCCCCCTCGTCGCAGCCCCGCTCGCTCGATCGATCCGCGCCGATGTCGATCGGACGACCTCGGCGCTCATCGGTTGGGCCATGGTCGTCCTGGTGCCGATCGCGCTGGTCGTGGCCGTCGCCGCCCGGCCTCTCGTGGCGGTCTTCCTCGACTCCGGCGATCCCGGTCAGCTCGACGTCGCCGCCCGGTTCCTCGCGATGTTCGCCCCGCAGATCCCCCTCTACGGTCTGGGCGTGGTGCTCACGGGGGTGCTGCAGGCGCAGCGACGCTTCCTCGCCGCCGCCATGGCCCCGCTGCTCAACAGCCTCGTCGTGATCGTCGTCTTCTACGTCTTCGGTGCCATGGCGCCGGGTGCGCGCGACGCCCCAGGGGCGATCGCCGCCCCGGCGATCGCCGTGCTCGGGTGGGGCACCACCGCTGGGGTCGCCGTGATGAGCCTGCCCCTGCTGTGGCCGGTGCACCGCTCGGGGGTTCGCCTGCGTCCGACGCTCCGTTTCCCGGACGGCGTCGCTGCACGTGCCCGCGCCCTCGCGCTCGCGGGGCTCGGTGCGCTCGTCGCGCAGCAGGTCAGCGTGCTGGTCGCCCTTCGCCTCGCGAACGAGCACGGGGGTGACGGCGCCTTCCCGGTCTTCCTCTACACACAGGCCGTCTACCTCCTGCCTTACGCGGTGCTCGCGTTCCCGCTCGCGACGGCCACCCTGCCGCGTCTCGCCGAGCGCGCGGCTCAGGGCGACCGCGACGGGTTCGCGCACCTGAGCGCGATCACGACCCGCACCGTGCTCGTGGTCGCCGTCGTGGGGGCGTCGGCGCTCATCGCGGTCGCACCGGCGGTCGAGCAGGTGTTCGCGCCCATCGCGGACGGCGACGTCACGGGCATGGCGTCCGGGATCACCTGGATGGCGCCGGGCCTGCTCGGCTTCTCACTCATCCTGCACCTGTCGCGCGCCCTCTACGCGCTCGACCACGGACGCGCGGCGGTCATGGCGACCGCCACCGGGTGGCTCACGGTCGCGGCGGCCTCGGCGGTCGTCGTCGTCGCCCTGACACCCGGGGGGCCCGACCAGGCCGGGACGCTCCGAGGACTCGGTCTCGGGACGAGCGTCGGGATGGCGGTCGCGGGTGCGGGGCTCGTGCTCGGCGTCGTCCGGGCGGCGGGCGCTGCGAGCACCCGGGGAGTGGCGCGGACGTTCGCGGTCGCGATCGCGGGCGGCGCGGCGGGAGCCCTTGCCGGCCGGTGGTGCGTCGACGCGCTGGCCCCCACCGGGCCCCTGGGTGCTGTGGGCGCCGGGGCGGTCGGGGCAGCTGTCGCAGGCGCCGTGGTGCTCGTCGCGGTGGGTGCCGCGGACCGGGCCACGCTGCGCGGGCTCACGGCGGCGCGCCGCAGCTGAGGGCGAGACCTCGGCGGCCGTCGGGTAGAGTGGAAGCCCGTGGCAGAGCGCGCGAATCGACTCTCCGGGCGGTCGGACAACACGACCCGGCACATCTTCGTCACCGGAGGCGTCGCCTCCTCTCTCGGCAAGGGACTGACGGCCTCGAGCCTCGGCCGGTTGCTGAGGTCCCGGGGTCTGCGGGTCACGATGCAGAAGCTCGACCCGTACCTGAACGTCGACCCGGGCACCATGAACCCGTTCCAGCACGGCGAGGTCTTCGTGACCGCGGACGGTGCCGAGACGGACCTCGACATCGGCCACTACGAGCGGTTCCTCGACGTCGACCTCACGGCCGAGGCCAACGTCACCACCGGCCAGATCTACTCGAGCGTCATCGCCAAGGAGCGTCGGGGCGAGTACCTCGGCGACACCGTGCAGGTGATCCCGCACATCACCGACGAGATCAAGGCCCGCATGCGCGCGCAGGCCGGTCCGGAGGTCGACGTCATCATCACCGAGATCGGCGGCACGGTGGGTGACATCGAGTCGCAGCCGTTCCTCGAGGCGGCGCGCCAGGTGCGCCACGACCTCGGACGCGACGACGTGTTCTTCCTGCACGTCTCACTCGTGCCGTTCATCGGGCCCAGCGGCGAGCAGAAGACCAAGCCCACCCAGCACTCGGTCGCCGCGCTGCGCTCGATCGGCATCCAGCCCGACGCCCTCGTGCTGCGCGCCGATCGCGACATCCAGGAGAGCACCAAGCGCAAGATCGCGCTCATGTGCGACGTCGAGAACGAGGCCGTCATCGCCTGCGTCGACGCGCCGAGCATCTACGACATCCCGCGCGTGCTGCACAGCGAGGGTCTCGACGCCTACGTCGTGCGCCGCCTGAACCTGCCGTTCCACGACGTCCAGTGGGACGGGTGGGAGCGCGTCACGCGTGCCGTGCACCAGCCCTCCCACGAGGTCGAGGTCGCGCTCGTGGGCAAGTACATCGACCTCCCCGACGCCTACCTCTCGGTCACCGAGGCGCTGCGCGCGGGCGGGTTCGCCAACGACGCGCGGGTCCGGATCCGTTGGGTCGCGTCCGACGACTGCGACACGCCCGAGGCCGCCGAACGCGCCCTGGGCGGGGTGGACGCGGTGCTGGTTCCCGGAGGCTTCGGCGTGCGGGGGATCGAGGGCAAGGTCGGGGCCCTGACGTGGGCGCGGACCCACGGCGTCCCGACGCTCGGCATCTGTCTCGGCCTGCAGGTGATGGTCATGGAGTACGCGCGCACCCAGCTCGGCCTCGCGGACGCGTCGTCGTCCGAGTTCGACCCCGGCACCGAGCACCCCGTCGTGGCCACGATGGCCGAGCAGCTCGCCATCGTCGGCGGTGAGGGCGACCTCGGCGGGACGATGCGGCTGGGCGGGTACGAGGCCGTGCTGACCCCTGGGTCGGTCGTGGCGAAGGCGTACGGCACGGAGCGCGTGGTCGAGCGCCACCGCCACCGCTACGAGGTCAACAACGCCTACCGGGCGCAGCTCGAGGAGGCCGGGCTCGTGGTGAGCGGCGTGAGCCCGGACTCGTCGCTCGTGGAGTTCGTCGAGCTTCCGGCCGACGTGCACCCGTACTACGTGGCGACGCAGGCCCACCCTGAGTTCATGTCGCGGCCCACGCGCCCGCACCCGTTGTTCGCGGGGCTCGTGCGGGCGGCGCTCGAGGTGCGCGGGGAGGCATGAGCTCGCCGCTCGCCGACCGGCCCGCCCACCGTGAGGTGCGCGGTTCCGAGGTCGTGTTCTCTGGGATGATCTGGGACGTCGTGCGCGACACCGTCGACCTCGGTCACGCAGAGGTGCGTCGAGAGTTCGTGCGCCATCCCGGAGCCGTCGCGGTGGTCGCCCTCGACGACGAGGACCGGGTGCTGCTGCTCCAGCAGTACCGGCACCCGGTGCGGGCAGAGCTGTGGGAGCCGCCCGCGGGGCTGCGCGACGTTCCCGACGAGGACCTGAGGGTCGCCGCCGAGCGTGAGCTCGCCGAGGAGGCCGACCTCGTCGCGCAGTCGTGGTGGGTGCTGACCGAGTACCTCACGAGCCCGGGCTCGAGCGACGAGTCGATCACGGTGTTCCTCGCGCGAGGACTCGCCGAGGTGCCGCAGGACCGGCGGCACCAACGCACCGAGGAGGAGCGCGACATGGTCGCGCGGTGGGTGCCGCTCGACGAGGCCGTGGGTCACGTGCTCGCGGGTCGGCTGCGCAACCCGTCGGCCGCCGTGGGGCTGCTCGCGGCGGCGGCGGCCAAGGCGCGCGGCTGGACGGACCTCCGCCCAGCCTGACGGCGCCTTGTCCGGCGCGGCTCAGGCCAGCACGGCGCGCTCGCGCAGGCTCGTGGTCTGGCGCACCTGCGCGACGACGAGCAGCGCTGCGCCGAGCATGTGGCTCGCGACGAGCACCTCGGGCAGGTCGGTGAAGTACTGCACGTACCCGATCAGCCCCTGTGCGAGGGTGACCGCGAGCAGGACGACCGTCGCGCGACGCGTCGTCGTGGGCGCGTCGGTGCGGCGCAGCAGGACGAGGCACAGCACGACCAGGGCGATGTACGTCCAGACCGACAGCGCGTGCACGCGGGCGACCGCGACGGGGTCGAGGGGCCAGCGCTGGGCGAGCTCGGCGTCGCCCGAGTGCGGCCCCGCACCCGTGACGACCACGCCGAGCGTGAGCACGACGGCCAGCACCGGCCAGAGCAGCGGTGTGAGCCGGCGCACCTGCGGGGTCACCACCGGGGTCGGTGCGACGTCGGGCTCGCGATGCCGCACCAGGAGCAGCGTGGACGCCGCGACGAGAGCCATCGAGACCAAGAAGTGACCACCGACCCAGCCCGGGTGCAGGTCCACGAGTACGGTCAGCCCACCGACGACCGCCTGGACGGCCGTCCCCGCGAGCGGCACGAGCGCGAGCCGTCGCAGACCCGGGGCACGGCGCCGATCGCGCCAGACCACCCACACGACGGCGACAGCGAGGACGCCGAGCACCCCCGTCAGGGTGCGGTTGCCGAACTCGATGAACGGGTGCCACGAGGTCGCCTCGTGCAGGACGGGCGTGAACTGCCCGGGCTCGCACTGGGGCCAGGTCGAGCAGCCCAGGCCGGAACCGGTGAGCCGCACCGCACCACCCGTGACGACGATCCCGATCTGCGCGACGAGATTCGCCCACAGGATGCGCCGGACCCAGCGGTAGGCCGGGATGCCGCGTGGCCGACCGGCCTCGTGCGCCGTCGCGGACGGGTGGGGACTCGTCGTGCTGGTCACGGCTCCACGGTAGTCGCCGCCCGGAGCCTGTCAGGAACGTGAGCGTGTGACGTGCACCGGTCGCTCGTGCTGACGCGCCTCAGCTCCAGCGGAAGAAGCGCGCGGTCGCGCTCCCGGCGACGAGCGTCCACACGGCGAGCACGAGGACAGACCCGGGCCGCAGGACGCCGTCGGCGAAGGCGGACCGCAGGCCCTCACCGAGCGCACCGCTGGGGAGCAGGCCCGCGAGGTCACCGAGGGGTCCGGGCAGGACCTCGGCGGGGAGCAGCACGGCGCCTCCGGCGAGCAGCAGCACCCAGACGAGGTTGGCCACCGCAAGCACGGCCTCGGCGCGGAGCACGCCCGCGAGGAGCAGAGCGAGCGAGCTGAAGGCCGCCGTGCCGAGCACCAGCATCACCAGCGCCGCGGGCAGCCCTGCGAGCTCGGGACGCCAGCCGAGGGCGACGGCGATCCCGGCGAGCACGACCATCTGCAGCGCCGCGATCGCCGAGATCCCCACGACCTTGCCGAGCACGAGCCCGCTCCGGCCGAGCGGCGTGGTGGCGAGCAGGCGGAGCACGCCGTTGCGTCGGTCGAAGCCCGTGGCGATCGCCTGCGACGTGAACGCGCTCGACATCACCGCCAGGGCGAGCACCCCAGGAGCGACCAGCGAGAGACGGTCGTCCGTACCGAGGTCGACGAGGTCCGTGCGCGTCAGCACGACGAGGAGGAGCGTCGGCAGCACGAGCGTGATGACGAGCTGCTCGCCGTTGCGCAGGACCGTCCGCATCTCGGCGAGCGCCTGTGCGCCGACGCGCCGCGGCCATGGCGCGGCGCCCGCGTGCGGTCCGTCGAGCGCGAGGCCCTCCGCGTCTGCGGTGGCCGCGGGCCCGGGGTGCGGGGCGGGCACGGTCACCGCAGGCTCCGTCCGGTGAGGTCGAGGAAGACGTCCTCGAGGGTACGACGGCCCGTGCCGAGCGAGGTCAGCACGACGTCGGCGTCGACCGCCCAGCCCGTGACGAGGTGGAGCAGCCGCGGGTCGGCCGGGCTCGCGAGCTCGAGGCCGTCGTGCGTCGGCGTCACGGCGACGGGGATCCCCGCGCCGCGCAGGGTGTCGGCGAGACCGGGGGCGAGTCGCGGCAGGTCCGGCGGGGCGCCGTCGGGGCCGCGCAGCGTGACGCGCACACGCTCACCCTCCTCGGGACCGAGCACCTGGGTGAGGGACCCTGCGACCAACGCGCGGCCGTGGTCCACCACCACCACGTGGTCGGCGAGCGCCTCTGCCTCGGCCATCTGGTGCGTCGTCACGAGGACGGTCGCGCCGCTGTCCCGGAGCTCCCGTACGAGGTCCCAGACGGCGAGGCGCGCCTGCGGGTCCATCCCGGCGCTCGGCTCGTCGAGGAACACGACCTCGGGCCGACCGACCAGGGCGGCGGCGAGGGCGAGGCGCTGCCGTTGACCGCCCGAGAGTCGTCGCACCTGCGTGCGGGCGAACGACCCCAGGCCCAGGCGCTCGGTGAGTTCCTCGACGGGGCGTGGCCGCGCGTACATCGCGGCGACGTGACGCAGCGCCTCGGCGGAGGGCACGGTGGACGGCAGGCCGCCGTCCTGGAGCATCACGCCGACCCGCGGGCGCAGGGTGCGTGCGTCGCGCACGGGGTCGAGACCGAGCACACGGACGCTGCCCGCGTCGGGCGAGCGCAGGCCCTCGCAGCACTCGACCGTGGTGGTCTTGCCCGCGCCGTTGGGGCCCAGCACGGCGGTGACCCGCCCACGGGCGGCGGTCAGGTCGAGGCCGTCGACGGCGGCCGGTGCACCCCGGCCGTAACGCTTGACGAGGCCGCGCACGACGACGGCGTCCTCGGGGGCGGTGGTGACGGGCACGAGGACGCAGTCTAGGTCGCGAGGGTCGTGCCGGGACCCTCGGGTCGTGTGCCCGGGCCCCCGCCGGCGGGTGCGTGTCCCCGGGACGGGCGAGACATGCGTCACAGCCCGGGTCAGGTGAGGTCGGCCTTGGTTGCGGGGAAGCATTTGAGCAACAAGCATGTTGCCTTATTCGACGGTCACCTCGGTGCTGCCCTCGGGCGCTCGAGGGCGCGAGCCGGGTCCCTAGCGGGCTCGCACGCCTGGACCGACACGACCGAAGCGACGGAGGGAGATGCACGTGCCCACGACGGTGCCGCGCACGACCTCTGCCGCTCCCGGCCGCCCCGTCCACCGGGGGGATCTCGACGGCGCCGCACACGTGGGCGAGACCGAGCAGACGACGCGCGAGCGGATCCTGCGTCTCGTGGTCGAGGCGGGCCCCGTCTCCGTGCACGACCTCGCGCGCGACCTCGAGCTCACCCCGGCCGGCGTGCGTCGCCACGTCGTCGCCCTCGAGGAGTGCGGCCAGATCGCGGAGCACCGCGTGGGAGCGGCCGGCCCGGCCCGCCGTGGCCGGCCGGCGCGCAGGTTCGTCGCGACCGAGCGCGGACAGGCCGGTCTGACGAGCGCGTACCCCGACCTCGCCGCACAGGCGCTGCACTACCTCGCCGAGGTGGTCGGCACGCGCGCCGTCGAGGCGTTCGCCGGGCGCCGTGCGGCCGAGCTCCGCGAACGGCACGCGCGCCACGTGTCGGGCCGCACGCCGGCCGAGCGGGCCGAGTCGCTCGCCGCGACCCTGTCCGACGACGGCTTCGCAGCGTCGGTGCGTCCCGTCCCTGGCGGACGTGCTCTCCAGCTGTGCCAGGGCCACTGCCCGGTGCAGGACGTGGCGGCGCAGTTCCCCCAGCTGTGCGAGGCCGAGACCCGAGTCTTCTCCGAGCTGCTGGGCGTCCACGTCCAGCGGTTGTCGACCCTGGCCACCGGGGGGCACGTGTGCACGACGCACGTCCCGTTGGCCGCCGGCTCCGACCCGCCCGGGCGGACGCCGTCCAGCCTTGACCCCGACCAGGCAGCATCCGAGGGCCCCGCACGCGGGGCCGTGGAGGGAACACGATGAGCGCACCCACCGAACCGATGACCACCGACGAGGAGATCATCGCCTCGATCGGCAGCTACGGGTACGGGTGGCACGACGCCGACCCCGCCGGGGAGACCGCCGAGCGCGGGTTGTCCGAGGCGGTCGTGCGTCGCATCTCCGCACTCAAGAACGAGCCCGAGTGGATGCTCACGATGCGGCTCAAGTCGCTGCGCCTGTTCGACAAGAAGCCCATGCCGAGCTGGGGCGCGGACCTGTCGGGCATCGACTTCGACAACATCAAGTACTTCGTCCGCTCGACCGAGAAGCAGGCGACGAGCTGGGACGAGCTGCCCGAGGAGATCAAGCGGACCTACGACCGCCTGGGCATCCCCGAGGCCGAGAAGCAGCGCCTCGTCGCCGGCGTCGCCGCGCAGTACGAGTCCGAGGTGGTCTACCACCAGATCCGTGAGGACCTCGAGGAGCAGGGCGTCCTCTTCCTCGACACCGACACGGCGCTGCGCGAGCACCCGGAGATCTTCGAGCAGTACTTCGGCACGGTCATCCCGCCCGGGGACAACAAGTTCGCCGCGCTCAACACGGCGGTGTGGTCGGGCGGCTCGTTCGTCTACGTGCCGCCGGGTGTGCACGTCGAGATCCCGTTGCAGGCCTACTTCCGGATCAACACCGAGAACATGGGCCAGTTCGAGCGGACGTTGATCATCGCCGACGAGGGCTCGTACGTGCACTACGTCGAGGGCTGCACCGCCCCCATCTACTCGAGCGACTCGCTGCACAGCGCCGTCGTCGAGATCATCGTCAAGAAGAACGCCCGCGTGCGCTACACGACGATCCAGAACTGGTCGAACAACGTGTACAACCTCGTGACCAAGCGCGCGACGGCCGCCGAGGGCGCCACCATGGAGTGGGTCGACGGCAACATCGGATCGAAGGTCACGATGAAGTACCCGGCGATCTACCTCATGGGCGAGCACGCCAAGGGCGAGACGCTCTCGATCGCCTTCGCGGGTGAGGGCCAGCACCAGGACGCGGGCGCCAAGATGGTGCACGCGGCTCCGCGCACGTCGTCGTCGATCATCTCGAAGTCGGTCGCCCGCGGCGGTGGCCGCACGTCCTACCGCGGCCTGGTCCAGGTGCTCGAGGGTGCCGAGGCGTCCGCCTCGAACGTGCTGTGCGACGCGCTGCTCGTCGACCAGGTCTCGCGCTCGGACACCTACCCCTACGTGGACGTCCGCGAGGACGACGTGTCGATGGGGCACGAGGCGACGGTGTCCCGCGTGAGCGAGGACCAGCTGTTCTACCTCATGTCGCGCGGCATGGAGGAGACCGAGGCGATGGCCATGATCGTGCGCGGGTTCGTCGAGCCGATCGCGCGTGAGCTGCCCATGGAGTACGCCCTCGAGCTCAACCGCCTCATCGAGCTCCAGATGGAAGGCTCCGTCGGCTGATGCCCGAGCCGAGCACCGCGACCCACGCACCCCACGGAGAGGTTCCCCCGGACGAGATGACCACCGACCTGTCGACCGACCACAGCCGCGCCGTCGCCGACGGCGCGCACGCCCACGGGGTCGGCACCGTCCCCGAGACGTCGCGAGCCGCGCGCCGCACCTCGTTCGAGCTCGCGGACTTCCCGGTGCCGAGCGGGCGCGAGGAGGAGTGGCGCTTCTCCCCGGTCTCGCGTCTGACGTCGCTCTTCGCCCACGCGGAGGGGCTGACCGGCGGTGGCGTGCGCACGACCGTGGTGAACCCGCCCGAGGTCGACGTCGAGATCGTGCCGCGGGACGACGCGCGGCTCGGGACGGCCGGCCGGCCGGGGGACCGCACCGCGGCTGCCGCCTGGGCGTCGTTCCCGGAGGCGACGGTCGTGACGGTCCGGCGTGAGGCGGTCGCCACGGCGGCCACGAGCGTGCGGGTCGAGGGGACGACGGACGACGCGTCCGCCGAGCCGAGCGCGGCACACCTGCTGCTCCACGCCGAGCCCATGTCGCAGGCCGTCGTCGTCGTCGACCACGTGGGCGCCGCGACGCTGACGGAGACCGTCGAGATGGTGGTCGAGGACGGTGCGCACCTGACGGTGGTCACGATCCAGGACTGGGCAGCCGGGTCCGTCCACGCGGCCTCGCACCGCGCGCGGATCGGCAAGGACGCCACCCTCAAGCACATCGTCGTGACGCTCGGGGGCGACGTCGTGCGCGTCACGCCCGACGCCGAGTTCACGGGCGAGGGCGGCGAGGTCGAGATGCTCGGCCTGTACTTCGCCGACGCGGACCAGCACCAGGAGCACCGTCTCTTCGTGGACCACGCCGTGCCCTCGTGCCGTTCGCGGGTCACGTACAAGGGTGCGCTGCAGGGTGCGGGTGCCCACACGGTCTGGGTGGGCGACGTGCTCATCCGTGCCGCCGCCGAGGGCACCGACACCTACGAGCTCAACCGGAACCTCGTGCTCACGGACGGGGCGCGTGCCGACTCGGTCCCGAACCTCGAGATCGAGACGGGCCTGATCGAGGGCGCCGGGCACGCGTCGGCGACCGGTCGGTTCGACGACGAGCAGCTGTTCTACCTGCGCTCGCGCGGCATCCCCGAGGTCGACGCACGTCGTCTCGTGGTCCGCGGCTTCTTCGCCGAGCTCGTCCAGCAGATCGGCGTGCCCGAGGTCGAGGAGCGGCTCATCGCGGCGATCGAGGCCGAGCTCGAGAAGTCCATGAGCGAGATCGCGGGCGTGGCGGTGCAGGAGTGACCGCTCAGCTCGCCTGCATGGTGGACGACGTCGCCCCGGCCTCGGCGCTGCGCGTCGAGCTCGAGGGCGAGGCCGGACCCGTCGAGGTCGCCGTCGTGCGCGACAGCGACGGCACCTGGCACGCCATCTCCGACATCTGCTCGCACGGACAGGTCTCGCTGTCCGACGGCGAGGTCGAGGACCGCACGATCGAGTGCTGGCTGCACGGATCGACCTTCGACCTGCGCACCGGGGAGCCGCTGGCCCTGCCCGCGACCCGCCCCGTCCCCGTGTACCCCCTGACCATCGACGGCGACCGCGTGCTCGTGGACGTCGACACGACCGTGAACGCCTGAGGAGAAGCCATGTCCACTCTCGAGATCCGTGACCTGCACGTCAGCGTCGAGACCAAGGAGGGCGCCAAGCCCATCCTGCGCGGTGTCGACCTGACCGTCCGCAGCGGTGAGACCCACGCCATCATGGGGCCGAACGGCTCCGGCAAGTCGACCCTCGCCTACTCCCTCGCGGGCCACCCGAAGTACGAGATCACCTCGGGCACCGTGCTGCTCGACGGCGAGGACGTGCTCGAGATGAGCGTCGACGAGCGTGCCCGCGCGGGCATGTTCCTCGCCATGCAGTACCCCGTCGAGGTCCCGGGCGTCAGCGTCTCGAACTTCCTGCGCACGGCCAAGACCGCGATCAGCGGTGAGGCCCCCGCCCTGCGGCACTGGGTCAAGGACGTGCGCACCGCGATGGAGAACCTGCGCATGGACCCGACCTTCGCCGAGCGCAGCGTCAACGAGGGCTTCTCGGGTGGCGAGAAGAAGCGCCACGAGATCCTCCAGATGGAGCTCCTGAACCCGAAGTTCGCCATCCTGGACGAGACCGACTCGGGCCTCGACGTCGACGCGCTGCGCATCGTCTCGGAGGGCGTCAACCGGGTGCGCTCGAGCGGTGAGGTGGGCGTGCTGCTCATCACCCACTACACGCGCATCCTGCGGTACATCCAGCCCGACTTCGTGCACGTGTTCGTCGACGGCCGGATCGCCGAGGAGGGCGGCCCCGAGCTCGCCGAGCGCCTCGAGGCCGAGGGCTACGACCGCTTCCTCACCGCGAGCCAGGCCTGATGCTCACGGCGGCCGAGCTGGCGGCGGTCCGCGCCGACTTCCCGCTGCTCCAGCGCACGGTGCGCGGGGGCCGGCCGCTGGTGTACCTCGACTCGGGGGCGACGTCGCAGAAGCCCGACGTCGTCCTCGACGCCGAGCAGGACTTCTACCTGCAGCGCAACGCCGCGGTCCACCGCGGCGCGCACCAGCTCGCCGAGGAGGCGACGGACGCGTTCGAGCAGGCGAGGGCCGAGGTCGCGGCGCTCGTCGGCGCGCCCGCGGACGAGATCGTCTGGACGGCCAACGCGACGGCCGGGATCAACCTGGTCGCGTACGCGATGTCGAACGCGAGCCTCGGCCGGGGTGGTGCGGCCGCGCGCCGCCTCGCGCTCGGGGAGGGCGACGAGGTCGTGGTGACCGAGGCCGAGCACCACGCCAACCTGGTCCCGTGGCAGGAGCTGTGCGCCCGCACCGGCGCGACCCTGCGGTGGGTCGGCGTGCACGACGACGGGCGGTTGCGGACCGAGGACCTCGCGACGGTCGTGACCGACCGCACCAAGGTGCTCGCGTTCACCCACGCGTCCAACGTCACGGGTGCGGTCACGGACGTCGCGGCGTTCGTCGCGCGCGCGGCCGAGGTGGGCGCCCTGACGGTGCTCGACGCGTGCCAGAGCGTGCCGCACCTCCCGGTGGACCTGCCGGCGCTCGGGGTCGACCTGGCCGTCTTCTCGGGCCACAAGATGCTCGGCCCCACGGGGGTGGGCGCGCTCTGGGGACGACGCGAGCTGCTCGAGGCGATGCCACCGTTCCTCACCGGCGGCTCGATGGTCGAGGTCGTGACGATGGAGAGCACGACCTACGCGCCGCCGCCGCAGCGGTTCGAGGCCGGGACGCAGATGGTGGCCCAGGCCGTCGGGATGGGGGCCGCGGCGCGCTACCTGCGCGAGCTTGGCATGGACGCCGTGGCCGCGCACGAGCGGGAGATCGCTCGCCTGCTGCTCGACGCCGTCGCCGCGGTCCCCGGCGTGCGGGTGCTCGGCCCGACGGACACCGAGGCCAGGCTCGCGGCCGTGTCCGTTGTGGTCGACGGCGTGCATGCGCACGACGTGGGCCAGGTGCTCGACGACGCAGGTGTCGCGGTGCGCGTGGGTCACCACTGCGCGCAACCGCTGCACCGGCGGCTCGGGGCGACTGCGAGCACGCGTGCCTCGGCGGGCATCTACACGACGGCGGAGGAGGTCGCGGCGTTCGGCGAGGCCCTCGCCCGCGTGCGACCCTTCTTCGGTCTCGACGAGGTGAGCGACGGAGGCCCGGCATGAGCAGCTCGATGGAGCAGCTGTACCAGCAGCTGATCCTGGACCACGCGAAGAACCCGCACGGCAAGGGCCTCGCCGACGGCTCGGCCGCCGAGTCCCACCAGGTCAACCCGACCTGCGGGGACGAGGTGACCCTGCGCGTGCACCTCGGTGAGCAGGGCGGTCTCGAGAAGGTGAGCTGGGAGGGCCAGGGGTGCTCGATCTCCCAGGCCTCGATCTCGGTGATGTCCGAGCTCGTGACGGGCGTCCCCGTCAGCGAGGCGGAGGAGCTCGGCACCACGTTCCGCGAGCTCATGCACGCACGCGGCGCAGGGCTCGACGAGGCGTCCGAGGACCGGCTCGGGGACGCGACCGCCTTCACCGGGGTCGCGCGCTACCCCGCCCGCATCAAGTGCGCGCTGCTCGGCTGGATGGCGCTGCACGACGCCCTGGTGCAGTCCGGGGCGGCCACGACCAAGGAGGACGCATGACGACGACCGACCAGCAGCCCGTCCCGGGACCGCCGACGGCCGCCGACGTCGAGGAGGCCCTGCGCGACGTCATCGACCCCGAGCTCGGGATCAACGTCGTGGACCTGGGCCTCGTCTACGGGGTCACGGTGGACCCGAACAACCACGCCGTGGTCGACATGACGCTCACGTCGGCCGCGTGCCCGCTCACCGACGTGATCGAGGACCAGTCAGCCGCTGCGCTCGACGGCCTCGTCGACGGGTTCCGGATCAACTGGGTGTGGATGCCGCCGTGGGGTCCCGAGAAGATCACGCCTGACGGCCGCGAGCAGCTGCGCGCCCTCGGCTTCAACATCTGAGACCGCGCCCGACGCCCTGAGCCCCCTCCCCGGAGGGGGCTCAGGGCGTTTCTCGGGGAAGGATCGGGGTGGTGCCCCATACCGGGACGCCGGCGCGCGCGACAGGCTCGGAGCAGGCGCACGCACGCGGCGCCGGCATCGAGAGGAGCCTCCCCGTGAACGACCACCACGCACCGACGCCCGCACCCTCCGGACGGCGCGACCGGCGTGCCGTCCGCCGCGGCGGCGTGGCCCTTGTGCTCGGCGCGGCACTCGTGACCGCCGCCGGGTGCTCCTCGGTGGTCGCAGGCCCCACGACCACCCAGGAGCGCGACGTCGAGGGCGTGCGGGCGGTCGACCTGCGGACCTCGGGCACGCTCACGATCGAGCTGGGCGAGGCACCCTCGCTCACCGTGACGGCGCGCGAGAACGTGATCGACGAGCTGACGTCCGAGGTCGACGACGGCACGCTCGTGCTCGGCCGCGAGGGCGGGCCGCGGTGGGGGACACCCGGCCGCATCGAGTACACGCTGGTGGTGACGGAGCTCGAGGCGCTCGCGGTGCGTGGGTCGGGCGACGTCGAGGCCGACGACGTCGCGGGCGAACGTCTGAGCGTGACCGTCGAGGGCTCCGGCGACGTCGTCGTCGAGGCGGTCGAGGTCGGGACGCTCGACGCCCAGGTCGCGGGGTCCGGCGGGCTCACGCTCGCCGGGCGTGCGGACGCCCAGAACGTCGTCGTCGAGGGCTCGGGCAGCTACGACGGAGGCGACCTCGAGACCCGGGAGGCCGTGATCGCGGTGCGCGGCTCCGGGGGCGCCGACGTCCACGTCACGCGGCGGCTGGACGTCCAGGTGGACGGCAGCGGCTCGGTGCGCCACACGGGCGGTGCCGAGGTCACCTCGGACGTCGACGGCTCGGGCGACGTCGTCGGCTACTGAGCCGCGGCGGTGCAGGGCCTCGTGCTCACAGCTCCTCGGCCGTGAACGTGTCGCACGCCTCGAGGCTGCCCTCGTCGTAGCCGGTGGTGAACCAGCGCCGGCGCTGCTCGCTCGAGCCGTGCGTCCAGGTGTGCGGGTCGACGCTCCCGCCGGACGTCTCCTGGATGCGGTCGTCGCCCACGGCCTCGGCCGCCGAGAGCGCGTCGGCGAGCTGTGCGTCGGTGATGGGCTCGAGGAACGGGATGCCGGTGTCCGGGTCAGGCATGGTCGCCGCACCGGCCCACATCCCCGCGTAGCAGTCGGCCTGGAGCTCGACCCGCACCGAGTCCGACTCCGCGCCACCGCCGCTGCGGTCCGCCCGTTCCATCACGCCCGCGACGTTCTGCACGTGGTGCCCGTACTCGTGGGCGGTGACGTACATCTCCGCGAGCGAGCCGCCCGAGGCGCCGAACCGGCTCTGGAGCACGTCGAAGAAGCCGAGGTCCATGTAGATGCCCTGGTCGGCGGGGCAGTAGAACGGCCCCGTGGCCGAGGACGCCTGGCCGCAGCCGGTTCCGATCCCGCCGGTGAACACGTCGACGGTCGGCAGCGGCACCTCACCCGCGCCCGCGAGCTCGGCGGCCCAGAACGCGTCGAGCGACTGGACCGTGGCCGACAGGCGGCAGCCGCGCTGCTCGTTCGCCTCGGCGGCGCTGCACTCCTCGATGACCGACGTGGTGCCGCGATCGCCGTCACCACCTCCCTCGAGGCCGTTCACGACGGGGCCGACGTCCACGCCCGTGAGCTGGTAGACGACGAACACCGCGATCGCGAGGATCCCCACACCACCACCGGCGACCACGCCGCCCCTGCGGCGTCGCACGCGACCGCCCTCGAACCGCCCGCCCTCGCTGAACGTCATGGCCACACGGTAGGGCGGCCCGGCCGGGGCGGCGCGGGCAGGGTCGTCACTCCGCGAGGCCCCGCGCGGCGAGGGCCTCGCCGGTCGCGCGGGCACGCCCGACGGCGCGCACCGCGGCAGGGACGAGCACGGCGCGGGGCTCGCGCTCGAGGCCACGTGCGCGCGCTGCGTCGCGCACCTCGGTGCTCGTGCGCACGAGCTCGGGCACGGTACGGAGCATGAGGCCCACGGCGAGGGCGACGAGCTCGGGGCGCAGCCCTAGGTGCCGGGCTGGTCGGGCGGCGCGCCCGATCGCGTCGAGCAGCCTGTCGGCCGGGGTGGTCGCCGTGACCAGGGTCGCGGCGACCACCAGGGTGACGAGGTCCGCGGCCACCTCGACCGCCGTGGCGGGGCCGCGGGCCCACCACTGGTAGGCGCCCACGAGCAGCGCCGTCACGAGCACGGGCCCGAGGCTGCGGGCCGTCGAGCGCAGCGGCAGCCGGGC
Organism: Cellulomonas sp. APG4; assembly: GCF_009996735.1. GTDB lineage: Bacteria > Actinomycetota > Actinomycetes > Actinomycetales > Cellulomonadaceae > Actinotalea. The sequence continues at coordinate 168,467 of NZ_JAACYI010000002.1, read as the reverse complement.
CGAGGTCGCGAGCAGCGCCGTCGTGGCGAGAAGGCCCACGGAGGCCCAGGCTCCCGTCACCACGAGCACGCCGACCCCGAGCACCGCGAGCCCGAGTGCCTTGGGCCCCGGCCCGGTGCGGTGCAGCCACGAACGTCCGGGGTGGTAGAGGCCGAGCGGTCCGGCCCAGGGCGGGCGCTGCGGCGTGCCGGCCCTCCGCCTCACGACGTCCCACCCATGAGGGCGACGTACGCGTCCACGGCCACGTCGGGGAGGTCGTCTGCGACCACGCGACCGCCGTCGACCACCAGCACACGATCAGCGCGACGGGCGGCGTCGAGGTCGTGCGTGACGAGGAGCAGCTGCAGGTCGAGGCCGTCGAGCAGCTCGTCGACCACACGGCGCCAGCGCAGGTCGAGCAAGGTCGTCGGCTCGTCGCACACCAGGACCGACGGCTCGGTCGCGAGGACGCCGGCGAGGGCCAGCAGCTGCTTCTGCCCGCCCGAGAGGGCGTGCACCGGCACGTCGGCCCGGTCGCCCAGGCCGAAGCGTGCGAGCACCTCGCGGGCTCGGTGCTCGCGCTCGTGCGCGGGGACGTCGAGCCGGCGCAGGGACAGGGCGACGTCCTCCAGCGGGGTGGGCATGACGAGCTGCGCATCGGGGTCGGTGAACGTGAACCCGACGCGCCGACGCACCGCGGCGCCCTCGTGCGCGGTGTCGAGGCCGTCGACGCGCACGACACCGGCCGACGGCAGCGCCAGGCCGTTCACGAGGCGCGCGAGCGTCGACTTCCCCGAGCCGTTAGCCCCGACGACGGCGACGCGGCGCTCGGTCAGGGTGCAGGTGGTGGGCTCGAGCAGGGTGACCACCTGGTCGCCGGCGCCCGCGTACGCGGTGACGGTCGCACCTTCGAGCTCGATCACCGCGCGGTCAGCGCCTGCGCAGGTCCGGGAAGGCGCGCACGACCGCGATCGTCACCACGGCGGCGAGGAGGTTCTTGACGACGTCACCCGGGAGGAACACGGCCCCCGCGGCGATCGCCTCACCCGCGGACATGCCCAGCCGCGCACCCATCACGGTGATCCCGATCGGGTGGATGAAGGTGAGGCTCGCGGCCATCGCCGAGCCGAAGACCGCCAGGAGGACCAGCCTTCGCGCGCGCAGCGCACGCCCCGCGAGCCAGCCCGCGAGGGCCGCGGCCAGGGGGAACGCGAGCAGGTAGCCCAGCGACGGCTTGCCGAGCACCGCGAGCCCGCCGGTGCCCTGGGCGAACACCGGGAGACCCGCGAGGCCGACCGCGAGGTAGAGCAGCACGGCGAGCGCCCCGCGCACGGGTCCGAGCACCAGACCCGCGAGCATCACGCCGAAGGTCTGCAGCGTGATCGGCACAGCCATCCCGGGCACCGGGATCGCCGGCAGCACCGCGCACACCGCGATGAACGCCGCGAAGGTCGCCACGAGGGCGACGTCGGTCGCCACCGAGGCGCGTGCGACGGGCAGGGGGGCGGTGCGGTCGAGCTCGGCCATCGGTCTCCCTCGGTCCGACCCGTGGGCCGGGGTACGGGCGGGTGCCCGGGAATCAGGTCGGGCGTCACGCTAGCCGGTCGTAGGATGAACGGCGTTTGTGCCCGTCCACAAGGCCCCCGGGCACCCGTCGGAGGAAACCTCAGTGATCACCGCCCACGACCTCGAGCTGCGCGTCGGCGTCCGCGTGCTGCTCGAGCCCACGTCGTTCCGCATCGCTGCGGGCGACCGCATCGGGCTCGTGGGCCGCAACGGGGCGGGCAAGACGACGCTCACCCGTGTGCTCGCGGGCGAGGGCGTGCCGACGGCCGGCCGCGTCACGGGGACCGACGTGGGCTACCTCCCCCAGGACCCTCGCACGGGGGACCTCGAGGTGACGGCGGTCAACCGGATCCTCTCGGTGCGCGGCCTCGACACGATCGTCGCGAGCATGCGCGCGGCCGAGGGCGCCATGGCGAGCGCCGACGACGAGACGCGCGACGACGCGATGGACCGGTACGCGCGCCTCGAGACCCGGTTCACCGCGGCCGGCGGCTACGCCGCCGAGAGCGAGGCCGAGCGGATCGCGGCGAACCTCGGCCTCGACGCGCGCGTGCTCGCCCAGCCGCTCGGCACGCTCTCCGGCGGGCAGCGCCGACGCGTCGAGCTCGCGCGCATCCTGTTCTCGGGCGCCGACACGCTGCTGCTCGACGAGCCCACGAACCACCTCGACGCCGACTCGATCATCTGGCTGCGCGAGTACCTCAAGGACTACGCAGGCGGGTTCCTGGTGATCTCCCACGACACCGAGCTCATGCGTGCGACGGTGAACAAGGTCTTCCACCTCGACGCCAACAGGGCCGAGATCGACCAGTACAACCTGGGCTGGGACGCCTACCTGCTCCAGCGCGAGACCGACGAGCGCAGGCGCCGGCGTGAGCGCGCGAACGCCGAGAAGAAGGCCTCGGCCCTCCTCGCGCAGGCCGACAAGATGCGTGCCAAGGCCACCAAGGCCGTGGCCGCGCAGAACATGGCCCGTCGCGCCGAGAAGATGCTCGCGGGCCTCGAGGCCGAGCGCGCCACGGACAAGGTGGCGCGGCTGCGGTTCCCCGAGCCCGCGCCGTGCGGCCGCACCCCTCTCACGGCGAGCGGGTTGTCGAAGTCCTACGGCTCGGCCGAGGTGTTCACCGACGTCGACCTCGCGGTGGACCGCGGGAGCCGCGTCGTCGTGCTCGGGCTCAACGGCGCGGGCAAGACGACGCTGCTGCGGATCCTCGCCGGGGTCGAGCCGGCGGACACGGGCGAGGTGGTGCCGGGGCACGGCCTCAAGATCGGCTACTACGCCCAGGAGCACGAGACCCTCGACACGAGCATGACCGTCGTCGAGAACCTGCGGCACGCCGCCCCCGACCTCACGGACACCCAGGTCCGCTCCGTGCTCGGCTCGTTCCTGTTCTCGGGTGACGACGCGGACAAGCCCGCACGTGTGCTCTCCGGTGGGGAGAAGACGCGGCTCGCGCTCGCGGCTCTCGTCGTCTCCTCCGCGAACGTCCTGCTGCTCGACGAGCCGACCAACAACCTCGATCCCGCGAGTCGCGCCGAGGTGCTCTCGGCGCTCCACGGGTACACGGGTGCCGTCGTGATGGTCACCCACGACGAGGGTGCCGTGGACGCCTTGCAGCCCGAGAGGGTGGTGCTCCTGCCCGATGGGGACGAAGATCTGTGGAACGACAGCTACGCGGACCTGATCTCGCTCGCCTGAGCGGGCGGTGCGCGGCGCTCCTCGGTGAGGAGGACGGTCATGGGCGAGAAGTACCGCAAGGGTGCGCGCATCACGGGTGAGGGACGCCAGGACCTCGCGGCGGACCTCGTCGAGCGCTACCGCAAGGGCGAGACGATCCGCGAGATGGCCGAGGACATCGGCCGCTCGTACGGGTTCGTGCACGGGGTGCTGGTCGAGGCCGGCGTCCAGATGCGCGGACGCGGCGGGCCGACGCGCGGTGCGGCGGGGGAGGCGAGGCGGGCGGCCCTGCGGGGCGGTACCTGACCGCAGCGCGCTCGCGGACAGGGCGGCGGGTTCGCGCGCGCCGTCACCGCCCGCGCGCGGACTCCTGCGCGTCGAGGATGGCGTCCTCCTCGTCCTCCGCCGTGGGCCGACGACGACGCCGCCGCGGCGTGCGTCCCGCGGTCGGCGCGACGTGCGGGCCGCGCGCGGCCACGTCGGCGCGTTCCGCTGCCGGCAGTCCCGCGAGCTCGGCGTCCGCCTCGTCGCGTCGCAGCAGCAGCACGGCGCCGACGAACGCGCCGACGGCGAACACCCACCACTGGAACGCGTAGGACAGGTGCGAGCCGTAGTCGGTCGTCGGGCCGGGGAGAGTACGCAGCCCGGCCGGTGCACCGCCGTCCTCCTGGACGACGGCCGTGTAGAGGTCGAGCGTCTCCTCGACCGGCCAGCCGCCCGCGCGTGCGACCTGGGCCGGTGCGAGCGCCTGCACCTGGCCGGGGGGTGCGTCCCGGTCCGCGAGCCGTTCGGACGCGCGCAGGCGCACGACGAGGTCGACCTGTGCGGCGGGTAGCTCCGGCAGGTCGTCGACCCCGGCAGCGTCGTCGCTCGGCACCCAGCCGCGGTCGACGACGAGCACGCGGCCCGCGAGCGGGCCCTCGGTCAGCGTGAGTCCCGCGAGCACGTGGTACGCGGGGACGGAGTTGACAGGGCGGTTGCGCAGCAGCACCGTCGACCCGGGCAGGTAGGTGCCGCGTACGCGCACGTGCCGCCAGACGTCGTCCGCGTCGAGAGCGCCGTCCGGCGTCAGGACGTCGGCGAGCGGCACCACCGGGGCTGCCTCGTTCTCCTCGACGAGCGCGATCGCGGCGCTGCGTTCCTGGTGCCGGCTCCACTGCCACAGCCCCGCACCCACGCAGCCGAGCGCGACGAGCGCGGCGACCGCGAGGGTCGACACCCAGCGGCGAGCGCGTGGCCCCACCTCAGCCGTCCGCGGGCCCGAGGGCGCTCACGGGGACGGTCTCGCGGTGGAACCCCCGCGCTCCGAGGAACTGCTCGAGGTGCTCACGGTGGGCGTCGCACGCGAGCCAGACCTTGCGACGCGCGGCGGTGTGCAGCTTCGGGTTGTTCCAGCGCAGCCCCCACGCGGCGGCTGTTCGGCACCCGCGGGCGCTGCACACGACGTCGTCGTGCGGGGTCTCGGCCGTCATCGCGGCGGCCCCTGCGGGGCGGCGGGCAGCGACGGGGCCTCGAGGTAGGTGTCGGGCACCTGCCCGCGCTCACGGCCCGCGTTCGCGAGCACGACCGCGACGTAGGGCAGCACCACCGCACCTGCGAGGAGCAGCCACCGCGTCCAGTGGTCCACGAGCACGGCTCCGACGAAGCAGGCCATGCGGATCGACATCTGCGCGAGGTACCGGTGCGCGCGGCGTGCGAGATCCGCCTCGAGGGGCTCGGGGGCCGACGTGATGCTCGCGACCTCGGGCTCGCCGCCGCGGCGACCGGCGCGCCTGCGCCACCCGCCCGCGTCACCACGTGCTGCCGTCACCGCACGAGTTTATCCCGGCTCGCGGCGGGTCTCCGCCCCGGGGCCGGGCCTGCCGCGACGGGACTCGCGGACGGGCGTCGTGCCGCGGGCTCGCCGTCGGCTACCGTCGGGCGCGCACACGCAGCCCGCCCACCGGGCGGCCACGACCCGAGGAGCCTGAGTGAGCGACGCCACGACACCCGCCCCTGCACCCGCACCGACCGGCCGCAGCGTGCTGGTGACGGGCGCGAACCGGGGGATCGGCAGGGCCATCGCCGAGCGGTTCGTCGCGGCGGGTGACCGCGTCTCGACGATCTACCGCAGCGGCGACCTGCCCGACGGCGTGCTCGGCGTGCACGGCGACATGCAGGACACCGCCTCGATCGACGCGGCGTTCGCCGAGGTCGAAGCGGCTCACGGCCCGGTCGAGGTGCTCGTCGCCAACGCGGGGATCACGCGTGATCAGCTCCTCATGCGGATGACCGACGAGGAGTTCGAGCAGGTGCTCGACGTCAACCTCACCGGGACGTTCCGGTGCGTGCGCCGTGCCTCGAAGGGGATGATCCGGCTGCGCCGCGGGCGCATCGTGCTGATCTCCTCCGTGGTGGGCCTCTACGGCGGGACCGGGCAGGTCAACTACGCGGCGTCGAAGGCGGGCCTCGTGGGCATGGCGCGCTCGATCACGCGCGAGCTGGGTGCGCGGGGCATCACGGCGAACGTCGTGGCTCCAGGGTTCATCGACACGGCCATGACCGCGGCATTGCCCGCCGAGCGCCAGGAGGCCTACCGTGCAGCGATCCCGGCGGGTCGGTTCGCCGAGCCCGACGAGGTCGCGGGAGTCGTCGAGTTCCTCGCCTCGCCCGCGGCCGGCTACGTCACCGGGGCCGTGATCCCGGTCGACGGCGGGCTCGGCATGGGCCACTGACCGACACCGACCGACACCACCTGACACCCGCCCGCGCGGGCGACGCGAGCCACGACGAAGGGAACGACCATGGGCCTGCTGGACGGCAAGAAGCTCCTCGTGACGGGGGTGCTCATGGACAGCTCGATCGCCTTCCACGTCGCGCGCCTCGCCCAGGAGGAAGGCGCCGAGGTGGTGCTGAGCTCGTTCGGCCGTCAGCTGCGCCTCACCCAGACGATCGCGCGACGGCTCCCGAGGCCCGCTCCTGTGGTCGAGCTCGACGTCACGTCGCCCGAGGACCTCGAGGCGCTCGCGGGCCGGGTCCGTGAGCACGTGGACCACCTCGACGGGGTCGTGCACTCGATCGGCTTCGCGCCGCAGTCCGTCATGGGCGGGAACTTCCTGGCAGGGGAGTGGGAGGACGTCGCGACGGCCGTTCAGGTCTCGGCCTTCTCGCTCAAGTCGCTCGCCGTCGCCGCGCAGCCCCTGCTCGGTGCGGGGTCGAGCGTCGTCGGGCTCACCTTCGACGCACGGTACGCGTGGCCCGTCTACGACTGGATGGGGGTCGCCAAGGCCGCGTTCGAGTCGACCGCGCGCTACCTCGCGCGTGACCTCGGCCCGTCGGGCGTGCGCGTCAACCTCGTCTCCGCAGGCCCGATCCGCACCACGGCCGCGAAGTCGATCCCGGGGTTCGAGGCGATGGAGGGCGGGTGGCCCGAGCGCGCCCCGCTCGGCTGGGACGTGCGCGACCCCGAGCCGACCGCTCGTGCCGTCGCTGCGCTGCTGTCCGACTGGTTCCCGGCGACGACCGGTGAGATCGTCCACGTCGACGGCGGCTTCCACGCGATGGGGCTGTGATGCCCGACGAGCGCGGCCACCGACTGGTGCTGCTGCGCCACGCCAAGGCCGAGCCCGCCGGCCGGATCACCGACGAGCTGCGTCCGCTCGCGCTCACGGGCCGCAGGCAGTGCCCGGACGTCGCCGCGGGCCTGCGGACGGCGGGGCTCGTGCCCGAGCAGGTGCTGGTGTCCTCCGCGGTGCGCACCCGGCAGACCTGGGAGCTCGTGCGGGGCTCGCTCGGTGACGAGCCCGAGCCCGAGACCGAGGTGGACGACCGCCTCTACGGCGCGCGACCGGCTGACGTCCTGGACCTCGTGCGTGCGCTCGACGACCGGGTGCGTCACGTGCTCGTCGTGGGCCACGAGCCGACCATGTCCGGCACCGCGGCGCTGCTCGCGGCCGAGGGCGACCCCGCGCACCTCAGCCAGGTGCGGACGGGTCTGCCCACCGGGAGCTTCGCGGTGCTCGAGCTGCCCGCCTGGTCACGCCTCGACGCCGGGGTGGGACGTCTGCTCGACGTGGTGCGTCCCGTGCACTGACCCTCGCGGACCGGTCTCGGGGGCGGTCAGTCCTGTGCCGGCTCCAGGCCGAGGGCGGCGAGCACGCCGTCGAGGCGACCGCTCACCACCAGGTCGGCCTGGGCGCACACCACCGGCTTGGCGTTGAAGGCGATACCCGTGCCCGCGGCCGCGAGCATCTCCAGGTCGTTCGCGCCGTCACCCACGGCGACGGCGCGATCGAGCGGGACGCCCACCTGCGCCGCGAGCTCGCGCAGCGCGGCGGCCTTGGCCGAGCGGTCCACGACCGGACCGCTCACCCGGCCCGTGAGCTGCCCGTCAGCCACCTCGAGCGCGTTGGCGCGCACGAACCCGATCCCCAGGCGTGCCGCGAGCGGGCCCACGACCTCGACGAAGCCACCCGAGACGAGCCCGAGGGTCCAGCCGCGCGCATGCAGCTCGTCGCACAGGCGCTCGGCCCCCGGACTCAGCTCGACCTCGGCCAGCACGTCGTCCACCACCGTTGCGGGCAGGCCGGAGAGCGTCGCGACGCGCGCGTGCAGCGAGGCCGCGAAGTCGAGCTCCCCGCGCATCGCGCGCTCGGTGATCTCTGCGACCTCGGGCTCGGAGCCCGCCCTCGACGCGAGCATCTCGATCACCTCACCGGTGATGAGGGTCGAGTCCACGTCCATCACGAGGACGCTGGGCCCGTGGTCGAGCGGTGCGGGGGGCGTCGTCACGGTGGCAGGTTAGCCGGACGGGACGCACCCGCGGGTGGGCGTTCAGGCGCTGATCACCGTGCCCTTGGGCACCACCGTGATCCCCGACTCGGTGACCGTGAAGCCGCGCGCACGGTCCTGCTCCGGGTCGAGCCCCACACGGGCGCGTTCCTCGACCACCACGTTCTTGTCGAGGATCGCGCGGTGCACCTGCGCGTGGCGTCCCACCACCGTGCCGTCCATGACGACCGAGTCGCTCACCGAGGACCAGGAGTGCAGGTACACGCCCGGCGACACGACCGAGCCCGTGACCGTGGCCCCCGAGACGATCACGCCGGGAGAGACGAGGGAGTCCGCCGCGTGACCCAGCCGCCCGGGGCCGGCGTGGACGAACTTGGCCGGGGGCAGCTGGGCGTAGCCGCTGAAGACGGGCCACTTCGTGTTGTAGAGGTTGAAGACCGGGTTGACCGAGATGAGGTCGATGTTGGCGTCGTAGTACGAGTCGAGCGTCCCCACGTCACGCCAGTAGTCGCGGTCCCGGTCCGTCGACCCCGCGACGTCGTTGCGGATGAAGTCGTACACGGCCGCCGTGCCGCGCTCGACGAAGTACGGCGCGATGTCGCCGCCCATGTCGTGTCGCGACGTCGGGTTCTGCGCGTCCTGCGTGACGGCCTCGACGAGGGCGTCCACGTTCGCGACGTAGTTGCCCATCGACGCGAGGATCTCGCCGGGCGAGTCCGCCAGGCCCGTCACCTCGGTCGGCTTCTCGAGGAACGCCGCGATGCGCGTCTGGTCCTGCGGGTCGGTGTCGATCACGCCGAACTGGTCGGCGAGCTCGATCGGCTGGCGGATCGCCGCGACCGTGAACTCGGCGCCCGACGCGACGTGCGCGTCGACCATCTGCTCGAAGTCCATCCGGTAGACGTGATCGGCGCCCACGACCACGACGATGTCCGGCCGCTCGTCCTGGATGATGTTGAGGCACTGGAAGATCGCGTCGGCGCTGCCCAGGTACCAGTGCTTGCCCACGCGCTGCTGCGCCGGGACGGGCGCCACGTAGTTGCCGAGCAGCGGGGACATGCGCCAGGTCTTGGCCACGTGACGGTCGAGGCTGTGGGACTTGTACTGCGTCAGCACGACGATCTGCAGGTACTGCGAGTTGACCAGGTTCGACAGTGCGAAGTCGACCAGGCGGTACATGCCGCCGAAGGGCACCGCGGGCTTGGCCCGGTCCTTCGTGAGGGGCATGAGCCGCTTGCCCTCGCCACCGGCGAGGACGATTGCCAGGACGCGAGGTTGGGCCATGGCTCGACCCTAGGGCCGGGCCGGCCCGCGAGCCAGACGTCAGCGGGCATTCGGCGCTAGCGTGTCGCCTGTGCGCGTCGATCTGCTGACCAGGGAGTACCCACCCCACGTCTACGGCGGTGCCGGCGTGCACGTCGCGGAGCTCGCGCGGGTGCTGCGCAGCCGGGTCGACGTACGCGTGCGCTGCTTCGACGGGGCACGCGCCGAGGACGGCGTGGACGGCTACGACGTGCCCGCGGGCCTCACGGGCGCCAACCCCGCGCTCGCGACCTTCGGTGTCGACCTGCTGATGGCGGCCGACGTCGCCGGGGCCGACGTCGTGCACTCCCACACCTGGTACGCGAACCTCGCGGGCCACGTCGCCGGGCTGCTGCACGGCGTGCCGCACGTGGTGAGCGCGCACAGCCTCGAGCCGCTGCGCCCGTGGAAGGCCGAGCAGCTCGGGGGCGGCTACGCCCTGTCCGGCTGGGCGGAGCGGACGGCCTACGAGGGCGCCGCGGCCGTCATCGCCGTGAGCGCCGGCATGCGTGCCGACATCCTGCGCTCCTACCCGTCGGTCGACCCGGAGCGGGTGCACGTGGTGCACAACGGGATCGACCTCGACGGCTGGCGCCGGCCGCAGGGCGAGGGCGTCGCACGCGCCGAGGCCGTCGTGCGCGGGCTCGGCATCGACCCCGAGCGTCCGACCGTCGTGTTCGTCGGTCGGATCACGCGGCAGAAGGGCCTGCCCTACCTGCTGCGCGCGGTCGAGCGGCTCGCGCCCGAGGTCCAGGTGGTGCTGTGCGCGGGCGCACCGGACACGCCCGAGATCGCGGCCGAGGTGAGCGGCCTCGTCGCGGACCTGCGCGCGCAGCGCGACGGCGTCGTCTGGATCGAGCAGATGCTCCCGCGTGAGGAGCTCGTGGCCGTGCTGGCCGCGGGATCGGTGTTCGCGTGCCCCTCCGTCTACGAGCCCCTGGGCATCGTCAACCTCGAGGCGATGGCGTGCGGGCTGCCCGTGGTGGGCACCGCGACCGGTGGGATCCCCGAGGTGGTCGACGACGGCGTGACCGGCCTGCTGGTCCCGATCGAGCAGGTGCAGGACGGCACCGGCACCCCCGTGGACCCCGAGCGCTTCGTGAGCGACCTCGCGGCGGCGCTCGAGCGGGTCGCGCTCGACCGACCGCGCGCCGAGCAGATGGGCCGTGCGGCGCGCGCCCGCGTCGAGGAGCACTTCTCGTGGGACGCGATCGCCGACCGCACGCTCGAGGTCTACCGCTCGGTGCTCGCGTGACCTGACGGCGCCAGGCCGCCGTGCGCGGTCGCCGCGGTGACCGCACGCCGCGCCGCGTGGTCGACGTGACGCAGGGCGGCCGAGCGCTGGTCGGCCTGCCACAGGTTGATCGCCCCGCCGTCGTCGGCGGTCGCGAGCTCGACGATGGCCCGGAGCCTGAGCGCGGTCGTCAGCACGCCGACGGCGCGTGGGGCGGTGCCGGGCGGCAGGGCCCAGCCGGGGTCCGCCGTCGAGCGCAGGCTCGCGATGGTCTCGGCGGCGTCGGGTCGCCAGCGTGCGACGTCGAGCCCCGCGAGGGCCTCGGTCGCCTCGCGCAGCACGTGCCGCAGCGACTGCTCGGCCTCGGGAAGGGTGCCGACCACCCCCGGCAGCGTGGGTCGCCAGTCCGGGACCTCGTGCACGTGCCACGTGACCAGGTGCCCCTGCTCGTGCACGCTGCCGAACGGCACGACGTCGGGCACGGCCGCCCAGGCCCTGCCCTCGCGGTGCACGAGGACGCACTCGCCGGCCTCGAGGGCGGCAGGACCCACGGGGGCGGGCGTACCGCTCGGGTCGCCGGGGACCGGGAGGACGGCGGCTGCCGAGCGCTCGCCCGTGCCGCACACCGCGACGAGGTCCGCGAGCGGTGCGCCGTCGGGGAGATCGGGGTGACCGACGACGGTGTGCGGCTCGTCGTCGTCCTCGACGGCGCGGACCGCGCGGCGCACGGGTTCGGCGCCCGCTCCGACCGACTGCAGCCACAGGGCGAGCACGACGGCGCGTGGGGGGAGGATCACGCTGTCCATCCCCGTGACCCTACGCGGCGGCCGCCCGCCGGGCGCAGCCCCGCGCCGCGGGTAGGGTCAGGGGCCATGAGCGCGGTGCTGGACCTGCAGGACGTGAGCGTCCGTCGCGGGACGACGACGATCCTCGACCACGTGAGCTGGACCGTCAGCGAGGGGGAGCGCTGGGTGCTGCTCGGCCCCAACGGCGCGGGCAAGACGACCCTGCTCCAGATCGCCGCGGGGCGCATGCACCCCACGACCGGGGCGGCGCACGTGCTCGGCGAACGCCTCGGCGCGGTCGACGTGTTCGAGCTCCGACCGCGCATCGGGGTCGCGTCGGCCGCGCTCGCGGACCGGATCCCGGCCTCGGAGACCGTGCTCGACGTCGTGCTCACGGCTGCCTACGGGATGACCGGGCGCTGGCGCGAGCAGTACGAGGCGCTCGACCACGAGCGTGCGCGCGTGCTGCTCGACGTGTTCGGCGTGGGTCGCTTCGCCGACCGCCGGTTCGGCACGCTGAGCGAGGGGGAGCGCAAGCGCACCCAGATCGCCCGGGCCCTCATGACCGACCCCGAGCTGCTGCTCCTCGACGAGCCCGCGGCGGGCCTCGACCTCGGCGGGCGCGAGGAGCTGCTCGGTGCGCTGAGCGAGATCGCCCAGGACCACCGGTCCCCGGTGCTCGTGCTCGTGACCCACCACGTCGAGGAGATCCCCGAGGGCTTCACGCACGGGCTGCTGCTGCGCGACGGCCATGTGCACGTCGAGGGGCCGCTCGGTTCGGTGCTCACCCCGGGGCACCTCTCCGAGACGTTCGGGACCGAGCTCGAGGTGGACCGTCACGGCGCGCGCTGGAGCGCACGCGCGCGCACCTGAGGTGCTGCTCCCGTCCGCCCTCGGTGGCACGTGCACGCCACTAGGATCGGCACAGCACGACGACGACGCGTGACGAGGGGGTCGCATGGACCAGATCGAGATCCACTGGCTGTGGTGGCTGGTGGCCGCGATCGTCCTCGGCGTGATCGAAGTGCTGACGCTCGACCTGGTGCTCCTCATGTTCGCCGTCGGAGCGACCGCGGCGATCGTCGCGAACGTCGCGGGCGCGAGCGTGACGGTCCAGGTGCTCGCCTTCGCCGCGACGTCGCTCGTGATGCTCGTGGGTCTGCGGCCCTACCTGCTGCGCAACCTGCGCCGACGCACGCCGCTCGTCGAGACCAACGCCGCCGGGCTCGTGGGTCGTGCGGCCCTCACGCTGTCCGAGGTCACGGCGCGTGGCGGTCTCGTCAAGCTCGCGGGCGAGGAATGGAGCGCGCGGACCACGCCCGGCGCCGCAGCGATCCCCGCGGACGTCGAGGCCCGCGTGCTCCGCATCGACGGCGCAACCGCCGTCGTCGGCCCGCTCGAGCCGGACGAACCGCCCGCCTCGACGCCCCACGTACCGACCCCGCCCGACGACCCGGAGGACAGGTCATGATCGAGAACCCGACCGTGAGCGCGAACCAGCTGATCATCTACCTCGTGCTGGGCCTCGTCGCCCTGTTCGTGATCATCACCCTGATCCGTGCCGTGCGGATCGTCCCCCAGGCCCAGTCGTTCATCGTCGAGCGGCTCGGGCGCTACTCCCGCACGCTCGACGCGGGCCTGCACCTGCTCATCCCGTTCATCGACCGCGTGCGCGCGGGCGTCGACCTGCGCGAGCAGGTGGTCTCGTTCCCGCCGCAGCCCGTGATCACGTCGGACAACCTGACGGTGAACATCGACACCGTCATCTACTTCCAGGTGACCGACCCGAAGTCGGCCGTCTACGAGATCGCGAACTACGTCACGGGCATCGAGCAGCTCACCGTCACGACCCTGCGCAACGTCGTCGGCTCGATGGACCTCGAGCAGACGCTCACCAGCCGCGACTCGATCAACGGCCAGCTGCGCGGCGTGCTCGACGAGGCCACCGGCCGCTGGGGCGTACGCGTCAACCGGGTCGAGCTCAAGTCGATCGACCCGCCGCAGAGCGTGCAGGGCGCGATGGAGCAGCAGATGCGCGCCGAGCGTGACCGCCGCGCGGCCATCCTCACGGCCGAGGGCGTCAAGCAGTCGCAGATCCTCACGGCCGAGGGTGAGAAGCAGGCCGCGATCCTGCGGGCCGAGGGCAACGCGCAGTCGGCGATCCTCCAGGCCGAGGGTGAGGCACGCGCGATCCTCCAGGTGTTCGACGCGATCCACCGCGGCGACGCCGACCCGAAGCTGCTCGCGTACCAGTACCTGCAGATGCTTCCCGAGGTCGCCAAGACGCAGTCGAACAAGGTCTGGTTCATCCCGACCGAGTTCACCGCGGCGCTCAAGTCGATCGCGACCGGCTTCGGCGGCGCGGCGGACGACGAGGGGGACGGCCAGCCCGCCGCGAGCCGCCCGCGCGGCACCTCGCCGGTGCGCGAGTCGGACCTGGGGCCGAGCGCCCTGACCGACCCGAAGCAGGCGCTCGAGGAGGCCCGGCGTGAGTCGCAGGCCGCGACCAAGGACGCGACGACGGCCGGCACGATCAGCCGACGTCCGCGGGGCGGGGGCGACGAGCCGCCCGCGCCGACGACGGGCGGCTGATCCGGCGCTCCGCCTGCGGCGAAACCCGTTGACCGGGACCGCCCGCGGGGCGAGGCTCGGAGCACCATGCTGCTGCGGCTCCTGCGCGTCCACCTGCGCCCCTACCTCGGTCCGCTCTCCGTCGTGCTGGTGCTCCAGCTCGTCCAGGCGGTCGCGAACCTCTTCCTGCCGAGCCTCAACGCCGACCTGATCGACGACGGGGTCGCGCGCGGGGACACGGGGGTGATCCTGAGGCTGGGGACCGTGATGCTCGGGGTGACCCTGGTCCAGGTGGTCTGCGCCGTGGGGGCCGTGTGGGCGGGTGCACGGGTCGCGATGTCGGTGGGGCGTGACGTGCGCGGCGCGGTCTTCGACCACGTGCAGACGTTCTCCGCGCGCGAGCTCGGGCACTTCGGTGCGCCGTCGCTCATCACCCGCACCACCAACGACGTCCAGCAGGTCCAGATGGTCGTCTTCATGATCCTGACGATCGTGGTCGCGGCGCCCGTGATGATGGTGGGCGGCGTGGTGATGGCGCTGCGCGAGGACGTCCGGCTCTCCGGCCTGCTGCTCGTGGTGGTGCCGGTGCTCATGGCGCTCCTGGGGTTCGCGATCGCCCGCATGCGCCCGCTGTTCGGTCAGATGCAGACACGCATCGACCGCATCAACCGGGTGCTGCGCGAGCAGATCACGGGCATCCGGGTGGTCCGCGCCTTCGTGCGCGACGCGCACGAGCGCGAGCGGTTCGGTGACGCGAACGCCGAGCTCATGCGCGTCGCGGTCGCCGTCGGCAGGCTGATGGCGCTCGTGTTCCCGTCGGTCTTCCTGATCATGAACCTGTCGAGCGCGGCGGTGCTCTGGTTCGGGGCTGGTCGGGTCGAGGACGGCTCGATGCAGGTGGGCTCGCTCGTCGCGTTCCTGAGCTACCTCATGCAGATCCTGATGAGCGTGATGATGGCCGTGATGATGTTCATGATGGTGCCGCGGGCCGAGGTCTCGGCCGAGCGCATCAGCGCGGTGCTCGGGACCTCGAGCACGGTGGTGCCACCCGCGCGGCCCGTGACGGCCCCGGTCACCGGTCGCGTCGAGCTGCGCGGTGCGGGCTTCGCCTACCCGGGCGCCGACGAGCCCGTGCTGCGCGCGGTGGACCTGGTGGCCGAGCCGGGCCGCACCACCGCGATCATCGGCTCGACCGGCGCGGGCAAGACGACGCTCCTGCAGACGATCCCGCGCCTCTACGACGTGACGGCGGGTCAGGTGCTGCTCGACGGGGTCGACGTGCGCGACCTCGCGCTCGAGGACGTGTGGCGACGCATCGGCCTCGTCCCGCAGCGTCCCTTCCTGTTCAGCGGCACCGTCGCGGACAACCTGCGGTACGGCGACGCCGACGCGTCCGACGACGACCTGTGGGACGCGCTCGAGGTGGCGCAGGCGGCCGAGTTCGTGCGTGCGATGGGCGGGCTCGAGGCAGCAGTCACCCAGGGCGGGAGCAACGTGTCGGGTGGGCAGCGGCAGCGCCTCGCGATCGCGCGCGCCCTCGTCCGCCGGCCGGCGGTGTACCTGTTCGACGACGCCTTCTCGGCGCTCGACCTCGCCACCGATGCTGCGCTGCGCACGGCACTCGCGCCACGGACGCGCGAGGCGACCGTCATCGTCGTCGCGCAGCGCGTGAGCACGATCCGGCACGCGGACCAGATCCTCGTGCTCGACGACGGCGCCGTGGTGGGCCGTGGCACGCACGACGAGCTGCTCGCGACGAGCGAGACCTACCGCGAGATCGTCGAGTCCCAGATCACCGCCGAGGAGATGGCATGAGCACGACGGCGACGCCACGCGCCGGCGGAGCGCGACCCGGCGGCCCTGCGCCCGGGCAGCGGCCCATGGGCCACGGGCCCATGGCCGCCGCCATGCCGACGGCGCGTGCGATGGACTTCCGCGGGTCGCTGCGCAGGCTGCTCGGCGAGCTGCGGCCCGAGCGCGGGCCCGTGGTCGTCGTGCTCGTCCTCACGGTCGCGAGCACCGCGGCCATGGTCATGGGTCCGCGCGTGCTCGGTTGGGCGACCGACGTGATCTTCCGCGGGGTCGTGGGACTCAACCTCCCTGCGGGCACGGACCAGGACACGGCCGTGGCGGGGCTGCGCGCGCGGGGCGAGGACGAGCTGGCCGACATGCTCGCCGCGATGGACGGGCTCGTCCCGGGGCAGGGGATCGACACCGCCGCGCTGGGCCGCGTGCTGCTGGGCGCGGTCACGCTCTACCTCGCCGCGTGGGCGCTCGGCTGGGTGCAGGGCGTGGTGACGACCGGTCTGGTGCAGCGGACGGTGCTCCGGCTGCGTGAGCGGGTCGAGGCCAAGCTCGGCCGGTTGCCGCTGCGCTACGTGGACGCGCACCAGCGCGGCGAGCTGCTCTCGCGGGTCACCAACGACATCGACAACCTCGCGCAGACCATGCAGCAGACGCTGAGCCAGCTCATCAGCGCGTTGCTGACCGTGGTGGGCGTGATCGTCGTGATGTTCTGGATCTCACCGCTGCTCGCGGTGATCGCGCTGCTCACCGTTCCCGCGGCAGCGCTCGTCACCGCGCTGGTCGCCAAGCGCGCGCAGCCGCAGTTCATCGCCCAGTGGCAGCGCACGGGCACGCTCAACGCCCACGTCGAGGAGATGTACACCGGCCACGCGCTGGTCAAGGTGTTCGGGCGTCAGGAGGTCTCCGCGCGACGGTTCCACGACGAGAACGAGGCACTGTACGACGCGACGTTCCGCGCGCACGTGATCAGCGGCCTGATCCAGCCCGCGATGATGTTCCTGGGCAACCTCGGCTTCGTCGCGATCGCCGTCGTCGGCGGCCTGCGCGTGGCTGCGGGTGCGATCAGCCTGGGCGACGTGCAGGCGTTCATCCAGTACTCGCGCCAGCTGACCCAACCCATCACGCAGGTGGCGTCGATGATGAACCTGCTGCAGTCGGGTGTCGCCTCGGCCGAGCGGGTCTTCGAGCTGCTCGACGCCGAGGAGGAGAGCCCCGAGCCCGCCGAGCCGGCGGTGCTGGGGCCGGTGCGCGGGCGCGTCGAGCTCGAGGACGTGTCGTTCCGCTACGAGCCCGACACCCCGCTCATCGAAGGGCTCGACCTGGTGGTCGAGGCGGGGCAGACCGTCGCGATCGTGGGGCCCACCGGTGCCGGCAAGACGACGCTGGTCAACCTGCTCATGCGCTTCTACGACATCGACAGCGGGCGCATCCTGCTCGACGGCGTGGACGTCGCGACGACCGACCGCGAGCAGCTGCGCTCGAAGATCGGCATGGTGCTGCAGGACCCGTGGCTGTTCCACGGGACCATCGAGGAGAACATCGCCTACGGTCGCCTGGGCGCGACCCACGAGCAGGTGGTCGAGGCCGCGCGGGTCACGCACGTCGACCGGTTCGTGCGCACCCTCCCGGACGGTTACGCGACCGTGATCGACGAAGAGGGTGGGAACGTCAGCGCGGGGGAGAAGCAGCTCCTGACGATCGCGCGCGCGTTCCTCGCCGACCCGGCGATCCTCGTGCTCGACGAGGCGACGTCGAGCGTCGACACGCGTACCGAGGTGCTCGTGCAGCAGGCCATGGCCGAGCTGCGGCGCGGGCGCACGTCGTTCGTCATCGCGCACCGGCTGTCGACGATCCGCGACGCCGACGTGATCGTGGTGATGGAGGACGGCGCGATCGTCGAGATCGGGAGCCACGCGAGCCTCCTCGAGGCCGGCGGGGCGTACGCGCGTCTGCACGCGAGCCAGTTCGCCGCACCTGCCGCACCGGTCGACTGACGGCGGGACCCCGCGCGGCTGGGAGGATGGCCCGCGTGCCGATCCACCACGTGACCGACCCGGACGACGAGCGCCTCGGCGACTACACGCGGCTCACCGACGTCGCGCTGCGGGCCAAGCACGAGCCCGCCAAGGGCCTCTACATCGCGGAGAGCTCGACGGTGATCCGCCGGGCCGTCGCCGCGGGCCACCGGCCCCGCTCGTTCCTCATGGCCGAGCGCTGGCTGCCGGACCTGACCGACCTGCTCGAGGAGGTGGGCGCGGGGCCCGACGGCGACGTGCCGGTGTTCGTGGGCGAGGCCGGCGTGCTCGAGGCGATCACCGGGTTCCACCTGCACCGCGGGGCCCTCGCGGCGATGCACCGCCCGCCGCTGGCCCCGGTGGGCGACCTGCTGGCGCAAGCGCGCGAGGGTGAGGGCGCGCGCCGCGTGGCGGTGCTCGAGGACGTCGTCGACCACACGAACGTGGGTGCGGTCTTCCGCAGCGCGGCGGCCCTCGGCGTCGACGCCGTGCTCGTCTCGCCGAGGTGTGCCGACCCGCTCTACCGGCGCAGCGTGCGCGTCTCGATGGGCACGGTGTTCCAGGTGCCGTGGACCCGGTTCGAGGCGTGGCCGGACGGGCTGGACGTGCTGCGCGCGCAGGGCTTCACGGTGGCCGCGCTCGCGCTCGCCGACGACGCGCGCACGCTCGACGAGCTCGAGGCGGACCCGCCCGAGCGACTCGCTCTGGTGCTGGGCACCGAGGGTGACGGCCTCTCACGCGCGGCGGTCGAGGCCGCCGACGTCGTGGTGCGCATCCCGATGGCGGGCGGGGTGGACTCCCTCAACGTCGCGGCGGCGTCGGCCGTCGCGTTCTGGGCCACGCGGCGGTGAGCGGACCGGGCCGGGCCCGTCGGGAGGGGCGACGGCGGGCGCCGAGGACGCTCAGGCCGTGGTGAGACCGAGCGTGTCGGTGAGGACCTGCTCCGCGTCGACGCCGTAGACCAGGACCGGTCCGAGCCGCTCGAAGCGGTCGAGCAGCTGGATCTGCACGAAGTCGTACTCGAGCTCCGGGTCGGGCGCTGTGAGCACCCGCAGGCGCGCATAGCCGTTGACCTCGCGGCCCAGGATCGTGCTCAGGTCGGCGTCGGCCTTCTCGCCCGACTCGAAGAAGACCGTTACGTGGTACGTGCCGTCCACCACGACCTTGAGGTCTGTGGCCTTGGTGAACGGGTTCGTCGTCGTGCTGATCTCGACCCCGTTGCTGCCGGACAGCTCGTCCCGGACCTGCGAGAAGGCCCAGTCCGCGTCGTGCTCGGGAGCGGCAGGGACGTAGGCGTGCAGGCTGGGCATGCGGACTCCTCGGGTGTCGTGGTGAGTGCGCGCCGAACCTAGCGACGGCCGCCGGCGTCACCGTGGCGCTGTCCGCGATCCGGGCTCAGGGCACGAGGAGGCGCGCCCGAACAGCGGCGAGGTCGTCGTCGTCGACCCCCGCGTCGCGCAGGCTGCCCGCGACGTCGTCGGCGAGGAAGGCCAGCAGCACCTCGCGCTTCTCGGCGACCACGGCGTCGAGCTCGTCGTCGTCCAGGGCCGGGTCGTGCGCGACCGGGTGCTCGCGCAGCCGGGCGTTGCACGCGCGGACGGCGAGCTCGTAGTCGTCCGCGACCACCTCGTGCGGGACGCCCGCGAGGCTCAGCAGCATCGCGCTGACCTGCCCGGTGCGGTCGCGTCCCTGCGCGCAGTGCACGAGCACCCCGCCCTCGGGCGCACGCGCGATCGTGCGGATCACGGCGGCGACCAGGTGCGGCCAGCGCCTGAGCACCTCGGCGTAGTAGTGCGGGGTGGACAGCAGCGCCGCATAGCGACGCATGAAGTCCTGGTCGGCCTGGTCCTCGATCGGCAGCCGGTGCACGACGACGCCGTCGGGAGCGGTGT
Organism: Cellulomonas sp. APG4; assembly: GCF_009996735.1. Taxonomy (GTDB): domain Bacteria; phylum Actinomycetota; class Actinomycetes; order Actinomycetales; family Cellulomonadaceae; genus Actinotalea. The sequence continues at coordinate 148,869 of NZ_JAACYI010000002.1, read as the reverse complement.
ACCGCGGCCCCTCGCCGGGGTTGCGCAGATCGACCACGGTGCGGACCTGGGCGGAGACCCGTGCCCACGCGTCGGCGGACAGCGCGCTCGGAACGGCCGAGCGGAAGAGCCGGCCGGGGAGCGTCGTCGTCGTGCGCCCCTCGTGGACCGCGGGCAGCCCACCCAGGAACCGGCTGCCCGGGAGCTCGGGCCACGCCGGGACCTGCGCGGTCACCGCGCTGCTCACCGGGCCAGCCCCTCGACCACCTCGACACCTGGCATGCGCGCCAGCAGCTCACCCGGGAGCGCGAGCTTGGACCTGCGCAGGCCGCTGCCGATGATCACCTCGCCCGCGAGTGGCACGCGTGAGTCCACGAGCACGCGCCAGCCCTCGGGCAGCCCCACGGGGGTGATGCCGCCGTACTCCATCGCCGACTCCTCGACCGCGCGGTCCATCGGGAGGAACGACGCCTTGCGTACGTCGAGCAGCCTCTTGATCGTGCTGTTCACGTCGGCCCGCGTGGTCGCGAGCACGACGGCGGCCGCGGTGCGCTCCACCCCGTCGCGACGGCCCGCCACGAGCACGCAGTTGCCCGAGGCCTCGAGGCCCAGGCCGTAGGCCTCGGTCAGCGCCGCGGTGTCCGCGAGGTCCGGATCGATCTCGGTGCCGCGCACGGACTCGAGGACCGCGGGATCGTCGTCGGCCCAGGTGCGCAGCGCCCGTGCCGTGCTCGGGGCGAGCAGCTGCGGGTGGTCGAGGGCGGGGGACCAGGTGAGGGTTCCGTGAGCCATGGCGGCCATCCTGACGGCCGACGGCGGCCGAGGCGAGCCCCGCCGTGCGATCAGGGTGCGTCCGCGTGCGAGCGAGGTGCGAGCGGCGTGCGAGCGGCCGCGCCGACGCTCGTCCTGCACGGGCCCACGGGGGGCCCGCAGGAGGAGGAACGCATGACCACGCAAACCATCAACGCGCCGGCCACGGACCCGGAGGTGACCACGACGTCCACCGACATGTTCGCCACCCCGGGACCGGGCAGCGACGCCTTGGCCGAGCGGCTGCTCGCCGCGACCCTGGGCGCGATGGAGCTCACCGCCGTCTACCTGGGCGACCGGCTCGGCTGGTACCGCGCGCTCGCCGAGGCCGGGCCGCTCAGCTCGGCCGAGCTCGCGGGGATGACGGGCACCGCCGAGCGGTATGCGCGCGAGTGGCTCGAGCACCAGGCGGCGAGCGGGTACCTGGAGGTGCTCGACACCGCCGCGCACCACAGCAGCCGGCGCTTCCGGCTGCGTGCCGGCGCGGCCGACGTGCTGCTCGACGTCGACAGTCTCTCCTACACGGCACCGCTCGCGCGGCTCGTCGCGGCGAGCGGCCGGGTGATCGACAGCCTGGTCGAGGCGTACCGCACGGGTGGGGGCGTCGGCTGGTCCGAGCTCGGTGCCGACGCGCGCGAGGCGCAGTCGGCGATGAACCGGCCCCTCTTCCTGCACCGACTCACGCAGGAGATCCTGCCGGGCGTTCCCGAGCTGCACGCGCGGCTGGCCGCCGGGGCGCACGTCGCCGACATCGGCTGCGGTGAGGGTTGGTCGGCGATCGGCCTCGCGCTCGGCTACCCGCAGGTCACTGTCGACGGCTTCGACATCGACGGTCCCTCGGTCGACGCGGCGCGCCGGCACGCGACGGCGTCGGGCGTGGCCGACAGGGTGCGGTTCGCGACCGTGGACGCCGCCTCCCGCGGCGAGGACGGCGCCCGATACGACGTCGTCATGGCGTACGAGTGCGTGCACGACATGGGTGACCCCGTCGCCGTGCTGCGCGCGATGCGCGGGATGGTCGCGCCCGACGGGTACGTGCTGGTGGTCGACGAGCGCGCGCAGGAGGACTTCACGGCGCCGGCCGACCCGGTCGAGCGCCTGTTCTACGGCTACTCGCTCATCTGCTGCCTGCCCGACGGCCTGTCGCACGAGAACGGCGTGGGGACGGGCACCGTGATGCGGCCCGACGTGCTCGCGGGGTACGCCACCCGCGCAGGGTTCGCGCGGGTCGAGGTGCTTCCCGTCGAGCACGAGGCGTTCAGGTTCTACCGCCTGCACCTCTGAGCCGGTCACCGGGTGCTGCTCGAGGTGCCGCGCAGGGTGCGCAGCACGTCGAGCAGCACCTCGGCCGCGTCGTCGACGTCGCGTGCGCGGCCAGCCGCCTCGGCGGCCGTGAGCTCGTCGGGTCGCAGCCGGCCGGCAAGCTCGTCGCGCGCCCGTTCGAGCCGTGCGAGCTCGGCTCCGAAGCTGCGGGAGACCCGGGTGGGCGCGACGGCGGCCCAGAGCTCGGCGGCCGCACGCGGCTCGCCAAGACGCAGCAGCAGGTCGACGACGTTGCGCAGGGTCGTGACGAGGTGGGTGCGGTCGGCGCGGTCCCGCCACCAGCGCACGACTTCCTCGACCGCGGGGACCGCCGCCGCGGGATCGCCGTGCCGCACCCGCAGGCTCGCGGCGGAGACCCGCACGACGCCGCCCAGGTAGCGGTGGCCGGCCGCGTCGGCGAGCGTGCGGGCACGGTCGAGGTGGGTCAGTGCCGTCCCCGGGTCCGCCTCGGCCTCGATCTCACCCGCCGTGTACGCGAACCAGCCCAGGTTGGACGGACCGAGCTCACCGAAGCGCGCCACGAGCACGTCGCGCCTTCGGGCGAGCTCCGCCCTCGCCGTGGCGGTGTCGCCCTCGTACGCATGGGTGAGACCGAACGAGACGGCGGCCGCGGTGGCGTAGACCGGGTCGCCGACGTCGAGCGCGAGCGCGTGCAGCTCGCCGGCCCGACGGCGGCACTCGGCGAACCGGCCGTCGTAGATGGGTGCGTCCGCCAGCAGGTCGAGGGCGCGTAGCCGCTCGACGTCGTCGCGCGCGAGGTCGAGGGCCAGCTGGGCGCGCTCGACCGCGGCGCCGAGCTCGCCGGCCTTGACGAGGCGCGCCGCGATTCCCAGGTGCGCGACCGCGACGCCGTCGTCCTTGTCCAGCAACGGGGCGAGCCTCGCCGCCCAGTCGAGCACCTCGTCGTCGAGCGTGCTGACCGCGAACAGGTGCAGCGCCCCCGAGAGGTGCGTGCCGAGCGCCGGGTGGTGCTCGCGGGCCCAGGCGTGCGCGGCGCGCAGCTCGGGCACGAAGGAGGACAGGCGGGTGACCGCACGTGGCTCGGCGGGTGTGCGCAGCCGGGCGTCGGCCTCCCTCGCGACCTCGAGCACATGGAGCGCGTGACGTTCGCGGAGCGGCGCGAGCACCTGCGCGGGCTCACCGGACCGCACGGCCGAGCGCACCGTGTGGAGCATCCGGTACCGGCTGCGGCCGTCGGCGGCCCGGGGGTCGAGCACGAGCAGCGAGCGACGTACGAGGGCCTCGACCACTTCCGGCCCGGCGCCGAGCACGGCCTCGGCGTCCTGCGCCTCGACCGGGCCCGAGAACACGGGCCAACGGTGCAGCGCGGCTCGCTCGGCGGGTTCCAGCACGGCCTCGGACCACGCGATGACCGCGCGCAGCGTCCGGTGCCGCTCGGCGCCGCGCCGGCGGGGGTCGCGCAGCCGCGCGAGCTCGTGGTCGAGCTCGCGCTCGAGTGCCGCGGCGAGATCGGGCAACGCCGTCGTCGCGGCCCGCGCGGCCGCCATCTCGATCGCGAGGGGGAGCCCGTCGAGGCGCTCGACCACGCGGTCCACCAGAACCGGGTCGAGGTCGGAGCGTGCACCGGCCGCCACGGCGCGCTCGACGAAGAGGCGGCGCGCCGCCGGGTCGGCGCCGTGCGTGGTCAGCGCCTCGACCACGTGCACGTGCTCACCGGGGAGGCCGAGCGGCTCGCGGCTCGTCGCCAGCACGGTCACGCGGTGCCCCGCGAGCAGGTGCTCGAGCACCTCGGCCACCGCGTCGACCACGTGCTCGCAGTTGTCGAGCACCACGAGCAGGTCGAGCCCGCCCGCACGCCGCAGCGCGGGCGGCACGGGGCCGCCCTGGGTGCCGACGTCGAGGGCCGTGAGCACGGCCGACGGCACGGACGCCTGGTCGTCGAGGGTCGTGAGCTCGACCACGCGCGCCCCGGACCGGTGGTGCCGCGCGCGACGCCGGGCGACCTCGAGCGCGAGTCGCGTCTTGCCGACGCCTCCCGGGCCGACGAGCGTGACGAGCCGGGCGCGGTCGAGCAGGGCCGCGACCGTGCCGACGTCGCGCTCGCGTCCGACGAGGCTTGACGGGACCACGGGGACGTCGCCCGGGACCGCGTCCGACGACGGGCCCGTACGCTCGTGCGGCCGGGGCGCGTCGCGTCCAGGCGCAGTGAGGGCGTCGGTGTGCGCCTGGCGCAGGCCCGCCGAGGGCAGCAGGCCGAGCTCGTCGAGCGCATCGGCCGCGCGGCTGTACGCCGCGACGGCGTCCGCCGGCCGTCCCGCTGCGACCAGGGCGTCGATCAGGCTCACCCACGCGCTCTCGCGCGTCGGCTCGGCTCCCACGAGGGCCTCGGCCTGCTGCACGGCCTCGGCCACGCGTCCCGTCGCGACCAGGCGGGCGACGAGCATCTCCGCGGCGTGGAGCCTGCGCTCGGTGAGCCGGGCGGCCTCGCCACGGGCGGCGCGGCCGTCGACGGCACCGCCGAAGGGCGGCCCGCGCCAGAGCGCGAGCGCGTCGTGCAGCAGCACGACCGCCCGCGCGTCGTCGTCGGTCGAGGTAGCGGCGTCGACGTCCGCCTCGAACCTCTCGGCGTCCGTGGTGAGCTGCTCGACCGCGAGCCGGTAGCCGCCGTCGTCGGCCTCGACCGGGAGGCCCAGGCCCGTGCGCAGCCGCGACACGTGGGTGTGCAGGGTGTGCCGGGCGCTCGGGGGTGGGTCGTCCGGCCACAGGGCGTCGACCAGCTCGTCGACGCCGACCGTCGCGCCGTGGTGCGCCAGGAGGGCGGCCAGGAGCGACCGGCGCCGGGAGCCGACGACGGCGGTGGTGTGTGCGTCCTGCCGGAGGGTGAGGGGACCCAGGACCCCGAGCTCCATGCTCGCGATGCTAGGCCCGCCCTGCCAGGGACCGACAGGTCATACCTGAGCCGCTGCCCGGGGAGCGGTCAGGCCTGGAAGGTGGGCGTGAGCGTCGCGCGGCCGAGGGTGTGGAAGAGGGCCAGGAAGGCCGCCTTCGTGGGGCTCGCGTCGCCGTCGAGGTCGAGGTGGTCGACGTCGAGCGCATGCACGGCGAGCACGTAGCGGTGCGCGCGGTCACCCGCGGGCGGCGCGGCACCGGTGTAGCCCACCGAGCCGCCGTCGTTGCGCAGCTGGACGGCGCCGTCGGGCAGGTGGGTGCCGTCGGGCGAGCCCGCACCCGTGGGCAGCTCGGTGGTGCCGAGGGGGAGGTTCGCGACGGTCCAGTGCCAGAAGCCTGCCGGGGTCGGGGCGTCGGGATCGAAGCACGAGACGAGGAAGCCACGTGTGCCGTCGGGGAAGCCCGACCAGGTCAGCTGCGGCGAGGTGCTCCCGCCCGCGGCGGTGAAGCGCTCCGCGAGGGTCTCGCCGTCGGTCACGTCCGTGCTGGTCAGCGTGAACGACGGGACCGGCGGGAGCTGGCCGTAGGGCTCGGGGGCGACGGGACGGTCGGCGAGGTCCATGGTGTCTCCGGGCGGTCGCGGCGGGTTGTCGGCTCCCATCATGCCGAGCCCTGGGGCGTGCGCATCCGGGACCGACCGGCAGACGGGTGACGCGGGCGGTGGCGGTCCGGCGGCGGATTGACAGCCCTCACGGTGTCGGCGTCTACTGAGAGAGTAGTCGAACAGGTGTTCGAACGTGAGGTTCGAGCCGTCGCCGTCACCGCGGGAGGAGTGCGATGAGTGCCGTCTCCGTGGACGACGTCGTCTCCCGGCCAGACGACGCGCGAGGTCCCGACGACGAGCGTGCCGCAAGGGTCGCACGCGCCCGGGCCGCTCTCGCACGGGCCGAGGAGCGCACGGGTGCGGCGCGCTGGGTGCGGCCGGTGCGTCCGGTGCCGCACGGGCCCGACGAGGACGTGGTGGAGGCGCCCGCCCGCCCGCCCGCACCCGAGGTCGAGCCCGCGGGCGCGGCACGTGTGCTCCCGGTCACCGGTCACCTCGCCCGGCTGCTGCCCTCGGGCGGTCTCGACCGTGGCAGCACCGTGGTGGTGCAGGGGTCGACGTCGCTGGTCCTCGCGCTGCTGGTCGAGGCCTCGCGTGCGGGCAGCTGGGTGGCGGTCGTCGGCCTCCCGGAGGTGGGGGTGCTGGCCGCGCACCACCTGGGCCTGGTGCTCGAGCGCGTCGTCCTCGTGCCCTCGCCGGGGCCGGACGGTCCCGTGGTCCTGGCCGCGCTGCTCGACGGGTTCGACGTGGTCGTGGTGGGCCCCGAGGTGCCGCTCTCGGCGGCGGACCAGCGCAGGCTGGGTGCGCGCGCACGTGAGCGTTCCGCGGTGCTGCTCCCGACCGGTGCGTGGCCCGGGGCGCAGGTGGTGCTCACGGCCGAGCGGTCGCAGTGGGAGGGGCTCGGCAGGGGCGACGGCCGCCTGCGTACGCGGCGGCTCACGGTGCGGCGCAGCGGTCGCGGCGCAGCGACCCTCGGGCGGAGCGCCGACGTCCAGGTGCCGGGTGCAGGGACGGCCGGGGCCGCACGGGCCGGTGCGACGGTGCTGACCGACGAGGCCACCGGGCTCGAGGAGCGTGCGGGGTGACGGCCCGCACCTCTCCCGTCCGGACGGCCGCGGTGTGGGTGCCCGACTGGCCGGTCCTGGCCGCGACGACCGCGGAGGAGGTCCCGGCGCACCTGCCCGCCGGGGTCCACGACGGGCGCCGGGTCACCGCGGTCTCGGCCCTCGCGCGTGCGGCGGGTGTGCGGCGCGGCATGCGGCGCCGGCAGGCCCAGGAGTGCTGCCCCGAGCTCGTGCTGCTCCCTGCCGACCTGGGCCGTGACGTCCGCCTGTTCGAGCCTGTCACGGTCGCGGTCGAGGACGTGGTGGCCGGCACCGAGGTCGCCCGGCCCGGCCTGCTCCTGCTGCCCTCGGACGGTGCGAGCCGGTACCACGGCTCGGAGGAGGCGCTCGCGCGGCACCTCGTCGAGACCGTGGCCGAGCAGACCGGCCACGACGCGCAGGTGGGAGTGTCCGACGGTGTGGGGGCCGCGGTGCTCGCGGCGCGCGGCGGGCGGCTCGTGCCCGCGGGCACGGCAGCCGCCTTCCTCGCCCCACGGGGCATCGGCGAGCTCGTGCACGTCGCGACCGACGAGCAGACGGCGACGCAGGTGGCCGAGCTGGTCGACCTGCTGGGACGGCTCGGGCTGCGGACGCTGGGCGACCTCGCCCGCCTGCCCCGCGCCGACGTCGAGGCGAGGTTCGGACGGGTGGGCGGCTGGGCGCACCAGGTCGCCGCGGGGGAGGACGACCGCCCGACGGCGCTGCGCCGCACCCAGCCCGACGTCGCCGTCGAGAGCGAGCTCGACCCGCCCGTCGAACGCGTCGAGGCCGCGGCCTTCGCCGCGAGAAGACTCGCCGAGCAGCTGCACGCGCAGCTGGTCGAGCGGGGTGCGGGCTGCGGTCGCCTGCAGATCACCGCGCGCACCGAGGACGGCCACGAGCTCACGCGCACGTGGCGCACCGACGCGGTGCTGGGTGGGCTCTCGGCCGCGCGGATGACCGACCGGGTGCGCTGGCAGCTCGAGGGCTGGCTCACCCACGCGCCCGTCGGTGGCGGGGAACGCGAGGGTGCTCCCGCCGTCGCGCCGCTGGTCAGGCTCGCCCTGCGGGCCGAGGACGTCGTGGCGGTGGGGGCCGAGCAGGGACGGCTGTGGGGCGAGGCGCGCGGCACCGACCTGCGCGCCCACCGCGCGCTGCTGCGCGTGCAGGGACTGCTGGGGGCCGACGCCGTGCTGAGCGCGGCCGTCCAGGGCGGGCGGGACCTGCGGGACCAGGTGCACCTGGTCCCGTGGGGGGACGCCGCCCCGCCCGCACGTCCGACGACGGCGCCCTGGCCTGGTCGGTTGCCCGGACCGGCCCCCGCGACCGTGCTCGCCGAGCCGCTCGAGGTCCAGCTGTGCGGGAGCGACGGCCGTCGCGTCCAGGTGGACGCCAGGCTCGGCATGAGCGCCGAGCCTGCGGTGGTGTGGTGGCCCTCGGGCCCGGGCGACCCCGAGCGGGAGACCGCCGTCACCGGCTGGGCCGGGCCCTGGCCCGTGGTGCAGCGGTGGTGGTCGACCGCGCCGTCGCGCCGGGTCTACCTGCAGGTGACCCTCGCGGACGGCAGGGCCGTGCTGCTGGCCCTGCACGACGGCGTGTGGTCGGTCGAGGCGCACTATGACTGAGGCGCGCCATGACTGACGACGCCCCCCGCTACGCCGAGCTGCACGCCCACTCGGCCTTCAGCTTCCTCGACGGCGCCAGCCAGCCCGAGGAGCTCGTGACCGAGGCCCACCGGCTCGGCCTCTCGGCCCTGGCGCTGACCGACCACGAGGGCCTGTACGGCGTGGTCCGCTTCGCGCAGGCCGCGCGTCGTGTGGGGTTGCCGACGGTCTTCGGCGCCGAGCTGCACCTCGCCGCACCGGGTGGCGTGCTGGACCCGCCCACCGGGACGCCCGACCCGCGCGCGACGCACCTGGTCGTGCTGGCCCGGGGCCCGGACGGCTATCGCGCGCTGTCCCGCGCGATCGCGCAGGCCCACCTCGTGACCGGCACCAAGGGCGCCGCGGACCACCGGCTCGAACGGCTCGCCGAGGCCGCCGACGGTCAGTGGCTCGTGCTGACCGGCTGCCGCAAGGGTGCGGTGCGACAGGCCCTGGGGGACCCGAGCGACGGGCGCGCCCTCGACCTGGACGCCGCACGCATCGAGCTCAACCGGCTCGTCGCGCTGTTCGGCCGCGAGAACGTGGCGGTCGAGGCGATCGACACGGGCGACCCGTGGGACTCCGAGCGGGTCGACGCGCTCGCCGAGCTCGCGCGGCGTGCACACCTGCCGCTCGTGGCGACGGGGAACGTCCACTACGCGCGCCCGGCCGACGCCGACCTCGCGGGGGCGCTCGCCGCGGTGCGCGCCCGCTCGAGCCTCGAGGACGTCGACGGGTGGCTGCCCGGTGGCACGGGGGCGCACCTGCGCTCGCCGGTCGAGATGGCGTGGCGCTTCCGGCGGTACCCGCAGGCCGTCGCGACCGCGGCGCAGCTGGCCACCGAGTGCGCGTTCGACCTCGCGCTCGTCGCTCCCGACCTCCCGCCCTACCCCGTGCCGCCGGGCCACGACGAGGCCAGCTGGCTGCGCGAGCTCGTGCGGCGTGGCGCGCTCGACCGGTACGGGTCGCCCGAGGCCGAGCGGGTGCCGGGCGCCTACCGCCAGATCGCGCACGAGCTCGACGTGATCGAGAGCCTCGGCTTCCCGGGGTACTTCCTCATCGTCCACGACCTGGTGGCGTTCTGCCGTGAGCGCGGCATCCTCGCCCAGGGCCGCGGCTCGGCGGCCAACTCGGCGGTCTGCTACGCCCTCGGGGTCACGGCCGTCGACGCGGTGCGGCACGGACTGCTCTTCGAGCGCTTCCTGGCCCCCGAGCGCGACGGCCCGCCGGACATCGACGTCGACATCGAGTCGATGCGTCGCGAGGAGGTCATCCAGTACGTCTACGAGCGCTTCGACCGCGAGCACGCAGCCCAGGTCGCCAACGTCATCTCCTACCGTCCGCGTTCGGCCGTGCGCGACGCCGCCCGCGCCCTCGGGTACGACGTCGGGCAGCAGGACGCGTGGAGCAAGAGCATCGAGCGCTGGGGCTCGCTGCGGGGGCCGGAACGCCCCAGCCCGTGGTGGCGGCTCGAGCGCGCCGCGCCCGTGGGGCCGCTCGGCCACGGACCGCCCGACCGCCCGCACGCGGGTCATCCGGGACCGCTCGACGTCGCGGGCACGCCTACCGCCGACGGGCACGACGTGGTGCCGGCGCACCTGCCGCCGTCGGCCGCCGAGGAGGCGCACGTGCCCGAGGCCGTGATCGACCTCGCCGAGCGCATGCTGCGGCTGCCGCGGCACCTGGGCATCCACTCGGGTGGGATGGTGCTGTGCGACCGCCCGGTGATCGAGGTGTGCCCCGTGGAGTGGGCGCGGATGCCGGGTCGCACGGTGCTCCAGTGGGACAAGGACGACTGCGCCGACGCCGGCCTGGTGAAGTTCGACCTGCTGGGGCTCGGCATGCTCTCCGCGCTGCGGATCGCCTTCGGCCTCGTGGCCGAGCACGAGGGTGTCGAGCTCGGGCTGCACACGCTGCCGCAGGAGGACCCGGCGGTCTACGACCTGCTGTGCGCGGCTGACACGGTGGGGGTGTTCCAGGTCGAGTCACGCGCGCAGATGGCGACGCTGCCACGGCTCCAGCCGCGGCGCTTCTACGACATCGTGATCGAGGTCGCGCTCATCCGCCCCGGCCCCATCCAGGGCGGCTCGGTGCACCCGTACATCAACCGGGTGCGGGGGCGTGAACCCGTCACCTACCTGCACCCCCTGCTCGAACCCTCCCTGGCCAAGACCCACGGCGTGCCGCTGTTCCAGGAGCAGCTGATGCAGATGGCCATCGACGTCGCGGGTTTCTCGGGTGCCGAGGCCGACCAGCTGCGCCGGGCGATGGGCTCCAAGCGGTCCGTCGAGCGCATGGAGGCGCTGCGCGAGCGGTTGATGACGGGCATGGCCGCGCGCGGTGTCGACGACCCCGCGGTGCGCGAGCAGGTCTACGACAAGCTCAAGGCGTTCGCGGACTTCGGCTTCCCCGAGTCCCACGCCTACTCGTTCGCCTACCTCGTCTACGCGAGCTCCTGGCTCAAGGTGCGCCACCCGGCGGCCTTCTACGCCGGGCTGCTAGCGGCCCAGCCCATGGGCTTCTACTCACCGCAGTCGCTTGTCGCCGACGCGCGGCGGCACGGCCTGACGGTGCTGCGCCCCGACGTGCAGGCCTCGGGCGTGCGCGCGGGTCTCGAACGTCTCGCACCTCGACGGGACGGGTCGCACGAGGCAGGTTCGGGGGTGGGCGGGCCCACGACTGCCCCGTCGGGGAGAGCGGCCGAGCCGTCCGCACCCGGGACCCGCACCCGCCCTGGTCAGGTGGCGCTCGCCGTCGACCCCACGCTCGCGGTGCGCCTCGGCCTCGCGTCGGTGCGCGGGGTGGGGGAGGAGGTGGCCGAGCGGCTCGTCGCCGAGCGCGTGGACGGCGGTCCGTTCGCGGGGCTGCGTGACCTCGTGCGACGTGTGCGGCTCAGCACGGCCCAGCTCGAGTCCCTCGCCACGGCGGGTGCGCTCGGCAGCCTGGGTGTCGAGCGCCGCGAGGCGTTGTGGGCCGCGGGCGCGCTCGCGCTCGAGGGCCCCGACACCCTCCCGGGGGTCGCCGTCGGCATCGAGGCGCCCACCCTGCCGGGCATGGGCGAGGTCGAGACCGCGATGGCGGACGTGTGGGCCACCGGGGTGTCGGTGGACTCCTACCCGACCCAGTACGTGCGCGAGGGGCTCGACGCGGCGGGGGTGCTGCGGGTCGAGCAGGCGTTCGTGCACGAGCCCGGACGGCGCGTCGCGGTCGCGGGGGTCGTGACCCACCGGCAGCGGCCGGGCACGGCCCAGGGGGTGACCTTCCTGTCCCTCGAGGACGAGACCGGGCTGCTCAACATCATCTGCACCGCGGGCCTGTGGCAGCGGTTCCGGCGCATCGCGCGCGGATCGCCCGCGCTCGTGGTGCGCGGACGCCTCGAGCGCGCGGACGGCGCGACGAACCTGCTCGCCGAGCACCTGGCCCCGCTGTCGCTGCGCGTGCCGAGCACGTCGCGCGACTTCCGCTGACCGCCGCGTCCGGGCGGCTACTCCTCGTCGTCGTCACGTGCCGGTGCCGCCGCGACCTCGGGAGGCCCGACGGCAGTCTCGAGCTGGGCGAGGTCCGTGGGCGGGTCCACGTGCCGCAGGCGCGCGAACACGGCCCAGGCCACCGCGATGAGGGGCACCGCGATCACGGCCCCGAGGATGCCCGCGACGAGCGTCCCGCCGGTGACCGACAGCGCGACGACCACGGGGTGCAGCGACACCTGCTTGCCCATCACGAGGGGCTGCAGGATGTGGCCCTCGAACTGACCGATGAGGGCGATGACCACGCCCACGAGGATCGCGTTGACCACACCGTTGGCGGCGAGGGCCACGATCATCGCGATGACCATCGCGAGCGGGGCGCCGATGAGCGGGATGAACGCGCCGATGAACACGAGCACCGCGAGGGGAGCGGCGAGCGGTACCCCGAGGATGAGCAGCGCGATCACGGCGAGCACGCCGTCGGCCGCCGCGATGATCACGGTGCCGCGCGTGTAGCCCGAGAACGTGTACCAGGCGACCCCACCGCCGATGTACCAGGACTCACGCATGCGCGACGGGATCTGGTTGAGGAACCAGCCCCACATCTCCATGCCGCGGCTCAGGAAGAAGACGGTGCAGAACGTGGCGAGCGCGAGGACCATGAAGACGAGGCCCACCGAGCTCGCGCTCGACAACGCCTGGCTCGCGATCTCGCTCGAGTTCTCCGAGATCCACTGCTGGGCCTGGTCGAGCCAGCCCTGCACGTCCTCGTTGGTCACCGTCAGGTGCAGGGGGCTCGACTCGAGCAGCTCGAGGATCGCCTGGATGCCGACGTTGAACTGCTCGCCCAGGCGGGTCCACTGGCCGGCCACCGAGAAGCCCACGTAGGTGAGCAGGCCCAGCACCACGAGCACCGCGCCGATCAGCGACAGCGCGACCGCGAGCCCGCGAGGCATCACGCGCGACATGCCGTTGACCACCGGTCGCAGCACGGCGGTGAACACGAGCGCCAGGAACACCGCGATGAAGACGAGGAGCACCTTGGCGGTGGCCCAGAAGACCAGGGCGATCGCGGCGATCACCACCAGGATCCGCCACGACCAGCCCGCCATCGCGCGCAGCCACTGCGGGGCGGACTGCTCGTAGCCGACGACCGACGGGTTGCGCCGCGCACCGGCGACACGCTTCGCGGCCGGGGTGGCCCCGGCCAGATGGCGTGTGCTGGCCTTCGGTCGCTCGGTCTCGACCCCGGAGGCGTCGTCCCGCTCGGTCATGTGCGTCCTTCCCCCGAGGCGCCGACGGCGCCCACCGGCGTCCAGTCTGCCGCCTGGGCGCGAGGTCAGCAGACCCGCCACACCGTGCTATCTTTGCTGCCGCGCTCGAGGGATCCGCAAGGGTTCGTCGGGTCCACTCGTCCGGGTGGCGGAATGGCAGACGCGCTAGCTTGAGGTGCTAGTGCCCGTATAGGGCGTGGGGGTTCAAGTCCCCCTCCGGACACTCGTTGAGACAGCGACCTGAAGGCCCCTGAACCGCGGAGACGTGGTCGGGGGCCTTCGTGGTTCGCTCAGGTCGTGAGTCCGCTCGTCAGTCCGCCGTGGTGGCGACGAGCCTATCGGCGACGATGACGGCGTCGCCTGCGTACTCCTCGAAGACGTTCTCGTCGTAGGGGATCTCGTAGTCCTCCTGGAACTCGCCCAACGACAGCCGGCGCACCGTGCCCGACACCTCGACGGTCGTCTCGTCCTCGACGACCAGGTCCGTGATGTCGAGGCCCAGCTCCGTGAAGTCCGTCTGCGGGCTCAGCACGAGCACCGACGGCTCCAGCACGCCCGGGTCACCCATGAGGAAGGCGCCGGGGTCGAGGACCTGGACCACCTGTCCGGTCACCGTGACCGGGCGCTCGATCCACGCGGTCTCTCCGTCGCCCGCGTCGAGCTCGGCCCCCGCGACGTCGGCCACGGTCACGTCCTCACCCGGCTCCGGTGCCTCCTGGCCGCAAGCGGCGAGCGTGCCGACGCCCAGGGTGAGGGCCGCCGTCCACGACGTGACGGTCGTCCATCTGCGCTGCATGGTGTGCTCCCGTCCTCGATGCGTCCGACCAGTCTCGGCTCCGAGGTGGGTGTCCGCGACCGGGGTGGGGCCGCGCTGCGTCTATGCGCCGTGCGGCCGGTCCCGGCGCCGCAGGGCGGCGATCACGAGCACGAGTGCACCTGCCAGGACCAGCGCGGCCGCCGCGGCGATCGCCGAGTCGGCTGCGAACCCGGTGCTCGCGAGGACGCGCCCACCCGACGCCGCCGTGGAGACGCCCGAGGACCTGCTGGCGTCCGCGGTGTCGTAGCGCAGCACGAGGGTCTGCGCCGTGTCGACGCCCACGAGCACGAGGTAGTGCTCGCCGGCCTCGAGAGGGAGGTCGGTGAGCACCGCGCGGCCGTCGCGCACCGGGAAGGTGCCCAGCTCGCGCGGTGAGGAGTACGCGTAGACCGTCACCGCCGAGTCCGCCGCGTGCCACGGCACGTCGAGGTCCACGCGGCCCGGCAGGGTCGACAGGTCGAGGCCCGGGACGACGTCGTGCACGTCACGCGCGTCCGGGAAGCGCTCGGCGACGTCCTCGTGGTCCGAGCCGACACGGTCGGTCACCGACCACACGGTGACCTGCGCGGCGCGCGTCACCACGACGCTGCCGTCGGTACCCGTGAGCGTCGCCCGGTACCAGCCGGCGTCGTCCGCGCTCACAGGGATGCGAAGGGTGAGGTCTGCAGCCCCCGGGACCGCGTGCCACGGACCGTCGACCGCCGCGGCACGCTCCCAGACGACGGTCGCGGTCGCGGAGGCGTCCGCGACCCGGACCGCCAGCTCGGTCGTGCCACCCGGAACCGCGTCACGCACGTCGCGCGGTTGGGCGGTCACGACCTGCGCCGAGGTCGCCGCGAGCCGCCACACGGCGGTGTCGCGCCCGCCGAAGCCGTCGTCGACCGACAGGGCCAGCGTCGCCGCGCCGGGGGCGGTCGGGACGAGGCCGGCACGCGCGACGGCGCCGTCGACGGCGGACGGCGTGCCTTCGAGCGTCCAGCCGGACCCGTTCACGAGGGTGGTCACGCCGCCCGACGTGCCGGGGACGAGTCCCGTGACGCGAGCGTTCGTCGGGGTGAGCGTGAGCGTCAGGCGATCCCCGTCGGCGTCGGTGACGGCGAGCGGCGCGAGCGATGCGGCCTGGCCGGTGACGGCCGCCTGCGGCGTCGTGGGCACGCCCGTGAGCCGGGGGAGCGCGTTGGGCAGCACCGGCACAACGAAGCCCGACGAGGTGGCGTTGCCCGCCTCGTCGACCGCGGTCACGCGCACGTGCAGGTCGCCCGGGCCGGCCGCCGCCGGGTCGCGCAGCACGAGCCTCGTCCCGTCGAGGTCGAACAGCGTGTCGTCGGCGCCGCCCGCACCGAGCTCGAAGGTCACGGGCCGGCCGCCGTCGTCGGCGCTCATGGTGCCGACGGTCGTGCTCGCCGTCTGGGTGGCCCGCACCGGGAGCGGGTCGAGCGACGGGGCGGACGGCGCGGTCGTGTCCACCACGACCGCGAGGGCCGGGCTCGCGCCCGAGGTCAGGGTGACGCCGAGGACGGCGGCGGTGGCCGTGGCCGTCAGCGTGTGGTCGCCCTCAGCGAGCGGGTTCGTCGTGAGCTGCCACGCACCGGTGCCGGTGGCCGTCGTGGTTCCGACGGTCGTCCCGCCGTCGCGCAGCGTGACCGTGCTGCCGGGCCACGCCGTGCCGGTGACGACCGGCGTCGTGGCGCTCGTCACGCCGTCGTGCGGGGTACCTGTGTCGCTCGCCTCGACGAGGCGGAGATCCGTCGGGGCGGGCGGAGGCGCGGGGACCAGCTCGAGCCGGCCTCCGGTGGCGACCACGGACGCGGGTGTCGCGGTGCCCGGCAGCACGACCGTCGCATCCGCGCCGGCGGCGTCGTCGAGCCCGATGTGGACGTGCAGGCGCCCGGGAGCCTGCTCGACCTCGACCTGGCCGCGGGCGACCGACGCGCCCGTCCCCGTGCTGACGTCGACGAGCGGCTGGACCGGCTCACCCGGTGCGGCGAGGTCGCGCACCTCGACGGCGTCCCCCACGGAGAGGTCCGTCACCGTGTCCGTCCCGTTCGGCGACGAGGCGTCGAGGACCACCACGTCGTCGCCGCCGCGACCGGTGAACCGGTTGTCGGCGGAGTTGCCGATCAGCACGTCGTCGCCCGAGCCGGCGACGACGTTCTCGATCAGGGCCCCCGGTGCGTCGGCGGGCGCGTAGGCGGTGGCGACGTTGGCGTCGTGCGTCCTGCCGTCGGCCGTGTCGAGCACGGCGTGCTGCCCGCCCAGGTCCGTCCAGCCGCCCGGGCGCAGGTCGACGCGCAGGTCCGTCGCGTAGGAGAAGAAGTTGTACGTGTCCGAGCCGCCGGCGTCCCAGACCGTCATCAGGATGACGGGAGCCGTCGGGTCGAAGCTGTACGTGGTGTCGCCCGCGTTCTGGCCCGAGCTGCCGTACAGGTGCTGCAGCGCGGCGACGTCGTGCAGCATGGGCCCGGTCGGGTAGCTGCCGTCGGCGAGCGAGTAGCTGCTGACCGGCCCCGCGACGTAGGAGCGGAAGCTCATGACGCTGAGCGGGACGCCGTCGGTCTCGGGTGCCGCGGCGGGGAAGCCGTCCACGGCGGTGTGCGGGTGCTTGAGCCCCAGGGCGTGCCCGATCTCGTGCAGCGCCGTGAACGACGAGTACGAGCCCGGTCGGGCGAGGTCCGCGCCGTTGATCGCCGCGCCGAGCTGCACGTCCACGTGCGTGGTGTCCGGCCCGGGGAAGTCCGAGGCCCGCGCCGTGATGTTGTCGGGGGAGTGGAGCCAGTACACGCGCAGGTCGGCGGCGGCCGCGTCGCTCGTCCGGGTGAAGGTCAGGCGCGAGACCGCTGCCCAGCGGCTCAGCAGCGCCTCGACCGCGCCGGTCTCCGCCGTCGTCAACGCACTGAAGTACAGGGCGTCGGCCCCCACCTCGGCGGCGCTCGCGGGGAACGCGACGGTCAGGTCGGCGTCGGCCCACCGGCCACCGACGAGCAGCGGGTCGACGTACGGCAGGCCGCTCGCCTCGACCGTCGCCGGGGCCGCCGCGGCCGGGCTGGGCAGCACGAGGGCGGCGGGCGTGCCGAGCACGACGAGTGCCAGGGCGAAGGAGAGCGCGCGTACGAGCCGCGCGGACGACCTCCGGGCGCGGTCGACGGCGGGCGACGAGGCGGTGGGGGACATCGGCTTCCGTTCAGGCAGGACGAACGTCCCAGGCACGGGACCATCGCGAGGCTAGGGAACCCGGCGCACGGAGCGCGTGGGCCGAACGAGTTGATCTTCGACCGCGGCCGGGACGCGGCAGGATGTCCCCGTGGCCGGTCGAGACCCCGAGTACGCGATCCGACGCGCGGTGAACCTCCAGGACTGGGCGGACCTCACGTTCCTGCACTGGCGCGTGGACGCCGGAGCCGTCCAGCAGCGGCTCCCGCGGGGGCTCGAGGTCGAGGTGCTCGACGGCGACGCGTGGCTCGCCGTCGTGCCCTTCCGTATGCGGGACGTGCGCATGCCCGGCCTGCCCGCGCACCCCCGCTGGTCCACGTTCCCCGAGTGCAACGTGCGCACCTACGTGCGCGGGCCGGGTGGCCGCACCGGCGTGTGGTTCTTCCGCCTCGTCTGCCCGCGCCGGTCGTTCGTGCGGGCCATGCGACTGGTCGGCCTGCCCTACGTGCACGCCGCGTCGTCAGCCGTGCGTGCGCCCGACGGCGTGCACACGTACGCGTTCGCGGGTCTGGGGACCGACCGCGACGAACGCTTCGAGGCGCACACCACGGTGGGCCCCGCGATCGCCGACGCCGACCGCAGCGAGCTGCTCGACGCCCTCACCGGCCGGTGGGGGACCTGGGGTCGCGTGGGCCGCCGACTCGTGCACGTCCCCGTCGAGCACCCGCCCTGGCCCCTGCACGACGCGCGAGTCGAGCTCACCGCCCTGCCGTGCGACGTCGCCGGCCTCGAGCTCCCGCCCGGGGCTCCGCTCGTGCACTTCTCGCCAGGGGTGAGCACGCGCGTCGGGTCGCCACGGCTGGTGCAGGACCGGTAGACCCTCCGCGCGGTCCCTCGTGCCCGGCTACAGCGCCCAGCCGATCCCGTCGGACCGGGCCGCGGGTGTCCCCTCCCGTGCCTGCACCCACCCCAGCACCTCACCCGCGGGCCGGGGGCGGCTGTGGACGAATCCCTGGACCTCGTCGCAGCCCAGCTCGCGGACCGCCGCGAGCGTCTGCTCGTCCTCGACGCCCTCGGCGATCAACCGGAGCTCCAGACGGTGGGCGAGATCCGCCGTCGCCGTCACGATCGCGCGTGTCCGGTCGTCGTCCAGCAGACGGCGGGTGAACGACCGGTCCAGCTTGAGCTCGGTCGCGGGCAGGTCGCGCAGGTAGGACAGCGAGGAGTAACCCGTGCCGTAGTCGTCGATGCTCAGGCCGACGCCGCGGGACCTGATGGCACGGGCCGCCTGAAGCCCGCGCTCGGGGTCGTCCATGAGCGTGGACTCGGTCACCTCGAGCACGAGGTCGGCCGGCGGCAGGCCCGTCGTCTCCAGGACGTCGTCGACGAGCGGCAGCAGGTCCGGGTCCGCGAGGAAGGACGCCGAGATGTTGACCGAGACCCGCAGCGTCACCCCGACCGCGCGCCACTGCACGGCATCGCGTGCGGCCTGGCGGAGCACCTCGCTCGTGAGGGGTCCCATGAGGCCGTCCTGCTCGGCGAGGTCGATGAACTGCGCCGGGGAGAGCAGCCCGTGCCCCGGATGCTGCCAGCGCACCAGCGCCTCGACCCCGCGGACCGTGTCGTCCCGCAGGTCGATCTGCGGCTGGTAGTGGACCACGAGGGCGTGGCCGCGGAGACCGAACGGGGCGAGGACCCGTCGCAGCTCGTCGGTGCGGCGCGCGCGCTCGTGCACGGCCCGGTCGATCTCCTCGTCGTACAGGTCGGTGCCCGAGCCCCTCGCCTTCGCCCGCGAGAGGGCTGCGTCCGCGCGCCGCAGCAGCTCGTCGGGATCGACCTGGTCGTGCTCGGGTGCCTGGGCGACGCCCACGCTCGCGTTCGCGCGGACCCGTCGACCGTCGATCTCGAGGGTCGATCCCGCGACGACCGCGAGACGCTCACCCATGAGGCGCGGGTCCGTCGGCGACGTGTCGAGGACGACGGCGAACTCGTCGCCGCCGAGGCGCGCGACGATCCCGTCGCCCGCGACCGCCCCCACGAGACGGTCGGCGACGAATCGGAGCAGGGCGTCCCCGGCGGTGTGCCCGTACCGGTCGTTGATGCTCGTGAAGCGGTCCAGGTCGACGACCAGGAGCGTGGTCGCCCTGCCTCGGGCGAGCCTGTCGGTCAGGTGCGTGACCAGTGCGCGGCGGTTGGCGACGCCTGTCAGGTCGTCCGTCAGCGCCTCGTGCCGGCTCTGGGCGAGGTGGACCAGGTCGCGGACGAGACGACCGATCCGTGCGCCGGCGAGCAGGGCGGCGACGACGGCGAGCAACGCGGCGATCCCCAGGGCGGAGGCGACGTCCTCGCCCGGTGCGACGGCGAGACCGCGAGCGACGAGCAGGGCGACGGAGACGGCGACCGCGAGCACGACTAGGGCTCCCACGGTGGGCGCCAGGGTGGTGGCCGGCCTGGACCGGACCGCTGGGACGCGGGCGGCCGCCGCGACGCTGATGCAGACGGTCGCGACGGTCCAGGCGAGCACGAGCTGACGTGCGGTACCGGCGTCACCCGAGCCCATGACGAAGGAGACCTCGCCCGCGACGACGAGCCCGAGCGCGACGGTGACGAACCAGAGCCGACGATCGCGCGCGAGCCCGCCGAGACCGGCAAGCGACACGACGGTGCCCAGCACCACGACCGCGCCCACGAGGCGGACGAGCGCGCCCTGCAGCACCCAGCCCGTGGGAGCCGTGGGTGCCGCGTCGACGGCGGCGAGCACGACGTTGGCGAGCGCCACGCCGACGAGGACCGCCGCGACGCCGTTGAGCCAGTCGCCCGGGTCGCCGGTGAGGCCCGCGACACGGTTCCACCGGATCAGGCCCTGGTACATCACCGCGAGCGCCGAGGCGGCGACGAAGCCGGCCGCGCCCACCCCGACCTCGAGCGGCAGCGTGACCACGTGGACGAGCAGCACCTGCAGCGACGAGGCGAGGGCGAGGACGTAGAACGCGAGCGCGAACGCCTGCCACAGACGCAGCTCCGAGTCGGCAGCCGTCCTGGCCGACCGCGACCGCCTCGTCAGCTGGACGGCCGCCGCGAGGAACGTCGCGGCGAGCGCGACGTCGCGCACGACGAGCCACGTGCCGTCACCGCGCACGGCGGCCAGCACGGTCAGACCGGCCGCAGCGCCGACCCACCCGACGCCGAGGGCGACGGGTTGTTCGAGCCGTGCCGGGGTCCCGCCCTTCACCTCGACGTCATCGTCCGCCCGGGGTGCGGACTTGAGGGCTCCTCCGCGCACGGCGCTCCGCTCTGAGCGGAACCTCCCGGACGCGACCCCGCGTCGTCGCCGGCCGCGGCCTATCCTGGACGAGCCGGTGCGCCGCGGAGCGTCCGGCCCGTCCGTCCGTGTGAGGTCGTCCCCATCCATCCCGTCGTCTTCGTCCACGGCACCCGGACCAGCTCGGCGATCTGGGCGCGCCAGGTGCGCACCGTGCGCGAGCACGGCCACACCGCCGTCACTGTGGACCTGCCCGGGCACGGCAGCCGGCTCGACGAGCGCTTCACCTTCCGGGGCGCCCTGCGGGCGATCGACCACGCGGTCGTCGGCTGTGCGCAGCCGCCCGTGCTCGTCGGACTCTCGCTCGGCGGCTACGCGTCGCTCGCGTACGCGGCCCGCCACCCGCGCAAGGTCGCGGGCCTCGTGCTGTCGGGGTGCTCGACGGAGATCCGCGGCAAGCCGCTGCGCTTCTACCGCTGGGCGTCGCTGCGGCTCGCGGAGGCCCTGCGGCCCGGCCGCCACACCTGGCACGTGGTGGCCGACATGCTCGCGGCGATGCGTGGCTACTCGCCCATCGGCGACCTGCGCAGGCTCGCCGAGCACGTGCACCTCCCGTTGCCGGTGCACCTGGTCAACGGTGCGCGCGACCCGCTGCGGCTCGACGAGCGGCGGTTCCTCGTCGCCCACCCGCGTGCCCAGCTCCACGTGGTCCCGCGGGCGGGCCACGACGTCAACTCCCACGCCCCCGCGACGTTCGACCGCCTGCTCGTCCACGTGCTGCGCGAGCTGCGCTCCCACGCACCGCACCCCCACGCGCCCGGCGCGACGTAGGTCCCGTCCCGGTCTCGGCCTCGGACAGGCCACGAGGCTGTCGCGTGGTCACCACCTGCGCCACGTGCCAACGTCCCGCGTCCGCTCGAGCGCGTGCGGCTCGGGTGAACGTCCCTAGACTCCGGGGATGACACCGGACTGGCTCCTCCAGGCCACCGAGGGGTCCGAGACCGGTGAGCTGGTCCGCGCGACGGACTGGTCGCGCACGGTGCTCGGTCCGCCCGAGGACTGGCCCCCCGCGCTGCGTGCGGCCGTCGTGATGTGCTTCGGCACGAGGTTCCCCGTGCTGGTCACCTGGGGCCCCGAGCTCACGATGATCTACAACGACGGGTACCGCCTCCTCGCCGCGGACAAGCACCCGGCGGCGATGGGGGCGCCCACCGCAGTCGTGTGGAGCGAGATCTGGGACGACATCGCCCCGATCTTCCGCGAGGTGCTCGACACCGGGCGCCCGTCGTGGCAGGTCGACCAGCTGCTCATGATGCACCGCTCGGGCTTCCTCGAGGAGGCGTTCTTCAGCTACTCCTACAGCGCGCTGCGCGACGAGCGCGGGGCGGTGGCGGGCGTGCTCGACATCGCCTACGAGACCACCGAGAGCGTGGTGGACCGACGGCGGCTCGAGTTCGTCACCGGCCTCGCGGCCACGCTCGCCGACCTCGGCGGCGGGGTCGACGAGCTCGCGGGCGCCGTCGTCACGGCACTCGAGGACAGCGCCGACATCCGCTCGGGCGGCGTCTACCTGTGGGCCGGGGACGAGTCCCCCGAGCAGATCGGGGTCACGCGCGCACCGCTGCCGCTCACGGTCACGCGGGACGTCCTCGGGTCCGTCGCCCGCACGCTCGCGGCCGTGCGGATCGGCTCGTGCCTGGTCGCGCCCCTCGCGGGCACGCGGGACGCGCGTGCCGCCGGTGTCGTGGTGCTCGAGGGAAGCCCCCGCCGCCCCTTCGACGCGGGTCACAGCCGGTTCCTCGACCTCGTCGCCGTCACGATCGGCACGGCCCTGACCAGCACGCTGCGGCACACGCGAGAGGTGCACGAGCTGCGGGTCGTCAGCGAC
The DNA here is from genome assembly GCF_009996735.1 of Cellulomonas sp. APG4. Taxonomy (GTDB): domain Bacteria; phylum Actinomycetota; class Actinomycetes; order Actinomycetales; family Cellulomonadaceae; genus Actinotalea. Next base: position 126,720 of record NZ_JAACYI010000002.1, on the reverse strand, counting down.
GCGCTGCAGCAGGCGATGCTCCCGGACCTGCCTGACGTGCCGGGCCTCGAGGCGCGCTACCGGCCCGCGGACCGCTCGCTCGCTGTGGGGGGTGACTGGTACGACGTCGTCGAGCTGCGCGACGGGCGCCTCGCCCTGGTGGTCGGGGACTGCGTGGGCCACGGCCTGCGTTCTGCCGCCGTGATGGGCCAGCTGCGCGCGGCGGCCCGGGCGATCGTCCTCGAGGACGGTGACGCGGCGGGCACGCTCGCGGCGCTCGACCGGTTCGCGGAGACGCTCCCTGGTGCCGAGTGCACGACGGTGTTCTGCGCCGTGCTCGACCCCGCCGCCGGACGCCTCAGCTACAGCTCGGCGGGACACCTGCCGCCGTTGCTGCGGCGTGCCGACGGCGGCTCCGCGTGGCTCGACCAGGCCGGCGGTGCCCCGCTCGCGGTCCACCGCGGTCCCCGGCCGCGAGCCTCACGCGACGTGGGCGCGGGGGACACCCTGGTGCTCTTCACCGACGGACTGGTCGAGCGGCGGGGCGAGTCCCTGAGCGCGGGGCTCGCGCGGCTCGAGCGCACCGTGGGTGAGCTCGAGGCCCAGGGGCGCCTCTCGCTCGACGAGCTGTTGACGCGGATGCTCCCGGGCGGCGCGGCCGACGACGTCGCCGCGCTCGTCCACCGCGTCGCGCACTGACGGACAGGGGCCCGCCGGCGCCTGCTCGACCCGCGGCACCACTCGCCCGGGTGTGTCGATGATCACGTCGGGCCCCCGGCACGCGCACGTCCCCGGGGCGTCGGAGGCTTCCCCGTGTTAATCCCGTGCGTCGGTGTCGTTGCGAGCGCGTAGCGTGGTCGCGCCACCGTGGGCTGCTCCTCCGAGCACTCTCGGTCGAGCCGTCCCGGGCAGGGCGCACACACGACGCGCCCATGACGACGCCTCAGGAGGGCACACACGATGAAGAACTCCGTCCTGCGGACCGGTGCCGCTGCGCTGGCCGCCGCCGCACTTCTGCTGACCGCCGGTTGCGCGGCCGACGAGGACGCTCCCGAGACCGAGGAGACCTCGACCACCGAGGAGACCACCGACGAGGGTGCCGAGGCTGGCCCCGCCGAGATCCCTGACGTCACCGTCCTGGTGCTCGAGACGGCACAGGCGAACCTGACCGCCCTGGGCCTCGAGGTCGAGGTGGTCGACGAGACCGGCGCCGCGCTCGAGGTCGAGGACCCGACCGCCTACCAGGTCGTCACGCAGAGCCCCGACGAGGGCACCGTCGAGCCCGGTCAGGTGGTCACGCTCACCGTCCGCGAGCGCTGAGCCGCACCCGACCCGCAGCAAGGCTCGCGTGGCCCGGCCGTGGCCGGGTCACGCGAGCGGCACCGCACCGCCCGGCGCCGGCCGATCGATCGACCGTCAGCGGTAGCGGTCCACCAGCTCGGTGAGCTGGTCCACGTAGGCCCCGCCGAACAGCACCGCATGCATCCCCACGGGGTAGACCTGGTGCAGACCGATGAGGTCGCGCCAGCCGTCCGGCAGGGGATGAGCCGCCTCGTACGCCGCGACGACGTGACGGAGGAACGGCAGGCCGAAGAGCTCGAGCATCGCGAGGTCGGCGAGCGGGTGGCCCGAGTGGGCGGCCGGGTCGATGAGCGTCGCGCCCGCCTCGGTCCACACCACGTTGCCCGACCACAGGTCGCCGTGCACGCGAGCCGGTGGCTCGTCGTCGTCCCACAAGCCGTCCAGCAGTCGTTCGGTGAGCCGGTCGAGCCCCGTGAGCAGCTGCGTGTCCGCACGGGTGGCCAACAGGTCCCGCACCTGCCGCACGCGGTGCTGGGCGTAGTGCTGACCCCAGCGCACGTGCTCACCGGCGAGCAGGGGGTAGGGCTCGGAGAGCGGCCCGAAGAACCCGTCACCCCGCCATCCCGGCGGCGGGGAGCCGAAGTGCCCCGCGGGGGCCGCGTGCATGCGCGCGAGCCCCGTCCCGAGCTGCTCGGCCGACGCGACGGTGGGCGGCGCCGGCTCCAGACGCTCGAGCTCGATCGCGTCGTCCCGCACGTCCAGGACACGGACCACGCGTGGCCCCCGTGCGTCCGCCAACCACCGCAGCCCCGCGGCCTCGCAGGCGAAGAAGCCCGCCGGAGCGCTCTCCCGGGACTTCAGGAACACGGCGGTCATGGAGCCCAGTCCATCACGGGACGCACCGGTTCGCCGCTTTCGCCGGTGCTGCGGAAAACGCCTTCTGATGAGGGGTGATTCGTGGATTCCGCACATGGGGTAGGCACAGACGCGCGAAAGGGGCTGTCGCGCGCCGCTGCGACGTGGGATTCTCGCAGCACGGCGACGGAGGAGGCAGCATGCGGGTCGGGGTCCCCAGCGAGGTCAAGAACCACGAGTACCGCGTCGCGCTGACGCCCGCGGGCGTCCATGCGCTCGTCGCCGCTGGTCACGAGGTGCTCGTGCAGGCCGGGGCCGGGGTCGGCTCGGGCATCGGGGACGACGCGTACGTCGCGGCGGGTGCCCACGTGGTGGCCACGGCCGCCGACGCCTGGGCCGCACCGATGGTCTGCAAGGTCAAGGAGCCCGTCGCCGAGGAGTACCCGTACCTGCGGCGCGACCAGCTGCTGTTCACCTTCCTGCACCTGGCCGCGAGCAGGGCCTGCACCGACGCGCTCCTGACCGCGGGTACCACGGCGATCGCCTACGAGACGGTCGAGCGCGACGACGGCGCGCTCCCGCTGCTCGCGCCCATGAGCGAGGTCGCCGGTCGACTCGCGACGCAGGTGGGCGCATACCACCTGCTGCGCAGCGAAGGGGGCCGGGGCGTGCTCCCGGGCGGGGTCCCGGGGGTGCCGCCGGCGTCGGTCGTGGTGATCGGTGGTGGTGTGGCGGGCCGGCACGCGACCGACATCGCCGTCGGGCTGCGCGCCGACGTGACGGTCCTCGACGTGAACGTGCCCCGCCTGCGCGAGCTCGACGCGGCCTACGGAGGGCGCGTGCGCACGCTCGCGTCGAGCGCGTGGGCGGTCGAGGAGGCCGTGGCAGGCGCCGACCTCGTGGTGGGCGCGGTCCTGGTGCCCGGGCGGCGTGCGCCCACGCTCGTGCCCGACGACCTCGTGGCGCGCATGCGCCCGGGTGCGGTGCTGGTCGACATCGCCGTGGACCAGGGAGGCTGCTTCGAGAGCACCCGACCGACGACGCACGACGAGCCGACCTTCCGCGTGCACGAGGCGATCTTCTACTGCGTCGCGAACATGCCCGGGATCGTCCCGGTGACCTCGACGCACGCGCTCACCGCGGTGACCCTGCCGTACGTCCTCGCGCTCGCGGAGCACGGGTGGCGGGACGCGGTGCTCGCCGACCGCGGTCTCGCGCGCGGGCTCACGACGCACGACGGCGCGCTGCTGCACGCGGGGGTCGCCGACGCGCACGGCCTGACGGTCACCGGGTTCGACGACGTGCTGGGGCGGGGCGACGCCGGGCGACGGTGACGGCGGGCCCGGGCGGAAAGGCCGGGTCCGCCGTCGTCGGCGGCGTCTAGGGTGCCGGGATGCACACCCTCCGGGACGACGTCGTCGTCCTCACGCCGCCCACGCTCGACGACGTCGACGACATCACCCTCGCGTGCCAGGACGCCGAGATCCGCGAGTGGACGACCGTGCCCAGCCCGTACCTGCGTGAGCACGCGGTCGGGTTCGTCACCCACATGATCGAACCGGGCTGGGCCACGGGAAGCGACCTGGTCTGGGCGGTCCGCGTCGACGGACGGCTCATGGGCGCGATCGGCCTGCACGGGATCGCCGAGGGCTCGGGCGAGATCGGCTACTGGCTCGCCCCGTGGGGCAGGCGTCAGGGCCTGCTCGGCCGCGCCGTGGGCCTGGTGCTGGACCATGCGTTCGACCCGGCCGGGGTGGGGCTGCTGCGGGTCACGTGGCACGCCTACGTGGGGAACTGGCCGTCCTTGCGGGTCGCGTGGCGCGCGGGCTTCGAGATCGAGGGCGTCTCGCGTCTCGACGGCGTCCAGCGCGGCGTACGACGCGACTCGTGGCGCGGGACGCTGCTGCGGCACGACCCACGCGCGCCGCGCGCGCCGTGGCCCGACGAGGCACCGGTCGAGCTGCGTGCCGTGGTGCCGCAGGTGCGCGGCATGCCCGTGCCCGTGCGCCTCAGCCCACCTGCGGATTCGACATCCGCACCGGCGGGCGGGGAAGGATGAGGCCATGACGTCGACCACCCTGGACCCCGCCAACCCGTTCGCCCGACGTTCGGAGCTGCCGTACGGCCTTCCCGACTTCACCGTCATCGCCGACGAGCACTACCTGCCGGCGTTCGAGGCCGGGATGGTCGAGGAGCTCGCCGAGGTCGACGCGATCCTGGCCGACCCGGCTCCGCCGACCGAGGAGAACACCCTGGTCGCCCTCGAGCGTTCGGGCGCGTTGCTGCACCGCGTCGCGACGGTCTTCTTCAACCGGACGAGCGCGGACAGCAGTCCCGCGCTCGACGAGCTCGAGGAGCAGCTGGCACCCAGGCTCGCGGCCCACGAGGACGCGATCCTCCTGGATCCCCGGCTGCACGCGCGGCTCGAGGCGCTCGCGGCACGGGTCGACTCGGGCGAGGTCTCGCTCGCGGCCGACGCGGCCTGGTTGCTGCACACGTTGCGTCGCGACGTCGCGCGGGCGGGTGCGGCTCTCGACCCGGTCGCGCAGGCGCAGGTGCGCGACCTCAACGCGCGGATCACGACGCTCGAGTCGCGGTTCGGCCGTCAGCTGCTCGCCGAGTCGAACGCCTCCGCGGTGCTCGTCGAGGACGAGGCCGAGCTCGAGGGCCTGGGCGGCGAGCAGGTGGCGGCCGCGCGTCAGGCGGCCGCCGACCGCGGGCACGAGCACGGCTGGCTGATCGAGCTCACGCTCTTCAGCTCCCAGCCGGTGCTGGGCGCGCTGCGGCGACGCGACGTGCGGCGGCGCGTGCACGAGGCGTCCGTGGGACGTGGGGCGCGTGGTGGGGAGCACGACACCCGCGCGACGCTGCTCGAGCTCGCGCGTCTGCGCGCCGAGCGCGCGCGGCTGCTCGGGTACGAGCACCACGCGGCGTACGTCGCCGAGGACGCGACGGCACGCACGACGGCGGCCGTCGCGAGCATGCTCGCCCGGCTCGCGCCCGCGGCGGCCGCGAACGCGCGCCGCGAGGCCGCGGACCTCGAGGGTGCGCTGCAGGCCGACGAGCCAGGCGCGACGCTCGAGGCCTGGGACTGGCCCTACTACGCCGAGCGGGTGCGCGCCGAGCGCTACTCCCTCGACGACGCCGCGCTGCGGCCCTACCTCGAGCTCGAGCGCGTGGTGCACGACGGTGTCTTCCATGCGGCGAACCGGCTCTACGGCCTGACGTTCGCCGAGCGCGTCGATCTCGTGGGCTACCACCCCGACGTGCGCGTGTTCGAGGTGCGCGATGCAGGTGGCGGTCCGCTCGGCCTCTTCCTCGCGGACTGGTACACGCGTGAGTCCAAGCGCGGCGGCGCGTGGATGAACAACCTCGTCGACCAGAGCCGGCTGCTGGACGACCTGCCGGTCGTGGTCAACAACCTCAACATCCCCAAGCCGCCCGCCGGGGAGCCCACCCTGCTCACCTGGGACGAGGTGATCACCGCGTTCCACGAGTTCGGGCACGCGCTGCACGGGCTGCTGTCGGACGTGCGCCTGCCGTCGCAGTCGGGCACCGAGGTGCCCCGGGACTTCGTCGAGTACCCGTCGCAGGTCAACGAGATGTGGGCGTGGGAGCCGTCGGTGCTCGAGCGCTACGCGGTGCACCACGCGACAGGAGAGCCCATGCCGCGGGCCTGGATCGAGACGATGCTCGCCTCGCGCCAGTTCAACGAGGGCTTCGCGACGACCGAGTACCTCGCGGCGGCGATCCTCGACCAGGCGTGGCACACGCTCACGCCCGAGGAGGTGCCCACGGACGTGGCCGAGGTCGAGGCGTTCGAGGCACGGGCGCTCGAGGCGGCGGGCATCGCGGTGCACGCCGTGGCCCCGCGGTACCGGACGAGCTACTTCAACCACGTGTTCGGCGGCGGGTACGCGGCGGCGTACTACTCCTACATCTGGTCCGAGGTGCTCGACGCCGACACGGTCGAGTGGTTCGCCGAGAACGGCGGCCTGCGCCGCGAGAACGGGGACCGCTTCCGGACGGCGCTGCTCTCGCGCGGCGGGACCCGTGACGTCCTCGACTTCTTCCGCGACCTGCGCGGACGCGACCCCGAGATCGCGCCCCTGCTCGCCCGGCGCGGGCTCGCCTGAGCTCGCGACCGTGGGGCCCGTCCTGCGGGCGTGCCCACGCTCGGCGGCAGGTAGCGTGGCCGCATGTCTGCTCCTGCTCACCAGCCCGCCGTGACCGCCGAGGACGAGGTCGTCCGCCTCTGCCAGGACCTCCTGCGGATCGACACCTCCAACTTCGGCGACGGCAGCGGACCGGGGGAGCGGGCGGCCGCCGAGTACGTGATGGCCGCCCTCGAGGAGGTCGGCCTGAGCCCCGAGCTGTTCGAGAGCGCCCCGGGCCGGGCGAACGTCGTCGTCCGACTGCCCGGTCAGGACCCGACCCGCGACGCCCTGGTGCTCCACGGGCACCTCGACGTGGTGCCCGCAGCAGCCGCCGACTGGAGCGTGGACCCCTTCGGCGGTGAGGAGCGTGACGGCCTGCTCTGGGGGCGCGGCGCCGTCGACATGAAGGACATGGACGCGATGATCCTGGCCGTCGTGCGCCAGATGGCGCGCGAGGGACGCCGGCCCGCGCGCGACGTCGTCGTCGCGTTCTTCGCCGACGAGGAGGCGGGCGGCGCGTACGGGGCGCGCTGGGCCGTCGACCACCGCCCCGAGCTCTTCGAGGGTGCCACCGAGGCCATCAGCGAGGTGGGCGGGTTCTCCGTCGACGTGGGCGGACGCCGCGCCTACCTGCTCCAGACCGCCGAGAAGGGGATCGGCTGGCTGCGCCTGGTGGCCGAGGGACGTGCCGGGCACGGGTCGCAGGTGAACACCGACAACGCGGTGACCGAGCTCGCCGCCGCGGTCGCCCGCATCGGCGAGCACCGGTGGCCGCTCCAGATGACGCCGACCGTGCGCGCGCTCCTCGACGGGGTCGCCGACCTCACGGGGCTTCCCTTCGACCCCGAGGACGAGGAAGGCGTCGATCGGCTGGTCGAGGCGCTCGGCCCGGCCGCCCGGTTCGTCGGCGCGACCATCCGCAACACCGCCAACCCCACGCAGCTCACCGCCGGCTACAAGGCGAACGTGATCCCCGGGGCCGCCGAGGCCGTGGTCGACACGCGCTTCCTGCCCGGCTACGAGGAGGACGCCCTCGCGACCCTCAAGCGGCTCGCGGGTGACCGCGTGTCGATCGAGGACGTGCACCGCGACGTCGCCCTCGAGGTGCCCTTCACCGGCGACCTGGTGGACGCGATGGTCGCCGCGCTCCACGCGGAGGAGCCCGACGCCGTGGTGCTGCCGTACACGCTCTCGGGCGGCACCGACAACAAGTCCCTCTCGCGGCTCGGCATCACCGGCTACGGCTTCGCGCCACTGCGCCTGCCCGCGAGCCTCGACTTCTCCGCGATGTTCCACGGGGTCGACGAGCGCGTCCCGGTGGACTCGCTGCGGTTCGGCGTCCGGGTGCTCGACAGGCTCCTCGCCTCCTGCTGAGCACGGCCGCACGGGACCCTCGCACACGCCTCGTCGCGAACTCCTCACGAACGTGGTGAGCCTGCCGAACTGACAGCGGGGCGGTGGGCACACCGGTGCGAGAGCGAAGGAGCACGTGTTCATGTCTGACGAGGCCGACGCGCGTCGATCCCCCCGCAGCTGGTCCGACCTGTCGGTGCGGTGGCAGGTGCTCATCGTGCTCGGCGCGATGATGCTGGTCACCGCCATGACCCTGGTGACGGCGAGCTCGGGCCTGCGGCAGACCGCCGCGACGGCCGGCGACCTGTACTCGCGCAACGTCCAGGGCACCTACCTGGCCGGCGAGATGAAGTCCCAGATGGTCCTCGCCCGGTACAACGCGGTCAGCGGTGGCCACGCGGCCGACCCGGCCGCCGCCCAGGAGTTCAACGCCGCGCGCGACGCGGCGCTCGCCCAGATCGGGGTGCTCGCCGAGCAGTACCTCGCCGAGGCCGAGCCGACGCCCGAGCAGGTCGGCGTGCTCGAGACCATCCGCGACGACGTGGCCGCGTACGCCGACGCGATCGCCGAGACCGACCGACTCATGGCCGAGGGGCGTGCCGCGGACCGCGACGAGCTCGTCAGCTCGACCGTCGCGCCGCTGGGGCGCCAGGTGGCCGAGGCCCTCGACCAGATCGCCCAGCTGCAGGTGGAGGACTCCGCGGCAGCCGCCGCCGACGTGGCGTCCCAGAGCTCGCGCACCCAGCTGGTCTCGGCCGGCGCGGGGGTGCTCGGCGTGCTCGTGTCGGTCGCCCTCGCACTCGCCTTCGCGCAGTCGCTGGCCCGCCGGCTCGGCGTCCTGGCCTCGACCGCGCAGCACCTGTCCGCAGGAGACCTCACGGCGGCCTCCGGGCTGCGGCAGCGTGACGAGGTCGGGAAGGTCGGGCTCGCGCTCGACGCAGCGGTCGCGCGTGTGCGCGAGCTGTTGACCGGCGTCGACGGGGTGCTGCGCGAGGTGGCGGACTCTGCTGCGGACCTCTCCCGCTCCCAGGGCGACGTGGCCGCGAGCTCGGAGCAGACCTCGGCCCAGGCGGGCGTGGTCGCCTCGGCAGCCGGTGAGGTGTCGCGCAACGTCCAGACGGTCGCAGCAGGTGCGGAGCAGATGGGGGCGTCGATCCGGGAGATCGCCCAGAACGCCAACGAGGCCGCGAAGGTCGCCGGCGAGGCGACCGGTGTGGCTCAGGAGACCACCGCGTCGGTGGCGCGCCTGGGTGCGAGCTCCGCCGAGATCGGCAACGTGATCAAGGTCATCACGCAGATCGCCGAGCAGACGAACCTGCTGGCGCTCAACGCGACGATCGAGGCAGCGCGTGCCGGTGAGGCGGGCAAGGGCTTCGCGGTGGTCGCCGGCGAGGTCAAGGAGCTGGCGCAGGAGACCGCGAAGGCCACCGAGGACATCGCACGTCGGGTGGAGGCCATCCAGGGCGACACCACCGAGGCCGTCGCCGCGATCGAGCGGATCAGCGCGATCATCGCGCAGGTCAACGACTACCAGCTCACGATCGCGTCGGCCGTGGAGGAGCAGACCGCGACGACCAACGAGATGTCGAGGGGAGTGGCCGACGCGGCGTCGGGCACGGGAGAGATCGCCGCGAACATCTCCGGGGTCGCGGACGCGTCGAACGAGGCCAACCGCGTGCTCACCGAGCTCCAGGGCTCGGTGGTCCGCCTGTCGACGCTCACGACGGACCTCGGGGACAAGCTCCGGGCCTTCACCTTCTGACGCCGCGGGAACCGCGGGCCCTCACCTCGCGGGTGGCCGCGACGCTAGAGCGTGCTGCGTACGCGGATGATCTTGCGTCGCAACCAGACGCGTCGCTCGCCACCCGCGTACAGGCGGGTACGGGCGAGCTCCCAGCGGCCGTACTCTGCCTCGTCGGTCAGCAGACGGCGGGCGTCCGAGCGGCTCGTCGTGCGTCCGATCGTGAGCATGCGGTACTCGTACTGCCCGCCCTCGCTGCGCCATCCCTCACGGGCGGGGCGCGTCGTCGTCCCGCCGTTCCTCCGGTCACCCAACCCGCATACCTCCTCGACGGCCGACGGTCGGCAGATCGAGTGCCATTGTGCACGCACCGGCGCTACGGTCAGGTCATGACCGTTGACCCGCGTGCCGCCCTCGACCGCCTGCTCGCCGCGCTCGAGGCCCACCACCAGGCGGTGAGCACGCGCCGTACCGATGACGACCCGGCGGTCGACGACGCCTACGACGTGCTCGCCGACGCGTTCGAGGTGTACGACGACGCGCTCGTGCGTGTCCACGGCGAGACCCTCCCGTTCTACCTCGCGGACGACGAGACGGACGACGACGAGGGCGAGGACGACGACGTCGACGAGGACGACCTGGACGACGACGACCTGCTGGACGGCACCGAGCTCGACGACGACTGACCTCGTGCGCCGCGTGCGGCGCGGTGCGGGTCGGCGGACATGGCGGGGGTGCGGTGGTGCGTCCGGATCGCGGTGCGGCGTCAGCGCCGCTCGGGGTAGCCCGACGGCGGTGCGCTCACCTCGTCGAGCGCCGCCACGATCGCCTCGGGCAGCGCGAGGTCGAGGTCGAGGGCGGCCGTGAGCTGGTGCGCCGTGCGCGCGCCGACGATCGCCGACGCGACCGCCTCTCGTCCGAGCACCCACGCGAGGGCGACCTCGAGCGGCGAGCGGCCGAGCCCGTCGGCCGCCGTGACGAGCGCCTCGACCACCGGCAGCGACGTGCGGCCCAGGTAGGGCTCGACGAACCCGGCGAGGTGGGCCGACGCCGCGCGGGAGTCCGCGGGGACCGAGCGCCGGTACTTGCCGGTGAGCACGCCCCGCCCGAGCGGCGACCACGCGAGGAGGCCCGCGCCCAGCTCGCTCACGGCCGGGACCACCTCGCGCTCGACGCCGCGCTGCAGGAGCGAGTACTCGACCTCGACCGCGGCGAGGCCCGGCCCGGGCAGGCCGAGCCGGGCTGACGCGTAGGCGGTCTGCCAGCCGCCGTGGTTCGAGAGCCCCACGTAGCGCGCGCGCCCGGAGTCGACCGCACGTCGCAGGGCGTCGAGCGTCTCGTCGAGGGGTGTGCGCGGGTCCGGGCTCTGCACGAGCCACAGGTCGACCCGATCGGTGCCCAGGCGCGTCAGCGACGCGTCGAGGGCGTCGAGCAGGGCCCCCCGCGACGCGTCGACCACCCCGCCACGGTCGGTGAGCCGGACTCCCGACTTGGTGCACAGGACGACGTCGTCGCGGTCCACGACGGGGCCGAGGAGCGAGCCGATCAGGCGCTCGGCGTCGCCGTCGGCGTACGAGCCCGCCGTGTCGACGAGCGACCCGCCCGCCTCGGCGAACGCCTTGAGCTGGGCTGCGGCCTCGTGCTCGTCGGTGTCCCGTCCCCAGGTCAGGGTCCCGAGCCCGAGGGCCGACACCCGCAGGCCGGTGCGCCCGACACGTCGCTGCTCCATGGCTGTGCAGGCTACCGGGGTGCGCGTCCCCGGCCCGGGTGCGCGCGCGGCGCGCCACGTGCGTCCTCGGACGTCGTCGTGCGCCGGTAACCTTCGCGGCATGACGTGGTGGGAAGCGGTCGTCCTCGGCCTGGTCCAGGGCCTCACCGAGTTCCTCCCGGTGTCCTCGAGCGCGCACCTGCGGATCGTCGGCGAGCTGCTGGGTGGCGGAGATCCCGGCGCCGCGTTCACGGCGATCACCCAGATCGGTACCGAGACCGCCGTGCTCCTGTACTTCCGGCGCGACATCGCGCGGATCTGCGTCGCGTGGTGGCAGGCCCTGCGCGGTGACCACGGCGACGGCTGGCGCGCACGGATGGGCCAGGCCGACCCCGACGCGCGCATGGCGTGGTGGATCGCGCTCGGGAGCGTGCCGATCGTCGTGCTCGGGCTCGCGTTCGAGGACTCGATCAAGGGCCCGTTCCGCAACCTGTATCTCGTCGCCCTGAGCCTCGCCGTGTTCGCCGTCGCGCTCGGCGTCGCGGACCGGGCGGGCGCCAAGCGGCGCCGGCTCGACGAGCTCACCCCGCGCCACGCGGTGCTGTTCGGGTTCGCCCAGGCGATGGCGCTCGTCCCCGGCGTCTCGCGCTCCGGGGGCACCATCACCGCAGGCCTCCTCATGGGCTACACGCGCGAGGCCGCCGCGCGGTACTCGTTCCTCCTCGCGATCCCGGCGGTGCTCGGCTCGGGGCTCCAGCAGCTCGTCACGAGCATCGGTGACTTCGGCGAGCCCGGCACCCCCGGGCTCGGTGCGACGGTCCTGGCCACCGCCATCGCTTTCGTCGTGGGCTACCTCGTGATCATCGCGTTCCTGCGGATCGTCTCGGCGTACAGCTACCAGCCGTTCGTCCTGTACCGCATCGGGCTCGCGACCGTCGTCGTCGTGCTGCTCTGGCTGGGCGTGCTCGAGCCCTTCGGCTCCACCACGGGGTGAGGCCGCTACCTCACAGCCAGCCGGAGCGCGTGAAGAGCCGGTGCAGCAGGACCGAGACGCCGAGCATCGCAAGGAGCACCACCGGATAGCCCCAGGGTTGCGCGAGCTCAGGCATGTGCCGGAAGTTCATCCCGTACACGCTCGCGACCAGCGTGGGCGCCGCGGCGATCGCCGCCCAGGCCGAGATGCGGCGCACGTCGTCGTTCTGGCGCACCGACACCATGGCCAGGTGGGCCTGCAGGAGGTCCGCGAGGAGGGCGTCGTGCGCATCGAGCCTGCGGTCGAGACGGTCGACGACGACCACGAGCCGGCGGGCCCAGGCGTCCTCGGGTCGCGTTCCCGCCGGGTCGGCCACCAGGTCCGCGATCTCGGCGCCCACGGGCAGCAGGCCGCGACGCGCCTCCGCGATCTCGCGCTTGAGCGCGTACACCCGGCCCACGTGCCTCGCCTCGGTCGTCGAGAAGACCGCCCGCTCGAGGTCCTCGACGTCCTGCGCCAGCGCGTCCTCGACGTCGGCGGCCGCACCGACCAGCACCGCGAGGAGCGACGAGAGCACGCCGCCCGTCAGCGCGTCCGGCTCGGGTCCCGGAGCCCGCAGGCGTGCCTCGAGCGCCTCGAGCGCGGCGGCCTGGCCTGTCTCGTACGTCAGCGTCGTGGCCCCCACGACGACGCAGGTGACCTCGCCGGTGAGGACGTCGGACCCGGCCTCGACGTACGTGAGCGTCGGGGCGCGCAGGAGCACGCCGTCCGCCAGGTGCTCGACATGGGGCCGGGCCCGGTGCGTCGTGCCAGCGCGTCCCGCGGCCGGCTGAGGTCGAGCGTCCACCCCACGGCCCAGGGCGGCGTCGGCGAACGCGGCGGCGTCCCGGAAGCGGACCCACGTCCGGACGTCGCCGTCCTGCCCGGTGCCGGGCCTCCAGCCGTCGGCGCCCAGGTGCCAGATGACCGACCCGTCGTGTGCCACCCCCTCAGTGTGGCCCTGCGGCCCGCACGGGCGTGCCCGGCTGCGGCCGCGGCCTCGCCCGGATCGGTTCGAGCGGGCTCCTACGGTGGCCTAGGCTGCCGACGTGCGTACCTGGCCAGCCCCCCACGTCCCCGCCGTCCCCGGGCAGGGGGGAGACGTCAAGGTGGTCGACAGCACCACCGGTGAGCTCGTCGTCGCCGCCACGGGAGGCCGTGCCGGGCTGTACGTGTGCGGCATCACGCCCTACGACGCGACCCACCTGGGCCACGCGGCGACCTACATCGCATTCGACCTGCTGCACCGTGCGTGGCTCGACGCGGGGCTCGAGGTGCACTACGTGTCGAACGTCACGGACGTCGACGACCCGCTGCTCGAGCGCGCGACCCAGACCGGTCAGGACTGGGAGCGCCTCGCAGCCGACCAGACCCAGCTGTTCGCCGAGGACATGACCGCGCTCGGCGTCCTGCCGCCGCACACGTACCTCGGGGCCGTCGAGACGATCCCGACGATCGCGACCACCGTGGGCGCCCTGCTCGAGCGAGGCTTGGCCTACCGCGTGCCGGTCGAGGCCGGGGCGGGGGGCGACCGTCCCGACCTCGGTGACGTCTACGCGGACATCTCGGCCGACCCGCACTTCGGCGCCGTCGCGGGTCTCGACCACGACCAGACGGTCGCGCTGTTCGCCGAGCGCGGGGGAGACCCCGACCGCCCGGGCAAGCGTGACCCGCTGGACCCCGCCCTGTGGCGCCGCGAGCGCCCGGGTGAGCCGGCCTGGGACGGCGGGGGCCTCGGCACCGGGCGACCCGGCTGGCACATCGAGTGCACGGTGATCGCCCAGGCCGCTCTCGGTCCGGAGTTCGACGTGCAGGGTGGCGGGCGTGACCTCTGCTTCCCGCACCACGAGATGAGCACCGCGCACGCCCGGGCCCTCGGGGGCGCCGGGGCACGCGTCCACGTGCACACCGGGATGGTGGGGCTGGGCGGCGAGAAGATGAGCAAGTCGCTCGGCAACCTCGTGCTCGTCTCGCGGCTGCGAGCCGACGGCGTCGACCCCATGGCGGTGCGCCTCGCCGTCCTCGCGCACCACTACCGCACGGACTGGGACTGGGACGACGACGTGCTCGCGACCGCGACCGCGCGGCTCGAGCGGTGGCGGCGAGCGCTGTCGGGCAACGACGGCCCCGACCCCGACTCGACCGTGGCGGCCGTGCGAACGGCCCTCGCGGCCGACCTCGACGCACCCGCGGCCCTGCGTGCCGTCGACAGCTGGGCCGACGCGGCCCTGAGCGTCGGAGGGCACGTCGAAGGCGCTCCGGGTGTCGTCGCGCGCGCGATCGACGCGCTGCTCGGGATCCGCCTCTAGCCGACCGGGCGGCTCAGGACGCGCCGGGCCCGGGGTCGCGTCGCCGCAGGTAGCGCTCGAACTCGCGTGCGATCGCCTCGCCCGACGCCTCGGGCAGCTCGGCCGTGTCCTTGGCCTCCTCGAGCGCCGCGACGTACTCCGCGATCTCGGTGTCCTCCGCCGCGAGCTCGTCGACGCCGTGCTGCCACGCCTCGGCGTCGTCCTGGAGCTCGCCCAGGGGCACGGGCTCGCCGAGCAGCTCCTCGAGGCGCTGCAGCAGCGCGAGGGTCGCCTTGGGCGACGGCGGATGTGCGACGTAGTGCGGCACGGCGCCCCACACGGACAGCGCCCGCATCCCGCGACGGGCGGCCTCGTGACCGAGCACCCCGACGATCCCGGTGGGCCCCTCGTAGGTGCTCGCGTCCAGCCGTAACGTCGCCTGGACCGCGGGGTCCTCGGCGGTGGCCGTCACCGGGATCGGACGCGTGTGCGGCACGTCGGCGAGCAGCGCGCCGACGGTGACCACGGTGCGCACGCCGAGCCTCTCGGCCGCGTCGAGAAGCTCCGCGCAGTAGCGCCGCCAGCGCATCGAGGGCTCGATGCCGTGGACGAGCACCACGCGTTCCTCGTCGACCGGCCGGTCCGCGACCGCGATCGAGGTCGACGGCCAGGTGATCGTCCGGACTCCGTCCTCGCCCACGGCCACGGTGGGTCGGTTGACCTGGAAGTCGTGGTAGTCCTCGGGGTCGAGCTCGTCGACGACCTCGGCGCCCCACATCTCGTGCAGGTGCACCAGGGCCTGGGTCGCGGCGCCCCCCGCGTCGTTCCACCCCTCGAACGCTGCCAGCATGACCGGTCCCGTGAGGGGGCTCGCACCGAGTGCCTCGCTCATGCGGCCAGCCTAGGCGCTCCCCGCCAGGTGGCCGGTGAGCGGGCGAGCCGCCGCGAGCCGCGGTGCTGGCACACTCCTGCTCCGTGACGCGCCCCCGACGCCTGAGCGACGCCGAGCGCGCGCGCCGCCGGGAGCTGCGTTCTCAGCGTCGTGCCGAGCGGCTCTTCGCCGCGGACCCGCAGGTGACCATGCGCTCGGTGCGCCGCGCCCGCACGGCGTTCGGAGTGGCTCTGGCCGGGCTGGCGGTCGGGACCGTCGGTGCGTGGTGGTTCGCGTCGTCGGCGCCCACCGAGGAGCTCCGCTGGGGGCTCGGCCTCGGCGGGCGCCACAGCGGCGGGATCGTGCTCGACGTACTCGTGTCGCCCGGGCACCTCGTTCCGCTCGCCGCGGTCGTCACCGGCCTGCCGGTCGTGGTCGCGCTCGTCGGGCTGTGGCGCACACCGGCCACCGCCCGCCCCGGGCGGCGCGCCGCGACGTCCACGTCCGTCTGGTCCTGGGTCGGGGCCGTGCTCGCGCTCGGCGCGGCACCGAACGTGCTGGGCTGCTACGCGGTGTCGCACGTCCCGGGCCGCTGGCACGACCTGATGCTGCTGCCGATGCTGTGGCCGCAGCTCAGCTTCTTCTTCCTCTTCTACGGTGCTGCTGCCTGGGTGCTCACCGAGCGGCGGCGTCGGCGTGCCGGTCGCACGGGGGCTCGCAGCGGCGGACATCGTCGGGTGGGGCGCGCGTGAGGCGGTTAGCCTCCTGGGGGCCGCCCCGGCGGACGGACGACGACAGGAGCACGGTGTGACCCTCCGACCCACCTCCCACCTCGAAGACCGGCGGAGGTACGCCGCGTGACACGCCCCGCTGCGGTGCTGTGGGACATGGACGGCACGCTCGTGGACACCGAACCGTGCTGGATGGCCGCCGAGACCGCGATCGTGACCGAGTTCGGTGGGCGATGGACCCACGAGGACGCGCTCCAGATGATCGGGCTGCCGCTCATGACGGCGGCACGCATCCTCGCCGAGCACGGCGTCCCGCTGCCGCACGAGGAGATCGCCCGGCGCCTCGTCGACAGCGTGGTGACCGCGGTCGCGCGTGAGCTCGTGTGGCAGCCCGGGGCGCGCGAGCTCCTCGAGCAGCTGCGAGACGCCGGGGTCCCGTGCGCGCTGGTCACGATGTCGTACCGTGTGCTCGCCGAGGCCGTCGTGGCCCAGGCGCCCGACGGCGTCTTCCAGGTCATGGTCACGGGCGACGAGGTCGAGCGCGGGAAGCCCCACCCCGAGCCCTACCTGCGTGCGGCCGAGCTGCTCGGCGTGCGCGCCGAGGACTGCGTCGCGGTGGAGGACTCACCGCCCGGGATCAGCTCGGCGCTCGCCGCAGGGGTGCACACCCTCGGCGTCCAGCACATCGTCCCCGTCGAGCAGCGGCCGGGCCTGAGCCGGGTCGCGACGCTTGAGGGCGTGACCCTGGCGGACCTCGAGGGTCTCGTGCGCGGTCAGGTGCTCGACCGCCTCACGGGCGCAGCCCCAGGGTGAGCTCGATCGCGCCGTCCGGCACGGGCGGCGGCGTGCCACCGAACACCGGGCACAGCGACTGGTGGGCACACCAGTCGCACAGCGCGCTGCGCCGCGGCTGCCAGGTGCCCGTCTCCGCCGAGCGGCGCACGGACTCCCACAGGGCGCGCACCTTGCGCTCCGTCGCGGCGACGTCGCCGGCGTCGGGGACGTGGCGCAGCAGGCGACCGTCCCCGAGGTAGACGAGCTGGAGCATGTCCGGCACGCGCCCACGCAGACGCGAGACCACGAGCGCGTAGAAGCGCATCTGGAACATCGGCTTGGACTCGAAGCCCTCGCGCGGGGACCGACCCGTCTTGTAGTCGACCACGCGGATCGCACCGTTGGGCGCGACGTCGAGGCGGTCGATGATGCCTCGGAGCTCGAGCCCGTCGTCGAGGTCCGTGGACACGTGGAGCTCGCGCTCCGCGGGCTCGAGGCGGTTCGGGTCCTCGAGGGTGAACCACCGGTCGAGCAGCGTCCCTGCCTGGGCGAACCAGTCCGTCAGGTCCGACGCGTCGGGCAGGACGTCGGCGCAGTCGGGCTGCGTCTCGACCATCCCGTCCCACGCCTGGGGGAGGAGGGCGCGCGCGGCATCCGGCGTGCGCTCACCCGCGGGGGCGTCGAAAAGGCGCTCGAGCACCGCGTGCACGAGCGTGCCGCGCACCGCCGCCGCGCTCGGCGGCTCGGGGAGACGGTCGACCACCCGGAAGCGGAAGAGCAGCGGGCACTGCAGGTAGTCGGCCGCGCGGGACGGCGACAGACCGGGGCGGCGCCGCCGTGGGGGTTCGTCCGGCCGCGTGAGCGTGGCCGTCGCGATCGGCCCGGTGGTGGCGGCGGGGGGCCCGGGGTCTGTGGTCGGGCCGGTGGCGGGCTGACTGTCGGGGACGAGCACGCGGACACCCTACGTGCGTGGTCGGACACGTGGCCGCGGCCCACCGGCCCGCCCGGTGGGACCGCGCCGGGCGGCGTCCGTGCCGCGCCGTAGGGTGGCGCCGTGGCAGCAGCGGACGAGCACCCCGGCACGCGCACCAGGGGTTGGGTGGTCGGCCGCGTCGCGGGCGCGCCCGTCGTGGTCTCCCCGGGCTGGGCCGTCGCCGCGGTCGCGCTCACCCTGCTGTTCGCCCCGACCGTGCGTGCACTCGCCCCGACCGTGGGCGACAGCGCGTACGTGGTCTCGGCGTCCTTCGTGCTCCTCCTGCTCGTCTCCGTGTTCCTGCACGAGCTCGCGCACGCCCTCATGGCCCGGCGCTGCGGGATCGAGGTCCGCGAGCTCGCGGTCACCCTGCTGGGCGGCCACACCCGGTTCGCCTCCGCGGCGTCCACACCGGGGTCGAGCGCGCTCGTCGCCGTCGTCGGCCCCGCGGCGAACCTCGCGCTGGGGGCCCTGGCCTGGGGCGTCGCCCAGCTCCTGCCGACGGGCGGGATCGCGGCCGTGGTCGTCGCGGCCGCGGCCGTCGCGAACGGCTTCGTCGCCGTCTTCAACCTGGTCCCGGGCCTCCCGCTCGACGGCGGGCGCGTCCTCGAGGCGCTCGTGTGGCACGTGACGGGCCGTCGCGGACGCGGCTCGGAGGTCGCCGGCTGGGTGGGGCGGCTCGTGGCCGTGGGCGTCGTCGTCTGGGTGCTCGCGCGGCCTCTGCTCGCGGGCACCCGACCGAGCCTCACCGCCGTCGTGTGGGCGTCCCTCGTCGGTGCCTTCCTGTGGAGCGGGGCGGCTGCGGCGGTGCGCGCCGGACGGACCGAGCAGGCGGTCGAGCGGATCACGGTGCGCGGTCTCATGACGCGCGCGTCCGCGCTGGCCGCGCGCGGGACGCTCTCCGACGCCCTCGACGTGCTCGACTCGGGTGGCGAGGTGGTGCTGCTCGACACGGACGGGCGGCCCGTCGCCTACCTCGACCGGTATGCCGTCGCGTCGGTCCCGCGCGAGCGCGCCGCGAGCGTCCCGCTGACCGCCGTGGCCGTGGCGCTGCCGGGTGGTGCGGTGGTCCAGGCCGACCTCACGGGGGCGGCGGCCGTGCGTGCCGTCGGCGGTGCCGCGCGTACGTCCGCGGCGAGCGCCGTCCTCGAGCCCGACGGGCGCGTCGTCGGGCTGCTGCGGACGCAGGACGTGATCGACGCCCTGCGCACCGGTCGCCGCACCTAGACTCCTGCGGCGTGACCGAGGCCCAGAACCCAGACCTGCTCAGCGAGCCCACGTCGAGACCGACGGGTGCCGAGCTGCGGCGCGGTCCGTTGCGCCCGGGTGACCGGGTCCAGCTCACGGACCCTCGTGGCCGGCTCCACACCATCACGCTCGCACCCGGTGCCACGTTCCACACCCACAAGGGCTGGTTCGCCCACGACGACCTGATCGGTGCGCCCGAGGGCACGGTGGTGACCAGCTCGGGTGGCGTCGAGTACCTCGCCCTGCGGCCGCTGCTCGCCGACCACGTGCTGTCGATGCCGCGCGGTGCGGCCGTCGTGTACCCGAAGGACGCCGGGCAGATCGTCGCCATGGCGGACATCTTCCCGGGGGCCCGCGTGGTCGAGGCCGGCGTCGGTTCGGGCGCGCTCAGCATGTCGCTGCTCCGCGCCGTCGGCGACGGAGGGGCGCTCCACTCGATCGAGCGCCGTGAGGACTTCGCGGCGATCGCGCGGGCGAACGTCGAGGGCTTCTTCGGCGGGCCGCACCCTGCGTGGACGCTCACCCTCGGGGACCTGTCCGAGGCGCTGCCGGACGTCGTGGCCCCCGGGACGGTGGACCGCGTGGTGCTCGACATGCTCGCGCCGTGGGAGAACCTGGACGCCGTCGCCGACGCGCTCGCGCCCGGCGGCGTGCTCGTCGCCTACGTCGCGACGACCACCCAGCTCTCGCGTCTCGCCGAGGACCTGCGGGCCGACGGTCGGTACACCGAGCCCCAGGCGTTCGAGACGATGGTCCGCGGCTGGCACCTCGAGGGCCTCGCGGTGCGCCCGCAGCACCGGATGATCGGCCACACCGGTTTCCTCCTGACCACGCGGCGCATGGCACCCGGCGTCCCGGTGCCCGAACGCCGCCGTCGGCCCGCGAAGGGTGCGTACCCGGCGGACGCCGAGTGGAGCCCCGAGGAGCTCGGCGAGCGCACGGTCTCGGACAAGAAGGTCCGGCGCCTGCGTCGCGACCTCGGCGCTGGGCCGCAGGAGGGCGGAGGGGCGCACGAGGGCCCGGGGCCGCTCGGCTGAGTGCCCGCTCGACACGAGCGACGGGCGCTCGACGCTGCTGCGGACCACGCGCGAGGACGCATAGGGTCGTGCTGAGGGCGCCGCGCGCCCGGCACGTCCCCCGACCGAGGAGGCACCGATGAGCCAGACGCCCGACCCCGAGGCGACGCGGCGCGGAGCGCAGGCCGAGCGGGAGGCCGCGGTGCTCGCCGCGAAGAACGAGCGGCTCGCCGAGGCTCTCCGCCAGGCGCGGGACCGGATCGTCGAGCTCCAGCAGCAGATCGAGGACCTGGGCCGGCCGCCCGGCACGTTCGCGACGTTCCTGCGCGCACGCGTCGACGGCACGGTCGAGATCTTCTCGTCGGGCCGCAAGATGCACGTCGACGTCGGTCCGGGCGTCGACGTGCCGTCGCTGAGGCCCGGCCAGGAGGTCAAGCTCAACGAGGCGCTCACGGTCGTCGAGGCCGGCGCGTACGAGAACGTCGGTGAGATCGTCACGGTCAAGGAGCTGCTCGGGGCCGACCGTGCGCTCGTGGTGGGGCGCGCGGACGAGGAGCGCGTGGTGCGGCTCGCGGGCTCGGTGCTCGACGAGCGCGTGCGCGTCGGTGACGCGCTCACCGTCGAGACCCGCACCGGCTTCGTGTTCGAGCGGGTCCCTCGGTCCGAGGTCGAGGAGCTCGTGCTCGAGGAGGTGCCGCAGATCGACTACGCGGACATCGGCGGGCTGGGACCTCAGATCGAGCAGATCCGCGACGCGGTCGAGCTGCCCTTCTCGCACCCCGAGCTGTTCCGCGAGCACGGGCTCCGGCCGCCCAAGGGCGTGCTCCTGTACGGCCCGCCCGGGTGCGGCAAGACGCTGATCGCGAAGGCCGTCGCGCACTCGCTCGCCGAGACGCGCGGGCGGCGCGAGGACGGCGGGCCGACGACGAGCTACTTCCTCAACGTCAAGGGCCCCGAGCTCCTCAACAAGTACGTGGGCGAGACCGAGCGGCACATCCGCCTGATCTTCGCGCGCGCCCGCGAGAAGGCGTCGCAGGGCAACCCCGTCGTCGTGTTCTTCGACGAGATGGAGTCGCTCTTCCGGACGCGCGGCACCGGGGTGTCGAGCGACGTCGAGACGACCATCGTGCCCCAGCTGCTGAGCGAGATCGACGGTGTCGAGCGGCTCGAGAACGTCATCGTCATCGGCGCCTCGAACCGCGAGGACATGATCGACCCGGCGATCCTGCGCCCCGGCCGCCTCGACGTGAAGATCAAGATCGAGCGTCCCGACGCCGAGGCGGCGCGCGACATCTTCGCCAAGTACCTGACCCCCGACCTGCCCCTGCACCCCGACGACGTGTCGGAGCACGACGGCGACGTCGCGGCGACCGTCGAGGCCATGATCAGGAGCGCGGTCGAGCGCATGTACGCGGAGAGCCCCGAGAACGAGTTCCTCGAGGTCACCTACGCGTCGGGGGACAAGGAGGTCCTCTACTTCAAGGACTTCAGCTCGGGCGCGATGATCCAGAACGTCGTGGACCGGGCCAAGAAGAGCGCGATCAAGGACTTCCTCGCGACCGGTCGGCGCGGGATCCGTGTCGACCACGTGCTCGCGGCGTGCGTCGACGAGTTCAAGGAGAACGAGGACCTGCCCAACACGACGAACCCGGACGACTGGGCCCGGATCTCGGGCAAGAAGGGTGAGCGGATCGTGTTCATCCGCACGATCGTCCAGGGCAAGGGCGGCAAGGAGAGCGGCCGCACGATCGAGACGGTGACCCCCACGGGTCAGTACCTGTGAGCACCGGCGCGCCCGTCGGCACCACGCCGCCAGAGCCGCACGGGGAGGCCCGTGGACCGTCGGGTGTGCGTCGGGTCATGGGCATCGA
Source organism: Cellulomonas sp. APG4 (assembly GCF_009996735.1). Classification (GTDB taxonomy): domain Bacteria; phylum Actinomycetota; class Actinomycetes; order Actinomycetales; family Cellulomonadaceae; genus Actinotalea. Next base: position 104,841 of record NZ_JAACYI010000002.1, on the reverse strand, counting down.
GACCGAGTACGGCGTGGTCGAGCCGGGACGTCCGAACGCCAACCCGATGGCGCTCTCGAGCCATGTGGTCGCCGCCTACGCCGCCGTCGCGGCGCGCGACGTCGGCTCCCGGGCGCGGTGGGACTACGAGGACGAGGACCCCCTCGCGGACGCCCGGGGGTTCCGGCTCGACCGGGCGTCGGCGCACCCGTCGCTCCTGACCGACGACGAGGCCCGTCCAGCGCCGTCGGGCGAGGACCTCGCGTCGACCGAGCTCGAACGCCCTGCGGTCGCCGAGTACGACGACCCGGGCGCCGCGACCACCATCCTCACGAACGGCGCCCGCCTGTACGTCGACCACGCGCACCCCGAGTACTCCTCGCCCGAGGTGACCGGGCCGCGTGACGCCGTCGTCTGGGACAAGGCGGGTGAGCTGGTCGCGCTCCGTGCGATGCGTGCGCTCGGGGCGAACCCCGCCATGCCCGACGTCGTCCTCTACAAGAACAACGTCGACGGCAAGGGGGCCTCGTACGGCACCCACGAGAACTACCTCGTCGAGCGCGACGTGCCGTTCGAGCTGCTCGTGCGCGCCCTCACGCCGTTCCTCGTCACCCGGCAGGTGTTCGCGGGTGCCGGACGCGTGGGCATCGGCCCCACGGGGCGGGTCCCCGGTTTCCAGCTCGGGCAGCGTGCCGACTACATCGAGGCCGAGGTGGGCCTCGAGACCACGCTGCGTCGACCGATCGTCAACACGCGTGACGAGCCGCACGCCGACCGGCGTCGCTGGCGCCGCCTGCACCTGATCCTCGGTGACGCGACCCTGCTCGAGGTCGCCACGTGGCTGCGGCTCGGCACCACGGCCGCGGTGCTCGACCTCGTCGAACGAGGGCACCGTGACCCCGCGCTGCTCGAGCCGCTCACGGGCCTCGCGCTCGCCGACCCCGTCGGCGCGGTGCACCAGGTGAGCCGTGACCCGTCGCTGACGGCGCGCGTGGCGCTCGTCGACGGCCGGCACCTCACCGCTCTCGAGGTGCAGCACGAGGTCCTCGCGGCGGTGCGTGCCGGCCTCGCCGGGCACCACGTCGACCCGCAGACTGCCGAGGTGCTCGAGCGGTGGGCCTCGGTGCTCGACCGGCTCGGCACGGACCCGATGAGCTGCGCCTGCGAGGTCGAGTGGGTCGCCAAGCTGCGGGTGCTGGAGGCGATGCGGGCGCGCGACCGCCTCGCGTGGGACCACCCGCGGCTCGCGGCCCTCGACATCCAGTGGTCGGACCTGCGTCCGGAACGCGGGGTCTACCACCGCCTCCTCGCCGCGGGAGCGGTCGAGCGGCTCACGGGCGACGACGAGGTCGAGCGCGCCGTGCACGAGCCGCCCGAGGACACCCGCGCGTGGTTCCGCGGCAACGTCGTGCGCCGGTACGGACCTCACCTGCGCGCGGCGAGCTGGGACTCCGTCGTCCTGGACGTGCCGTCGTCCGCGTCGTTGCGACGGATCCCGCTGCGCGACCCGTGGCGTGGCACCCGGGCCCACGTCGGCGCCCTGCTCGACGCGTGCCCTGACGCCGAGACCCTCGTCGCGCGCCTCGCACGCTGACCGTTGCGCCCGTGGCGGACACGGGACGCCCGCCTCCCGCAGGTGTCGGCCGTGCCGCCTAGGATCGAGGACGTCGGATGAGGGCGTCCGCCCGTGCGGTACCTGCCGTCGCGACGGGCGCCCGACGAGCAGCAGGAGGGTCACCATGGCCGGTCAGGACCAGGTCCGCGGACGTCGCGAGGACGAGGAGCCGGTCGAGCCTCCCGAGCCGGCGACCGCACCGGCCGCGCAGAGCCGTGACCAGGAGGTCGACTCGCTCCTCGAGGAGATCGACGAGGTGCTCGAGTCCAACGCCGAGTCGTTCGTGCGCGGGTTCGTGCAGAAGGGCGGCCAGTGAGCCGCAGCGCGGGCGGGGACGGCCGGCTCCCGGCCGCCTTCACGACGCCCGGGACGTCGTCGTTCCTGGACTTCCTCGCCCAGCACGAGCCGTCGTTGCTGCCCACCGGGCGCGCGCTGCCCCCGGGAGACGTGCCGGCCGCGCCGCACGCGACGACGATCGTCGCGCTCACGTTCGACGGCGGCCTGGTCATGGCAGGGGACCGGCGCGCGACCGCGGGCTCCATGATCGCCTCGCGGCACATCGAGAAGGTCTTCCCGGCGGACGACTACTCCGCGGTCGGGATCGCCGGCACGGCGGGCCTCGCGCTCGAGCTCGTGCGTCTCTTCCAGCTCGAGCTCGAGCACTACGAGAAGATCGAGGGCACGCTGCTGTCGCTCGACGGCAAGGCCAACCGGCTCGCGACGATGATCCGCGGCTCGCTCGCCCTCGCCATGCAGGGACTCGCCGTCGTCCCCCTCTTCGGCGGCTTCGACCTCGACCGCGGCACCGGGCGTCTGTTCTCGTTCGACGTCACCGGCGGTCGCTACGAGGAGACCGACTTCCACGCCGTCGGGTCGGGCTCGGTCTTCGCGCGGGGATCCCTGAAGAAGCTCTGGTGGCCGGGGATGAACGCGTCCGACGCCGTGCGCACGGCCGTCCACGCCCTCGTCGACGCGGCCGACGACGACGCGGCGACCGGGGGGCCGGACACCGTGCGACGCATCTGGCCCGTCGTGGCCACCGTGACCGCGGACGGCTACCGCCGCGTGGACGACGCGGCCCTCGCGGCCGTCGCTGCCGAGGTGGAGGCGCTCCGCCGCACGAGCGAGGGAGGTGAGCAGCGATGACGATGCCGTTCTACGTCTCGCCCGAGCAGCTCATGAAGGACCGGGCCGACTACGCACGCAAGGGCATCGCGCGCGGACGGTCCGTCGTCGTGCTGCAGTACGACGACGGCATCGCGTTCGCGACCGAGAACCCGTCGCGCGCGCTGCACAAGATCTCCGAGATCTACGACCGCATCGCGTTCGCGGCCGTCGGCAAGTACAACGAGTTCGAGAACCTGCGCGTGGCAGGCGTGCGGTACGCCGACCTGCGCGGCTACTCCTACGACCGCTCCGACGTGAACGCCCGCGGCCTCGCGAACGCGTACGCGCAGACGCTCGGCACCGTCTTCACCACGGAGTCGAAGCCGCTCGAGGTCGAGCTCGTGGTCGCCGAGGTCGGAGCGACGCCCGAGCTCGACCAGATCTACCGGCTGTCGTACGACGGCTCGGTGGCCGACGAGCGCGGGCACGTGGCGATGGGCGGGCAGGCCGAGCACCTCTCCGAGAAGGTCGCCGAGAGCTGGGGGCCGGGGATGTCGCTCGAGGAGGTCGTGCACCTCGCTGTGCGCGTCCTCGGAGCGCAGCCCGAGGGCGAGGACCGCGTCATCGAGCCGACGGCGCTCGAGGTCGCCGTCCTCGACCGCACCCGGCCACGCCGTGCGTTCCGGCGCCTTGCGGCCCCCGCCCTGACCGAGCTGCTGGGCGCCTAGGCGTGGACCGCCGCATCTTCGGTCTGGAGACCGAGTACGGCGTGACCTGCGCCGTCGACTCCGGCCGCGGCCTCTCCGCGGACGAGGTCGCTCGCTACCTGTTCCGCAAGGTCGTGGCCTGGGGCCGTTCGTCGAACGTCTTCCTGCGCAACGGGTCACGGTTGTACCTCGACGTGGGCTCCCACCCCGAGTACGCGACGGCCGAGTGCGACGACGTGCGCCACCTCGTGGCCCACGACCGCGGGGGAGAGCGGATTCTCGAGGGGCTCGTGGCCGACGCGCAGCAGCGCCTCGAGCACGAGGGGATCCCGGGCCGCATCCACCTGTTCAAGAACAACACCGACTCGGCGGGCAACTCCTACGGCTGCCACGAGAACTACCTGATCCGCCGGCAGGGCGACTTCGGCCGACTGGCCGACGTGCTCGTCCCCTTCCTGATCACACGCCAGGTGCTCACCGGCGCGGGCAAGGTGCTGCCCGGCTCGCGCGGTGCGACGTACTGCCTCTCGCAGCGTGCCGACCACATCTGGGAGTCGGTCTCGAGCGCGACCACCCGCTCCCGCCCCATCATCAACACGCGCGACGAGCCGCACGCCGACGCGGAGTCGTACCGGCGCCTGCACGTGATCGTGGGCGACTCGTCGATGGCCGAGCCGACGACGCTGCTCAAGGTGGGGGCCACCGACCTCGTGCTGCGGCTCGTCGAGGCGGGCATCCCGATGCGCGACCTCACGCTCGAGAACCCGATGCGGGCGATCCGCGAGATCAGCCACGACGTCACGGGGACCGCGCCCGTGCAGCTCTCCAACGGTCGCACGGCCACGGCCCTGGACCTCCAGGAGGAGTTCCTCGGGAGGGTCCTGGACCTTGTGGGCCAGCACGTCGAGCGGACTCCCGTCGTAGAGCACGTGCTCGACCTGTGGGAGCGGGGGCTCCGTGCGGTCCGCTCGGGAGACCTCGGCCCCGTGGAGCGTGAGCTCGACTGGGTGATCAAGCTGCGCCTGATCGAGCGCTACCGCGCGAAGCACGGGCTCGAGCTCGACGACCCGCGGGTCGCGCGGCTCGACCTCGCGTACCACGACATCTCACGGACCGAGGGGCTGTACAACCTCCTGGCGGCGCGCGGCATGGTCGAGCGCGTCGTCGACGACCTCGACACCTTCGAGGCGACCGCCGTCCCGCCGCAGACCACGCGCGCGAAGCTGCGTGGCGACTTCGTGCGCCGCGCGCAGGAGGCGCGCCGTGACTACACGGTCGACTGGGTGCACCTCAAGCTCAACGACCAGGCGCAGCGCACGGTGCTCTGCAAGGATCCGTTCCGCAGCGTGGACGAGCGTGTGGACAGGCTGCTCGAGTCCATGTGAGGTGCGGCCGACGCGGCGGACGGCGGGCCACGAGGGTCGGAGGTCGCCGTACAGTGGACGCGGCGGCCGAGGGGCTCTCGGTCCGTCGCAGTCGCACCGGAGGCCGGTGCCGGGAAGGAGCGGTGTGCCCGTACGTCGAGGCAGGGCGGTCGTCGCAGCCGCTGCGTTCGTGCTCGCCGCCGGGACCTTGGCCGCCTGCGGTGACGAGCCCGAGGTGACGGTCGACGTCGAGGTCACCGGTGAGGCAGGGGTGGTACCCGAGCTGACCTACCCGCAGCCGCTCGAGGTCGACGAGGCGTTCGCCGAGGTCGTCTGGGAGGGCGAGGGCCCCGAGGTCACGGACGGTGAGCCGATCCTCCTGCACTACTACGCGGAGGACGCGAGCGACGGGTCCGTCGTCGGCGAGACGTTCTCCGGAGTCCCGAAGGCCTTCGTCATGAGCCGGGACTCCGTCGGCTCGGACATCTACGACGCGCTCCAGGGCACCACCGTGGGGTCGCGCGTGCTGAACGTCGTGCCGGCGGGCGATCAGCCCACCACCACGGTCGCCGTCTTCGACGTGCTGCCCACGCGGGCGTCGGGGGAGGCCGTCGAGCCTCGTGAGGGGCTTCCGGTCGTCGAGCTCGCCGCCGACGGCGAGCCGCTCGTGACGGTGCCGGAGGCTGAGCCGCCCAGCGACCTGGTCGTGCAGCCGCTCATCCGCGGCACGGGTGCGCAGGTCACGGCCGGTCAGGTGATCACCGTGCAGTACACCGGGCTGACGTGGTCCGACGGCGAGGTCTTCGACTCGAGCTGGGCGCCCGACGAGCTCCCCTGGCCGTTCCCGATCGGGGTCGGGTCGGTCGTCGCGGCATGGGACCAGGGGCTCGTCGAGCAGACCGTCGGCAGCCAGGTGCTCCTCGTCGTCCCGCCGGGCCTCGGCTACGGTGGCGACGACAGCGAGCTCGTCGGTGAGACCCAGGTCTTCGTCGTCGACATCCTCGCCGCCAGCGGCGGCCCCACCTCCTGAGGTCTCACATGTCTGCAGCGATCCGGGTGATCCCGTGCCTGGACGTCGACGCCGGCCGCGTCGTCAAGGGTGTCAACTTCGCCGACCTGCGGGATGCGGGCGACCCGGTCGAGCTCGCGCGCCGCTACGACGCAGAGGGTGCGGACGAGGTCACGTTCCTCGACGTCTCGGCCTCGTCGTCGGACCGGAGCACGACGCTCGACGTCGTGACGCGCACCGCCTCGGAGGTGTTCGTCCCCCTCACCGTGGGCGGCGGCGTGCGGACCACCGACGACGTCGACCGGCTGCTGCGCGCGGGCGCGGACAAGGTGGGGGTCAACACCGCGGCGATCCAGCGCCCCGAGGTGATCTCGGAGATCGCCGAGAGGTTCGGCAGCCAGGTCCTGGTCATCTCGGTCGACGCGCGTCGGGTGGTCGACGGCCCGCCGACGCCCTCGGGCTACGAGGTCACGACGCACGGTGGGCGGCGCGGCACGGGGATCGACGCCGTCGCGTGGGCGCGGGAGGCGGTCGAGCGCGGCGCCGGTGAGGTCCTGCTGAACTCCATGGACGCGGACGGCACCACCGACGGCTTCGACCTCGAGATGCTGCGCGACGTGCGTCGCGAGGTCGCCGTGCCGCTGATCGCGAGCGGCGGTGCAGGTGTGCCCGAGCACTTCGTCGAGGCCGCGCGGGCGGGTGCCGACGCCCTGCTCGCCGCCACCGTCTTCCACTTCGGCACCCTCACCGTGGGTCAGGTGAAGAGCGCGCTGCGCGAGGCGGGCGTGCACGTGCGCTGAGCCGCGCCGTGGCCCGCCGGCGGTCCGTCAGGCCACCGGGCGAGGACGCACCTCGTCGAGGGCCGCGACGTCCTCGAGAGCCCCCTCGACCGTGACGCGCGCGGCCGCCGACCGGTCGTAGGCGTGCAGCACGAGGTCGCCGACGTCGCCGGTGACGACGACCGTCGACGCACCCCGCGGACCGGCGCGCAGCACGCGGCCCTCGCCGTCGCACAGGGCGACACGGACGGGCGAGCGTCGGTAGAGCATCCCCGCCATGCGGGTGAGGCCGCGCCAGAGTGCCTCGGTGTGCTCGGGCGTCCTCGGACGCGGCGGGAGCGGACCGGCCCCTCGACGCACGTCCTCGGTGTGCACGAACAGCTCGACCAGCTGCGCGGCGTCGCTCCACTCCAGCGGGTGCCACCGGCCCGGCCCCTGACGCACGCGCTCCACGAGCGCGGCGTACCCGGCCTCGGCGCCCGAGGCTGCCGCGAGCTCGGAGATCGCGCGCTCGGTGCGCGCGGCGAGCTGCGGCACCACGATGCCGGCCGCGACGAGGGGTGCACGTTCCCTTAGCACGACGTGGGCCGCGAGGTGCTCGCTGCGCCAGCCCTCGCAGAGCGTGGGTGCTCCCGGCCCGGCGTCGGCGAGGGCGTCGGCGAGCGCGGTTCGTTCACGGGGGTGGAAGAGCGCTCGAGGCATGGCCCGATCGTCGCACGCGCGACCTCGGCCCGCCGGTCGTCCGAGGCGCCGGGGGCGGCACCGCACCCCGGAGGGAGTGCGTGTCCCCTGCGCGTGAGAGGCTTGAGGTCTCCCCATCGAAAGGATCCGACGTGCCTGTGCCCGGAGTCGGAGGGCCCGCAGCGCGCGGGCGGCGCACCCCCGCGCGGGCGGCGCTCGCAGGCGGCACGGCGCGGCGGTCGGTCCTGCTGATGTGGCGCGGGCTCGCGACGCAGCCGCGCGTCTACGCGGCTGCGATCGGGGCGTCGGCGCTGTTCGGCGCCCTGACCGTCGGCGTGAGCCGCGCGCTGGGCGTCGTCACGGACGACGTCGTGGTCCCGGCGCTCGAGGGTGACCTGGACGCGCGCTCAGCCGTCTGGGTCGCCGGGGCGGTGCTGCTCGGGGTCGCGGTCGCGCTCGCGGCCTCGGTCGCCGGGCGACGGATCCTGGCGGGCATGGGGTACGCGGGCGTGCAGGCCACGCACCGGCGCGGGGTGACCCGCCAGTACCTACGACTGCCCATGTCGTGGCACCGGCGTCACCCGACCGGCCAGCTGCTGTCCAACGCCAACGCGGACGTCGAGGCGGCCACGGGCGTCTTCAACCCCCTCCCGTTCGCGCTGGGCGTCGTCGTGATGATCGCGGTCGCGGCGGTCGCCCTGCTGCGTGTGGACGTGTGGCTCGCGCTCACCGCGCTCGCGGTTCTGCCGCTGGCCATCGTCGCCAACTTCGTCTTCCAGCGGTACATGTCGCCCGCCATCACACGCGCCCAGCAGCTGCGTGCGGAGGTGTCGGACATCGCTCACGAGAGCTTCGAGGCGGCCCTGCTGGTGAAGTCCCTCGGCACCGAGGCGCGCGAGGAGTCGCGCTTCGCCGAGCGCGCCGACGAGCTGCGGGCGGCGAACGTCCGCGTCGGCCAGGTGCGCGCCGTCTTCGACCCCGTGATCGACCTGCTGCCGAGCCTCGGCACGCTGCTGGTGCTGCTCGTCGGCGCCCAGCGAGCCTCGGTCGGCGCGGTGCAGACCGGTGAGATCGTCTCCGCCGCCTACCTCCTCACGGTCATGGCCGTGCCCGTGCGGGCGTTCGGCTGGGTGCTCGGTGAGCTCCCGCGCGGGCTCGTGGGCTACGACAGGATCGCTCGCGTGCTGGACGCCGAGGGGGAGCTGCGCAGCGGTGCACGGCGGCTCACGTCGTCGGGCGGCGCTCGGGTCGCGCTCCGTGGGGTCGGCGTGACGGTCCCGAGCCAGCTGGGCGAGCAGGGGATCCTCGCCGACGTCGACCTCGACCTCTCGCCCGGTCGCACGGTCGCGCTCGTCGGCGTCACGGGCGCCGGCAAGACGACGCTCGTCTCGTTGCTCTCGCGTCTGCAGGACCCGACCCGCGGCACCGTGCAGATCGACGGTACGGACCTGCGTGACGTCGACCTGGACGACCTGACGCGTCACGTCGCGCTCGTCGCGCAGAGTGCCTTCCTGTTCGAGGACACGGTGCGTGCGAACGTGACCCTGGCCGACGCCGACGACCCGGGAGCGCCCGACGACGACGCGGTGTGGGAGGCGCTCCGCCTCGCGCGCGTCGACGACGTCGTGCGTCGCCTGCCCGAGGGGCTCGACGCGCCGCTCGGCGAGCGAGGGGCCAACCTGTCGGGCGGCCAGCGTCAGCGGATCGCGATCGCCCGGGCGCTCGTCCGCCGTCCGCGGCTGCTCGTGCTGGACGACGCGACGTCGGCGGTGGACCCCCGCATCGAGCAGGAGATCCTGGCCGGCCTGCGAGCCGCGAACGGCGCGTCCGACGGCGCGGGGCCGACGGTGCTGATGGTCGCGTACCGGATGTCGTCGATCCTGCTCGCCGACGAGGTCGTGCACCTGCACGCGGGCCGCGTGGTGGACCACGGGACGCATGCCGAGCTCCTCGCCCGCGACCCTGGCTACTGCGAGCTGGCGACCGCGTACGAGCAGGAGACGGAGCGGCGTGCAGCGGACGCCGCCGCGCAGGACGAGGACGAGAACGCCGAGGTGGCCGGGTGAGTGCGGTGAAGGACGGGGTCCGCCTCGAGACGACGAGCGACCTCGGGCCCCTCGCGACCCTGCGCCGTGGCGTCCAGCTCTCGCCGCAGCTGCTCGTCGGGCTGCGCGTCACGGTGCTCCTCGCCGTCCTGGCGGCCGCCGGCCGGGTGGTCGTGCCCATCGCCGTCCAGCAGACGATCGACACCGGCATCCTCAGCGAGGGCGGTCCCCGCACCGACCGGGTGCTCCTCCTCGTGGGGCTCGCGGCGCTCGCGCTCGTCGCCGCCGGCGTGTGCTCGGCCCTCGTCAACGTGCGGCTGTTCCGCAGCAGCGAGGCCGGCCTCGCGAACCTGCGCACACGCGCGTTCCGGCACGTCCACGACCTGTCGGTGCTGACGCAGAGCACCGAACGTCGCGGAAGCCTCGTCTCGCGCGTGACGAGTGACGTCGACACGATCTCGCTGTTCGTCCAGTGGGGCGGGATCATGCTGCTCGTCTCGGTGCTGCAGATCGGCGTCGCCACGGTGCTCATGCTCGTGTACTCGTGGCAGCTGACCCTGGTGGTGTGGCTCTGCTTCCTCCCGCTCATGCTGGTCATCCGGCCGGCGCAGAAGAAGGTGAGCGCGGCCTACGCGCTGGTGCGGCAGAGGGTCGGCGCGATGCTCGGTGCCATCTCGGAGGCCGTGGTGGGCGCCGAGACCATCAAGGCCTACGGCGTGGGCGAACGGACGCAGCGCCGCATCGACCATGCCGTCGAGGCGACCCGGGACGCGATGGTGCGGGCGCAGGTGCGCGTCGCGGTCGTCTTCTCGAGCGGTGTGCTCACCGCGAACCTGGTGCTGAGCGTCGTCGTCGTCGTGGGCACCTTCCTCGGCATCGACGGCTCGCTCACGGTCGGCCGCGTGCTCGCCTTCCTCTTCCTCGTCCAGCTCTTCACCGGCCCCGTCCAGATGGCGACCGAGATCCTGAACGAGCTCCAGAACGCCCTCGCGGGATGGCGTCGCGTGATCGGCGTCATCGACACCGAGGTCGACGTCGTCGACCCGCTCGAGGGCGTCGTGAGCCCGCGCGGACCGGCCCGCGTCGAGCTGCGGGGCGTGGCGTTCGCGTACCCCGGTGGGCCGCGCGTCCTCGAGGACGTCGACCTCGTGCTCCCGGCGCGAGCCAAGGTCGCCGTCGTCGGGGCCACGGGCTCGGGCAAGACGACCCTCGCGAAGCTCGTCACGCGCCTCGTGGACCCCGCCGAGGGCACTGTGCTGCTCGACGGCACCGACCTGCGCGACGTGACCCTCGCGAGCCTGCGCCGCCGCGTCGTGCTCGTGCCGCAGGAGGGCTTCCTCTTCGAGGGGACGCTCGTCGAGAACGTCGCCTACGGCGCGCGGGACCTGGACGGTCCGCACGGCACCTGGTCGCCCGACGCCACCGACGCGCGCGACGCCGCGGTCGCGGCGGCGTTCGCCGAGCTCGGGCTCGCGGACTGGCTCAGCGACCTCCCGGAAGGGCTGCACACGCAGGTGGGCCAGCGTGGGGAGCGGCTCTCGGCGGGGGAGCGGCAGCTCGTCGCGCTCGCGCGCGCGCACCTCGCGGGAGCCGACTACCTGGTCCTCGACGAGGCGACGAGCGCCGTCGACCCCGCGACAGAGGTGCGCATCGCCCGGGCACTCGACTCGCTCACCGCGGGCCGCGGCACGCTCACGATCGCGCACCGCCTCTCGACGGCCGAGGCATCCGACCTGGTGGTCGTGGTCGAGGCCGGCCGCGTGGTCGAGGTGGGTCCGCACGCCGAGCTCGTCGGGCGCGGCGGCGTCTACGCGGGCATGCACGCGGCGTGGCTGAGCCAGACCCGCTGACGCGAGCAAGCGACGCGGGCGGCGCGGGGCACGTGGCAGGATCGGCACGTGCCTGAGACCGATGCCGCCGTGCGCCCGTCCGACCTCGACCCGGCCGTCGCCTCCCGCCTGAGCCGCGACGCCGCCGGCCTGGTCTGCGCCGTGGTCCAGCAGCACGACACGGGCGAGGTGCTCATGGTCGGCTGGATGGACGACGAGGCGCTCCACCGGACCCTGACCAGCGGCCGGGTGACGTTCTGGTCGCGCTCGCGGCAGGAGTACTGGCGCAAGGGCGACACGTCGGGCCACGTCCAGCACGTCCGCTCGGTCGCGCTGGACTGCGACGGTGACGCGCTGCTCGTCCGCGTCGACCAGGTGGGCCCCGCGTGCCACACCGGTGCCCGGACCTGCTTCGAGGCCGGCGGAGACCTCGGCGCGGTGCGCGGGGACGACGCATGACCGCGCGCACGACGCCGGACCTCGCGACCGATCTCGCGTGGGGTGCGACGTGGCCGCGGCTCGACACCTTCCGGGAGCTCGCGCGTGACCGTCGCGTGGTGCCCGTGGTCCGTCGTGTGCTCGCCGATGACGCCACGCCGGTCGGCCTGTACCGCACACTGGCGCAGGGGCGAGCGGGCACGTTCGTCCTCGAGTCCGCCGAGGTCGACGGCACCTGGTCGCGCTACTCGTTCGTGGGGGTGCGGTCGCGCGCGACCCTGACGGTCGGCGACGGGCAGGCGGCGTGGCTCGGTGACGTCCCGGTGGGTGTGCCGACGGAGGGCGACGTCCTCGAGGTCCTCGGGGCCACCCTCGAGGCCCTCCGAACCCCCGCGATCCCGGGTCTGCCACCGTTCACGGGTGGCCTCGCGGGTGCGCTCGGCTGGGACGTCGTCCGGCACTGGGAGCCGACCCTGCCCGCGAAGGCGCCCGACGAGCTCGGGGTGCCCGAGGTCACGTTGTGCCTCGCGACCGACCTCGCCGTCGTCGACCACGTCGACGGCTCGGTGTGGCTCGTCGCCAACGCGATCAACTTCGACGACACCGACGCGCGTGTCGACGAGGCGCACGCGGACGCGGTGCGCCGCCTCGACGAGATGCAGGCCGCTCTGGCCACGCCGGCCCCGCCGGCCGCGAGCGTGCTCGGCGGTGGAGACGAGCCCGAGCTCGAGTTCCGCAGCACCCGGCCAGAGTTCGAGGAGGCCGTGCGGATCGGCAAGGAGGCGATCCGCGACGGCGAGGTGTTCCAGGTGGTCGTCTCGCAACGGCTCGACCTCGACTGCCCGGCGTCACCGCTCGACGTGTACCGCGTGCTGCGGACCATCAACCCGAGCCCGTACATGTACTACTTCCAGCTGCGGGACGCGGCAGGGGCGGACTTCGCGGTCGTGGGCTCGAGTCCCGAGACGCTCGTCAAGGTGACTGACGGGCAGGTCGTGACCTTCCCGATCGCCGGTTCGCGCCCGCGCGGTGCCACGCCGGCCCGCGACGCCGAGCTGGCCGAGGAGCTGCTCGCGGACCCGAAGGAGCGGGCCGAGCACATCATGCTCGTGGACCTCTCGCGCAACGACCTCGTGAAGGTCTGCGAGCCCACGTCCGTCGAGGTCGTGGAGCTCATGGCCGTCAAGCGCTACAGCCACATCATGCACATCTGCTCGACCGTGGTCGGCCGCCTGCGCCCGGGCGCGACGGCCCTCGAGGCGTTCACGGCGACCTTCCCCGCCGGCACGCTCTCAGGCGCGCCCAAGCCCCGCGCGATCGCCCTCATCGACGAGCTCGAGCCTGCTCGCCGCGGCATCTACGGCGGAACGGTGGGGTACTTCGACTTCGCGGGCGACATGGACATGGCCATCGCGATCCGCACGGCCCTGATCCGTGGTGGTCGGGCCAGCGTCCAGGCGGGCGGCGGGATCGTCGCCGACTCGGTCGAGGCGCTCGAGTACGAGGAGTCGCGCAACAAGGCCGCCGCCGCCGTACGAGCGGTCCAGGTCGCGGCACGGCTGCGCGCACCCGCATGAGGTTCACTCGACGCACGGCCGTGGTCGCGGGACTCCTCCTCGGCGGTCTCGCCGTCGGGGTCGCCGCGGTCACCTGGGTGACAGCGAGCACGACGAGCGCCCTCGCGACGACGGTCGACCTGCGCGTACCGGGCAGCGAGGCCGCTCCGGGCGCGGCGGCCGGCGGCCTCGTCGTCGTGGCCGCGGCACTCGCGCTGAGCCTGGGCGGACGCGTCGGTCGGGTGCTCGCGTCGTCGGGCCTGGTCCTCGGCGGGCTGCTGGCGCTCGGCTCGGCCGTGGCCGTGGTGGTCGACCCGACGAGTACCGCGACGTCCGCCGCGCGGGCCACGGTCGGCGTCGCCGATCTCACCGGCGCTGCGGCCCTGACCCCCGCACCATGGCTCGCCGCAGCGATCGGCGGCGCGACGGCGGTGCTCGGCGTCGCGGCGCTGCTGCGGGCGAGGGCGTGGACGGCCACCCCGGACCGGTACGACCGCGCGACGTCGGAGTCACGCGTGGGGTCCCCAGGGGCTGTGCGCCAGGGCGACCGCGCCGACGCCGACGGTCACGACGAGCAGGAGGCGTGGGACGCCCTCAGCCGTGGCGAGGACCCGACCTGACGACACATCCGCATCCGCGATGCGCGACGCCGTGGGTCCGCTAGGGTCTGCGGAAGGTTTCACGAAAGGCACACAACCCATGGGCGACACGTCCCCCGACCGCTTCGTCGAGCGGGCCCACCTCCCGGTGGCCTCGCCTCCCCGCAACCACGGCAACACGACCGCCGCGTGGGTCACCGTCACGCTCGTCGTGCTGGGTGGCCTTCTCATGGGGCTCGGGATGATCGCCCCGCTGCTGTGGCTCGTGTGGGCCGGGCTGGGTGTGATCGTCGTCGGGCTGGTCGTGGGCCGCGTGCTCGCGACCCTCGGCTTCGGCCAGCCACGGCCGTCCGCGAGCCCGTCGCCTGACGCCTGACCACGGCGCCGCCGGCGCGGCGCCCCGCACGACCGACCACCGACGACGTCGACCGCAGACCCGAGGAGCACCATGAGCACCGGACCCCAGGACCCGTACAGCCCGCAGCCGCCCGCCGACGGCTCGTCCAGCGGCGGCTACGGCGCCCCCGGCGGTGGCTACAACGCCCCGCCGCCGCCTCCTGCCTACGGTGGCGGCAACGCCTACGGGGCGGCACGGAGAAGAACAACCTCGGTGTCTGGGCCCTCGTGCTCGGGATCCTCGGCGTCGTCTGCTGCGGGTTCTTCGCAGGCATCCCCGCGATCATCCTCGGCAACAAGTCCAAGGCGGCGGCGGCGCAGGGTCTCGCGAACAACGGCGGGATGGGCCAGGCAGGTGTCGTCCTCGGCTGGATCGCCATCGTCCTCGGGATCATCGGCGTGATCTGGGCCGTCGCCATGGGTGGCTTCGCGGCTATCACCGACGGCACCTACACGGGCTACTGAGACCGTGACCTCGTCCGTCGACGCCCCGGCCCTCTTCGTGCGCGATGAGGACCGGGGCGTCGACGTACCTGCCCGAGCGCGCGGCGGCTGGGTCGCGCCGGCACTGTCCGGTGCCCTGGTCGCCGGAGCAACAGCAGTGCTGGCGGTGCGCTCGCCCTACCAGGACGGGAGCTACGGCTGGTGCCCCGTCGTCGCTGTCACCGGCGCGTGGTGCCCCGCATGCGGAGGGCTACGGGCCGTCCACGACCTGACCCAGGGCGACGTGGTGTCGGCCTGGGGCATGAACGCCCCCGTCGTCGCGCTCCTGCCGTTCGTGGCGCTCGGCTGGGCGATGTGGTTGGTGGCCGCCCTGCGCCGCCGTCCCGTCCCGGCGTGGGCGCCCACGTGGGTGGCCTGGGCACTGCTCGCTGGCGCGCTCGTCTTCACGGTGCTGCGCAACGTGCCGGCACTGGCACCCTTCCTCGCGCCCGGAGGCGCGCCGCCACCGTTCCTCGGCTGACCCCCTGGCTCCGTCCACGCCGTGGTCCAGCACGTGGGCGTGACCGGGACCACTCCGTCGCGCCCGTACGATGGCCACGTGGGTCAGCCGGGGGAGCGGGCCGGTGAGGGAGGTGAGCGCGATGACCGTTCTCGAGGACATCGTCGCCGGGGTCCGGGAGGACCTCGCGGAGCGTGAGGCGCGGACGCCCCTCGCGGAGCTCAAGGAGCGCGCGTCCCGCGTGCCCGCGGCGATCGAGTGCGTCGGGCGGCTGCACGACGACGAGGCCGTCGCCGTGATCGCCGAGGTCAAGCGCTCGAGCCCGAGCAAGGGCGCGCTCGCGTCGATCGACGACCCCGCGGCTCTCGCCGCCGAGTACGAGGCGGGCGGCGCAGCGGCCATCTCGGTGCTGACCGAGCGGCGCCGGTTCGGCGGCAGTCTCGCCGACCTCGAGGCCGTTCGTGCGCGCGTCGACGTGCCGGTGCTGCGCAAGGACTTCGTGGTCACGCCCTACCAGGTGTGGGAGGCCCGTGCGCACGGCGCCGACCTGGTGCTGCTGATCGTCGCGGCACTCGAGCAGACCGTGCTCACGTCGCTCGTCGAGCGCGTGCACTCGCTCGGCATGACCGCGCTGGTGGAGGTGCACGACGGCGAGGAGGTCGCCCGCGCCCTCGATGCCGGCGCGCGCTGCGTCGGCGTCAACGCCCGCAACCTCAAGAACCTCGAGGTGGACCGCACGACGTTCGCGCGGCTCGCACCCCTCATCCCGTCGGGCGTCGTCCGCATCGCCGAGTCAGGTGTGCGTGGCCCGCACGACGTCATGGACTACGCACGCTCGGGTGCCGACGCCGTGCTGGTCGGCGAGAGCCTCGTGACCGGCCGGGACCCGCGCTCGGCGGTCGCCGACCTGGTCGCGGCAGGCGCCCACCCCTCGCTGCGGGCGGTGCGTCAGTGAGGTCCGAGGTCGACGGCGGGACGCGGGGCGTGTCGACCGACGAGGCGGCGGCCGAGGCCGTGGGCCCCACGACGAGCGCAGCCGGCCACGGTCCGTACTTCGGTGACTTCGGCGGTCGCTTCGTGCCCGAGGCGCTGATCGAGGCGCTCGACGAGCTCGAGACGGAGTGGGCCAAGGCGCAGGCGGACCCGGAGTTCGCGGCAGAGCTCGCTCACCTGCACCGCAGCTACACGGGGCGGCCCTCGATCATCACCGAGGTGCCCCGGTTCGCGCGTCACTGCGGCGGTGCCCGCGTGATCCTCAAGCGTGAGGACCTGAACCACACGGGCTCGCACAAGATCAACAACGTGCTGGGCCAGGCCCTGCTGACCAAGCGTCTGGGCAAGAAGCGTGTCATCGCCGAGACCGGGGCCGGGCAGCACGGTGTCGCGACCGCCACCGCGGCCGCACTCTTCGACCTCGAGTGCGTCATCTACATGGGCGAGGAGGACACGGAGCGGCAGGCGCTCAACGTCGCACGGATGCGCCTCCTGGGTGCCGAGGTCGTCCCCGTCAGCACCGGCTCGCGCACGCTCAAGGACGCGATCAACGAGGCCTTGCGCGACTGGGTGACCAACGTCGAGACGACGAACTACGTCTTCGGCACCGTCGGCGGCCCCCACCCGTTCCCCGCCATGGTGCGCGACCTGCAGCGCATCATCGGCGTCGAGGCCCGCGCCCAGGTGCTCGAGCTCACGGGGCGCCTGCCCGACGTCGTGGCGGCGTGCGTCGGCGGCGGGTCGAACGCGATCGGCATCTTCCACGCGTTCCTCGACGACCCCCAGGTGCGGCTCGTCGGGCTGGAGGCAGGCGGCGACGGCGTGGACACCGGGCGCCACGCGGCGACCATCACCGGCGGTGCGCCGGGCGTGCTGCACGGTGCG
This sequence comes from Cellulomonas sp. APG4, assembly GCF_009996735.1. Taxonomy (GTDB): domain Bacteria; phylum Actinomycetota; class Actinomycetes; order Actinomycetales; family Cellulomonadaceae; genus Actinotalea. The sequence continues at coordinate 87,916 of NZ_JAACYI010000002.1, read as the reverse complement.
CGCTCGTTCCTCCTCCAGGACGACGACGGCCAGACGATCGAGTCCCACTCCATCTCGGCCGGTCTCGACTACCCGGGCGTAGGTCCGGAGCACGCCTGGCTCGCGTCGATCGGCCGCGCGGAGTACCGGCCCATCACCGACGCGGAGGCGATGGAGGCCTTCCGGCTCCTCTCGCGCACCGAGGGGATCATCCCCGCCATCGAGTCGTCGCACGCCCTCGCGGGTGCGATGAAGCTGGGCCGCGAGCTCACCGTCGAGGGTCAGGAGCCGCCGATCATCCTCGTGAACCTCTCGGGGCGTGGGGACAAGGACGTCGAGACCGCCGCGCGGTGGTTCTCCCTGCTCGACGAAGGAGCCTCGTGAACGGCAGCGTCACCGTGACCGACACGCCGTCGGGCGACCTCCACGCGCCCAGCCGCACGGCCGAGCGGCTGCGTGCGGTCCGACGCGAGGGCCGCCCTGCGCTCGTCGGCTACCTGCCCGTCGGCTTCCCTGACGTCGACGGCGCCGTGGCGGCCGCACGGACGATGGTCGACGCAGGTGTCGACGTGATCGAGCTCGGCCTGCCGTACTCGGACCCCGTGATGGACGGCGCGGTCATCCAGCGCGCCGTCGAGCACGCGCTGCGCGGTGGCGTCCGCGTGCGCGACACGTTCGCGACCGTCGAGGCGGTCGCGAGCACCGGTGTCCCGGTGCTCGTCATGACCTACTGGAACCCCGTGGTCCGCTACGGCATCGCGCCGTTCGCACGGGATCTCGCGGCCGCCGGAGGGGCGGGGCTCATCACCGCGGACCTCATCCCCGACGAGGCGGGGGACTGGCTCACGGCGTCCGACGAGCACGCGCTCGACCGCGTCTTCCTCGTCGCCCCGAGCTCGACCCCCGAGCGACTCGCCCTCACGGCTCAGGCCACGCGCGGATTCGTCTACGCCGCCTCGACCATGGGCGTCACGGGCACCCGTGCGACGGTCGGTGCCCACGCGGAGCGCCTCGTCGCCGACACGCGGCGCGCAGGTGCGGAGCACGTCTGCGTCGGCCTGGGCGTGAGCACGCGTGACCAGGCGGCCGAGGTCGGTGCCTACGCCGACGGCGTCATCGTGGGCAGCGCGTTCGTGCGGGCCCTCGCAGAGGCCGACGACCAGCAGGCGGGGCTGCACGCCCTGCATCGAGTGGTCGAGGATCTCGCCGAGGGCGTGCGCGAGGTGCGGCGATGAGCGGCGCGGCGCTGGGAGTCGCGCTCGCCCCGGGCATCCCGAGCCCGTCGCAGTCCGTCTGGTACCTCGGTCCGCTGCCGTTGCGGGCCTACGCCCTCGCGATCATGGCCGGGATCGTCGCCGCCGTGTGGCTCACGCAGCGTCGCTGGAAGGAACGCGGGGGTGATCCGGAGACGGTCCTCGAGATCACGTTCTGGGCGGTGCCGTTCGGCATCCTCGGGGGCCGCGTCTACCACGTGATCTCGTCCCCGGACGCCTACTTCGGCCCCGACGGCGACCCGATGAAGGCCTTCGCGATCTGGGAGGGCGGACTCGGCATCTGGGGTGCGATCGCGCTCGGCGCGGTCGGCGCATGGATCGGCTGCCGTCGCCAAGGGGTGCGGTTCTCGAGCTTCGCCGACGCCGTGGCGCCCGGGTTGCTCGTGGCCCAGGCGATCGGACGCCTGGGCAACTGGTTCAACCAGGAGCTGTTCGGTGCGCCGACCACGCTGCCGTGGGGCCTGCGCATCGATCCTGCGAGCCCGACCTTCCCGTCCGACCTCCCGCCGGACACGCTGTTCCACCCGACGTTCCTGTACGAGATGCTCTGGAACCTCGCCGCGGCCGCGCTCCTGCTCTGGCTCGACCGCCGGTACCGGCTCGGGCACGGTCGGGTCTTCTGGCTCTACGTGGTGACCTACACGCTCGGGCGCGTGTGGATCGAGGCCCTGCGGATCGACCCGGCCGAGACGGTCCTCGGCCTCCGGCTCAACATCTGGACGTCGATCGTCGTGCTCGTCGGCGCGGCGGTCGCGTTCGTCGTCGTGGGCCGACGGCATCCGGGGCGCGAGCCGGGGGTCGAGCTCCCGGGTGCGGTCCCGCGTGGCCCGGACGAGGACGAGGCGCGCACCGATGCCGCACACGAGGACCCTGCGCACGTCGACGGCGCGGGCAGCGAGCCTGCGCACGTGGACGCGGAGTCGCCCGACGCCGGTGCGGCACCGGGCACCGAGTCCGCTGCGGTCTCCCGGAAGGGCACCGACCAGGCGTAACCTGACGGCAACGTCCAGGCAAAGCGTGAGATATGTCACCCGTCACACCCTTCTGAGGCGTGCGGACCTGCGGGTATCGTCGCGTCGCCTGGGCCGACGTCGTCCCGTGATCCCTGACCACGCCCGGTACCCCTGCCGGGTACCCCCGGAGGACGGTGCACATGGAGCGTCCCGCTCACCCGCATGCGATGCCCCCCGCCCACGGTCTCTACGACCCGGCGGCCGAGCACGACGCGTGCGGAGTCGCGTTCGTCGCGACGCTGCGCGGGACGCCCGGACGCGACATCGTCGACGCGGGGCTGACCGCGCTGCTCAACCTGGACCACCGCGGCGCCGTCGGCGCCGAGACGGACAGCGGCGACGGTGCCGGCATCCTCACCCAGGTCCCCGACGCCTTCCTGCGGGACGTCGTCCAGGCCGAGCTCCCGGCTGCGGGCCACTACGCCATCGGCATGGCCTTCCTGCCGACCGACGACGACGCCCGGGCTGCGGCCGTGGCACACGTCGAGGGCCTCGTGGCGGAGGAGGGGCTCGAGCTCCTCGCCTGGCGTGACGTGCCGGTGGCGGCCGACCTCGTGGGGCCGACGGCACGCGCGAGCATGCCGGTCTTCCGCCAGCTGGTCGTCGCTGACCCCGCGCGCACCCTCGCCGGGCTCGACCTCGACCGCAGGGCCTTCCGTGTGCGCAAGCGTGCCGAGCGCGAGGTGGGCGTCTACTTCGCCTCGCTGTCGGCCCGCACCCTCACCTACAAGGGGATGCTCACGACGGCGCAGCTCGAGCCGTTCTTCCCCGACCTCTCCGACCCGCGCTACGCGTCGGAGATCGCGCTGGTGCACTCGCGCTTCTCGACCAACACGTTCCCGTCGTGGCCGCTCGCGCAGCCGTTCCGCCTGCTCGCGCACAACGGCGAGATCAACACGGTGCGCGGCAACCGCAACTGGATGGCCGCGCGGCAGAGCACGCTCGAGAGCGAGGCCCTGGGCGACCTCACCTCGCTGCTGCCCGTCTGCACCCCGGGCGGCAGCGACTCCGGCACGTTCGACGAGGTGCTCGAGCTGCTGCACCTCGCGGGGCGCAGCCTGCCGCACGCCGTCCTCATGATGGTTCCCGAGGCGTGGGAGAACCACGCCGAGATGGACCCCGACCGCCGCGCGTTCTACGAGTACCACTCGACGCTGATGGAGCCCTGGGACGGCCCCGCAGCCCTGACGTTCACGGACGGCACGCTCATCGGTGCGGTGCTCGACCGCAACGGCCTGCGGCCCGGCCGCTACTGGGTCACCGACGACGGTCTCGTCGTCCTCGCGTCCGAGACGGGCGTGCTGGACATCGACCCCTCCACCGTGGTGCGCAAGGGCCGGCTCGAGCCCGGCCGGATGTTCCTCGTCGACACCGGAGCGGGTCGGATCGTCGAGGACGAGGAGGTCAAGGCCCAGCTGGCGGCGCAGCGCCCCTACGCGCAGTGGGTGTCCGAGCACTCGGTGTTCCTCGACCAGCTCCCCGAGCGTGAGCACGTGCGGCACAGCCCCGCCTCGGTGCGCCGGCGCCAGCGGGCGTTCGGGTACACCGAGGAGGAGCTCAAGATCCTCCTGACGCCGATGGCGCAGACCGCCGGTGAGCCGCTCGGCGCGATGGGTTCGGACACGCCCGTCGCCGTGCTCTCGGCGCGACCGCGGCTGCTCTTCGACTACTTCACCCAGATGTTCGCGCAGGTCACGAACCCGCCCCTGGACGCGATCCGCGAAGAGCTCGTCACCTCGATCGGGGGCGCGATCGGGCCCGAGCCGAACCTGCTGGCCGACGTGCCCGAGCACGCGCGCAAGCTCGTGCTGCCCTTCCCGGTGCTCGACAACGACCAGCTCGCGAAGATCGTGCGCATCGACCGCGACCCCGACCTCGAGGGCGTCTTCAGCGCCGAGATCGTGCGCGGCCTCTACCGTGTCGACGGCGGGGCCGAGGCACTGCGGGCCCGGCTCGAGGAGATCTTCGCCCAGGTCGACCGTGCGGTCGAGGCCGGCACGAGCTTCCTGATCCTGTCGGACCGCGACTCGGACGCCGACAAGGCGCCCATCCCGTCGCTGCTCCTCGTGAGCGCGGTGCACCACCACCTGCTGCGTCGACACACCCGCACCCGCGTGAGCCTCGTGGTCGAGGCGGGCGACGTGCGCGAGGTGCACCACGTGGCGCTGCTCATCGGCTACGGTGCCGCGGCCGTCAACCCGTACCTCGCGATGGAGTCCGTCGAGGACCTCGCGCGCGACGGGTCCCTCGGCGAGGTCAGCCCGGAGAAGGCCGTGGCGAACCTCATCAAGGCGCTGGGCAAGGGCGTGCTCAAGGTCATGAGCAAGATGGGGATCTCCACCATCCAGTCCTACCGGGGCGCCCAGGTCTTCGAGGCGCTGGGCCTCTCGCACGAGCTGGTCGAGGAGTACTTCACCGGCACCACGAGCCGCCTGGGCGGCATCGGTCTCGACGTCGTCGCGACCGAGGTGGCCGCACGGCACGCGCAGGCCTACCCGCCCAGCGGCAACCCGCAGGCCCACCGCCGCCTGGACGTCGGTGGCGAGTACCAGTGGCGACGCGGCGGCGAGGAGCACCTCTTCGACCCCGAGACCGTGTTCCGCCTCCAGCACTCGACCCGCACGCGCCAGCTCGACGTCTTCCGTCAGTACACGCGGCGCGTCGACGACCAGGCGGAGCGGCTCATGACGCTGCGGGGGCTGCTGACGTTCGCCGAGGGCGTGCGGCCACCCGTCCCGCTCGACGAGGTCGAGCCCGTGAGCGAGATCGTGCGGCGGTTCAACACCGGTGCGATGTCCTACGGCTCGATCTCGGCCGAGGCCCACGAGACGCTCGCGATCGCGATGAACCGTCTGGGCGGCCGGTCCAACACGGGCGAGGGCGGCGAGACCCCCGAGCGCCTGCGCGACCCGGAGCGCCGCAGCGCGATCAAGCAGATCGCGTCCGGACGCTTCGGCGTGACGTCCGAGTACCTGACGCACGCCGACGACCTGCAGATCAAGATGGCCCAGGGCGCCAAGCCCGGCGAGGGCGGCCAGCTCCCGGGGACCAAGGTCTACCCGTGGGTCGCAGCCACCCGGCACTCGACGCCCGGGGTCGGCCTCATCTCGCCGCCGCCGCACCACGACATCTACTCGATCGAGGACCTCGCGCAGCTGATCCACGACCTCAAGAACGCGAACCCGGCGGCGCGCGTGCACGTCAAGCTCGTGAGCGAGTTCGGCGTGGGAACGGTCGCCGCAGGCGTGGCCAAGGCCCATGCCGACGTGGTCCTCATCTCGGGTCACGACGGCGGCACCGGCGCGAGCCCGCTCACGTCGCTCAAGCACGCGGGTACGCCGTGGGAGATCGGCCTCGCCGAGGCGCAGCAGACGCTCGTGCTCAACAACCTGCGCGACCGCGTGGTGGTGCAGGTGGACGGTCAGCTCAAGACCGGTCGTGACGTCGTCGTGAGCGCGCTGCTGGGTGCCGAGGAGTTCGGCTTCGCGACGGCGCCGCTGGTGGTGAGCGGCTGCGTGATGATGCGCGTCTGCCACCTCGACACGTGTCCCGTGGGCGTCGCGACGCAGAACCCCGAGCTGCGGGCACGCTTCACGGGCAAGCCCGAGTTCGTCGAGACGTTCTTCGAGTACGTCGCGACCGAGGTGCGCGAGTACCTCGCGGCCCTCGGCTTCCGGTCGATCGACGAGGCCGTCGGTCACGTCGAGTCGCTCGACACCCGGGCGGCCGTCGCGCACTGGAAGGCCGCGGGCCTCGACCTCGGCCCGGTCCTCGCACGTCCCGAGCCTGCGCCCGGCTCGTCCCTGCGGCGCACCACGAGCCAGGACCACGGCCTCGACAAGGCCCTCGACAACCAGCTCGTCGCGATGGCGGCCGACGCGCTCGAGCGTCGCGAGCCCGTCGAGATCGCGCTGCCGATCCGCAACGTGAACCGCACCGTCGGGACGATGCTCGGCCACGAGGTCACGCGGCGCTACGGGAGCCATGGCCTCGCGGACGGCACCATCGACGTGACCCTCACCGGGTCGGCCGGCCAGTCGTTCGGTGCGTTCGTGCCGCAGGGCGTGACGCTGCGGCTCGTGGGCGACGCCAACGACTACGTCGGCAAGGGCCTCTCGGGCGGCACGATCGTCGTGCGTCCCGACCACGCGTCGGTGCTCTCGGGCGACCGCGACGTGATCGCGGGCAACGTCATCGGCTACGGCGCGACGTCGGGTCGGATCTTCCTGCGCGGGGTCGTGGGGGAGCGGTTCGCGGTCCGCAACTCGGGCGCGACGCTCGTCGTCGAGGGCGTCGGTGACCACGGCTGCGAGTACATGACGGGCGGCACCGTCGTGGTGCTCGGAGCGACGGGCCGCAACTTCGGCGCCGGGATGTCCGGCGGTCAGGCCTTCGTCCTCGACCTCCGCCGTGAGGCCGTCAACATCCCTGCCCTCACCTCGGGTGAGCTGTCGCTCTCGCCGCTCGGCGAGGAGGACCGCGAGCTCGTCACCGCGCTCCTGCGCGCCCACGTGGAGGCGACGGGCTCGCCCCGCGCCGCCGAGCTGCTGGCGGACCTGCCGGCCTCGCTCGACCGCCTCACCCGGGTGATGCCCACCGAGTACGAGCGCATGCGCATCACGTTGGCCCAGGCGGCGGAGCGCGGGCTCGACCCGTCGGCCCCGGGCGTGTGGGACGAGATCCTGGAGGTGTCCCGTGGCTGACCCCCGCGGCTTCCTGAAGGTGCGCGACCGCGCGCTCCCGCCCAGCCGGCCCGTGCCGGTGCGTCTCATGGACTGGCGCGAGGTCGTCGAGCACCGCACGGCGCAGGACGACCCGGCGCACGCCGTGATGCTGCACGAGCAGGCGGGGCGCTGCATGGACTGCGGCATCCCCTTCTGCCACCAGGGCTGCCCGCTCGGGAACCTCATCCCCGAGTGGAACGACCTCGTGTGGAAGGGGCAGTGGGCCGAGGCGAGCGACCGCCTGCACGCGACGAACAACTTCCCCGAGTTCACGGGGCGCATCTGCCCCGCGCCGTGCGAGACGTCGTGCGTCCTCGGCATCAGCCAGCCGCCGGTGACGATCAAGAACGTCGAGGTCTCGATCGTCGACGAGGCGTTCGCACGCGGGTACGTCACACCGCAGGTGCCGTACTTCCTCACCGGCCACACGGTCGCGGTCGTCGGCTCGGGGCCCGCGGGGCTCGCGGCTGCCCAGCAGCTCACCCGCGCCGGCCACACCGTCGCGGTCTTCGAGCGGGACGACCGGATCGGCGGGCTGCTGCGCTACGGCGTGCCCGACTTCAAGCTCGAGAAGCAGCTCATCGACCGCCGTATCGCGCAGATGACCGAGGAGGGCACGCGCTTCCGCCCGGGCGTCGAGATCGGTCGCGACATCACCTGGAAGGAGCTCCGCGCACGGTACGACGCCGTGGTCGTCGCGACGGGGGCCCCGGTCGCGCGCAGGCTCGCCGTCCCCGGCGGCGACCTCGAGGGGATCCACCTCGCGATGGAGTACCTGCACCAGTCCAACGCCGTCGTGGCCGGCGACGAGGTGCCCGACCAGATCACGGCGACCGGCAAGCACGTCGTGGTCATCGGCGGCGGCGACACCGGCTCCGACTGCGTCGGCACCGCCCTGCGTCAGCAGGCCGCCTCGGTGACGACGCTCGCCATCGGCGTCCAGCCACCGCTCGAGCGCCCGGAGAACCAGCCGTGGCCCACCGACCCGCTGCTCTTCGAGGTGTCGAGCTCGCACGAGGAGGGCGGTGAGCGCACGTTCCTCGCCTCGACCGTGGGCTTCGTCGGGGACGACGACGGCCGCGTGCGTGCGTTGCGCGTCGCCACCACGGAGTACCTGCCCGACGGGCGTCGCGTCCCGACCGCGGGGACCGAGAAGGACATCCCGGCGGATCTGGTGCTCGTCGCGATGGGCTTCACGGGCCCGGAGACCGAGGCGCTGAGCGAGCAGACGGGCGCGGACGTCACCGGGCGAGGCCTCGTCGCCCGCGGTGAGGACTACGCGACCTCGGTGCCGGGCGTCTTCGTCGCCGGCGACGCGGGCCGGGGCCAGTCCCTGATCGTCTGGGCCATCGCCGAGGGTCGCGGCGCCGCCGCGGCCGTCGACGCCTACCTGCGTGGCAGCACCGAGCTGCCCGTGCCCGTGACGCCGAGCACCATGGCGATGCGCCCCTGAGACCTCCGGCGTGCCGGGACGGGGGTGACCCGCCGACGGTCGCGCCCGCTGGAGCCGGTCCCGCCCCCGTGACCGGCACGACCGACACGGGTCGGACGGGTCGAAAGGTCCCGGGACCCAGGAACTAGGCTGGAGACATGCGTAAAGCCAAGATTGTGTGCACCATCGGCCCCGCGACCGAGTCGCCCGAGCAGATCCAGGCGCTCGTGGACGCCGGCATGGACGTGGCCCGGATCAACCGCAGCCATGGCGAGGCCGACGAGCACGCCGCCGTGATCGACCGTGTGCGTGCCGCGGCCAAGGCCTCGGGCCGCGCCGTCGCCGTCCTGGTCGACCTGCAGGGCCCCAAGATCCGCCTGGGTCGCTTCGTCGAGGGCAAGCACGAGCTCGCCGAGGGCGACGTCTTCACGATCACGACCGAGGACGTGCCGGGCACCAAGGAGCTCGTCTCGACCACCTACAAGGGCCTGCCGGGCGACGCCAAGGTGGGCGACCGCATCCTCATCGACGACGGTCGCGTCGCGGTGCGGATCACCGAGGTCGACGGCCCGCGCGTCGTGACCCGCGTCGAGGTCGCCGGCCCCGTCTCGAACAACAAGGGCCTGAACCTGCCTGGCGTCGCGGTGAGCGTGCCCGCGATGTCCGACAAGGACGAGCAGGACCTGCGCTGGGCCCTGCGCCTGGGCGCTGACCTGATCGCGCTGTCGTTCGTGCGCAGCGCGGACGACTACGCCGACGTCGCCCGGATCATGACCGAGGAGGGGCGCACCGTCCCCGTCATCGCCAAGGTCGAGAAGCCGCAGGCGGTCGAGAACCTGGCCGAGATCGTGGACGCGTTCGACGGCGTCATGGTCGCGCGCGGTGACCTGGGTGTCGAGCTCCCGCTCGAGCAGGTCCCGCTGGTGCAGAAGCGTGCGATCGAGCTGTGCCGTCGGTCGGCCAAGCCCGTCATCGTCGCGACGCAGGTGCTCGAGTCCATGATCTCGGCCCCTCGCCCCACGCGGGCCGAGGCGTCGGACTGCGCCAACGCGGTGCTCGACGGCGCCGACGCGGTCATGCTCTCCGGCGAGACCAGCGTGGGCGACTACCCGATCGAGGCCGTGCGGACGATGGCCCGCATCATCGAGAACACCGAGGAGCACGGGCAGGACCGCATCGCGCCGCTCGGCTGGAGCCCGCAGACGCGCGGTGGTGCGATCACCCACGCGGCCTCCGAGGTCGGTGAGACCCTCGGCGTGAAGTACCTCGTGACGTTCACCCAGAGCGGGGACTCGGCGCGGCGCATGTCGCGCCTGCGCTCGGGCATCCCGCTGCTCGCGTTCACGCCGGTCCCGGCCGTGCGCAACACGCTCGCCCTGAGCTGGGGCGTGCAGACGTACGAGGTCCCGACCGTCGAGCACACCGACGCGATGGTCCGCCAGGTCGACCAGACCCTGCGGGCCAACGGCCTCGCGGAGGACGGCGACCTCGTGGTGATCGTCTTCGGCGCCCCGGTGGGCGTCCCGGGCACCACGAACTCGCTCCTCGTGCACAAGATCGGCAGCGAGCAGCGCTCGGTGGCCTGACACCTCTCGGGCCGCCCGGCGCGGCCCGAAGCACGACGACGGCGCCCCGTCCCCGCGTGGGACGGGGCGCCGTCGCCGTCGGGGCCGGTGCGGCACGTCGCGGCCCCCACCGCGGACGCGGCCCGCGCGCGCCGTGACCGCGTCGGTGGGCGCGGTCACCACCCGCAGTGGTCGGCGACGAACGCTCGCAGCTCGCCGCGCAGCTCGTCGCCCACATCGAGCGGGACCGTCGGCAGGCTCCGGCCGGCGACGGTCGCGCGCAGCCCGAGGTACGTGCCGCGCTTGTCCTCGGCGACCGCGTGGGCGTCGCACCGCGTGGGGACGATCGGCAGCCGCACCGTGGTCGGCCCTTCCACGACCGCCCCGAGCGGGGGAGCCGTCCAGGCCGTCCCACCACCCGCCGGCCCGAGGAGCACGGTCCCCTCCACGCTCTCGACGACCACCTCGGGGGCGTCCCGGGTCGGGACGAGCACCAGCGTGAGCGTCGCGACGAGGCCGTCCGGCCCGCGCGACGTCGCGAGCCCGGAGCCGATCTCCACGTCGAGCGCTGCGGTCAGGGCGGCACGCGCGCAGTCCTCCGCGTGGATGCGCGCGAGGTGCCCCTGCGGATCCTCCGCCTCGGTCCGGACCTCGGTGCGCGCGCCGTCGGCGAGCACGAGCCTCACGCGGCCGTCGCCCGAGGGCTCGGCGCACCGTGCCTCGCCGAGCGCCACGGACGCGTCCCGCGTGCGGCCGGCCGGGACCCGTCGGTCCCAGCTCTCGAGCGCCGCGACGCCGACGAAGCCCGCCGCCTCGAGGGCCGCGGACGCCACCACCACCTCCGTGGACGGGGGTGCGTGCACGCGCAGCTGGACCACACGAGCCGCCTGGTCGGAGCGGCTCTGACGGATCTCGACACGGATCTGCTCCGCGGCGCCGGGCGCCAGGGGCGGCGCCGCCGTCGTCCCGGAGGGCGGCGGTGTCGCCGGGGTCGCGAGCGGTCCGCAGGCGGCCAGAGCCGCGACCGTCCCCGCGAGCAGTGCGGCGACGCCGCGCGCGGCGGTTCCGGCCGCCCCGCGACTGCCGTCACGTGGCCGTGGGCCGGCCACGACGGTCGCACGGGCCCGGGCCTCCATCCGGCCATGATGCTCCGCCGGGAGGTGAGCGCGCGACGCCGCAGCGGTGCGCGGCCGAGGTGCGATGCTGGCGCCATGCCGGCCGACGTGCAGATGTCCGAGCGCCCGACCTCACATCCTGGCGCTCCCGGACGTCTACCTGGTGTGAAGCCCTTCGAGCAGGTGGTCGCGGACCACGGCGGGACCGTCTGGCGCGTCTGCCGTGCGGTCGTCGGGCCGCTGGACGCCGACGACGCGTGGTCCGAGACGTTCCTGGCGGCGTTGCGCGCGTACCCCGGTCTCCCGGAAGGTTCGGACGTGCGTGCGTGGCTCGTGACGATCGCTCACCGCAAGGCGGTCGACATCCATCGCGCGCGCGCCCGGCGCGCCGTGCCGGTCGCCGAGGTGCCCGACCACGGTGTCGTCGAGCCGGCGTCGGACGAGCACGACGAGCTGCTCGCCGCGGTGGCGCGCCTGCCCGAGCGGCAGCGTCTCACGGTCGCCTACCACCACGTCGCAGGGCTCCCGTACCGCGAGGTGGCCGAGCTGGTCGGAGGGACGCCCGAGGCCGCTCGGCGAGCCGCCGCCGACGGCGTGGCCGCCCTGCGGCGAGCGCTCGGGACCACCGCAGCCGCGCGCCCCGTCGTCCCCGTCCCCGGAGGTGCCCGATGACCATCCCGACGAACGACACCTGGTCGCGCGACGACCTCGGCGGCGTCCCACGTGAGACGCACCTCGCCACCCTGCGCGAGCACCTCGTGGCGCGAGGCGAGGCCGAGCGGCTCGTGGACGTCACCTACCGCACCGTCGCCTCACCCGTGGGCGAGCTGCTCGTCGCGGCCACGCCCCTGGGTGTGGTGCGCGTCGCGTTCGACGTCGAGGGGCACGAGCGTGTGCTCGAGGACCTCGCCCGCCGCGTGGGTGTGCGCATCCTCGCGTCGCCGCGACGCCTGGACCCCGTCGCGCGCCAGCTCGAGGAGTACTTCGCGCACCGCCGCACCACGTTCGACGTCCCGATGGACCTCCGGCTCTCGTCGGGCTTCCGGCGTCGCGTGCTCGCCCACCTGAGCGAGATCGGCTACGGGGCCACCGAGAGCTACGCGCAGGTGGCGGTCGCGGCAGGGAGCCCCCGGGCCGTACGCGCCGTCGGCTCGGCGTGTGCGACCAACCCGCTCCCGGTCGTGGTGCCGTGCCACCGCGTGCTGCGTTCGGACGGAACGCTCGGCGGCTACGTCGGTGGGCTGGACGCGAAGCGCGCGCTGCTCGCCCTCGAGGCCGCGTGAGCGTGGACCTCTGGTACCCCGCCACGGGTCCGTTCGACCGGGACTCGCTGCTCGACTGGATCGTCGGCCACGCGGTACCGGGGCTCGAGCGGACCGATCGCGAGACGGCGACCACGGTGCGCCTGCTCGACGTCGGACGTCAGGTGGCGGTCGCGGCACGGCTCGAGGCCGACGGCGTGCGCGTGCGGGTCGAGGAGCTCGCCGCGCCCGAGCGCCGCAGGCTGGACGAGCTCGTGCGTCGCTGGTTCGACCTCGCCGACGACCCGCGCGTGCTCGACGAGCCGCTGGGCCGCGACGTGCTGCTCGCCGACAGGGTCCGTGCGCGTCCCGGCCTGCGTGTCGCCGTGCACCCGGACGGTTGGCAGGCGGCGCTGCAGACGGTCATCGGGCAGCAGGTGAGCCTCGCTGCGGCCCGGACGCTCACCGGTCGCCTCGTCGCCGCATTCGGCGGCGACGGGCAGGGCGGGCTGCGCACCGCGCCCACGCCCGAGGCACTGCTCGACGCGGGCGAGGAGGTCGTGCGCGGGGCCGTGCGGCTGACCCGGGCACGCGCCCGCACGCTGCTCGACCTCGCCCGCGCCTGCGCGGACGGCCTGAGGCTCGCGCCGGGCGAGGACGCCGCCGCGGTGCGGGAGCGGCTGGTCGCGGTGCCCGGGATCGGGCCGTGGACGGTCGACTACCTCAGCCTGCGTGCGCTGGGGGAGCGTGACGTCTTCCCGGCGAGCGACCTGGTGCTGCGTCGCGCGGCGGGGATCGACGACGCACGTGCCCTCGCGCGCCGCGCTGAGGCGTGGTCCCCGGTGAGGGCCCGCGCGGCCGGCCACCTCTGGGCGGCCGCGGTCAGCTCTCCGCGCGCGCCAGGGGGATGAGGAACGCGAGGCCCGCGAGGAGCAGGCCGCCGCAGAAGACGAGCCCGTTCTCGAGGTCGAACGAGACGGCCATGGCCCAGAAGCCCGCGAGCATGAGCACGAAGCAGAGCACGAACACGAGCGGCCCCGCGGAGGCGGGCCGGTCGGTCAGACGGTGATCGCCGATGTGGTCCGCGTCGTGGTCGTGCGCAGGGACGCGCGTGGTCTCGCTCATGGGGCCTCCTCCAGGTTCGTGACAGTCTCCCAGATCCGGCGGACGACGGCGTCACGGTGACACGACGGTGCGACCGGACAGCGACGTTGTATGCATGCGGTTCCGACGACGCCCGCAGAGCGGCGCGAACACCGCCCGCCTAGAGATTCGCTGTATACATCAGAACCTCGGCCGACGTAGCATCGTGAGGTGCGCGCGAGCGATCAGGCCTATGCCTCCCTCCGGGACGAGATCCTGCGGTGGGAGCTGCGCCCCGGTTCGCTGCTCTCCGAGGTCGACCTGGCCGCGCGCCTCGGCGTCTCCCGCACACCGGTGCGCGAGGCGCTCGCACGTCTGGAGGCGGACGGTCTCGCCGCACCCGGCCGCGGCCGCACCACGGTGGTCGCCCCACTCGACGCGACCGATGTCGTGCACCTCTTCGAGCTGCGCCAGGCGCTCGAGCTCGAGGCGGTGCGACTCGCCGCGCGTCGCCGCACCGACGGCGTGTTCGAGGCGCTCACCCGTCGGTTCGAGACGACCGCACGCAGCGTCGGAGCGGGCCTCGACGTCGGCGCGTACTACGCCCTCGCGTCGGAGCTCGACGTCGCCGTCGACGCCGCCGCGGCGAGCCCCTACCTCACGCGGGCGCTCCAGGGCCTGCGCGGCCACGTGGTGCGCGCACGCCGCCTGGCGCACGACGACATGGCACGGCTCGAGCGCGCGGCGCGCGAGCACGCGCTGATCTCGCGCGCCGTCGCCGAGCGGGACGAGGCGCTCGCCGCGCACGCGACGGCCGTTCACCTGGACGCGAGTCTGCGCAACGTCCTCGAGGGCCTCGCCGCCCAGGGCGGGGCAGGCCCCCTCGTCGTCCCGTCCGGAGCCACCACTTCGAGCGAGGGAGTCTGATGCTCGTCCACACCCTGCGCGTCCATCCGAGCGCCGACCGCCTGCCCCCGCACGAGCAGCTCGCCTGGCGCCTCGCCGAGGTCGCCGCCGACGACGTCGAGGTCGACGACGACGTCGCGGAGATGGTCGTCAACCGCGTGATCGACGACGTGGCCGTCGCGATCGCCTCGGTGCACCGCGAGCCGGTCCGCGTGGCCCGGGCGCAGGCCGTGGCGCACCCCGCGAGCCCGGGCGCGGTCGTGCTCGGATCGGGGACCCGGGTGGACCCGGCGTGGGCCGCCTGGGCGAACGGCGTCGCGGTCCGCGAGCTCGACTACCACGACACGTTCCTCGCGGCCGACTACTCGCACCCGGGCGACAACATCCCGCCCGTGCTCGCGGTCGCGCAGCACGTCGCGACACGACGCGGGGTGAGCGGGCGCGACGTCGTCCGTGCGATCGCGACGGGCTACGAGGTCCAGGTGGACCTCGTGCGTGCGATCAGCCTCCACGCGCACAAGATCGACCACGTGGCCCACCTGGGCCCCTCCGTGGCGGCGGCGCTCGGCACGCTGCTCCGGCTGCCCGTGGAGCAGACGTTCCACGCGATCGGCCAGGCGCTGCACACCACGACGTCCACGCGGCAGTCGCGCAAGGGCGAGATCTCCACGTGGAAGGCGTACGCGCCGGCGTTCGCCGGCAAGGTCGCGATCGAGGCCGTGGACCGGGCGATGCGCGGCCAGACCTCGCCCACGCCCATCTACGAGGGCGAGGACGGGGTCGTCGCGTGGTTGCTCGACGGGGCGGACGCGCGCTACGAGGTGGGGCTCCCGGCGCCCGGGGAGGCCAAGCGCGCGATCCTCGACACGTACACCAAGGAGCACTCGGCCGAGTACCAGGCCCAGGCGCTGATCGACCTCGCGCGCCGGATGGGCCGCGAGCACCCCGAGCTGCGTGACCCGGAGCAGGTCGAGGACCTGCTGATCCGCACGAGTCACCACACGCACCACGTCATCGGCTCGGGCGCGAACGACCCGCAGAAGTACGACCCGACGGCCACGCGCGAGACGCTCGACCACTCGATCCCGTACATCGTGACCGTGGCGCTCCAGGACGGCGCGTGGCACCACGTCGAGTCCTACCGGCCGGAGCGCGCGGCTCGTGCGGACACCGTGGCCCTGTGGCGCCGGGTGCGCACGGTCGAGGACCCGGAGTGGACGCGCCGCTACCACGCCCCGGACCCGGCCGAACGCGCCTTCGGCGGCCGCATGGAGGTGCGGCTGCGGGACGGCCGCACGATCGTCGACGAGCTCGCGGTGGCTGACGCCCACCCCCAGGGGGCGCGACCCTTCGGCCGCGAGCAGTACGTGGCGAAGCTGCGCACCCTTGCCGACGGCGTCGTCGAGCCGGCCGAGGTGGACCGGTTCCTCGAGGTGGTCGCACGCCTGCCGCACCTGCGTCCGGACGAGCTCGACCAGCTCACGGTCGCCGTCGACGGCGGGGACGTCCCGACGGACGAGGGGATCTTCTGATGCTGCACACACGCACCACGGCGGCCCAGCGGCGCGGGGCGTTCCGTGCGGGTCTCGCCTCAGGCCGTCTCCAGCGCCTTCCCGGGGCGTTCACGCCGCTCACCGCGCGGCTGATCGAGGACAAGGGCTTCGAGGGCGTGTACGTCTCGGGCGCCGTGGTGTCGGCCGAGCTGGGCCTGCCCGACGTCGGCCTGACGACGCTCACCGAGGTGGCGGCACGCGCCGCGCAGGTGGCGCGTGTGACGGACCTGCCCGTGCTGGTCGACGCCGACACCGGGTTCGGGGAACCCATGAACGTCGCGCGCACCGTCCAGGTGCTCGAGGACTCCGGGGTCGCGGGCCTGCACGTCGAGGACCAGGTGAACCCGAAGCGGTGCGGCCACCTCACGGGCAAGGCCGTGGTCGACACCGCGACCGCGGTGCGCCGCGTCCGCGCCGCGGTGGACGCCCGCCGCGACCCGGACCTCGTGGTGATGGCGCGCACCGACGCCCGTGGCGTCGAGGGCCTCGACGCCGCGCTCGACCGGATGCGGGCCCTGGTCGACGCGGGCGCCGACGCGATCTTCCCCGAGGCGATGGCCGACCTGCGCGAGCTCGAGGCGGTGCGCGCCGCCGTCGACGTCCCGATCCTCGCCAACCAGACGGAGTTCGGCAGGTCCGAGCTCGTGACCACCCGGCAGCTCGAGGACGTCGGCGTGAACGTCGTGATCTACCCGGTCTCGCTGCTCCGCGTCGCCATGGGTGCCGCCGAGCGGGCCCTCGACACCCTGGTGGCCGAGGGCTCGCTGGTCGGCGAGGTACCGGGCATGCAGCACCGCGCGCGGCTCTACGAGCTCGTCGACTACGCGGGCTACAACCACTTCGACGACGCGATCTTCACGTACCGGTCCGACGACGACGCCACGCACGGTTCGGTGACGCACTGACCCGCGGTCGGCCGACGCCGACCGCACCGCACGCAGCACCCCGGACGCGCAAAGGAGCGAGCACGGTGGACGAGATCCGCAAGGGACTGGCAGGGGTCGTGGTCGACACGACGGCGATCTCCAAGGTGGACCCCGAGAGCAACTCGCTCCTGTACCGGGGCTACCCGGTGCAGGAGCTCGCACGCGCGTGCTCGTTCGAGGAGGTCGCGTGGCTGCTCTGGCACGGCGAGCTGCCCACGCCCGACGAGCTCGACCGGCTCCGGGCGGCCGAGCGCGCCGCGCGCGCGCTGCCGCAGGACGTCTGCGCCGTCGTCGACGCCCTGCCTCTGACGGCTCACCCGATGGACGTGATCCGGACCGCGGTGAGCGTGCTCGGCGCTCTCGACGACCTGGGCGACGCGCCCGGGGCCGACCTGGAGCGCTCGGTGCGGCTGCTCGGCGCGCTGCCCGCCGTGGTCGCGCGTGACCAGCGCCGTCGTCGCGGGCTCGCCCCGGTCGCCGCGCGGGCGGACCTCGACTACGCGGAGAGCTTCCTGCACCTGACCTTCGGCCAGGTACCGCCGCCCGAGGTGGTCGACGCCTTCCGGGTGTCGATGGTGCTCTACGCCGAGCACTCGTTCAACGCCTCGACCTTCACCGCGCGCGTGATCACCTCGACGTTGTCGGACCTCCACTCCGCGGTCGTGGGGGCGATCGGCGCCCTCAAGGGTCCGCTGCACGGCGGCGCGAACGAGGCGGTCATGGCGACCCTCGAGCAGATCGGCACGGCGGCGCGCGTCGACGCGTGGCTGGACGAGACGCTCGGTGCCCGCCGCAAGGTGATGGGCTTCGGCCACCGGGTGTACCGCCGGGGCGACTCGCGCGTGCCGACCATGAAGGCCGCGCTCGACGACCTCGTGCGGTGGTCCGGGCGCGACGACCTCGCACAGCTCTACGACGCGCTGGAGCGGGGCATGGTCGAACGCACCGGGATACTCCCGAACCTCGACTTCCCCTCGGGCCCCGCGTACCACCTGATGGGCTTCGACACCGCGACCTTCACGCCGCTCTTCGCGGCGAGCCGCGTCGTGGGGTGGACGGCGCACGTCATCGAGCAGCGCGCGGCGAACAGCCTGATCCGGCCGCTCAGCGCCTACGACGGCCCTGCCGAGAGGCACCTGGCCGGCTGACCGCGCACGCCGTGCCGCGACCGCTCAGGTCGAGGTCGCGGGGTGCTCGCGGTGGGCCGAGTGCGCCGAGGCGATGAGCTCCTCGAGGCCCTCGTCGACGACGACCTTGTCGGGGTAGCGCGCGGCGAGGGCGCGGATGTCGCGCTCCTCCTCGACGAGCTCGGCGTACACGCGCTCGCGCTCCGAGAGGTCGGCGGTGTACTCGAGGTCGAGGTACAGGCCCGCGTGGCGACGTGCGCTCATCACGGCGTTCTGGATCTTGCCCGCGGGGCTCACGAGCGAGGCGATCACGGTGACCGTCAGAACCCCCACGATCACCGAGAGCGAGACTGGCGTGCTGACCTCGACGACGTCCACGTGCTCGCCACCGTTGATGAACGGCACGTTGTTCTCGTGCAGCGCGTGGAGGACGAGCTTGACGCCGATGAACCCGAGGATCGCCGCGAGGCCGTAGGAGAGGTAGATGAGCCGGTCGAGCAGGCCGTCGATGAGGAAGAAGAGCTGACGCAGGCCCATGAGCGAGAACGCGGTGGCCGTGAAGACGATGAAGACGTCCTGCGTGAGGCCGAAGATGGCCGGGATCGAGTCGAGGGCAAAGAGGATGTCAGTGCCGCCGATGGCGACCATCACGAGCAGCATCGGGGTGAGCACCCGCCGGCCGTCGACCACCGTGAAGAGCTTGTCGCCGTCGTAGTGCTCGGAGGTGTGGAACACGCGCCGTGCGATGCGGATCACGAAGTTGTCCGCCGAGTGCTCCTCCTCGTTCTCCTTGCGCAGCATGCTGCCCGCGGTCATCAGCAGCACGAGCCCGAACAGGTAGAACACCCACGCGAACGAGTTGATGAGCGCCGCGCCGAGGAAGATGAAGCCCGAGCGGGCGATGAGTGCGAAGACGATGCCGAACAGCAGCACCTTCTGCTGGTCCTCACGCGGCACGCGGAAGCTCGCCATGATGATGAGGAAGACGAAGAGGTTGTCGACCGACAGCGCCTTCTCGGTGATGTAGCCGGCGAAGTACTCCTGGCCCGCGTCGCCACCGCCGAGGACGAGCACGCCGAGGCCGAACAGGATCGCGACGCCCACGTAGAAGGCCGACCATCGCGCCGCCTCGCCGAGGGTCGGGACGTGGGCCTTGCGGACGTGGAAGAAGAAGTCGAAGGCCAGCAGTGCGCCGATCGCGGCGATCGTCAGGCCCCAGACCCAGGAGGGAACGTCCATCGGGGAGAGGTCTCACCTTCGGTGTGCGCACCGCAGTGCGTCGAGCGGAAAGGGAACGTGCCCCGAGTGGGATTCGAACCCACACTGGATCGGGTTTGAGCCGAACGCCTCTGCCGGTTGGGCTATCGGGGCCGGACGGCGCACTCCTGCGACGCCGTCCGACGCCGGGCCGCGCGGAGCCGGACGTGACCACCGACACGCACGACGCGCGGGTGGACGCGGTTCCAGGCGGGCCGACGTCGGCACTAGGCTAACGCCCGTGACCGAGAGCGACGCCCCGAAGAGCCCCGAGCTCGACCTGCCCCTCGGTGGGCTCAGCGAGACCCCCACCGAGGCGCCGGAGGAGCCCAAGGCGGCGCGTCCGGCGCGACGTGCGGTCGTGGCCGAGGACGAGGCGCTCATCCGCATGGACGTCGTCGAGACCCTGCGCGAGGCCGGCTTCGACGTCGTCGGTGAGGCCGGGGACGGTGAGACGGCCGTGCAGCTCGCGGTCGAGCTCACGCCCGACGTCGTCGTCATGGACGTGAAGATGCCGGTGATGGACGGCATCTCGGCGGCGGAGAAGATCGTCAAGGAGCACGCGGCGCCCGTGGTGCTGCTGACGGCCTTCTCGCAGACCGAGCTCGTCGAGCGTGCGCGCGACGCGGGTGCGATGGCCTACGTCGTCAAGCCCTTCACGCCGGCCGACCTGCTTCCCGCGGTCGAGATCGCGATGTCGCGCTACAGCCAGATCACCGCGCTCGAGGCCGAGGTGGCCGATCTCGCGGACCGGTTCGAGACCCGCAAGCGCGTGGACCGCGCCAAGGGGCTCCTGATGACCAAGATGGGGCTCACGGAGCCCGAGTCGTTCCGCTGGATCCAGAAGACGTCCATGGACCGACGTCTGACCATGCGCGAGGTCGCCGACGCCGTCATCGAGCAGGTCGGCGGGTCCTGACGGCCGTCGTCGCGACGCGTTCTCGCGACGGATACCGCGCTGATCCGCCCGGATGCTGCCGTTCCCGTCGTGATCCGGTCGACGGAGGCCGCGTTTGGTCACAACTCGGCAACGACCGGGCGTGAGACCGCTTATGTCACACTCCGGACACACGGGCGGGGTACGTTGCTGCGCACAGTCCCTGACCGGGACAAAGGTCCCGGTGCGGGAGATCAGCGTGCTCAGCTAAGGAGTACCCCGCATGAAGAGATCGACCCACGCGGCCCGGGCAGCAGCGCTCGCCGGTGCCGTCGCACTCGTCCTCACCGCGTGCAGCGGCGACGCGGACAACGGTGACGCAGGTGGCGACGCCGACGGTGACGGGGGAGGCGGCGAGCAGCTGATCGTCGGCTCGCTCCTGCCACAGACCGGTTCGCTCGCGTTCCTCGGCCCGCCCGAGATCGCGGGGGTCGACCTCGCGGGTGAGGAGATCAACGAGAACGGTGGCGTGCTCGGTCAGGACGTCAAGATCGTCCACACCGACTCCTCCGACGCGGACAACGCCGAGGTTGCGACGCAGTCCGTCACGGACCTGCTGAGCCAGGGCGCCCAGGTCGTCGTGGGTGCGGCGTCGTCGTCCGTGACCCTCAACGTGGTCGACGACATCACGGGGGCCGAGGTCGTGCAGATCTCGCCGGCCAACACCTCGACGAAGCTGAGCGGGTACAGCGACTACTACTTCCGCACGGCGCCGTCGGACCTGGTCCAGGGCTCGGCGCTCGGCAACCTCATCCTCAACGACGGCCACGCGAACGTCGCGTTCCTCGTCTTCAACGACGACTACGGGACGACGCTGCGCGACGTCGCGAAGCAGACCATCGAGGACGCGGGCGGCACGATCACCTACGGCAACCCGGGTGAGGAGTTCGACCCGGCGTCGGACGACGTGATCCCGTCGGCCGTGACCGCCGCGGTCGCGACCAACCCCGACGCGATCGTCCTCATCGCGTTCGACCAGACGAAGCTGATCGTCCCGCAGCTCGCCGCGGCGGGCTTCGACACGTCCAAGCTGTACTTCGTCGACGGCAACCTCGCGGACTACAGCGCCGACTTCGAGCCCGGCACCCTCGAGGGCGCGCAGGGCACGCTGCCCGGCGCGAACGCCGAGGGCGAGTTCCGTGACCGCCTGCTCGAGATCGACCCCGACCTGACCGACTTCGCGTACGCGGCGGAGTCGTACGACGCCGTCATGCTGGCGGCCCTGGCGGCCGTGCGTGGCGAGGGCGTCGACGGGCCGACCATCCAGGAGAACCTGGCGGCGGTCTCGGGCGCCGAGGGCGGCACGGAGTGCTCGGGCTTCGCCGAGTGCGTCGAGCTGCTCGAGAGCGGTGAGGAGATCAACTACCAGACGGTCTCGGGCGCCGGTCCGTTCAACGAGGACAACGACCCGTCGTCCGCGTACGTCGGCATCTACCAGTTCAACGCCGACAACACGTACACGTGGGTCAAGGAGGAGTTCGGCGAGGTCGGCTGACCCTGCCTGACGAACGAGGGCCCGGCCGGACGACGTCCGGCCGGGCCCTCGTCGCGTCGAGGGGGCACCTCAGGGAGCGGCCGGTGCCACGCCGTCCCCGGAGCCCTTCTCCTGCGCTGCGGCCTTCTCCTGGTCGGCGGCGAGCGTGCCGAGGTAGAGCTCGATGACCTTCGGGTCGTTCATCAGCTCGCGCCCGGACGCGGTGTAGGCGTTGCGGCCCTGGTCGAGCACGTAGCCCCGGTCGCAGATCTGCAGGCACCGCCGCGCGTTCTGCTCGACCATGATGATCGACACGCCGGTCCGGTTGATCCGGCGGGTGCGCAGGAAGGTCTCGTCCTGGCGCACGGGGGACAGGCCCGCCGAAGGCTCGTCGAGCAGCAGCACCGACGGCTTCATCATCAGGGCGCGCGCCATGGCCACCATCTGACGTTCCCCGCCCGAGAGCGAGCCGGCGCGCTGACGGCGTCGGTCGCCGAGCGTCGGGAAGAGGTCGACGATCTCCTCGAAGCGTTCTGCGAACGTCCTGGGCGCCTGGAAGCTGCCCATCTGCAGGTTCTCCTCGATGGTGAGGGAGGGGAACACGTTGTTGTTCTGCGGGACGAAGCCGACGCCACGGTGGACGAGGGAGTCGGCCCGCTCGTTCGTGATGTCCCGGCCCTCGAGCGTCACGGAGCCCGAGCGCACCGTGACGAGGCCGAAGAGCGCCTTGAGGAGCGTCGACTTCCCGGCTCCGTTGGGGCCGATGATGCCGATGAGCTCGCCCGGGTACAGGTCGAGGTCGCAGCCGTTGAGGATGTTGACCCCGGGCAGGTAGCCCGCGACGAGCTCGCTCGCGCGGAGCAGCGGTTCGCCGGTGGGTGTGGGCCTCGTGGCGGTGGCGGGACTCGTGCTCATCGGTGGTCCTTCCGCTCGTCCTCGGCGCGTTCCTCGGCCTCGAGCTGATGCGTGTACTCGTCGTCGAGGAGGCTGTCGTCGCCGAGGTCCGTGTCGTGGTGCGCACCCAGGTAGGCGTCGACCACGGCCGGGTCGGCCATGACCGTCGTCGGCGGCCCCTCCGCCACGAGGCGTCCCTCCGCCATGACCGCCACCCAGTCGGAGATGTGACGCACCATGTGCATGTCGTGCTCGACGAACAGGACGGTCGTGCCCTCGTCGCGCAGCGACTGGATGTGGCCGAGGAGCGACTGGGTGAGCGCGGGGTTCACCCCCGCCATCGGCTCGTCGAGCATCACCATCGTCGGGTCGCTCATGAGCGCCCTCGCCATCTCGAGGAGCTTGCGCTGGCCGCCCGAGAGGCTCCCGGCGAAGTCGTCCTTCTTGTCGAGCAGCTTGAAGCGCTCGAGCAGGTG
The DNA here is from genome assembly GCF_009996735.1 of Cellulomonas sp. APG4. Lineage (GTDB taxonomy): Bacteria > Actinomycetota > Actinomycetes > Actinomycetales > Cellulomonadaceae > Actinotalea. The sequence continues at coordinate 64,940 of NZ_JAACYI010000002.1, read as the reverse complement.
CTCCGCCTTCCCGGTGATCGCGCGCTCGCGCGAGCGCCACACCGGGGGGACGAGCGCGGCGAGGATGTTCTCGCCGGGCTGGTCGCGCGCGCCCAGGCGCATGTTCTCCATCACCGTCATGCGGCTGAGCGCCTTGGTGAGCTGGAAGGTGCGCACCATGCCGCTCCGCGACACCCGGGCGGCAGACACACCCCCGAGCGAGCGTCCCTCGAAGGACCAGCGGCCCTCCTGGGGCTGGTCGAAGCCCGTGAGCAGGTTGAAGAGCGTCGTCTTGCCCGCGCCGTTGGGGCCGATGAGCGCGGTGATCGCGCCGCGCTGGACCTCGAGGTGGTCGACGTCCACGGCGGTCATCCCGCCGAACCTTCGCACCACGCCGTCGGCCACGAGGATCGGGTCGGGCTTGGGCGCCCCGGGCCGGTGCTCGACCCCGGCGAGAGCCGTCGTCTCAGCGGACATTGATCGCCAGCTCCTTCTTGTCGCCGAGCATCCCCTGTGGTCGGAAGATCACCAGCAGCATCAGCGTGACACCGACGACGATCTGACCGAACTGCTCGATCTGGGCGCTCGACATCACGGTCGTCGGGATGACCTCGCGGCCGACCGTCTTGATGAGCATGAGCGCGGCCCAGAAGACCATCGAGCCGAGGACGGGCCCGAAGACCGTCGCAGCTCCGCCGAGCAGCAGGATGGTCCAGACCCAGAACGTCATCGGGCGTCCCATCGAGTCGGGCTGGACGGCTCGTGGCAGCACGTAGACGATGCCGGCGAGCGAGCCGATCGCCCCGCCGAGCACGAGGGCCTGCATCTTGTAGCTGTAGACGTTCTTGCCGAGCGAGCGCACCGCGTCCTCGTCCTCGCGGATCCCCTTCAGCACGCGGCCCCACGGGCTGTTGAGCAGGCGCCACACCAGCACGCACGCGATCGCGACGAGCACCCAGCCGACCACGCGGATCCACCAGCTGTTCGACGAGCTGTTGGAGTAGGTGAACGGGCCGAGCGTCGTGGACCCGTCACCGAACGGCGAGAGCGCCGTGAAGGTCTCCTTGTAGCTGTCGCCACGGAGACCCGACGAGGCGCCCGTGACGTCGGTCAGGGCGGTCGAACGACCGATGATGCGGACGATCTCGGCGGCCGCGATCGTCACGATCGCCAGGTAGTCGCCGCGCAGCTTGAGCGTCGGGATGCCGAGGATGAGCGCGAAGATCGCCGAGCAGGCGAGTGCCACGAGCACCGCGGCCCACACGGGGTACCCGGCGATCGTCGAGATCGCGAAACCGTAGGCGCCCAGGAGCATGAAGCCGGCCTGGCCGAAGTTGAGCAGCCCCGTGAGCCCGAAGTGGATGTTGAGGCCGATGGCGGCGAGCGCGTAGGCGGCCGTCGTGGGGGCGAAGACCTCGCCCGCGACGTTGGTCAGGATGCGTTCCCAGTCCATGGTTCCTCCGTTACCCGACCCGCTCGGCGCGGCCGAGGATGCCTTGGGGGCGCAGCAGCAGCACGAGGATGAGGATCACCAGCGCGCCTGCGTAACGCATGTCCGACGGGATGACGAGGTTCGAGAGCTCGACGACGAGGCCGATCACGATCGAACCGGCGAGCGCTCCGAAGGCCGTCCCGAGGCCCCCGAGCGTGACGGCGGCGAACATGAGCAGGAGCAGCGTCGTGCCCATGTTCCACGCGGTCGCGTTGAGGTAGAGGCCCATGAGCACGCCGCCGAGCGCCGCGAGCGCGGCTCCCGCGACCCACACGAGCCGGATGATCCTGTCGACGTCGATGCCCGAGGCCGCGGCCAGCGCGGGGTTGTCCGAGACCGCGCGCGTGGCGCGGCCCGTGCGGGTCGCGATGAGGAAGTACGAGACGCCGCCCAGCACGACCACGCCGATGAGGAGCGACCACAGGGACTGCTGGGTGATGAACACGGACCCGAGGTTCACCGTGGACGGGTTGGTGCGGACGATCCGCAGCGAGTTCCCGCCGAGGAAGAACTGGTAGAGGTACTGCATCGTGATCGCGAGGCCGATGGTCACGATGAGCTGCTGCGTCAGGCCGATGCGACGACGGCGCAGCGGCCGCCAGATGCCGACGTCCTGGAGCAGTCCCGCCGCACCGCCGACGACGACGGCGAGCACCGCCGAGACGACCAGCGGGAGTCCCACGACCTGGGTGAAGACGTACGCGCTGATCCCACCGAGGGTCACGAGCTCGCCGTGCGAGAAGTTGCTCAGCCCCGTGGTGCCGAAGATCAGGGAGAGACCGACCGACGCGAGGGCGAGCAGCGTCCCGAAGACGAGGCCGGCCGTCGCCTGCTGCGCGAACCGCGCCCATGTGAAGCCGCCCCCGCTCGCGCTCCCGGGCACCGCGGTGTCCAGCCCGGGCTCGTCCCCACCCGCACCCGGTGCGGCGTCCCCTCCGGCGTCGACGTCCGACGTCGGCTCGTCCGCCGGTGCCGCGGGCGCGGGCTCGCCGAGCGGGAACAGCGCCGCCGACGTGGAGCCGAGGGTCACCGTCACCGTGCGCGGGTTGGCGGCCGGGTCCCGCAGCGTCTCTCCGTCGGGGAGGGTCGCCTCGTCGAGCGTGACCGTCCAGTCGCCCGGCTCGCTCACGGAGATCGACCAGCGGCCGTCGTCGCCCGACGTCGTCTCGGCCGTCTCGCCCGGGCCGGTCGCCTCGAGGGCCACGCCGACCGCGGGCTCACCCGCCGACGTGCGCAGGGTCCCTCCGATGCAGCCGTTCTCCGCCCCCGGCGTGCACTCCTGCGTGGTCGCGCCCGCGGGGGCCGCCGTCACGAGGACCGTGAGCAGCCCGACGGCGGCCAGCACGAGGCCGCGCAGGCCCCGGCGCGGCGGTGGGCGGAACGCGCTCGTGCGCGTCCGGGGGATCGCTGCAGGTCGGTTCCGCACCTGTGGGGCCTCCGTCCGTCTCGCGCGAGTCGCGCGACGTGTCGCCGTTCGGTCCTGCTTCTCGGGTACCCGTGGCAGCTCCGGCACGTGCTCCGTCGCACGTCGCCGAGGTGTCACCACGGGCTCTCCCGGTGCCGGTGCGGCGCCGAGGTGACGGCGACGATAGGCACCCCATGTGTCGCGCGGGTTTCGCGACACGCACACCTTGTCAGGATTTCGCCGGTGCGCGCAGCATCACGCGGGCACCTGGGCGGGCGGCGAGCACGGACTTTCCCTCGACGGGCCGCACCGTTATCTTTTCGTCATCGAACCGTCTCGGCCCCCCAGCGCCCGCGGCGCTCCGAACGGCTCACGGACGAGGAGGCCCGTCGTCGTGCGTCCCATCGAGGTCACCGCAGCCGCTCCCGCGGACATGGACGCGCTCGTCCGCCTCTGCCTCGGCGCGCGGGCCGAGTCGGCGGTCGGCTCGCAGGTGTGCACCGACGACGCCGGGACGCTCGCACAGCAGCTCGGTGCCCTCACGGCGGCGCCCGGGGGGACCGTGCTCGTCGCGCGCGCAGAGGGCGACGTCGTCGGCCTCCTGCTCGGCCGGGTGCTCGGGCCGAACCCGTTCACGGACGAGGTGAGCCTCGCCGTCGAGGCCGTGTACGTGGACCCGGTGCACCGACGCAGAGGCGTGGGGCACGCGCTGATGCTCGGTGCCACGGTGGCCGCCGAGGCGGCCGGAGCGGGGCACGTCTACGCCTCACCCATCCCGGGCGCGCGCGGGATGCAGCGGTTCTTCGTGCAGCTCGGCTTCACCCCGGCGGCCTCCCACCGGGTCTCGACGACGGCGGCGCTGCACCGCAGGCTCGTCGCCGAGCCGACGACCGGGCAGGCCCGGCGCGGTACCGCACGCCACCTCGAGGACCTCATCGCGAGGCGCCGCCAGTCACGGCTCGCCACGGGCGATCGTGCCGTGGTCGCGCCCACGGTCAAGGATCAGGGGCGCCGTGCGTCCATCAGCACGCACGTCAGGCGGGCGGTGCAGATCCGTCGCGAGGCCGAGTCCTCGACGACGATCTCGTAGCTCGCCGTCGTCCGGCCGCGGTGGAGCGCGGTCGCGCGACCCGTCACCACCCCGTCGTGCGCGGCGCGGTGGTGCGTCGCGCTCACCTCGATGCCCACGGCGCGACGGCCCTCACCGGCGTGCAGCATCGCGCACCACGAGCCGAGGGTCTCTGCGAGCACGACCGACGCACCTCCGTGCAGGAGGCCGTAGGGCTGGGTGTTGCCCGCGACGGGCATCGTGGCGAGCGCACCCTCGGACGAGGCCTCGAGGATCTCGATGCCCATGCGCTCGATCAGCGTCCCGGCGGACGAGGCGCGGACGGCCTCGAGGGTGGCGGCGTCGGTGTCGGTCATGGCGGATAGGTTGGCACCCGTGACCGACCTCGTGCGACACCGACCGCTGCTCCTGCTGATCGACGGCCACTCGATGGCGTACCGCGCCTACTTCGCGCTGCCGGTCGAGAACTTCTCGACGCGCACCGGGCAACCGACCAACGCGGTCTACGGCTTCACCGCGATGCTCGCGAACCTCCTGCGGGACGAGGCGCCCACGCACGTCGCGGTCGCGTTCGACACCGGCCGTGTCACCTTCCGCACGCAGGAGTACCCCGAGTACAAGGGCACGCGCGACGCCACCCCGCAGGAGTTCAAGGGGCAGGTGCCGCTCATCGACGAGATCCTCGGCACGCTGCGCATCCCGACGCTGCAGAAGGAGGGCTTCGAGGCCGACGACGTCATCGCGACCCTGACGGGCCAGGCCGTGGACGCCGGGATGGACGTGCTCGTCTGCACGGGTGACCGCGACGCCCTGCAGCTGGTCTCGGAGCACGTGACCGTGCTGTACCCCCGCAAGGGCGTCTCCGACCTCGTCCGGTTCACGCCCGCCGCCGTCGAGGAGAAGTACGGCGTGGTGCCCAGGTGCTACCCCGATCTCGCGGCGCTCGTGGGGGAGTCGAGCGACAACCTCCCGGGGGTCCCCGGGGTGGGCCCCAAGACGGCCGCCAAGTGGATCAACCTCTACGGCGGTCTCGACGGGGTGCTCGCGGCGTCGACGCAGATCACGGGCAAGGCGGGCGAGAACCTCCGCCTCCACCTCGACCAGGTGCGACTCAACCGGAGGCTCAACGCGGCCGTCGTCGACGTGCCGCTCGAGCTCGGGGTGACTGACCTCGAGGTGCGGCCGTGGGACCGCGAGGCGATGCACCGGGTCTTCGACGCCCTCGAGTTCCGGACCTTGCGTGAGCGGCTCTTCGCGATGGTGCCCGAGGAGGCCGGTGAAGCCGGCGGGTTCGAGATCGACGTCGCGCTCCCGGCCCCGGGAGAGCTCCCGAGGTGGTTGGACGCGCGTCGGGGGACATCGCTCGCGCTCGACGTCAGCGGCCGCGCCACCCCGGCGTCGGGAGACGCGTGGAGCCTCGCGATCGCCGACGGCGCCTCGGGTGCCGTCGCGGTCGACCTCGCCGAGATCTCGCCCGACGACGAGGCCGCGCTCGCGAGCTGGCTCGCCGATCCGGCGGCCCCCAAGGCGGTGCACGGCGCGAAGGACGCATGGCACGCGCTCGCCGGGCGTGGGCTCGACCTCCGCGGCGTCGCGTTCGACACGCTGCTGGCGGCCTACCTGTGCCACCCGGACCAGCGCTCGTACGACCTGGGCGACCTGTCGATCCGGCACCTGCACCGGGAGCTGCGCACGGAGGTGGCCGCCTCGGGCGACGGACAAGGCGCCCTCGACCTCGACCTCGAGGGGGGTACGTCGGAGGCGCAGCGGTCGGGTGTCCGCGCCGCGGCGGTCGCCGAGCTCACCGAGGTGCTCGCGGTCGAGCTGGCGGACCGTGGCTCGCAGCCGCTCCTGAGCGACCTCGAGCTGCCCTTGGTGGACGTGCTCGTGCGCATGGAGTCCGCGGGCATCGCGGCTGACACCGCCTACCTCACCGAGCTCGAGGGCGGGTTCGCGGCCCAGGTCGCCGACGCGGCCGCCGAGGCCTACGCGGTGATCGGCCGGGAGGTGAACCTGGGCTCGCCGAAGCAGCTCCAGGAGGTGCTCTTCGACCAGCTCGCGATGCCGAAGACGAAGAAGATCAAGACGGGCTGGACGACGGACGCGGCCTCGCTCACCGATCTGTTCGAGCGCACCCAGCACCCGTTCCTCGCGCACCTCCTCGCGCACCGCGACGCGTCCCGCCTGCGCCAGACCGTCGAGGGTCTGATCCGGTCGATCGGGTCGGACGGACGCATCCACACGACGTTCCAGCAGACGATCGCCGCCACGGGGCGTCTGTCGTCCACGGACCCGAACCTCCAGAACATCCCGATCCGCACCGAGGCGGGCCGTCAGATCAGGCGCGCGTTCGTGGTCGGCGACGGCTACGAGACCCTCCTGACCGCCGACTACAGCCAGATCGAGATGCGGATCATGGCCCACCTCTCGAACGACGAGGGGCTCATCACCGCCTTCCGGTCGGGCGAGGACCTGCACAACTTCGTCGGCGCGCGCGTCTTCGGCGTCGCGACCGACGAGGTCACGAGCCAGATGCGGGCCAAGATCAAGGCGATGTCGTACGGCCTCGCCTACGGCCTGTCGTCGTTCGGCCTGTCCAAGCAGCTCTCGATCTCCGTGGGCGAGGCGTCCGAGCTGATGGAGGACTACTTCGCGCGCTTCGGCGGTGTGCGTGACTATCTCGCGGGCGTCGTCGACGAGGCGCGACGGACGGGCTACACCGCCACCATCCTGGGCCGCCGCCGCTACCTGCCGGATCTCACGAGCGACAACCGGCAGCGTCGCGAGATGGCCGAGCGGATGGCCCTCAACGCGCCGATCCAGGGCAGCGCGGCGGACCTCATCAAGGTGGCGATGCTCGGGGTCGAACGTGCGCTGCGTGCCGACGGTCTCGCCTCCCGGCTCCTCCTCCAGGTGCACGACGAGCTGGTGCTCGAGGTCGCCCCCGGGGAGCGCGAGCAGGTCGAGCAGATCGTCCGGCACGAGATGGGTGCGGCCGCGCGGCTGTCCGTCCCGCTCGACGTGTCGGTCGGGACAGGACGCAGCTGGCACGAGGCGGGGCACTGACGTCGACGTCGCGCGGGGCCGGTCTCAGGGACGACGGCACACGAAGATCGCGGTCCCGGGCAGGACGCGGCCCCGGGCCGGCCCCCAGCCGCCCCAGGTGCGGTAGTGGCCGTCGGGCCACGCGGGCTCGACGAGCCGCTCGAGGGTGAGGCCCGCCCCCACGACGTCGGCGACATGGTCCCCGACGGTGCGGTGATACTCCGCGTACAGCACCGAGCCGTCGTCACCGAGCTCGACGTAGGGGCGACGGTCGAAGTAGGACCGGACGGCGGTGAGACCCGCGGGGTCGTCCGGGAACGCCCAACGCACGGGATGGGTGACGGAGAAGACCCACACGCCGCGCGGGCGCAGCACACGGGCGACCTGGGCGTGCACCCGCGGTGCGTCGGGGACGAAGGGCAGGGCGCCGAAGGCGGTGAACACGACGTCGAACGCCCCGTCGGGGAACGGCAGGCGCCGCGCGTCCGCCTGGACCACGGGCACCTCGACCCCGGTCGCCCCGTCCAGCTCGCGGCTCGCGGCGAGCATCCCTGCCGAGACGTCCGAGGCGACGACGCGGACCCCACGACGTCGCAGCCACCGCGAGCACTGAGCGGCCCCGGCCCCGATCTCGAGCACGTCCTTGCCGCTGACGTCACCGAGCAGTCCGGCCTCCGACTCGCGCAGGCCCTCCGGGCACCAGAGGAAGTCGTCGGCGCCGAGGAAGTCACCGTGCTCGGCCAGGTACTCGCCGGCGTTGTGGTCCCACCACGCGCGGGCCGCTCGACCGCCCTCGTCGGGCGGTACTGCCCGGAAGCCGGCGTACCCCGGACGGCGTACGTCTGTCATAGCGGTAGTGTCTCCGAGTCATCGTCGAGGTGGGCTCACGGGCGAGCCGGACACGCGCCGGAAACACCCGTGTGACCCGGGGCGGCTACGTTCGCGCGGCGTCACCGTACCGGTGCGCCGTGGAGCATCAGGAGCAGGGAGTCCAACTGTGAAGACCTTCGGACGGGCGGTCGCGCTGACCGTCGGGGCGGCACTCGCCCTGACGGCGTGCGCTGCGAGCGACCGCGACAACGACGGCGGCGAGGCCGCCGACACCGACGGCGGCAGCCGTGACACGTTCATCTTCGCGGCCTCCTCGGACCCGGCGTCGCTCGACCCGGCGTTCGCGAACGACGGCGAGTCGTTCCGGGTGGCCCGGCAGATCTTCGAGGGTCTGGTGGGCGTCGAGCCCGGCACCGCGGATCCCGCGCCGCTGCTCGCCGAGTCGTGGGAGGTCAGCGAGGACGGGTTGACGTACACGTTCGACCTCAAGCAGGACGTGACGTTCCACGACGGCACGCCGTTCGACGGTGAGGCCGTCTGCGCGAACTTCGAGCGCTGGAACAACTTCACCGGCGTGCTGCAGTCCGAGAGCCTGTCCTACTACTGGCAGAAGGTGAACGGGGGCTTCGCGAGCAGCGACGTCGAGTCGCTCGACGGCACCGGCAAGTACGAGAGCTGCGAGGCGCCCGACGCGCACACGGCTGTGATCACGCTCGCGAGCCCGCTGCCGGAGTTCATCTCGGCGCTCTCGCTGCCGTCGTTCTCGATGCAGTCGCCCACGGCGCTCGAGCTGTACGCGGCCGACGAGGTGGGTGGGGACGAGGCCGCTCCCGTGCTTCCCGAGTACGCGACGGCGCACCCCACCGGGACCGGCCCGTTCCAGTTCGACTCGTGGACGCGCGGCCAGGAGGTCGTGCTCACGGCCTACCCCGAGTACTGGGGCGAGCAGGGACAGGTCCAGCGGATCATCTTCACGGTGATCGACGACGCCAACGCACGCCGCCAGGCGCTCCAGGCGGGTGACATCGACGGCTACGACCTCGTGGGCCCGGCGGACGTGCTGGCGCTCGAGGAAGCCGGCTTCCAGATCGTGGACCGCGAGCCCTTCAACATCCTCTACCTCGGCATGAACCAGGCCGACCCTGCGCTCGCCGACCTGCGCGTGCGCCAGGCGATCGCCCACGCGGTCAACAAGGAGGCGCTCGTCGCCCAGACGCTCCCGGAGGGCACCGAGGTCGCGACCAACTTCATCCCGCCGTCGGTGGACGGCTGGAGCGCCGACGTCGAGACCTACGAGTACGACCCGGACCGCGCACGCGAGCTCCTCGCGGACGCAGGCGCGAGCGACCTCACGATCGACTTCAACTACCCGACCAACGTCTCGCGTCCGTACATGCCGACGCCCGAGCAGGTCTTCCAGTCGATCAGCGCGGACCTCGAGGAGGTCGGCATCACGGTCAACCCGGTTCCCGAGCCCTGGGCCCCGGACTACCTCGACCGGATGCAGGGCACCGCCGACCACGGCCTGCACCTGCTCGGCTGGACCGGTGACTACAACGACACCTACAACTTCATCGGCGTCTTCTTCGGGGCCGAGTCGAACGAGTGGGGCTTCGACGACCCGGAGCTCTTCCAGCTCATCGGTGACGCGCGCTACATGGCGTCGAAGGACGAGCAGGTGGCGGCGTACGAGGAGGCCAACGAGGCGATCCTCGAGCGGCTCCCCGGGGTGCCGCTCGCACACCCGGTGCCCTCGCTCGCCTTCAGCCCGAAGGTGCACGGGTACCCCGCCTCGCCCGTCCAGGACGAGGTCTACAACGTCATCACGCTGGACGACTGAGGAGCTGCACGTCTCGATGGCCCGACTCGTCCTGCAGCGCCTCGCGCTGCTCGTCCCGACCCTGGTCGGGCTGTCGATCCTCCTGTTCCTGTGGGTGCGCGCTCTCCCGGGAGGGCCTGCCACGGCCCTCCTGGGGGAGCGCGCGACCCCGGAGGCCGTGGAGCGGATCAACCAGCTCTACGGCTTCGACAAGCCCCTGGTCGAGCAGTACCTGACGTGGGTCGGGCAGCTCCTCCAGGGCAACTTCGGCACCTCGACGCGCACCGGCGTGCCGGTGCTCGAGGAGTTCGCACTACGCTTCCCGGCCACGATCGAGCTCACTGTCCTCGCCCTGGTCATCGCCGTGGGAGTCGGCATCCCCCTCGGGTACGTCGCCGCACGGCACCAGGGCCGGCTGCTCGACCACACCACGGTCGTCGTCTCGCTGCTGGGTGTGACCGTGCCGGTGTTCTTCCTGGCCTTCCTGCTCAAGTGGCTCTTCGCGGTGCAGCTCGGCATCTTCCCGAGCGCGGGCCGGCAGACGCCGTCGATGATCGCGACCCATCCGACCGGCTTCTACGTGCTCGACGGGCTCGTGACCCGAGAGTGGGACGCCGCGTGGGACGCGCTCGCGCACCTCGTGCTCCCCGCGCTCGCCCTGGGCTCCATCCCGCTCGCGATCATCGCGCGCATCACGCGGGCGTCGGTGATCGAGGTCCAGAACGCCGACTACGTGCGGACGGCGCGGGCGAAGGGCCTCGGCCGGCCGCGCCTGCGCCGCCGCGTCGTGCTGCGCAACGCGATGCTCCCGGTCTCGACCACCATCGGACTGCAGGTGGGGCTCCTGCTCTCGGGCGCGGTCCTCACCGAGACGGTCTTCGCCTTCAACGGCATCGGGAGCTTCCTCGCCGCGGCCGTCTTCAACCTCGACTACGCGGTGCTGCAGGGGTTCATCCTCTTCATCGCGGTCGTCTACGCGTTGGCGAACCTGGCCGTCGACGTCTCCTACGGCCTGATCGACCCGAGGATGCGAGTGCGATGAGCGACGTCGACGTCCAGGACGCCCTGGGGCCGAGCCCCGACGAGGCGCCCCGTCCACGAGGCCCGCGGGATGCGGGTGCGAGCATCTGGCGTCTCGCTGCGCACCGCCTGCGCCGCAACCCCGGTGCCCTGCTCGGTGCCGCGATCGTGCTCGTCTTCGTCCTCGTGGCGCTGTTCGCACCGCTGCTCGCGCCGTTCGGGCCGACGGAGCTGCCGGGCCGCACCGAGATCCGGCCCACGTACATCCCCGGCCCGTCCGCCGAGTACCTGCTGGGTCTCGACCGCTACGGCGGCGACCTGCTGTCCAAGCTCATCTGGGGTGCGCGCGCGTCGCTGCTCGTCGGCGTTCTGTCGACCCTCCTGGGACTGGTCGGGGGCAGTCTGCTCGGCCTGGTCGCGGGCGCGTTCGGCGGGTGGGTCGACACCGTCACGATGCGGTTGGTCGACCTCATGCTCTCGGTCCCGTCGCTGCTGCTCGCCGTGTCGATCGCGGCGGTCATCGGCCAGTCGCCCACGGCCGTGGTCGTGGCGATCGGCGTGGTCCAGGTGCCGATCTTCGCGCGCCTGCTGCGCGGCACGATGCTCGCCCAGCGCGGGCAGGACTACGTGCTCGCGGCACGCTCGCTCGGCCTGTCCCGCCGCACCGTGACGATGAGCCACGTGCTGCCCAACTCGGTGGGTCCGGTGATCGTGCAGGCCACCCTGATGCTCGCGACCGCGGTCATCGAGGCCGCCGCGCTGTCCTTCCTGGGGCTGGGCGGCGGTTCGCCCACCACCGCGGAGTGGGGCCGCATGCTCACCGCGGCCCAGAACGAGCTCGAGGTCGCCCCACGGCTCGCCCTGTGGCCCGGTGCGTGCATCGCGGTCACGGCGCTGGGCTTCACCCTGTTCGGCGAGGCCCTGCGCGAGGCCCTCGACCCCAAGACCCGGAGGTGACGCAGGTGAGCCGAGAGCCGCTGCTGAGCATCCGTGACCTCGAGGTCACGTTCCGCACCGAGCAGGGCGAGACCACCGCCGTGCGCGGTGCCTCGTTCGACGTGCTGCCGGGCGAGACGGTGGCCGTCGTGGGGGAGTCGGGCTCGGGCAAGTCCACGACGGCCATGGCCGTCCTCGGGCTCCTCGCGCAGAACGGCCGCGTCAGCGGCGGCTCGTTGGTCTTCGACGGCGAGGACCTCGCGCGCGCGACTCCCGCCGCCAGGGCGCGCCTGCGTGGTCGGGAGATCGGCATGGTCCCGCAGGACCCGATGTCCAACCTCAACCCCGTGATGCGCGTCGGCGACCAGATCGTCGAGGCCCTCGAGGACACGGGGGTCGCGCGCGGGGCGGAGGCGCGACGACGCACGGTCGAGCTGCTCGAGGAGGCGGGCCTGCCCGATGCGGAGCGCCGTGCCCGGCAGTACCCGCACGAGTTCTCGGGAGGCATGCGTCAGCGCGCGCTGATCGCGATGGGCCTCGCGTGCCGTCCGCGGCTCCTCATCGCCGACGAGCCGACGTCGGCCCTCGACGTCACGGTCCAGCGGACGATCCTGGACCGGCTCGAGGAGCTGACGCACGAGCTCGGCACGGCGGTGCTCCTGATCACCCACGACCTCGGCCTCGCGGCGGAGCGCGCCCAGCGCGTCGTCGTCATGTACCGCGGCGAGGTGGTCGAGACCGGTCCGGCGGCGCAGCTCCTGCGCGACCCGCAGCACGAGTACACCCGGCGGCTCCTCGCCGCGGCTCCGTCGCTGGCCTCGCGCCGCATCCAGATCGCTCGCAGCGCGGGCGAGACCGCGGAGGCCGACCTGCTCGCGTCCCACCCCGGCGACGTGCACGAGCCCGCCGGCGGTGCGCCGGGAGCCTCCGGTGCGTCGTCCGACGCGCGTCCCGACAACATCATCGAGGTGCGGGCCGTCTCGAAGCGGTTCCAGCTGCGCGGCCGGGGCCTGTGGGGGCGGGGGACCGAGATCACCGCCGTCGACGACGTCTCGTTCGACATCCCGCGCGGGACCACGGTCGCGGTCGTCGGCGAGTCCGGGTCGGGCAAGTCGACCGTCGCACGGATGATGCTCGACCTCGTCGAGCCGACGTCGGGGACCATCACCTTCGAGGGGCGTCCGGTGGGCGGCCGTGACCGTGCGGCCGAGGTCGAGTTCCGGCGTCGGGTCCAGCCGATCTTCCAGGACCCCTACGCCTCGCTCGACCCGCTCTACACGGTCCACCGGACCATCGAGGAGCCGTTGCGTGCGCACGGACGCGGCGATGCCGTGTCCCGCAGGGCACGCGTGCACGAGCTGCTCGACGCCGTGGCGCTCCCGCGCGACCTGCTGCGGCGCTACCCGGCCGAGCTGTCGGGCGGCCAGCGCCAGCGGGTCGCGATCGCGCGTGCCCTGGCGCTCGAGCCCGAGCTCGTCGTGTGCGACGAGGCGGTGTCGGCGCTCGACGTCATCGTGCAGTCGCAGATCCTGCACCTGCTCGCCGACCTCCAGCACCGGCTGGGACTGAGCTACCTGTTCATCAGCCACGACCTCGCGGTCGTCCGCCAGATCGCCGACCAGGTGTGCGTCATGGAGCGCGGGCGGATCGTGGAGCAGGGCACCGTCGACGACGTGTTCGACCGACCGCAGCAGGAGTACACCCGGATGCTCCTCGACTCGATCCCCGGACGGGACCTCGACCTGCGCAGCGCCTAGCACGACGACCGGGGCGGAAGGGCCTGCCGCCGTCGTGCCCGGGGTCGCTAGGGTGGCCGGTGGTCGCCCTGCGGCGTGCGGCCGACACCCCTCCCTCGACGAACGGAGTGACGCGCGTGCGCATCGGACTGCTCACCGGCGGCGGCGACTGCCCGGGCCTCAACGCGGCGATCCGCGCGGTCGTGAAGCACGGCGAGGGCACCCACGGCCACTCGATCATCGGCTTCCGGAACGGCTGGAAGGGGGTCGTGGACGGGGACGTCCTGCCCCTGGGCCGCCAGCACATCCGCAACGTCCTGCCGGTCGGCGGCACCCTGCTGGGCACGGCGCGCTTCCACCCGAACGAGGCCAACGGCGGGCTCGAGGCGGTACGGGCGACCCTGGCTGCCGAGAAGATCGAGGCGCTCATCTGCATCGGCGGCGACGGCACCCTGCACGCCGCCAGCAAGGTCGCAGAGACGGGAGTGCGCATCGTCGCCATCCCCAAGACGATCGACAACGACGTCGCGGGCACGGACCTGTCGATCGGCTTCCACACCGCGGTGAACATCGCGACGGAGGCGATCGACCGCGTGCACACGACGGCCGAGAGCCACAACCGTGTCATGGTCGTCGAGGTCATGGGGCGCCACGCGGGCTGGATCGCGGTCGCCGCGGGGATCGCGGGCGGGGCGGAGCTCGTGCTCGCGCCCGAGGAGCCCTTCGACATCGACGAGGTCGTGCGGTTCCTCAAGCATCGCCACCGCGCGCACGCGAACTTCTCGATCGTCGTCGTGGCCGAGGGCGCCGCACCCCGCCCGGGAGGGTCGATGGAGTTCACCACCCAGCTGGGTGCGTACGGCGAGATCGTGGCGGGTGCCGTCGGCGAGCGGGTCGCGAAGGAGATCGCGGACCGCACCGGCTTCGACACCCGCGTGACGATCCTGGGTCACGTGCAGCGCGGGGGCTCGCCCACCCCGACGGACCGCATCCTGGGCAGCAGGTTCGGCGTCGCAGCCGTCGACGCCGTGGTCGCGGGCGAGACCGCGGTGATGACGGCGCTCCGCGGCGAGCACGTGGAGCTGGTGCCGCTCGCGGAGGTCGCCGGTCACGTCAAGCACGTGCCCGAGGACATGCTGCGCACCGCGCGCGTGCTCGCCTGACCGGTCTGCTGCTGCCCCTCTCACGAGGTTCCCACGGCTGTGCGGCCGGGGTGACCGGAACTTGACAGGGCCTTTTGACCCTCACTTCCTGCCGCGCATAGGATGAGGGGCGGTGCAGCGCGTCTTCGACGTGCCTGATCCCGAGACGTGCCTCTTCTCGACCCGAGGGACGGTGCGTCCACCCGCGGGTGGGCTCGAGGTCGGGTGCTTGCACCACTCCCTGTCCGCACTACTCCCTGTCCGCATCGGAGCTCGAAACTCAATGACCATCTCCACCCCGACGAAGCCGAACACGCCGCAGGTCGCGATCAACGACATCGGCTCGAGCGAGGACTTCCTCGCCGCGATCGACGCGACCATCAAGTACTTCAACGACGGCGACATCGTCGAGGGGACCATCGTCAAGGTCGACCGCGACGAGGTCCTGCTCGACATCGGCTACAAGACCGAGGGTGTCATCCCCTCCCGCGAGCTCTCGATCAAGCATGACGTGGACCCGGACGAGGTCGTCCAGGTCGGCGACGCGGTCGAGGCGCTCGTCCTCCAGAAGGAGGACAAGGAGGGTCGCCTGATCCTCTCCAAGAAGCGCGCCCAGTACGAGCGTGCCTGG
Organism: Cellulomonas sp. APG4; assembly: GCF_009996735.1. Lineage (GTDB taxonomy): Bacteria > Actinomycetota > Actinomycetes > Actinomycetales > Cellulomonadaceae > Actinotalea. The sequence goes on along the minus strand of NZ_JAACYI010000002.1, from coordinate 49,835 downwards.
GGCACGATCGAGAAGATCAAGGAGGAGGACGGCGTCGTCACCGGCACCGTCATCGAGGTCGTCAAGGGCGGCCTGATCCTCGACATCGGTCTGCGCGGCTTCCTGCCCGCCTCGCTCGTCGAGATGCGGCGCGTGCGCGACCTCCAGCCGTACGTCGGCAAGGAGATCGAGGCCAAGATCATCGAGCTCGACAAGAACCGGAACAACGTCGTCCTCTCGCGCCGGGCATGGCTCGAGCAGACGCAGTCCGAGGTGCGGTCGACGTTCCTGCAGACGCTCCAGAAGGGGCAGGTCCGCCCGGGCGTCGTCTCGTCGATCGTCAACTTCGGCGCGTTCGTGGACCTCGGCGGGGTCGACGGCCTCGTCCACGTCTCCGAGCTCTCCTGGAAGCACATCGACCACCCGTCCGAGGTCGTCGAGGTGGGCCAGGAGGTCACGGTCGAGGTGCTCGACGTCGACTTCGACCGCGAGCGGGTCTCGCTGTCGCTCAAGGCGACGCAGGAGGACCCGTGGCAGGCGTTCGCCCGGACGCACGCGATCGGCCAGGTCGTGCCCGGCAAGGTCACCAAGCTCGTCCCGTTCGGCGCCTTCGTGCGCGTCGAGGACGGGATCGAGGGCCTCGTGCACATCTCGGAGCTCGCCGTCCGCCACGTCGAGCTGCCCGAGCAGGTCGTCAACGTGGGTGACGAGACCTTCGTCAAGGTCATCGACATCGACCTGGAGCGCCGCCGCATCTCGCTGTCGCTCAAGCAGGCGAACGAGGGCCTCGACCCGCACAGCGAGGACTTCGACCCGGCGCTGTACGGCATGGCTGCGGAGTACGACGAGAAGGGGAACTACAAGTACCCCGAGGGCTTCGACCCCGAGACGAACGAGTGGCTCGAGGGGTACGAGAAGCAGCGCGAGGAGTGGGAGGCGCAGTACGCGGCCGCCCAGTCGCGTTGGGAGGCCCACAAGAAGCAGGTGCTCGACGCGCAGCAGGCCGACGCCGACGCCGCGAACGCCCCCGAGGCGTCGTCGTCGTCCTCGACCACGAGCTACGCGTCCACGCCGGCGCCCGCCGACACCGCGGGCACGCTCGCCTCGGACGAGGCGCTCGCGGCGCTCCGCGAGAAGCTCACGGGCAACTGAGTCCGGGCCGCCTCGGCGGCGCACGTCCTGACGGGCGGTCACCCCACGGGGTGGCCGCCCGTCGGTCGTCGTTGCCGGGACCGCCTACGCTGGGCACGTGAGCGATCCGAGCGGCGGGCTCCCGGTTCCCGACGTGGCGCCTCCGCTGCGGGTCGGTCTCACGGGCGGGATCGCCGCGGGCAAGTCGACCGTGGCGCGCCGGCTCGCGGCCCTCGGAGCCGTCGTCGTCGACCACGACGTGCTCGCGCGTGAGGTCGTCGAGCCCGGAAGCGCCGGCCTGGCCGCGGTGGTGGAGGCTTTCGGCCCGGATGTGCTCGGGCCCCTCGGGGAGCTGGACCGGGGCGCGCTCGGCAGGATCGTCTTCGCCGACCCCCGCGCGCGAGAACGTCTGAACAGCCTGCTGCACCCCCGCATCCGTGCGGCCGCCGCGGAGCAGGACGCGCACGCGGAGGCGGACGGTGCGCGCGTTGTCGTGCATGACATCCCGCTGCTCGTCGAGAGCGGCCAGGCAGGTCACTTCGACGTCCTGGTGGTGGTCGACGCGCCGGCCGAGCTGCGCGTGCGTCGGCTGGTCCAGGGGCGCGGCATGGGTGAGGCCGAGGCCTGGCAGCGTGTGGCGTCGCAGGCGGCCGACGACGAGCGGCTCGAGGTCGCCGACGAGGTGCTGGACGGCTCGGGCAGCGTCGCATATCTCGAGCGGCAGGTCGACGAGGTCTGGGCCCGGTGGACGGCTCACGCGGGCGAGCGATGAGCGTGCCGGAGGGGCCCGTCCTGCTGACGGGCTTCGAACCGTTCGACGGCCGCCCCACGAACGCGTCCTGGGACGCCGTCCGTGCGGTCGCCGCCGGGTGGCGGTGGGAGCGTCGGCTCGTCACCGCGTGCCTGCCGGTGTCGTTCCGGCGGGCGCGCCAGGAGCTCCGCGCGCTGGTCGGCGCGCACGCGCCGGCCGTCGTCGTCGCCGTCGGGGAGGCCGCGGGCCGAGGCGCGGTCGGGCTCGAGCGCGTCGCGGTCAACGTCATCGACGCGCGGATCCCCGACGCGGACGGCTCGGCGCCCGTCGACGTGCCCGTCGTCGCGGGCGCACCGACGGCGTTCCTCTCGACGCTCCCCCTCAAGGCGGCCCACCGCGCCGTCCAGGCGTTGGGCGTGCCGGTCGAGGTGTCGGGCACGGCGGGCACCTACGTGTGCAACGCGACCTTCTACGCGCTCCAGCACCTGCTCGCCCGTACGCCGCAGGTGCGCGGCGGGTTCGTGCACGTCCCGTGCGTGCCCGGGCAGGCAGCCGACGGGACCGTCGGCCTCCCGACCGCCGACGCAGCCCGCGCCCTCGCGGCGACGATCGAGCTCGCGCTGTCCCGCGAGGGCGACGAACGCACGAGCGCCGGCACGCTCGACTGACTCCCGCGACGGTCGATCCCGAGGCAGGACCGACCGCCGTCGGGCTCGTGTCGGTGCTGGGACGTACGGTGTGGACATGCGTCCCGTCACCGACCTGCAGCGCCGAGCCGCACCGTTCGAGGTCGTCTCGGAGTTCACACCCTCAGGCGACCAGCCCACGGCGATCGCCGACCTCGCGGCCCGGATCGAGGCGGGGGAGAAGGACGTCGTCCTGCTCGGTGCCACCGGGACGGGGAAGTCCGCCACGACCGCCTGGCTCGTCGAGCGGCTCCAGCGTCCCACCCTGGTGATGGCGCCGAACAAGACCCTCGCCGCACAGCTGGCCACCGAGTTCCGCGAGCTGCTCCCGCACAACGCGGTCGAGTACTTCGTCTCCTACTACGACTACTACCAGCCCGAGGCGTACATCGCGCAGTCGGACACGTACATCGAGAAGGACTCCTCGATCAACGAGGAGGTCGAGCGGCTCCGGCACTCTGCGACGAACTCTCTGCTCACGCGCCGCGACGTCGTCGTCGTCGCGTCAGTGAGCTGCATCTACGGGCTCGGCACGCCCCAGGAGTACGTGGACCGGATGGTCCGCCTCGCGGTGGGGGACCAGATCGAGCGCGACCAGCTGCTGCGGCGTTTCGTCGCGATGCAGTACACCCGGAACGACATGGCCTTCACCCGCGGCACGTTCCGGGTGCGCGGCGACACGGTGGAGATCATCCCGGTGTACGAGGAGCTCGCGATCAGGTTCGAGTTCTTCGGCGACGAGATCGAGGCGATCCACACGCTGCACCCGGTGACGGGAGAGGTGCTGCGCTCAGAGGACGAGAGCTATGTGTTCCCTGCGACGCACTACGTCGCAGGTCCTGAGCGCATGGAGCGCGCGATCGCAGGGATCGAGGCCGAGCTCGAGGAGCGCCTGGCCGAGCTCGAGCGTCAGAACAAGCTGCTCGAGGCCCAGCGGCTGCGCATGCGCACGACGTACGACATCGAGATGATGCGCCAGGTCGGGAGCTGCTCGGGGATCGAGAACTACTCGCGGCACATCGACGGGCGTGGCCCGGGGACTCCGCCCCACACGCTGCTCGACTACTTCCCCGAGGACTTCCTGCTGGTCATCGACGAGTCGCACGTGACCGTGCCGCAGATCGGCGCGATGTTCGAGGGCGACATGTCCCGCAAGCGCTCGCTGGTCGAGCACGGGTTCCGGCTGCCGTCAGCGATGGACAACAGGCCGCTGCGCTGGGAGGAGTTCGTCGAGCGCATCGGTCAGACCGTGTACCTGTCCGCGACGCCGGGCGCGTACGAGCTCTCCCAGTCGGACGGCGTGGTCGAGCAGATCATCCGCCCGACGGGACTGGTGGACCCCGAGGTCGTGGTGAAGCCGACCAAGGGCCAGATCGACGACCTGCTCGAGGAGATCCGCACCCGGGTCGAGCGCGACGAGCGCGTGCTGGTGACGACGCTCACCAAGAAGATGGCCGAGGACCTCACGGACTACCTCCTCGAGAAGGACGTCCGGGTGCGCTACCTGCACTCCGAGGTGGACACGCTGCGCCGGGTGGAGCTGCTCCGCGAGCTACGGCTCGGCCAGTACGACGTCCTCGTCGGCATCAACCTGCTCCGTGAGGGCCTCGACCTCCCGGAGGTCTCGCTCGTGGCGATCCTCGACGCAGACAAGGAGGGTTTCCTCAGGTCCGGGACGTCACTGATCCAGACGATCGGCCGTGCGGCGCGCAACGTCTCGGGTCAGGTCCACATGTACGCGGACAAGGTCACCCCGGCCATGGGCCAGGCGATCGAGGAGACGAACCGCCGTCGTGAACGGCAGATCGCCTACAACCGAGAGCACGGCGTCGACCCGACGCCGCTGCGCAAGCGCATCAGCGACGTGACCGACATGCTGGCGCGCGAGGACATCGACACCGAGGAGCTCCTCAAGGGCGGCTACCGCAAGGCGAAGGGAACGGGTCGGGGCACCGCGCCCGTCCCCGCAGGCACGGCGGCGTCCGGCTCCCCGACGTCGGAGCGGGCCCGGCTCACCGCGGTCCCCGCGAGCGAGCTCGCGGAGCTGATCCAGGAGCTCAGCGAGCAGATGCACGGCGCAGCGGCCGAGCTCCAGTTCGAGCTCGCGGCGCGTCTGCGCGACGAGATCTCCGGGCTCAAGAAGGAGCTGAGGCAGATGCAGGCCGCGACTGCCTGACGGGGTCAGGCTTCGGCCCAGGGGCCGATGACCGGGTCCCAGGCGCGCACAGATCGTGCCGTGATCAGCCTCTCGAGCCAGAACGGGTCCTCGTCGAGCGCGGCAACGGCCTCGGACGGCGAGCCCGCGCGCACCAGGAGGAGGGCCCCGGCAGCTGCGTCGGGCTCGTCCGCGTCCGGTGCGTGCAAGGCGGTGCCGTCGAGCGGCGGGCCCGCCCAGGGGCCCGAGGCGAGCAGGACGCCCCGGGCAGCCAGGTCCCTCAGGTGGGCGCGGTGCGCGGCGCGCAGCTCGGCACGCCGCGCGTCCCTGTCGTCGTAGCGGTACTCGATCGCGTAGGTCGGCATGGCGACATCCTGCCCCACACCCGGAACGGGTGAACTCGTGCCCCCGACGTGCGGTGCCCCGGTCACGGCCGTAGCGTCGAGTCGTGCTGCACGGCGCGCCAGCGCGTGCCGGGGTGGGCGGTGACGGGCACGCGACGTGCACCGACGAGGAGGCTGACGTGGTCCCAGGGCTCGAGATCGCCCGCGGGGTCGTCCTCGACGGCAGGTACCGGATCGAGGGCGTCCTGGGCCACGGCGGCATGTCCACGGTGTACCGGGCCCACGACGAGGTCCTCGAGCGCGACGTCGCCCTCAAGATCTTCCCTCCGACCCCGGACGCCGACGAGGTGAGGCGCCACCACGCGGAGATGCGTGTCCTCGCGCAGCTGAGCCACCCGGGCCTCGTGACGCTGCACGACGCCGGTTCCGCACGCACCGGCGAGTCGGTCGTGCAGACCTACCTGGTCATGGAGCTCGTCCCGGGGCCGACCCTGGCCGACCTGCTCGCGACCGGTCCGCTCGCGGCCCGGCACGCCGCCCGGGTCGGTCGGCAGCTCGCCGAAGCGCTCGCCGCCGTCCACGACGCGGGTGTCGTCCACCGTGACATCAAGCCCGCCAACGTGCTGCTCGTGGCGCCGCGGGACCGTGAGGACCCCGAGGACGCCCTGGCCACCGGCCCGGTGGTCAAGATCGCGGACTTCGGCATCGCCCGGCTGGCCGACGCCGCGCGGATGACGGTGACGGGTACCACCCTGGGGACGGCGACGTACCTGAGCCCCGAGCAGGCGGCCGGGACCGAGGTGGGCGCGGCGACCGACGTCTACGCCCTCGGTCTGGTGCTGCTCGAGTGCCTGACGGGGGAGAAGGCCTTCACCGGGACCGTCGTCGAGGTGGCAGCGGCACGCCTGACGAGCTCGCCGCGCATCCCGAGCGCTCTCGGCCGGCCCTGGTGCGAGCTGCTCGGTGCCATGACCAGCACGGACCCGGGTGCTCGGCCGACGATGGCGGAGGTCGCCGAAGGACTGCGCGTGCTCGCGGGTGAGCCGCGCCGGGCCCCGGTCGAGGACGACGGCGACGTGGTGACCGCGGCGCACCCGGCGGTCGGCGTGCCCGTGCGCACCTCGGGCGAGGACGTGAGCACCGCGGGGCTCGAGATCCCGCCCCAGCGGCCGCGGGAGCCCTCGGTCGACACGCGTCGGCTGCCCCCGGACGTCATCCGGGCGCGCGCGGCGTCCGCCCCGACGGGCGAGGAGCCCGGGGGGCCGCAGGGCCCGCACGGGCGTGCGGTGGTGCTCTGGCTGGCCGCCGCGGTGCTCGTCGTCGTGCTGGGTGTGCTCCTCGGGCGTCCGGCCGGCCAGCCGGAGGGAGAGGTCCCCGACCTGCCCGAGGTCGGGGGGACGCTGGGCGACGCGCTCGACGAGCTCGCGCGGAGCGTGACGCCGTGACGCGCCGCACCACGCGCCGGCTCGGGCGCGTCGTCGTCGCTGCGACCACGCTCCTGCTCGCCGGAGCCTGCGCGAGCCCCGAGGCGGACCTCGCGGCGGACGTGGCGGACGACCTCCAGGCCGCGGTCGTGGACGTCGCGGAGGCGGCGGCCCAGGGCCGCTGGGACGCCGCGGACGAGTCGGTCGTCCGCGTGCGGTCGCTGCTCGAGGAGGCGGCGGCCGACGGAGACATCTCGGTGACGCGTTACGCGAGCGTGCTCGCGGCGCTCGAGCGCACCGAGGAGGAGCTCGCCGCCGCACGGGCGACCGACGCGTCGTCCGGCGGCGAGGCGGCCGCGGGCGCCGTCACGGGTGACGTCGAGCTGACCAGCGCGGGCTCGAGCGGGTCCGGGGAGGCCGAGGGCCCGCAGACCGTCGACGGCGGCTCAACCGCAGCCGACGAGACCGGTGCGGAAGGCGCGGCTGCAGGCGGCCCGGCCGGGGCCGGCGAGAAGGCGTCGGGGCCCCCCGAGAAGGCCACCAGGGGCGGGGGCCAGGGCAGCGCCCCCGGTCAGCACGACGGCCGTCCGGGCAAGGGGCGGGGGAGGGGCTGAGGACGTCGCCCGGGCGTCACCACCCGCGCGCCCACCATTGCGCGAGGTGCGGGCGCTCGGCGCCGAGGGTCGTGTCCCGGCCGTGCCCCGGATAGACCCAGGTGCGATCGTCGTAGACGTCGAACACCCGCGTCTCGAGGTCGCGCATGAGCGAGGCGAAGTCCGCCGACGAGGTCGTGCGTCCCGCTCCGCCCGGGAAGAGGCTGTCGCCCGTGAAGAGGTGCACACGACCGGGCACCGCGTCCGGGGCGACCGCGTGCCGCGGCTCGCGGTAGGCGAGCGCGACGGAGCCCGGGGTGTGGCCGCGCAGGGCGACGACGTCGAACGTCACGTGCCCGAGCGTCAGCACGTCGCCGTGGTGCAGGCGGCGGTCCGGACGCACCGGCACGTGGTCGGCGTCGCCGGCACCGCACACGTGCCGGGCGCCGGTGACGGCGTGGATCGACTCGAGGGCGCCGTGATGGTCGGAGTGCCTGTGCGTGGTCAGCACGACGTCGAGCCGTGCCGTGGGGGAACCCTCACGCAGCAGGGCCAGCAGCCGTGCGGGCTCGGCCGCCGCGTCGATCAGCAGCTGCTCACCCCCGGCACGCGCGGTGAGCAGGTAGGTCGCGTTGCCCATCGTGCCGACGGTGAGCTTGCGCACGTCGAGCTCGTCGAGCCGTCGGTGCCCGCCACCGCCCTCTCGGTCGCCGTCGTACGTCATACCCTCATGGTGCGCGCAGCGCGGCCTGCCGCGCAGCGGATCGCAGCGCGAGGTCGTGGCTGTGGACGGCGCGGACCAGCGCCAGGTGGGACAGCGCCTGCGGGAAGTTGCCGGCCATCCGCTCCCCGGGGGCGTCGTACTCCTCGGCGAGGAGGCCCACGTCGTTCGCGAGGCCCGTGAGGCGGTCGAGCACCGCGGTCGCCTCGGTCAGCTCACCCATGCGGGCCAGCGCGTCCGCCAGCCAGAAGCTGCACGCGAAGAAGGCGTGCTCGCCACCGCGCAGGCCGTCGTCGGCGTGCTCGACGCGGTACCTGTGCAGGAGGCCGGGGCTGAGCTCGAGGTCTTCGCGAATCGCGCGGACCGTGCCGCGGAAGCGCTCGTCGTCAGCGTCGAGGAAACCCACCTGGACGATCTGCAGCAGAGCGGCGTCCGTCCCCCTGCCGCCGTAGGACTGCGTGAACGTGCCGCGCTCCGCGTCCCAGCCGTGGGTCAGCACGTCGGCCCGGATCTGCTCGCGCACCTCGCGCCAGTGCTCGACGGGACCGGGCAGGTCGAACTCCTCGACGGCGCGGACGGCTCGGTCGACGGCGGCCCAGGCCATGATCTTGGAGTGGGTGAAGTGGCGTGCGGGCCCCCGGACCTCCCAGATGCCGCGGTCCGCATGACGCCACGTGCGCGTGAGGTCGTCCACGAGCAGGCACTGCAGCGCCCACGTGTCCTTCGACTCGGTGACGCCCGCCTCGCGCGCGAGGTGCAGCGCGCACATGACCTCGCCCAGCACGTCGAGCTGCACCTGGTCGACGGCGGCGTTCCCGATGCGGACCGGACGTGAGCCCGCGTAACCGGGCAGGTGGTCCAGGATCCGCTCGTGCATGTCGCGTCGACCGTCGACCCGGTACATGATCTGCAGGTCCTTGGGGTCACCCGCGACGGCGCGCAGCAGCCACGCCCGCCATGCGGTCGCCTCCATCCGGTACCCCTGCTCGAGGAGCGCCTCGAGCGTGAGCGACGCGTCCCGGAGCCAGCAGAAGCGGTAGTCCCAGTTGCGCTCGCCCCCGAAGTCCTCGGGCAACGACGTCGTCGGCGCCGCCACGATGCCACCCGTCTCGACGTCGCTGAGCATGCGCAGCACGAGCAGCGAGCGCACGACGGCCTCGCGGTAGGGCCCGTCGTAGGAGGTACCCGCCGCCCACTGCGCCCAGCGGATCCGGGTCGCGTCGAGGCGGTCGGTGATCGGCAGCGCACGGGGGACGGGTTCCCACGAACGTGTCCAGGTGAGGACGAGCTCGACGTGCTCCCCCTCCGAGAGCTCGATGTCGTCGACGTGACGAAGACCGTCGCGGTGCGGCAGCCGGCTGCCCCGCAGCACGAGTGCGTCGGGGCCGACGACCGCGCGGATCGCCGGGACGCCGTCGACGTCGTGCGTCCGTGCCACCCACGGGACCGCCGACCCGTAGAGGAAGCGCACGATCCACTCGTGGTGGACGTGAACCGTCCCGGACGTGCAGCGCACGGTCCGCACCATGTCGGCCCGGCCGTCGCCGCTCGGCATCGCGTCCGTCACCACGGCCGTGCCGCCGGGCGTCCGGTAGGTGGTCTCGAGCACGAACGACCCCTCGAGGTACCGCCGCGTGACGTCTGTCGCGTCGGGCACCGTCAGCAGCCAGCGGCCGTGCTCGGGCTTCCCCAGGAGCGCCGCGAAGCACGCGGGTGCGTCGAACCGTGGCAGGCACAGCCAGTCGACCGAGCCGGTGCGGGACACGAGGGCAGCGGTGTGGCCGTCGCCGAGCGCCGCGTACTCGCCGATCGGGGTCGAGTCGGAGGGGTCGACCTCCGGGGTCGCCGGGGGAGCGGGCGGTGGTGGTGCAGGGGCGTCCGTCATCGTGCCAGTGTGGCGGCGGCGCTCCGGGCGCGCAGCCGCGGCGGGACCTGGGAGAGGCGCGTCACACGTCGGTCGAACGCCTGTACGAATCGACGGGGGCGACCTAGGATGGCCCGGTGAACGACCGTCTTCGCGTCCAGGGCGCCCGTGAGCACAACCTCCGTGGCGTCGACCTCGATCTCCCGCGTGACAGCCTCATCGTCTTCACGGGCCTCTCGGGCTCGGGGAAGTCCTCGCTCGCGTTCGACACGATCTTCGCCGAGGGCCAGCGGCGCTACGTCGAGTCGTTGTCCGCCTACGCTCGCCAGTTCCTCGGGCAGATGGACAAGCCCGACGTCGACTTCATCGAGGGCCTCTCGCCCGCGGTCTCGATCGACCAGAAGTCTACGAACCGCAACCCCCGGTCGACCGTCGGGACGATCACCGAGGTCTACGACTACCTGCGCCTGCTCTACGCCCGCGCGGGCACCCAGCACTGCCCCGTCTGCGGCGAGCAGATCAGCCGGCAGACCCCGCAGCAGATCGTCGACCGGCTCCTCGAGCTTCCCGAGGGAACGCGCTACCAGGTCCTCGCTCCCGTGGTCCGGGGGCGCAAGGGTGAGTACGTCGACCTCTTCGCCGAGCTGCAGAGCAAGGGTTTCGCTCGCGCGCGGGTCGACGGCGAGGTGGTCCAGCTGAGCTCGCCGCCCGCGCTCGAGAAGAAGCTCAAGCACACGATCGAGGTGGTCGTCGACCGCCTCGTCGCGCGCGACGGCGTCCAGCGCAGGCTCACGGACTCGGTCGAGACGGCACTCGGGCTCGCGGGCGGGCTCCTGCTCGTGGAGCTGGTCGACGCCGACCCGGACGACCCGGCGCGTGAGCGCCGCTTCTCGGAGAACCGGGCGTGCCCGAACGACCACGAGCTCACGCTCGAGGAGATCGAGCCCCGCACGTTTTCGTTCAACGCGCCGTACGGCGCGTGCCCCGAGTGCACCGGGATCGGCAGCCGCCTCGAGGTGGACCCGGACCTCGTGGTCCCGGACGAGGAGGCGACGCTCGCCGACGGTGCGATCGCCCCGTGGGCGCAGACCTCCGCCGACTACTTCCAGCGCGTGCTGACCGCCCTCGCGGGTGAGCTGGGATTCTCGATGGACGTGCCGTGGCGTGCCCTGCCCGAGCGGGCGCGGCAGGCGATCCTGTACGGCCAGAACCACAAGGTCCACGTGCGCTACAAGAACCGTTGGGGGCGCGAGCGTCAGTACAGCACCGGCTTCGAGGGCGTCGTGACGTTCATCGAGCGCCGGCACGCTGAGACGGAGTCGGACTGGTCGAAGGAGCGGTACGAGGCCTACATGCGCGAGGTCCCGTGCCCCGTCTGCGACGGGGCACGGCTCAAGCCCGAGGTGCTCGCCGTCCGGGTGGGCGGTCTGTCGATCGCCGAGCTCTGCCGCCTGCCGCTGCGCGAGGCGCGTGGCTTCCTCGAGGGTCTCGAGCTCGGTGAGCGCGAGCGGGCGATCGCGGCCCAGGTGCTCAAGGAGATCCAGGCGCGCCTGGGCTTCCTGCTCGACGTCGGCCTCGACTACCTGTCGCTCGAGCGTCCGGCCGGGACGCTCTCGGGCGGGGAGGCGCAGCGCATCCGGCTGGCGACGCAGATCGGCTCAGGTCTCGTGGGTGTCCTCTACGTCCTGGACGAGCCGAGCATCGGCCTCCACCAGCGGGACAACCGCCGGCTGATCGACACGCTCACCCGGCTGCGCGACCTCGGCAACACGCTGATCGTCGTCGAGCACGACGAGGACACGATCCGGACGGCGGACTGGATCGTCGACATCGGTCCCGGGGCCGGTGAGCACGGTGGCCGTGTCGTGCACTCGGGCGACCTGGAGGGCCTCCTGGCCTCGGCCGAGTCGGTGACCGGTGCGTACCTGTCCGGTCGGCGCGGGATCCCGCAGCCCGACGTGCGACGCGCCCCGCAGCCGGGCCGGAAGCTGACCGTGGTCGGAGCACGCGAGCACAACCTCGCGGGCATCGACGTCGACTTCCCCCTCGGCTGCCTGGTCGCCGTCACCGGGGTCTCGGGCTCGGGCAAGTCCACGCTCGTGAACTCGATCCTCTACACCGTGCTGGCGAACGAGCTCAACGGCGCGCGGCAGGTGCCCGGTCGGCACACGCGTGTCACGGGCCTCGAGCACCTCGACAAGGTGGTGCACGTGGACCAGGGCCCGATCGGGCGCACCCCCCGGTCCAACCCGGCCACGTACACGGGCGTGTGGGACCACGTCCGCAAGCTCTTCGCCGGCACCACCGAGGCGAAGGTGCGCGGGTACCAGCCAGGACGGTTCTCGTTCAACGTCAAGGGCGGGCGCTGCGAGGCGTGCTCGGGTGACGGGACACTCAAGATCGAGATGAACTTCCTGCCGGACGTGTACGTCCCCTGCGAGGTCTGCCACGGGGCGCGCTACAACCGCGAGACCCTCGAGGTCCACTTCAAGGGCAAGACGGTCGCCGACGTGCTGGACATGCCGATCGAGGAGGCTGCCGAGTTCTTCGCCGCGGTACCCGCGATCGCGAGGCACCTGACGACCCTGGTGGACGTCGGTCTCGGCTACGTGCGGCTCGGCCAGCCCGCCCCCACCCTCTCGGGGGGCGAGGCCCAGCGGGTCAAGCTCGCGAGCGAGCTCCAGAAGCGCTCGTCCGGCCGGACGGTCTACGTGCTCGACGAGCCGACGACGGGCCTGCACTTCGAGGACATCCGCAAGCTCCTCGGTGTGCTGCAGTCGCTGGTCGACAAGGGCAACAGCGTGATCGTCATCGAGCACAACCTGGACGTCATCAAGAACGCCGACTGGGTCGTGGACATGGGCCCCGAGGGCGGTTCCGGCGGTGGCCGGGTCGTCGCCGAGGGCACGCCGGAGTACGTCGCGACGGTGGCGGCGAGCCACACGGGCACCTTCCTCGCGGAGGTGCTCACGCCGGATCTCGCGCGTGCGTCGGCCTGAGGCCGTGCGTCGCGGCTCAGGTGGTGACCGGTACCGGCTCACCCTCGACACGCACGGGGGCCGGGTCGTGCCGCACCGGGAAGCTCACGGACCGCGCGATGAAGCAGTGCTCGTGGGCCTTGCGGTGGAGCGCCAGCACGTCGGCGTCCGTGATGTCCCGGCCGTCGGCGCGCGCGGCCGACCCGAGGGTCACCACCGGGTGCAGGACGACCTGCGTGAACTGGCCGGCGCCCGCCGCCTCGATACGCATCGTGCCGACGGCGTTGTCCACGTAGCCGGTGACGACCACGCCGTCGGCGGCCGCGAGGTGCAGGAACCACAGCATGTGGCACTGCGACACGGCGCCGACCAGGAGCTCCTCGGGGTTGTAGCGCGCGGGGTCGCCCCGGAACGCGACGTCGGACGAGCCGGCCAGCGTCGGCTTGCCGCTGAACTCGACGTCGTGATCGCGGCTGTACGACGTGTAGGTGCGCGTTCCGGAAGGACCGGCACCGGTCCAGGTCACGGTCGCGTTGTAGGTGTGGAGGGGCCCCATGACCACACGCTAGCGAGCCGACGGCGCCCGGGCGAGACCCTCCGCGCGCACCCTGCGTCCATGGCCGCGGGCCGGCGTGTCGTCGGCCTGACATAGGCTCGGGCGCATGGCCGACCCGGCAACCTACCGACCCCGACCCGGCCAGGTCCCCGACTCTCCCGGGGTGTACCGCTTCCGCGACGAGCACGGGCGAGTCGTGTACGTGGGCAAGGCGAAGAGCCTCAGGTCACGCCTCGCGAGCTACTTCCAGGACCTCTCGGCGCTGCACCCCCGCACGCAGCAGATGGTGACCACCGCCGCCTCGGTCGAGTGGACCGTCGTCGGGACCGAGGTCGAGGCCCTCGCGCTCGAGTACTCCTGGATCAAGGAGTACGACCCGCGCTTCAACGTCAAGTACCGCGACGACAAGTCGTACCCCTACCTCGCCGTCACGCTCGCCGACGAGTTCCCGCGCGTGCAGGTGATGCGCGGCGCGAAGCGTCCCGGCACGCGGTACTTCGGCCCCTACGGCCACGCCTGGGCCATCCGGGAGACGGTCGACCTGCTGCTCCGGGTGTTCCCGGTGCGCACCTGCTCGGCGGGGGTCTTCAAGCGCGCCGCGCAGTCGGGACGGCCCTGCCTCCTCGGGTACATCGACAAGTGCTCGGCGCCGTGCGTGGGACGCATCGGCGCGGACGAGCACCGAGCGCTCGCCCAGGACTTCTGCGACTTCATGGCCGGGGACACCGCCAGGTTCGTGCGACGTCTCGAGCGGCGGATGAAGGAGGCGTCGGCGGCGCTCGAGTTCGAGGCTGCGGCACGCCTGCGCGACGACATCGCAGCGCTGCAGCGGGCGACGGAGAAGAACGCCGTCGTGCTCCCCGACGGCACCGACGCCGACGTCTTCGCGCTCGTGGGGGACGAGCTCGAGGCCGCCGTCCAGGTGTTCCACGTGCGCGGTGGCCGCATCCGTGGGCAACGTGGCTGGGTGGTCGAGAAGGTCGAGGACGTCGGCGACGACGAGCTCGTGGAGCACCTGCTCCAGCAGGTCTACGGGGATGGCGGCGCCGCCCCGGTGCCACGCAGCTCGGACGGCTCGCGGCGCCCGGAGCGTGAGGCGCCTGTGAACGACGCCGTGCCGCGCGAGGTGCTCGTCCCGGTGCTCCCGCCGGACACCGACCAGGTGTCGGCGTGGTTGTCGGCGATGCGCGGCGCGCGGGTGAGCGTGCGCGTGCCGCAGCGCGGCGACAAGCGTGCCCTCGCAGAGACGGTGCGCCGCAACGCCGAGCACGCGCTCGCGCTGCACCGCACGAGGCGCGCCGGCGACCTCACGACCCGCAGCCAGGCACTGCGCGAGATCCAGGAGGCGCTCGCGCTCGACTCGGCGCCGCTGCGCATCGAGTGCTACGACATCTCGACCACCCAGGGCACGCACCAGGTGGGGTCCATGGTGGTCTTCGAGGACGGTCTCGCGCGCAAGTCCGAGTACCGGCAGTTCGCGGTGCGGGGACCGGACGGCGACGGCGCGCGCGACGACACCGCGGCGATCCACGAGGTGCTGACCCGCAGGTTCCGGCGCTACCTCGAGGAGCGGTCTCGCTCCGAGCGTCCCGACCTCGGCGAGGACGGCGCCGCGGACGACGCCGCGCCCGAGACCGCGGCGCCGCGCGCCGCGACCGGCACCGACGTTCGCGAGCCGCGCTCGGGCGAGGTGGGTGCGGAGGTGGGTGAGCGAGGTGGGCGGTTCGCCTACCCGCCGAACCTCGTGGTGGTCGACGGCGGCAAGCCGCAGGTCGAGGCCGCGGCACGCGCGCTCGCGGAGCTCGGCATCGAGGACGTCGCGCTGTGCGGCCTCGCCAAGCGCCTCGAGGAGGTCTGGCTCCCGGGGGAGGACTACCCGGTCATCCTCGAACGCTCGTCCGAAGGGCTCTACCTGCTCCAGCGCGCACGCGACGAGGCGCACCGGTTCGCGATCCGCCTGCACCGCAAGCGGCGAAGCAAGGGCATGACCGCATCGGCCCTCGACGACGTCCCGGGCCTCGGGCCGACGCGGCGCGCCGCGCTGCTGAGCCATTTCGGGTCGGTGGCGCGGCTGAGGCGGGCCACCGTCGAGGAGGTGGCCGCGGTGCCCGGGCTCGGTCGCCGCACCGCCCAGGCGGTGCTCGACTCGCTCAACGGCACGCAGGACGCGCCGGAGCGGGTCCGGACGCCCGCGACGACGGAGGCCGACGGGACCGGAGCAGGGGAGGACGCCGAGCCCGCCGCCCCCGCTTCCCGGCCTGGCATGCTGGAGCCATGACGTCGGAACCGCCCCCCACGACAGTCCCGACAGGGATCCCCGCCCTCGAGCAGAGCACCCCGGCCCCGGCGGGTGAGACGCCCGAGCTGCTCGTGATCACGGGCATGTCGGGAGCCGGTCGTAGCCGCACGGCCGCCGTCCTCGAGGACCTGAACTGGTACGTCGTCGACAACCTGCCACCGCAGCTGCTCACCCAGCTCGCGGGGATGATGACCACGAGCGCGGGTGGGGTCACCCGGCTCGCCGCCGTGGTCGACGTGCGCGGGCGCGAGTTCTTCGCCGACCTCGTGCACGTCATCGACCAGCTGCGCGACGCGGGGATGCGCTACCGCATCGTGTTCCTCGACGCGTCCGACCCGGTGCTCGTGCAGCGTTTCGAGGCCGTGCGTCGCCCGCACCCGCTCCAGGGCGAGGGTCGCATCCTCGACGGGATCGCGGAGGAGCGGGAGATGCTCCGCGGCATCCGCGAGCGGGCCGACGTGCTGATCGACACCAGCGACCTCAACGTGCACGACCTCGCGCACCACGTGCGGCAGGCGGTGCTGGGCGGTGGTGAGGAGACGCTGCGGATCAACGTGCTGAGCTTCGGCTTCAAGTACGGCCTCCCGCTCGACGCCGACCACGTCGTCGACATGCGCTTCCTGTCGAACCCGTACTGGATCACCGAGCTGCGCCACCTGACGGGGCGCGACGCCCCGGTGCGCGACCACGTCCTCGGCCTGCCGGGTGCCCAGGCGTTCCTGGAACGGTATGTCGACGCCCTCGAGCCTGTGCTGGCCGGCTACGAGCACGAGGACAAGCGGTACGCGACGGTCGCGGTCGGCTGCACGGGCGGCAAGCACCGCTCGGTGGCTCTCGCCGAGGCGCTCGCGCACGCGCTGCGCGACCGCGGGCACCGGGTGGTGGTCTCCCACCGCGACCTGGGGCGCGAATGAGCGAGGCCGGCGCGGGTGGCATCGGCCCGGCCGTGGTCGCCCTGGGCGGCGGCCACGGGCTGGCGGCGAGTCTCGGTGCCCTCCGCCTCATGTCGGACCGCCTCACGGCCGTCGTGACGGTTGCCGACGACGGTGGCTCGTCGGGCCGGCTGCGCGCGGAGATGGACGTGCTGCCGCCGGGGGACCTGCGCATGGCGCTGTCGGCGCTGTGCGACGACACGGACTGGGGCCGGACGTGGCGGGACCTGCTGCAGCACAGGTTCCGTTCGGAGGGTTCGCTCGACCAGCACGCGGTGGGCAACCTGCTGATCGTGGCGCTCTGGGAGCTCCTGGGCGACACCGTGACGGGGCTCGACTGGGTGGGGCGGCTGCTCGGTGCGCGTGGTCGTGTGCTGCCGATGGCGTCCGTCCCCCTCGCGATCGAGGCCGAGCTCGTGGACGAGACCGGCCGGACCGAGGTGGTGCGCGGGCAGAGCGAGGTCGCCGTGGCCCCGGGCCGGGTGCGAGCCGTGCGACTCATCCCGCGCGACCCGCCCGCGTGCCCCGAGGCCGTGGCCGCCGTCGACGCGGCCGACTGGGTCGTGCTCGGTCCCGGCTCGTGGTTCACCTCGGTCATGCCGCACCTGCTGGTGCCCGAGCTCTCGGCGGCCCTGCACCGGACGTCGGCGCGCCGCTGCGTGACCCTCAACCTGAGCCAGGAGACCGCGGAGACCCCGGGGATGACGGCGCACGACCACCTGATCGCCCTGCGCGAGCACGCTCCCGACCTGCGGATCGACGTCGTCCTCGCGGACCCGACGGCCATCGAGGACGTCGGGGCGCTGAGCGACCACTGCCGTGCGCTGGGGGCGGACCTGCTGCTGCGGCAGGTGCGGGTGGGTGACGGCTCGCCGCGCCACGACTCGCTGCGGCTCGCGGCGGCCTACCGGGACGCGTTCGAGGGGTTCCTCGGCGACGTCGGGGAAGCGGCGCGGTGATGGCAGGATGACGCCCATGGCTCTGACGGCACAGGTGAAGGACGAGCTGGCCCGGCTCACCGTCGACAAGACCTCGTGCCGCAAGGCCGAGGTCTCGGCGACCCTCCGGTTCGCGGGTGGGCTGCACATCATCTCGGGCCGCATCGTCATCGAGGCCGAGCTCGACACCGGGGTCGCCGCGAGGCGACTGCGGACGTTCGTCTCCGAGGTGTACGGGCACACGAGCGACGTCGTCGTGGTGAGCGGTGGCGGCCTGCGTCGCGGCACGCGCTACGTCGTGCGGGTCGTCAAGGACGGCGAGTCCCTCGCCAGGCAGACGGGTCTGCTCGACAGCCGTGGCCGTCCGGTCCGCGGGCTCCCTCCGCAGGTGGTCTCGGCCGGTCTCGGCGAGGCCGAGGCGGCGTGGCGGGGCGCGTTCCTCGCGCACGGCTCGCTCACCGAGCCAGGGCGGTCCGCGGCCCTCGAGATCACCTGCCCGGGACCGGAGGCGGCGCTCGCGCTGGTGGGCGCCGCGCGCAGGCTCGGCATCTCGGCCAAGGCCCGCGAGGTGCGCGGCGTGGACCGCGTCGTGATCCGTGACGGTGACGCGATCGGCGCCATGCTGACGCGCCTCGGTGCGCACGACGCCGTCCTGGTGTGGGAGGAGCGCCGGATGCGGCGCGAGGTCCGCGGCACGGCCAACCGGCTCGCCAACTTCGACGACGCCAACCTGCGCCGCTCGGCGCGCGCGGCCGTCGCGGCGGGGGCGAGGGTCGAGCGCGCGTTCGAGATCCTCGGTGAGGACCTGCCCGACCACCTGCGCGAGGCCGGCGAGCTGCGCCTCGCGCACAAGCAGGCCTCGCTCGAGGAGCTCGGTCAGCTCGCCGACCCGCCGCTCACCAAGGACGCGGTCGCCGGGCGGATCCGACGTCTGCTCGCGACCGCTGACAAGCGCGCGTCCGAGCTCGGGATCCCCGACACCGAGGCCGGCCTGACCGCTGACATGCTCGACGTCTGAGCCAGGGCGCGACCTGCGGACCCGCCGCGCGGGTGGCATGCTCGGAGACATCCGGCCTCACCCCGGACGCGGGACGGACGTCCCGGCGCGACATGTGTCCGGGGTGTAACCTCGTGGACATCTGGTGACCGACACCACACGCCGTCCTGGGACGGTGTTGGTGATCTCTCGGCCCAGGCGTACAGGGCCGTACGCAACGTCAAGCGACCAAACTGAGCGTGTCGGCCGAACCGGCGCGCGCCGAGGAGGGCATTGTGACCATCCGCGTCGGGATCAACGGCTTCGGCCGTATCGGACGTAACTTCTTCCGCGCCGTACTCGAGTCGGGTGCCGACATCGAGATCGTGGGAGTCAACGACCTGACGGACAACAAGTCCCTCGCGCACCTGCTGAAGTACGACTCGATCCTCGGCCGCCTGGCCCAGGACGTGACGTACGACGAGACGAGCATCACGGTCGGTGGCAAGTCGTTCAAGGCCCTGGCCGAGCGTGACCCGTCCGCCCTCCCGTGGGGTGAGCTGGGTGCCGACATCGTCATCGAGTCGACCGGCATCTTCACGGACGCGACCAAGGCGAAGGCGCACATCGACGCCGGTGCCAAGAAGGTCATCATCTCGGCCCCCGCCAAGAACGAGGACGCGACCTTCGTCGTCGGCGTGAACCACACCGAGTACGACCCGGCGAACCACCACATCGTCTCGAACGCGTCGTGCACCACGAACTGCCTCGCGCCGATGGCCAAGGTCCTCGACGAGCAGTTCGGGATCGTCCGCGGCCTCATGACGACGATCCACGCGTACACGCAGGACCAGAACCTGCAGGACGGCCCGCACAAGGACCTGCGTCGCGCCCGCGCCGCGGCCCTGAACATGGTCCCGACGTCGACCGGTGCCGCCAAGGCGGTCTCGCTGGTGCTCCCGCAGCTCAAGGGCAAGCTCGACGGCTACGCGATGCGCGTGCCCACGCCCACCGGCTCGGCCACCGACCTCACCTTCACCGCGGGCCGCGAGGTCACGGTGGAGGAGGTCAACGCCGCGATGAAGGCCGCCGCCGAGAGCCCCGAGCTCAAGGGGATCCTCACCTACACCGAGGAGCCCATCGTCTCGAAGGACATCGAGACGGACCCGGCCTCGAGCATCTTCGACGCCGGCCTCACCAAGGTGATCGGCGACCAGGTCAAGGTCGTCGCGTGGTACGACAACGAGTGGGGCTACTCCAACTCGCTCGTCAAGCTCACCACCTACGTGGGCGAGCGTCTCTGACCTCGTCGCACCACCGAGCAGGCGACATGCGTCCGCGTGCCCCGCGCGAGATCTCGCCGGGGCACGCGGACGCCGTCATGTGAAGGCCCCGTCACACCACCAGGAAGAGCCATGAAGACCATCGACGACCTGGGCGACCTGCGCGGCAAGCGCGTGCTCGTCCGCTCCGACTTCAACGTGCCGCTCGACGGCACGACCATCACGGACGACGGCCGCATCCGTGCCGCGCTGCCGACCCTGACCGCCCTGCTGGACGCGGGCGCCCGCGTGGTCGTCACCGCGCACCTCGGCCGCCCCAAGGGTGAGCCGGACCCGAAGTACTCGCTCGCGCCCGTCGCGACGCGGCTCGGCGAGCTGCTCGGCCGCCCCGTGGCCCTCGCGGAGGACGTCGTGGGGGAGTCGGCCCGCGCGACCGTCGCGGCGCTCGAGGACGGTGAGCTCGCGCTGCTCGAGAACATCCGCTTCGACGCCCGTGAGACCTCCAAGGACGAGGCCGAGCGTGGCGCGCTGGCCGACGAGCTCGCGGCCCTCGCCGACGTGTTCGTCTCGGACGGCTTCGGCGTCGTGCACCGGAAGCAGGCCTCGGTCTACGACGTCGCGCTGCGCCTGCCGCACGCGGCCGGCTCCCTCGTGCGGGCCGAGGTCGAGGCGCTGCGCAAGGCGGTCGAGGACCCCGAGCGGCCCTACGTCGTGGTGCTCGGCGGCTCGAAGGTGTCGGACAAGCTGGGCGTGATCGCCAACCTGCTCACCAAGGCCGACAAGCTCCTCATCGGTGGTGGCATGGTCTTCACGTTCCTCAAGGCGCAGGGCCACGAGGTCGGCTCGTCGCTGCTCGAGGAGGACCAGGTCGAGGCCGTGCGCGGCTACCTCGCCCAGGCCCAGGAGTCGGGCGTCGAGATCGTGCTCCCCACCGACATCGTCGTGGCCGACGCGTTCGCGGCCGACGCGCCCCACGACACCGTCGCAGCCGACGCGATCCCCGCAGGCCGCATGGGCCTGGACATCGGCCCGCGTTCGGCGGAGCTGTTCCGGGAGGCGATCCTCGGCGCGCGCACGATCGCGTGGAACGGCCCCATGGGCGTCTTCGAGTTCCCGGCGTTCGCCGAGGGCACGCGCGCCGTCGCGCAGGCGCTCGTCGACACGGAGGGCTTCTCGATCGTCGGCGGCGGCGACTCCGCGGCCGCTGTGCGCACGCTCGGCTTCGACGAGGCCGGATTCGGCCACATCTCGACCGGTGGAGGCGCGAGCCTCGAGCTGCTCGAGGGCAAGACCCTTCCCGGTATCGCGGTTCTGGAGGACTGATGGCACGCACCCCGCTCATGGCCGGCAACTGGAAGATGAACCTGGACCACCACCAGGCCACGCATCTGGTCCAGAAGCTCGCCTGGACGCTCAAGGACGCCAAGCACGACTACAGCCAGGTCGAGGTGAGCGTGCTCGTCCCGTTCACCGACCTGCGCTCGGTCCAGACGCTGGTGGACGCCGACAAGCTCGAGCTGAGCTACGGGGCGCAGGACGTCTCGGCGCACACCGAGGGCGCGTACACGGGTGAGATCTCGCCCGTGATGCTCAGCAAGCTCGGTGTCACGTACGTGGCTGTCGGGCACTCGGAGCGTCGTCAGTACCACGGTGAGGACGACGCGCTGTGCGCGGCCAAGGTCGCCTCCGCGTTCGGCCAGGGGATCGTCCCGATCCTGTGCGTCGGTGAGGGCCTCGACGTCCGCAAGGCGGGGGACCAGGTCTCGTACACCCTCGCGCAGCTCGACGGTGGTCTGGCCGGCCTGCCGGCCGAGCACGCGGCCAAGGTCGTCATCGCGTACGAGCCCGTGTGGGCGATCGGCACCGGTGAGGTCGCGACCCCGGAGGATGCGCAGGAGGTCTGCGGCGCGATCCGTGCGCGGCTCGCGGAGCTCTACTCGGCCGAGGTCGCCGACGCGGTGCGCGTGCTCTACGGCGGGTCGGTCAAGTCGGGGAACGTCGCGTCGATCATGGCCCAGCCGGACGTCGACGGTGCGCTCGTGGGTGGCGCGAGCCTCGACCCCGAGGAGTTCGCGAAGATCGTCCGCTACCAGCAGCACAACGTCGGTCTCTGACCTGAGCGTCCCCGTGGGGGCGGTGGCGATCCGCCACCGCCCCCACGGTGCGCCCGGGCGGTCGGCGGCACCCACAGCAACCCACCCGGACGGGTGTTCGCCTGATCGGGAGCCCGTCGCCTATCCTTGACCGGGCGCCTGCCGGTGCCATGACTTCGAGTGAGGACGTACGAGCACGTGGACGCACTGCGCATCACCCTGCAGGTACTGCTGGTCCTGACCAGCATCCTCGTCATCCTCTTGGTGCTCCTGCACAAGGGGAAGGGCGGCGGACTGTCCGACATGTTCGGCGGCGGCGTGTCGAGCGGCGCGGGCAGCTCAGGAGTCGCCGAGCGCAACCTCAACCGGATCACGATCGGCCTCGCGCTGCTGTGGACCGTCGTGATCGTGCTGCTCGGTCTGATCCAGCGCGTCAGCGCCTGACAACGGAGGTCCACGGTGGCGAGCGGTAGTGCGATCAGGGGGTCCCGCGTCGGAGCCGGCCCCATGGGTGAGGCCGAGCGCGGAGACTCCGCCCCCCGGTTCTGGGTGTCCTACTGGTGCGCCAACGGGCACGAGACGCGCCCGAGCTTCTCGGAGGAGGCCGGTGCCGAGGCGCCGGAGACGTGGGACTGCCCGCGCTGCGGCTACCCCGCGGGGCAGGACAAGGAGAACCCTCCTTCGCCCGTGCGCAACGAGCCCTACAAGACGCACCTCGCGTACGTGAAGGAGCGCCGCTCGGACGAGGACGGTCAGGCGATCCTCGACGAGGCGCTCGCCGCGCTGCGCGCCCGTCGAGGCGGCTGAGCGCGACTCGCTGACGCGCCGTCCTCAGGGGCAGCGCGTGCCCCGGGGCAGGTGCGGGTGTCAGGCGAGCCGGCGGAGCAGCAGGAAGCCGTCGTAGCCCTTGCTGCCGACGGTCTGGACGACCGTCCCCGACAGGCGCGCGTCCTGTGCGGCGCGCTCCACCACAGCGCGCGAGCCCTGGACGCGCTCGTCGTCCTGGGGGTCCGCGAGGGCCCCGGCCCGCACCACGTTGTCGACGACGATGACGGCGCCCGGGCGTGTGAGCTCGAGTGCGGCCTCGAGGTAGGCCACGTTCGAGGGCTTGTCGGCGTCGATGAACACGAGGTCGTACGGCGCGACGTCGTCTGCGACGAGGCTCGCGAGCACGTCGACACCCTTGCCGACCCGCACCTCGACGACATCGGCCAGGCCTGCGCGATCGAGGTTCTCACGCGCGACGTCGGCGTGCCGCGGATCGACCTCGATCGTGGTCACGTGCCGGCCCGGGCCCTGCAGGCCCCGCGCGAGCCAGATGGTGCTGTAGCCCCCGAGGGTCCCGACCTCGAGCGCGCGCTGGGACCCGTGGAGCTGGGCGACGAGGTGGAGCAGCTTGCCCTGCGCGGCGGACACCTGGATCGCCGGGAGTCCCGCTTCGCGCGCCCTGTGGTTCGCCGCCCGCAGCGCCTCGTCCTCACCGACGAGCGGCTCGAGGTAGGTGTCGACGGCGGCCCAGGTCTCAGCGCTCATAGGTGACCTCGGGTGAGCTCGCCTGCTCCTCGGGCGTGAGGTCGAACGACGCGGCCTCCATGTCGAGCAGCCATCGCGTCGTGCTGCGTCCCGCGACTCCGGCGGCGGGGGTCGTGTGCAGGTCGTCACCGCGCAGCGCCCGCCCCACGGCCGGCGCCTTCTCGGCGCCCGAGACGAGCAGCAGGACCGTCTGCGCGCCGTTCAGGGCCGGGAAGGTGAGGCTCACGCGCTCGGGAGGCGGCTTCGGCGAGCCGTGGACACCGACGACGAGCCGGTCGACGACGTCGAGCCCGGGGTGGCCGGGGAACAGCGACGCGACGTGCCCGTCCGGTCCCATGCCGAGCAGGACGAGGTCGAGCTCGGGCGGGACCGGGCCTGCGTCGTCGGACGGCGCGTCGCCCGCGGGCCCGACCACCCGCACCAGCTCGTCGGCGTACAGGCGCGCGGCGTCCTCCGGCGACGTGACGCCCGGGGCGTCCGCGGCGGGCACGGGGTGGACGTTCTCGGCCGGGATGTCGAGGTGGTCGATGAGCGCCGCACGGGCCTGCGTCTCGTTGCGGTCCGGGTGTCCGGCCGGGAGGAACCGCTCGTCGCCCCACCACAGGTGCACGGTGCTCCAGTCGATCTGCGGGAACCTCGCCGCACCGCGGACCTCCGCGAGGCCCCGGATGCCGATGGTCCCGCCGGTGAGCACGAGGTGGAACGGTGAGCTGCGGCGGGGCGCCGTGAGCTCCGTGACGATCGCGGCGCCGATGAGGCGCGCGAGGCGATCGGCGTCGGGGCACACCTGGGTCGACGTCATGCGGCACCGACGCGGGGGAGACCGAGCTCGAGGACCTCGCTGTAGACGTCGTCCGGGTCGAGGCGTCGGAGCTCCTCGGCGAGGCACTCGGTCAGCTCCCGGATCGGCATCGCGATCCGCCGCTCGGGCTGACCGGGCTGGTTGAGCACACCCTCGCGCCCGTCCGGACGGTCGATCACGACGGGGCCCGAGGGGCGCTCGAGCACGACCCGCGTGATGCCGCGGACGTCCTGCTGCCGCACGATCTCGACGGGGCACTCGAGCGCGTGGGCGAGCCAGGCGCCCAGGAGGTAGACCGAGGGGTGGCGTTCGTGCCCGGAGACCTCGGCCCGGGTGACGGCCTCGTGCGGCGGCTGGTCGAGGGCGGCTGCCAGCAGCCCCCGCCACACGGTGAGGCGCGTCCACGCGATGTCGGTGTCACCCGCGCTGTGGCCCGCGCGCAGCCGGCGCAGGCTGCCCACAGGGTCGGCGCACGACAGGGAGTCCGTGATCCGGCGCTGCGCCATGCGCCCGATCGGGTGCTCCTCGGGGCTCTCGGGGATCTCGTTCGGCCACCACACGACGATCGGGGCGTCCGGGAGCAGGAGCGGCATGACCAGGGTGTCGGCGTTCTCGAGCATCGCGTGCGACGCCCTGAGCACGACGACCTCGCTGGCCCCCGCGTCACCGCCCACGCGCACCTGCGCGTCGAGCCGGCCGTCCTCGCCGGGCGCCGGCTCCGACTCGGCGAGCACGATGACACGGCACGGGTGCTCGCGGCTGGCCTCGTTCGCGGCATCGATCGCGGGCTCGACCGCGCCGCCCTGGGCGTCGATCACGAGCGTGAGCACGCGCCCGAGGGCGACGGCGCCGCCCTCCTCGCGGAGCGTGACAAGAGCCTTCGTGACCGCGTTCGTGGTGGTCCTGGGCAGGTCGACGATCACGGGGTCCTCCTCATGGCCGCCGCCAGGCTCGGCCGTCGCGCGCCATCATCTGGTCCGCCGACTCGGGTCCCCACGTGCCCGAGCGGTACTGGTCGGGCTGGCCCTGGCCGGCCCAGAACTCCTCGATCGGGTCGAGGATCTTCCACGAGAGCTCGACCTCCTCGTGCCGCGGGAACAGCGGGGGGTCGCCCAGCAGGACGTCGAGGATCAGCCGTTCGTACGCCTCGGGCGAGGACTCCGTGAACGAGTGCCCGTAGCCGAAGTCCATGGTGACGTCCCGGACCTCCATCGCGGTGCCCGGGACCTTGGAACCGAAGCGGATCGTCACGCCCTCGTCGGGCTGCACCCGGATGACGAGCGCGTTCTTGCCGAGCTCGGCCGTGGCGGTCGACTCGAAGGGCAGGTGGGGCGCGCGCTTGAAGACGACCGCGATCTCGGTCACGCGCCGGCCGAGCCGCTTGCCGGTACGCAGGTAGAACGGGACCCCGGCCCATCGGCGGGTGTCGATGTCGAGCCGGATCGCGGCGTAGGTCTCCGTCTCGGAGTCGGGCGAGATGCCGTCCTCGTCGAGATAGCCACGCACCTGCTCGCCGCCCTGCCAGCCGGCGGCGTACTGGCCGCGGGCCGTGTGCAGCGCGAGGTCCTTGGGCAGACGGACCGCCGAGAGCACCTTCTCCTTCTCCGCGCGCAGGTCCTGCGCGTCGAACGAGACCGGTTCCTCCATGGCCGTGAGCGCGAGGAGCTGCAGCAGGTGGTTCTGGATCACGTCGCGCGCCGCCCCGATGCCGTCGTAGTACCCCGCACGGCCGCCGATGCCGATGTCCTCGGCCATGGTGATCTGGACGTGGTCGACGTAGTTCGCGTTCCAGATGGGTTCGAAGAGCTGGTTCGCGAAGCGCAGCGCCAGGAGGTTCTGGACGGTCTCCTTGCCCAGGTAGTGGTCGATGCGGAAGACGGACTCGGGCTGGAAGACCTCCGACACCACGTCGTTGAGCTCGCGAGCGCTCGCGAGGTCGTGGCCGAAGGGCTTCTCGACGACCACCCGTCGCCAGGCGCCCTCGTGCTGCTCGGAGAGGCCCGAGCGGGCCAGCTGACGGCACACCAGCGGGAACGACCCGGGCGGCACTGAGAGGTAGAACGCGTGGTTGCCGCCCGTACCCCGCTCCGCATCGAGCTCGGCCACGGTCGCGCTCAGACGGTCGAACGCCTCGTCGTCGTCGAACTCGCCCTGCACGAACCGGATGCCCTCCGAGAGCTGCCGCCAGGTGCTCTCGCGGAACTCCGTACGGGCGTTCGCCTTGACGGCGTCGTGGACGACCTTCTCGAAGTCCTGCTTGTCCCACTCGCGCCGGGCGAAACCGGTGAGCGCGAAGCCGGGGGGCAGCAGACCACGGTTGGCGAGGTCGTACACGGCGGGCATCAGCTTGCGCTTGGCGAGGTCCCCGGTGACACCGAAGATCACCAGACCGCACGGTCCCGCGATCCGCGGCAGTCGCCGGTCGCGCGGGTCGCGCAGCGGGTTGGCGGCCTCCTCGGCCGAGGTCGGGCTCATCGACGGGCCCCGTGTCGCGCCGGGACGGTCGGTGTGGTCACGCGTTCTCCTCGGGACGGGACGGGGTGGCCTGCGCCAGCCCCTCGGACACGGTGGCGAGGAGCTCGTGCCAGCTCGCCTCGAACTTGGTGACGCCCTCGGCCTCGAGCTTCTTGGTGACGCGGTCGAGGTCGATCCCCAGCGCGGCGAGCAGCTCGAGCCGGTCGTGCGCCTCCGCATACGTACCCGTGACGGTGTCCGTGGCCGCACGGCCGTGCTCCGCGACCGCCTCGAGCGTCGCACCGGGCATGGTGTTGACGACGCCCGGAGCGACGAGCTCGTCGACGTAGAGCGTGTCGGGGTAGGCAGGGTCCTTGACACCCGTGGACGCCCACAACGGACGCTGCGGGCGGGCGCCGGCCTCGGCGAGAGCCCGCCACCGGCGACCTGCGGTGACCTCCTCGTACAGCTCGTAGGCGAGCCGGGCGTTGGCGATCGCGACCTTGCCCCGCAAGGTGGCCGCCTCGCGTGCGTCGTGCGCGTCGAGCAGCGGGTCCACGGCGGCGTCCACCCGCGAGACGAAGAACGAGGCGACCGAGGCGATCGCGGAGAGGTCGAGGCCCTGCTCGCGTGCCTTCTCGAGGCCTGCCATGTAGGCGTCGAGCACCTTGCGGTAGCGCGAGAGCGAGAAGATCAGCGTGACGTTGACGCTGATGCCCTCCGCGACGGCCGCCGTGATCGCGGGGAGGCCCTCGACGGTCGCCGGGATCTTGATGTAGAGGTTCGGCCGGTCGACCGTCGCCCAGAGCCGGCGCGCCGTCTCGACGGTCGCCCGGGTGTCCCGCGCCATACGGGGGTCCACCTCGATCGACACGCGCCCGTCGAGGCCCGCGGTCGCGGCGTGCACGGGCGCCAGGACGTCGCAGGCCTCGCGCACGTCGTCGGTCGTGATCGTCTCGACCGCCGCGTCGACGTCGGTACCACGGGCAGCGAGCTCGGCGAGCTGCTCGTCGTACGCCGAGCCCTTCGCGAGTGCCGACGCGAAGATCGTCGGGTTGGTCGTCACGCCCACCACGCCGCGCTCGGCGACGAGTCGTTCGAGCCCCCCACCGCGCAGCAGCTCACGCGAGAGGTCGTCGAGCCAGATCGCGACCCCCGCCTCCTGGAGGGTCCGGACGGGGTCGGGCAGCCGGTCGGCGGGTGTCGTGCTCATGGGGCTCCTTCGGTCGGTACCGGCCCCGCCCGAGGGCGGGGCCGGTCGTGCGTCGGGTCCTGCGGTCGGTCGTTGAGGGACTCCTCGGCGGGCCGAGCCGCGCTCAGAGGTCCCCGGTCCCGCTCTCGGTCGGCACCGAGTCTGCCCCCGGCCCCTCGTCGCCGCGCGCTGCGGCGATCGAGTCGCGCGCCGCGGCGACGACCGTCTCGGGGGTCAGCCCGAACTCGCGGTACAGGGTCTCGTAGTCGGCCGAGGCGCCGTAGTGCTCGAGCGAGACGGTGCGGCCGGCATCCCCGACGATGCGGTGCCACGGCATCGCGATGCCGGCCTCGACCGAGACGCGTGCGCGGATCGACGAGGGCAGCACCTGCTCGCGGTAGGCATCGTCCTGCTCGGCGAACCACTCGAGGCTCGGGGCCGAGACCACGCGGGTGGCCACGCCGTCGGCCTCGAGGCGCGTGCGCGCCTCCACCGCGAGCTGCACCTCGGAGCCTGTCGCGATGAGGATCACCTCGGGGGTGCCCGCGCTCGCCTCCAGGAGCGTGTACGCGCCGCGCGCGACGCCGTCGGCCGAGGCGAAGCCCTGCTCGCCGCGCGGGAAGGTCGGCACGTTCTGCCGCGTGAGCACGAGGGCGACCGGGTGGTCGGTGCGCTCGAGCGTCGCCTTCCACGCAGCGGCCGTCTCGTTCGCGTCGGCCGGACGCACCACGCTCAGGCCCGGGATCGCGCGGACGGCGGCGAGGTGCTCGACCGGCTGGTGCGTGGGGCCGTCCTCACCCAGGCCGATCGAGTCGTGTGTCCAGACGTAGATCACAGGGACGCCCATGAGGGCCGCGAGGCGGACGGCGCCACGCATGTAGTCGCTGAACGTGAAGAAGGTGCCGCCGTACGGCCGGGTGAGGCCGTGGAGCGCGATGCCCGAGAGGATCGCGCCCATCGCGTGCTCGCGGATGCCGAAGTGCAGCGTGCGGCCGAACTCGTAGCCTGCGAACTCCTCGGTCGATCGGTGGGCCGGGATGAAGGACGGCTCACCCTTCATGGTCGTGTTGTTCGAGCCCGCGAGGTCGGCCGAGCCGCCCCAGAGCTCGGGGAGCACGGGGGCCAGCGCCGAGAGCACCTCGCCCGACGCGGCACGGGTGGCGATCGCCTTCTCCGGGCTGAACGTGGGCAGTGCGTCGGCCCAGCCCGAGGGCAGCTCGCGGGACACCAGGCGGTCGAGCAGCGCGGCACGCTCGGGGGACGAGGCGCGCCACTGGTCGTAGGCGCGCTGCCACTCGGCCTTGGCGCCGGCGTTGCGCTCCCGGACGCCGCGCGTGTGCGCGATGACCTCGGGCTCGACGGCGAACGTCGCGTCCGGGTCGAAGCCCAGCAGCTCCTTGAGCGCGCGCACCTCGTCGCCACCGAGCTTCGAGCCGTGCGAGCCGTGGGTGTTCTGCTTGGTCGGCGCGGGCCACGCGATGATCGTGCGCAGGCGGATGAACGACGGACGGTCCGTGACGGCCCTGGCGGCCTGGATCGCGGCGTGGAGCGCCTCGACGTCCTCGTGGTAGGCGCTGCCGTCGGCGGTCTGGGTCCAGTCCACCGACTGCACGTGCCAGCCGTAGGCCTCGTAGCGCTTGAGCACGTCCTCGGTGAAGGCGATCTCGGTGTCGCCCTCGATCGAGATGCGGTTGTCGTCCCAGAGCACGACGAGGTTGCCGAGCTCCTGCGTGCCCGCGATCGAGGACGCCTCGCTCGTGACGCCCTCCTGGAGGTCGCCGTCCGAGGCCACGACGAACACGTGGTGGTCGAACGGGCTCGTCCCCGGCGCGGCTTCCGGGTCCAGCAGGCCGCGCTCGCGCCGGGCCGCCATCGCCATGCCGACCGCGCTCGCCAGGCCCTGGCCGAGCGGACCGGTGGTGATCTCGACACCCGTCGTGTGGCGGTACTCCGGGTGGCCGGGGGTCTTCGAGCCCCAGGTGCGCAGCGCCGCGATGTCCTCGACCTCGAGGCCGTAGCCCGCGAGGTACAGCTGGATGTACTGGGTGAGGCTCGTGTGGCCCGCGGAGAGCACGAACCGGTCGCGCCCGAGCCAGTGCGGGTCGCTCGGGTCGAGGCGCATCACCTTCTGGAACAGGAGGTAGGCGGCCGGGGCCAGGCTGATCGCCGTGCCGGGGTGGCCGTTGCCCACCTTCTCGACCGCGTCAGCGGCGAGGACGCGCACCGTGTCGACGGCCCTGCTGTCCAGGTCAGACCACTCGAGCGGCGGGGTGCTGGGGGCGGACGCGTTCACGGGACCTCATTCCTGCCCGGGCCGGACCCGGGCCTTCGCCTGGTACGTGCGGTGTCGGGCCGTGGTCGTCCTCCGAGCCACGGGAGCCTGAGCGGATCCGTCAGCGGTCGGGCACCGATCGGCCGCACCAGCGCCGACCCTACCGGCGCGTGGCCCGCGACGAGAGGTGGGCCAGCAGGTGGACGGCCTCGTCGGGGACCGCCGAGGCCGCCCCGCGGCACGGCTACCGCATCCGTCGACGCGCGGACCCGTACGATGGTCCCGGACCACGCCTGCCCCGGGCGTGCCCACGACCACGACCCGCCGCGTGCACCCGGTGCAGCGGCCGGGTCCGGCAGCGAGAACGGAGCCCATCCGACGTGCGGACAGCCAGCCACGCCCCGGCCGAACGACCCGCCGGCGTCGGAGACCTCGGCGTGGCCCGCACGAGCCCCGGCCGGGTCACGACGTCGTGGGCGACCGTGGTCTCGCGCGTCGGCGCCTATGTCGCACTGACCAAGCCGCGGATCATCGAGCTCCTGCTCGTCACGACCGTGCCGACGATGCTGCTCGCCGCAGGAGGCTTCCCGTCGTTCGGGCTCGTGCTCGCGACCCTCGTGGGCGGCACGCTGGCGGCGGGCTCGGCCAACACGCTCAACTGCTACCTCGACCGCGACATCGACGAGGTGATGAGCCGCACCCGGCGTCGCCCGCTCGTCACGGGCGAGGTGAGCCCGCGCGCCGCCGTCGTCTTCGGTCTCGTGCTCGGCGCGGTCTCGGTGCTGTGGTTCGCCGTGCTCGTGAACCTCGTGTCCGCCGCCCTGGCACTGGCGGCGATCCTGCTCTACGTGGTCGGCTACACGATGCTGCTCAAGCGGCGCACCCCGCAGAACATCGTGTGGGGTGGCGTGGCAGGGTGCATGCCCGTCCTCATCGGCTGGTCGGCCGTGACCGGCTCGCTCGGGTGGGCCCCGATCGCGCTCTTCGGCGTGATCTTCTTCTGGACGCCGCCGCACTACTGGCCGTTGTCGATGAAGTTCCGCAAGGACTACGCGGCCGCGGGCGTCCCGATGCTCCCCGTCGTCGCGAGCGACGTCCGGGTCTCGACCGAGATGGTCGGCTACACGGTCGCGATGATCGCGAGCTCCCTGCTGCTCGTCCCCGCCGCCGGCATGTCGTGGGTCTACACCGTCGCGGCCTCGGCCCTGGGCGTCTGGTTCCTGTGGGCGACGGTGATGCTCCTGCGACGTGCGCGGCAGCCCCAGGCGGGTCGCAGGCTCGGCGAGATGAAGCTGTTCCACGCCTCGATCACCTATCTGACGCTGCTGTTCGTCGCGGTCGGCGTGGATCCGTTCTGGCCCCTCTGACGTCCGTGGACGCAGTCGAGGTGCCCGAGGCGCTCGCCACTGCCGTGGCCGGCTACCTGGACCACCTCGCGGTCGAGCGCGGCCTGTCCGGGAACACGCTCGCCGCGTACCGGCGCGACCTCGCGCGCTACACGTCGTTCCTCGTGCTGCGAGGCCGGACCGCGCCCGACGACGTGACGGAGGCGGACGTCCGCGACTTCGTCACCTCGGTACGCACGGGCTCGGACGGCTCGACGCCGCTCGCGCCGTCGTCCACGGCGCGCGTGGTCGCCGCCGTCCACGGCTGGCACCGCTTCTGCGCCCTCGAGGGCATCACGGCGCAGGACCCGGCCCGCGAGGTGCGGCCGCCCGCGCAGCCCCGTCGGCTGCCCAAGGCGATCTCGACCGACGACGTCGCCCGCCTGCTCGACGCAGCCGGGCTCGGTGACGGACCGGTCCCGCTGCGCGACCGCGCGCTGCTCGAGCTCCTGTACTCGACCGGTGCACGCATCAGCGAGGTGGTCGGCCTCGACGTGGACGACGTGGACATGGACCCGGCCACGTCGTCCGTGCGGCTGCTCGGCAAAGGGGGCAAGGAACGGGTCGTCCCCATGGGGTCGTACGCACGCGCGGCGCTCGAGGCGTACCTCGTACGCGCCCGGCCGCAGCTCGCGTCGTCGGGCCGCGGGACACCCGCCGTCCTGCTGAACACGCGCGGTGCGCGGCTCAGCCGGCAGAGCGCGTGGGCCGTGCTGCGGCAGGCGGCCCAGCGCGCCGGGCTGAGCCGGGCCGACGACGTGTCGCCGCACACCCTCCGGCACTCGTTCGCGACGCACCTGCTGGCCGGCGGCGCGGACGTGCGCGTGGTCCAGGAGCTGCTCGGTCATGCCTCGGTGACGACGACGCAGATCTACACCCAGGTGACGGCCGACACGCTGCGCGAGGTGTACGTCGCAGCCCATCCCCGTGCCCTCGGCTGACCCCCTCGTGGCTGCCGGGCGGGACCGGCCCGCTGCGGTAACCTCGCTCGCGTGACCAGCCAGGACCGAGGGACGACGACCCAGGCGAGCCTCCCGCTCGACGCCGGGGCCGACGGCGCCACCGACCCCGTGGGCCGCCCGCTCCCGGAGTTCCCGGAGCCCGCCCCGCTGGCCGGGCACGGTCCGGCGCGCATCATTGCGCTGTGCAACCAGAAGGGTGGCGTCGGCAAGACGACCACCACCATCAACCTCGCCGCCGCTCTCGCGGGCTACGGGCGGCGCGTGCTGATCGTGGACTTCGACCCTCAGGGTGCGGCCTCGGTGGGGCTGGGGGTGAGCCCGCACGAGCTCGACCGCACGGTCTACAACCTGCTCATGGAGCGCGGCGCGCAGCTGGCTGACGTCGTGCGGCCCACAGCGGTCGACCGCCTGGACCTGCTGCCCGCGAACATCGACCTCTCCGCGGCCGAGGTGCAGCTGGTGGGCGAGGTCGCGCGTGAGTCGATCCTCGCGCGCGTGCTGCGCGCGGCAGAGGACGAGTACGACGTGATCCTCGTGGACTGCCAGCCGTCGCTGGGCCTGCTGACCGTCAACGCCCTGACCGCGGCGCACGGCGTGCTGATCCCGCTCGAGTGCGAGTTCTTCGCGCTGCGCGGCGTGGCGCTGCTGATCGAGACCGTCGAGAAGGTGCGGGACAGGCTCAACCCGCGCCTCGAGGTCGACGGGATCCTCGCCACGATGCACGACCCGCGCACCCTGCACTCGCGCGAGGTGCTCCAGCGCGTGCACGAGGCGTTCGGCGACCAGCTGCTGCACACGGTGATCGGGCGCACGGTCAAGTTCCCGGACTCGTCGGTCGCGGCCGAGCCGATCACGTCCTACGCGCCGTCGCACCCGGGTGCGGTGGCCTACCGCCAGCTCGCGCGCGAGCTCGTGGCCCGTGGCGATGCCGCCTGAGGAGCCCGCACCGCGCACGTCCGGGCCGTTCGAGGTCCACCTCGAGAACTTCACCGGCCCGTTCGACCTGCTGCTCGGCCTCATCGCCAAGCACAAGCTCGACATCACGGAGGTCGCGCTCGCGCAGGTGACCGACGAGTTCATCGCTGCCGTGCGCGCCGCCGAGCAGAGCGACACGCCGTGGGAGCTCGGCCAGATCAGCGAGTTCCTGGTGGTGGCGGCGACGCTCCTGGACCTCAAGGCCGCACGCCTGCTCCCGCAGGGTGACGTCGAGGACGCCGAGGACCTCGAGATGCTCGAGGCGCGCGACCTGCTGTTCGCGCGGCTGCTGCAGTACCGCGCCTACAAGCAGGCCGCTGCGGAGATCGGCGAGCGACTCGCCACACAGGGGCGCAGCGTCCCGCGCAGCGTGGGTCTCGAGCCCGAGCACGCGGCGTTGCTGCCCGAGCTCGTGCTCGAGATCGGCCCGGCCGAGCTCGCCGTCCTCGCGGCGCACGCCCTGCGCCCGAGGCCGCTGCCGACGGTGGACCTCGCGCACCTGCACGCCCCGGCCGTGAGCGTGCGTGAGCAGGCCGCCGTGCTCGTCGACCGGTTGCGACGCCACGGCTCTGGCACCTTCCGGACGCTCGTGCAGGACGCGGACAGCACGCTCGTCGTCGTCGTGCGGTTCCTCGCGCTGCTCGAGCTCTTCCGCGAGGGGGCGGTGGCGTTCGAGCAGCTGCAGCCGCTCGGCGACCTGACCGTACGGTGGACGGGCGGCGACGAGACCGAGGTGGACGTGACCGACGACTACGGCGACGTGGGCGGCGAGCCCGCGACCGTGGGGGCGCCCACGGCGCCGGAGGGGACCTGAGGATGAGCACGACCGACGAGCACGTGGACGAGCCGCGCGCCGACGCGCCGGCGGACGGACCGCAGCCGGACGTCTCGACCGACACGCCCAAGGTCGACGAGCTCGCGTTCGACGTGACGACGCTGCCGGGTGGCGCCGCCGCGGCTCTCGAGGCGGTGCTGATGGTCGCGGACGAGCCCGTGCCGGCGGTGCGCCTGGCCGCAGTCCTGGGCCTGCCCACCGACGAGGTCGAGCAGCTGCTCGGTGAGCTCGCGGACGAGTGCACGCGGGGCGAGCGACCGCGCGGGTACGTGCTCCGGCACGTGGCGGACGGCTGGCGGTACTACTCGGCCCCGGCCCATGCTGACGTCGTCGGGCGGTTCGTGCTCGAGGGCCAGACGGCGCGGCTGACCCACGCCGCGCTCGAGACCCTCGCCGTCATCGCGTACCGGCAGCCCGTCACCCGCGGCCAGGTCTCGGCGGTCCGCGGCGTCAACGTCGACTCGGTCGTGCGCACGCTCGCGGCGCGCGGCCTCGTGGCCGAGCTCGGGACCGAGCCGAGCGGCGCGGTGCTCTACGGCACCACGCCCTACTTCCTCGAACGGATGGGCATGACGAGCCTCGACCAGCTTCCGCCGCTCGCCCCGTACCTGCCGGACATCGACGCGCTCGACGAAGGTGTCGACGAGCTGGGAGCGCGCCGGTGAGCCGCGACGTGCACGATCCCGACGGCGTGCGGCTGCAGAAGGTGCTCGCGGGCGCGGGGCTCGGCTCGCGCCGCGCGTGCGAGGAGCTGATCGCGCGCGGGCGCGTGCAGGTGGACGGCGAGGTGGTGCGCGAGCTGGGTGTACGGGTGGACCCGCGGAGCGCGGTGATCCACGTCGACGGCATGCGCGTGCAGCTCGACACGTCCCTGGTCACGATCGCGCTCAACAAGCCCGCGGGCGTCGTGTCGACGATGCACGACCCGCAGGGCCGGCCCTCGCTCGCGCAGTTCGTGGCCGACCGGCCCGAGCGGCTCTTCCACGTGGGGCGGCTCGACGCCGAGACCGAGGGGCTGCTGCTGCTCACCAACGACGGCGAGCTGGCGAACCGCCTCGCGCACCCGTCGCACGGCGTGCGCAAGACCTACCTCGCGACGGTCGAGGGCAGGGTGCGGCCGGCCGTGGGTCAGCGGCTGCGCGAGGGCGTCGAGCTCGAGGACGGCCGGGTGGCCGTCGACGCGTTCCGGATCGTGGACCAGACCCCCGGGTCGACCATGGTCGAGGTGGTGCTGCACGAGGGCCGCAACCGCGTGGTGCGACGCATGCTCGACGCCGTCGGGCACCCGGTGACGCGGCTGCTGCGCACGCAGGTGGGCCCGATCCGCCTCGGCACGCTGCGCCCAGGCAGCACGCGCGTGCTCGGGCGCGAGGAGCTCGGGACGCTGATGGCCGCCGTCGGCATGTGAGCACCGCGCGCTGACGGGGCCACGACGTGGCCGCCGCGTCCGCCCGTCCGCGTCGGCGGGTAGCCTCGACGCCGGTGTCCCGCCGGGGGACGCGGGGGAGGGTGCATGATGACGGTCAGGGCGATCCGCGGGGCGACCCAGCTCGACCGTGACGAGCGTGAGCACCTCTTCGAGCGCACCATCGAGCTGGTCCGTGAGGTGCTGGCCGCGAACGACCTCACCACCGACGACCTGGTCTCGATCATCTTCACCTGCACGCCTGACCTGCGCAGCGACTTCCCTGCGGCCGCGGCACGCGAGATGGGGCTCGGCGACGTGCCGCTCATGTGCGCGGTCGAGATCGACGTCGCGCACGCCCTGCCGCGGGTCGTGCGCCTCATGGCGCACGCCAACCTCGAGCGTCCGCGCGACCAGGTGCGGCACGTCTACCTGCACGGGGCGACGGTGCTGCGCAGGGACCTCGCGCAGTGAGCGCCGGGGCGTCCGCCGTGGGTCCCGCCGCCACGGCCGGCCCCGTCCGCGTGGTGGGCACCGGGCTGCTGGGTGCGAGCGTGGGCCTCGGGCTCCGCGCGCTCGGCGTCGAGGTGCAGCTGAGCGACCCCTCGCGGACCGCGGTGCTGCTCGCGCGCGACGTAGGTGCAGGTGTGCCGGCGGACGACGCCTCGGTCCCACCGCGGCTCGTCGTGGTCGCGGCACCGCCGGACGTCACGGCCGACGTGGTGCGCGCCGAGCTCGAGGCGTGGCCGGGGGCCGTGGTGACCGACGTCGCGAGCGTGAAGTCGGCCGTGCTCGCCGAGCTGCGGGAGTCGGGAGCCGACCTGACGCGTTACGTGGGCTCGCACCCCATGGCGGGGTCGGAGCGCTCGGGCCCGACGGCGGCGCGTCCGGACCTGTTCGCGGGGCGGCCGTGGGTCGTGGTCGGCTCGCCCGCGTCGTCGGGTGAGGCGGTGCTCGCGGTGCGCAACCTCGCCGTCGACCTGGGCGCGAGCCCCGTGATGCTCGACGCGCGCACGCACGACGAGGCCGTCGCGCTCGTCTCGCACGTGCCGCAGGTCGCGGCCTCGCTGGTGGCGGCGCGTCTCACTGCGGCCGACCCTGCAGCCCTCGACCTCTCGGGCCAGGGCCTGCGTGATGTCACGCGGGTCGCGGCGAGCGACCCGGCGCTGTGGACCTCGATCCTCACGGCGAACGCCGACGCCGTGGTACCGGTGCTCGAGGCCCTGCGCACCGACCTCGACGCGCTCGTGGACGCACTCGTCACCGCCCGCGTCGCGACGGCGTCCGCGGACGCGGGCGACGGGGACGACGAGGGCGCGGCAGGCCTGGGGGACGGGCCAGCGCCGCACGCCGTCGTCGCCCGCACCATCGCCGCGGGAAACGCGGGCGTGAGCCGCATCCCGGGCAAGCACGGCGGGGTGCGCCGTGCGTACGACGTCGTGACGGTGCTGGTGCCGGACAGCCCAGGCGAGCTCGCGCGGCTGCTCGCCGACGTGGGCGCCGCGGGGATCAACCTCGAGGAGCTCCAGCTCGACCACGCGCCGCACCAGCCGGTGGGCCTCGCGTCCGTCTCTGTGCTGCCGGGGCTCGGTGGCCGGCTCGAGACCGAGCTCACCGGCCGCGGCTGGCGGCTGGCCGGATGACCGCGCGGCCCCGCGCATGACCACCCCCACCACCCAGGAGAGGACCACAGTGCCGCAAGGACTCGTGATCGCCGTCGACGGGCCGTCCGGCTCGGGCAAGTCGAGCGTGTGCCGGCGCGTCGCCGCCGAGCTGGGGCTCGCGTACCTCGACACGGGCGCCATGTACCGGGCCGCGACGTGGTGGTGCCTCGAGCAGGGGGTCGACCTCACCGCGACCGACGACGTCGCGGCCACCGTGCGGGACATGGTGCTCGAGATGGGCCCGGACCCGCGGTTCCCCACCTTCGCGGTGGCGGGGCACGACGTGGGCACGGCCATCCGGGCCGGTGAGATCTCTGCGGCGGTGAGCGCGGTCGCGACGAACCTCGAGGTCCGTGCCGACCTCGGCGCCCGCCAACGTCGCGTGATCGACGTCGAGACGGGCCCCGAGGGGTTCAGCCGCGGCGCGGGCGTCGTGGTCGAGGGCCGCGACATCACCACCGTCATCGCCCCCGATGCCCCCGTGCGTCTGCTCCTCACCGCGAGCGAGGAGGCGCGGCTCGCCCGGCGCGCGAAGGAGCTGCACGGTGCGGCCGACGCCCGGGCGATCGAGGCCACGCGCGACCAGGTGGTGCGACGCGACCGCGACGACTCGACCGTCGTCGACTTCATGACCGCGGCCGACGG
This sequence comes from Cellulomonas sp. APG4, assembly GCF_009996735.1. GTDB lineage: Bacteria > Actinomycetota > Actinomycetes > Actinomycetales > Cellulomonadaceae > Actinotalea. The sequence goes on along the minus strand of NZ_JAACYI010000002.1, from coordinate 12,008 downwards.
TGTCGTCACGGTCGACTCGTCGGACCTCGACCTCGACCAGACCGTCGCCGCGGTGCTCGAGGTGGTGCGCCGGCTGACCGTCGACGCGACGTGAGCGCGGACACCGGACGGGCGGTACCGAGCGCCCGCGGCCCCCGGTGGTCACGGCGCGTGGGCTGGTTCCTCGCACACGTGGTGTGGCGGACGACGGTCGTCGGCGCCGAGCGGGTGCCGCGCACCGGTCCCGTGCTGCTCGCGGCGAACCACCTGGGAGTCGTCGACGGTCCGCTCGTGCACGGCGTCTCGCCGCGTGGCTCGCACATCCTCGTCAAGCAGGAGATGTTCCGCGGCCCGATCGGCGTCGTGCTGCGGGCGGCCGGGCAGATCCCCGTGGACCGGACCAACGGCAGGCCCGCCCTCGCGACCGCCCTCGCCGTGCTGCGTCGGGGCGACGTCGTCGGGATCTTCCCCGAGGGCAACCGCGGACGCGGGGACGGCTCGGGTGCGCGCGCCGGCGTCGCGTGGCTGGCCGTCGCCTCGGGCGCGCCGGTGGTGCCCGTCGCGGTGCTTGGCACGCGACGTACGGGGGAGTCGGTCCACCGCCTCCCAGGGCTGCGGCGCCGTCTGCTCGTCGAGTTCGGCGAGCCCGTGCACCCGGTACCCGAGGGAGTGACGGGACGTGCAGCGGTCACGCACGTGCACGCCGCGCTGCAGACCGTCCTGGCCGAGCACGTGCACGCCGTGAGCGCGCGCACCGGCGTGCCGCTGCCGCAGGACGACGTGCCCCCGCGTCCGGGCGGTGACGGGGGCCAGGCTCCGCTGTGAGGCCCGGGTTCGTCGGGAGGGCCCGCGGCAGGGGAGGATGGGGCCCATGACCGACGAGACCCCGACCGCCGCCGACGACGCGGCTCCCGAGGCGCCCCAGGAGGCGACCCTCGGCGACGCCACCGTCGACTCCGACGAGGCCCGCGAGCAGGCGCTTCGCGCCGGCCTCGCCGAGTACGAGCTGGACGAGGGCGACCTCGCGCTGCTCGAGGGCGAGGGGCTCGGTGACGGCGAGCCCGAGATCACCGCTCCGCTGCCCGTGCTCGCAGTGGTCGGGCGGCCCAACGTGGGCAAGTCGACGCTCGTCAACCGCATCCTCGGACGGCGTGAGGCCGTGGTCGAGGACAAGCCCGGCGTGACGCGTGACCGCGTGAGCTACACCGCGGAGTGGTCGGGGCGCCGGTTCACGCTGGTCGACACGGGTGGCTGGGAGGTCGACGTCGCCGGGATCCACGCGCGCGTCGCCGAGCAGGCCGAGGTGGCCATCGACCTGGCCGACGTCGTGCTGTTCGTGGTCGACGCCACGGTGGGTCCCACGTCGACCGACGAGCAGGTGGTCCGCCTGCTCCGCAAGGCGGGCAAGCCCGTGGTGCTCGCCGCCAACAAGGTCGACGGCCCGCGAGGCGAGTCCGACGCGGCCGAGCTGTGGAGCCTCGGGCTCGGCGAGCCGCACCCGGTGTCTGCGCTGCACGGACGCGGGACGGGCGACCTCCTGGACGCCGTGCTCGAACGACTGCCCGAGTTCTCGACCCAGGGCGGCCCCGTGCGTGCGGGCGGCCCGCGACGTATCGCGCTCGTCGGCCGCCCCAACGTGGGCAAGTCGAGCCTGCTCAACAAGATCCTGGGCGAGGACCGCGTGGTGGTCGACGCCGAGGCCGGCACCACCCGGGACCCGGTGGACGAGCTGGTCGAGCTCGACGGGCGCTCGTGGTGGTTCGTCGACACCGCGGGCATCCGGCGGCGCGTGCACCAGACCTCGGGGGCCGACTTCTACGCGTCGCTGCGCACCCAGGCCGCGATCGAGAAGGCCGAGGTGGGCGTGGTGCTCGTCGACGCGAGCGTCAAGATGACCGAGCAGGACACACGCGTGATCTCGCAGGTGGTCGACGCGGGCCGGGCCCTGGTCATCGCCTACAACAAGTGGGACCTCATGGACGAGGACCGTCGCCCCTACCTCGAGCGCGAGATCGAGCAGGACCTCGTGCGCGTGCAGTGGGCCCCGCGCGTGAACGTCTCGGCGCGAACCGGCTGGCACACGAACCGCCTCGTCCCCGCGATCGAGACCGCGCTGGCGTCGTGGGACACGCGCATCCCGACGGGTCGGCTCAACGCGTTCCTCGGCGAGCTCGTCGCGGCCCACCCGCACCCGCTGCGCGGGGGCAAGCAGCCGCGCATCCTGTTCGCGACCCAGGCCGACACCCGTCCGCCGCGGTTCGTCGTGTTCGCCACCGGCTTCCTCGAGGCCGGTTATCGCCGGTTCATCGAGCGTCGGCTGCGCGAGACCTTCGGCTTCGAGGGCACGCCGATCGAGATCTCGGTGCGGGTGCGCGAGAAGCGCCGGAGGTGAGCCGCGGTGGTCGCTGAGCGCGGGCTCGTGCTGCGCTGGGGGCTGCCACGGGACCCGGCCGCGACCTCGCACCTGGCGGGCTTCCTCGTCGCGACCGTCGCGACGGTGCTGCTGACGCGAGCGTTCCTGGCGGCGGCCGGCTACCCGCAGATCGGCGGCGACGGGTTGCACATCGCGCACGTGCTGTGGGGCGGCCTGCTGATGGCGATCGCGTTCGTCCTGCTGCTGTCGTTCGCCGGGCCCGTGGTGCGGCCCATGGGCGGGGTGGTCGGCGGTGTGGGCTTCGGCCTGTTCATCGACGAGATCGGCAAGTTCGTCACGTCGGACAACGACTACTTCTACGAGCCGACGGCGGCACTGATCTACGTGGTCGTCGTGGCCCTCGTGCTGCTCGCCGAGGCGCTGCACGGACGCTGGCCGCACTACCCCGCCGAGTACCTCGCCGCGGCGGCCGACCACGCCGTCGCGGGCCTCGCCGGTGGCTTCACCGCCCGCGCACGAGCCCGTGCCCATACCGACGTGGACCGTGCCGAGCGAGAGGGTGCGGTCCGCGGAGTCGGCGAGGTGCGCGCACTGCTCGACGTGGTCGACGCCGACGACACCGAGCTGCCGAACCCGGTCGACGTCGTCGGCCGGGCCGTGGTCCGGAGCACGCGCCGGCTCGTGCGGCCGCGGTGGGTTCCGTGGGCGACCGTCGGCGTGCTGGTGCTCGCTTCGCTGGGTGGCGTGGTGCGTGGTCTCGTCGCGTGGCGCGACGGAGCGGACGTGCCGGGGTGGGTCGTCGTCGGGCTGGTCGTGAGCGCAGCAGGCGCGACGGGGCTCGCCTCGTACGGGCTGTGGCTCGTGTCGCGCGATCGCCCGCGCGCGTACCGGATGTTCCGGCGGGCGGTGCTCGTCAGCCTGCTCGTCACGCAGGTGTTCGTCTTCCGCCTCGAGGAGTGGGCCGCGACCGCGGGGCTGCTGGTGGACCTGCTCGTGCTCGGGCTCGTGACGGCCGAGCTGAGCCAGATGTCGGCGGCCGAGCGCGAACGCAGCGAACGCGCCCGCGAGGAGCGCGTGACGCGAGGGGTGGGACATGGCTGAGCTGGTGCTGGTGCGGCACGGGGAGACCGAATGGAGCCGCACGGGTCGGCACACCGGGGTGACCGACCTGGCACTCACGGCGCACGGGACGGACCAGGCCCGTGCCCTGGGGCGCGTGCTCGCGGGTCGCACGTTCGGGCTCGTGCTCGCGAGCCCGCGGCTGCGCGCCCAGCAGACGGCGGACCTCGCGGGCCTGACCTCGCGCGAGGCGGACGAGGACCTGGTCGAGTGGGACTACGGCGCCTACGAGGGCCGCACCACCGAGGAGATCAGTGCCGAGCTGGGCATCTCGTGGGAGGTGTTCGACGAGGGGACGGTCCCGGGCGAGACGCCGGGGGAGACCGTCGAGCAGGTTGCCGCTCGGGCCCGCGCGGTGCTGGAGCGCGTGACGCCCGTGCTCGCCGCGGGGGGCGACGTGGCGCTCGTCGGCCACGGTCACCAGCTGCGGGTGCTCCTCACGCAGTGGCTCGGCCTCGAGCCGAGATCCGGCGCGATGTTCCGCCTCGACGCGGGAACCCTGAGCACCTTGGGCCTCGAGCACGACATCCCGGCGGTACGTACCTGGAACGTGCCGGTCGGGTCAGCCGTCGCCCGGACCTGAGCGCATCGATGGCGGGAACCCGTCCGCGGTCGGCACGGTCTCGTCCTCCTGGCTCGCACCCGTTCCCGGCTCCTCGGCGAACTGGCGTGCGACGAGCACGTCGGTCGACGAGTGGGCGAGGATCGACAGCACGATGACGAGGGCCGTGAGGTGGAACAGCTGATCGGCGAAGGCGATCCCCGACTCGAGCACGAGGAGCCCGTAGACCACCGACGCGAACCCCTTCGGGCCGAACCACATCGCTGCCACCTGCTCCTTGCGCGACAGACCGGTGCGGACGAACGACACGAGCAGGGCGAGCGGTCGGGCCACGACGAGCGCCATGACGGCCAGGACCCAGCCGGTCCACGGGATCTCCTCGAAGAGGAAGTCGGGGGTGATGAGCGCCCCGAACACGAGGATGGCAGCAAGCTTGAGCAGTTCCGTGACGAGCTCACCGAACTGCTCGAACTCGTGCCGCAGCTCCGGGCCTGCGGAGGCGACGGTGATCCCGGCCGCGAAGGCACCCAGGAAGAGGTTGGCGTGCGTCACCTGGCACACGGCGAGCACGAGCAGCCCGATCGAGACCGCCACGAGCGGCTGCAGGGCCCGGGTGGCCATGAGGAACGGTCGGCGTTCGAGCCACAGGACGACGAGGGGCACGACGACCCCGACGACGACCCCGAGCGCGATCTCCTCGAGCAGCATCCAGCCGTTCGCGTCCTCGCGACCACCGGCGGCCGCGAGCAGCACGAGGACGACGGGCAGGGCGAGGCCGTCGTTGACACCCGACTCGACGTTGAGCAGGTGACGGAGCCTGCGCGGCACCTCCTTGCGGCCGACGATCGCGGCGGCGAACACGGGGTCCGTCGGCGCGAGGACGGCACCGAGCAGGAAGGCCTCGAGCCAGGGGAGCCCCACGAGGTAGTGGGCGAGCACCGCGGTGACGGCGAGGGTGAGCGGAAGGCCGAGCAGGAGCGCCCGACCCGGCAGCCGCCATGCGCGCCGCAGGTCGCGGATGCCGACGCGCATGCCGTCGGTGAAGAGCACGGAGAAGAGCGCGAGCTCGGCCAGGGTCGACACGAGCGGGTCGCCGGCCTCGACGTCGACCACCCCGAGCACGCCGTCACCGAGCAGGAAGCCGCCGACGAGGAAGAGCACGGCCGTCGAGAGCACCGTGCGGTGGGCGCGCTCGGAGACGAGCATCGCGACGAGGAGCAGCACGGCGAACGACAGCAGCAGCATCAGGTGATGGCCTTCCTGCGCCGAGGGGTGGCGCCCGTGGGTGACTGTCCGGCGCCGGCGTCGTCGCCGACCAGCCCTTCGACCCTGGCGTGCTGGGGCCGTTTCGGCGACTCGAGGGTGAGACGACGGGACGTCCCCACCCGGGACGTGCGGTAAGGTAACTGCGGCTCGTGAGGGCCATCGGGATGTGGCGCAGCTTGGTAGCGCACTTGACTGGGGGTCAAGGGGTCGCAGGTTCAAATCCTGTCATCCCGACAGTGAAAGAGCAGGTCAGAGGCCCGCACCGCTTCGGCGGGGCGGGCCTCTCGCCGGCTGGTAGGCCTATCGGTAGGCCTAAGTACGCCGTGGACGAACATGGACGCCTGCAGCACGTCTACGGACAGCCGTCACGGAACTCGTTCGGTGTTGGCCAGGGCGTCGTCACCGGGTAGGTGGCGAGCTCGGCGTTCGGCCGACGAGGTGCCAGCCGGCGGGCGGCACACATATGCGGCTGGCGCACCGTACATCGACAGACGCGCGCGGTCCGCGGCAGCTCCGGGCGAGCGTAGCCGCCCTGGGTGCGGCAGATCCGGGCGAGCGTAGCCGCCCTCAGGGCGGCTGACCGGATGGTCCGCGTGCTCGTGTTAGCCGCCTGGCGGACGCGCTCGGAAGCCCCGGCACAATGGGTGATGTGGACAGCGGATGGGGTAGCGACGATCTCCTGCGAGAGGCTGATCGACTCGGCAATGCCGCGGGCACCAATCCATGGCGCAGCCTCATGCGGGTCCTCGTGTTCCGCCTGGAGCGGCTCACCTTGCCCGACGCCGTCGCGCGTGTCGACGACGCGCGAAAACTGACCCCCTAGCGACGGCCGAAAACGGACCCCCTCGGCGACGCTGAGGAGGGTGATGACCGTGGAGGACTGGGCGGAGATCCGTCGGCTGCACCGGGTTGAGGGGATGGCGATCAAGGCGATCGGCCGTCGGATGGGGGTCTCGAGGAACGCGGTGCGCAGGGCGTTGGCTCGTGATGCCCCGCCGAAGTACGAGCGGGCGTCGAAGGGCTCGATCGTGGACGCGGTCGAGCCGGCGGTCCGGGAGCTGTTGCAGTCGCATCCGCGGATGCCGGCGACGGTGGTCGCCGAGCGGATCGGGTGGGACCGGTCGCTGACGGTGCTCAAGGACCGGGTGCGGGAGCTGCGTCCGTACTACCTGCCGCCGGACCCGGCCACGCGCACCGCCTATGACCCCGGCGCGCGGGTGCAGTGCGACCTGTGGTTTCCACCGGCGCCGGTCCCGATCGGGTTCGGGCAGGTGGGCAGTCCGCCGGTGCTGGTGATGGTCTCGGGCTACTCGCGGATGATCTTCGCTCGGATGCTGCCGACCCGGCAGGGTCGGGACTTGATCGCCGGGCGCTGGGAGCTGTTGCGGGCGATGGGTGGGGTCCCGGCGCAGCTGGTCTGGGACAACGAGGCCGCGGTCGGGTCGTGGCGGGCCGGCCAGCCGCGGCTGACCGAGGAGTTCGAGGCGTTCCGCGGGACGTTGGGGATCTCGGTGCATCAGTGCCGCCCGCGGGACCCGGAGGCCAAGGGCCTGGTCGAGCGCGCCAACGGCTACCTGGAGACCTCGTTCCTGCCCGGGCGCACCTTCACCGGCCCGGGCGACTTCAACACCCAGCTCACCGAGTGGCTGACCAGGGCGAACGCCCGCCACCACCGCGCGCTGGGCGCGCGGCCGGTCGACCGGTGGTCGGCGGACCTCGCGGCGATGCTGCCGCTGCCGCCGGTCGCCCCGCAGCTCGGGTGGTCGGCGACGGTGCGCCTGCCGCGGGACCACTACGTCCGGCTGGACTCCAACGACTACTCCGTGGACCCGGTCGCGGTCGGCCGCAAGGTCATTGTCGCGGCGGACCTGGAGCAGGTCACCGTCCGGCTGGGCAGCAAGGTCGTCGCCGCGCACGAACGCTGCTGGGCCCGGCAGCAGACCATCACTGAACCCGCCCACCGCGCCGCAGCACGGGCCCTGGCCCACGCGGCCGCGCACCAGCCCCCGACCACGCCTGTCGAAGTCGTCGAACAACGCGACCTGAGCACCTATGACGCGGTGTTCGGGCTGACGGAGGTGGCCTGATGCTCGCCGCGACCAAGGCCCGCGACCTCAGCGCCGAGCTCGCGTTCTTGACCCGAGCGCTCAAGGCCCCCACCCTGCGCGAGGCCGTCGACCGGCTCGCCGAACGCGCCCGGGCCGAGTCCTGGACCCACGAGGAGTTCCTAGCCGCCTGCCTGCAGCGCGAGGTCGCCGCCCGCGAGGCCCACGGCGGCGAAGGGCGCATCCGCGCCGCCCGGTTCCCCGCCCGCAAGGCGCTGGAGGACTTCGACTACGACCACGCCCGTGGTCTCAAGCGCGAGCAGATCGCCCACCTGGGCACCCTGGACTTCGTCACCGCCAAGGAGAACGTGGTCTTCCTCGGCCCACCCGGCACCGGCAAGACCCACCTGGCCACCGGCATCGCGATCCGCGCCTGCCAAGCCGGGCACCGGGTCCTGTTCGCCACCGCCGCCGAGTGGGTCGACCGCCTGGCAGGCGCCCACCACGACGGGCGCCTGCAGGACGAACTCCGCCGCCTGGGCCGCTACCCGCTGCTGGTCATCGACGAGGTCGGCTACATCCCCTTCGAACCCGAAGCCGCGAACCTGTTCTTCCAGCTCGTCTCAGCCCGCTACGAACGGGCGTCCCTGATCGTGACCTCCAACAAGCCCTTCGGCCGGTGGGGCGAGGTCTTCGGCGACGACACCGTCGCCGCCGCGATGATCGACCGCCTCGTCCACCACGCCGACGTCATCGCCCTCAAGGGCGACTCCTACCGGCTCAAGAACCGCGACCTTGGCCGCCCACCAGCGGCCACGACCGACTGACCACACCAACGAGAGGGGTCCACTTTCAGCCGTCGCCAGGGGGTTCGTTTTCAGCCGTCGTTGACAACGCGACCGCTTGAGACGGCGAGGCGCTACTGGGACGGCGCCGGCACGCCAGAAGATCTGTTGGGCGCGAAGGAAACGTGCTGGGAGTTCATCGAGGCTACGTTCCCGTCTGGAACCGACCTCGCTCACAGCGAGGGTCGCCTCGCGCGAGCCGTCCTGTGCGTGCTGGAACCTGATGGTGACGACGAGGCGCGTCACGATCGCGCCGAGTGGTTCGCGGCGATGGTTGCTCCCACCGACTGAGTGAGCAACGCGATCGCACACCGCCGGGGTGCACTCGCGTACGGCGGCATCACCGGACGTTCGGCCGAGCGTTGCGGCGCGCGGGCGCGACTGTTCCGGTGGGCGGCTGGGCGGTGCGGTGCGTCACCGGCGACCTTCCGCATGAGCCTGCGCCGACGGTTTGCCGACCGAGCTGGAGCGCGACTTCTACGACACCGTGGCGCTGTCAAGCTGGCGGTGCAGCAAGCTGGCGAACCCTAGGTACTCCAGTGCCTGCTGAGGGTCCTGCGGCCGGAAGAGGTCATGCGCCCGTGGATTCCGGACTCCCAGCATCGAGCCACGGAAGAGGGCTGCGAAGCCTTCTTGTTCGTCCTTGCCGCTTTGGCCCGTCGCTTTCGCCACGGAGACCCGAGGCTCCGAGCCGCCGAATGCTTCGCCCATGAGCTTGACGCCTGACTGAGCGGAACCCGTCATCGTCCGCACTCGAACCTCGATTGCTTTAAATGCCTCGCTGACAGCAGCCTCGTAGTGCCCGTCAGCGAATAGGTCGCTCGACGAGCGAATGACCTCCGCGTGGAGGTTCTCGACAGAGAGCCGCCGCACGGGCGCTACGCGTGCCGGCGGCGCTGCTCCCCAAGTCACGTGGATGTGCTCCATGCCGCGGAACGATGATCCGGTGGGGTTGTTCACGTCGACGCTCGCCGCAACCTTCCGCGCCAGACCCCCGCGCGGATCCGGGAACTCCACGACATCGCCCTCGTAGATGGGCGTGTCCACGGCGAAGAACGCGGTCTTGGCTTGGATGTGCGCTTCAGTCTCGAAGCGCTCCTCATCCTCACTGCCGGGGTTGTGAATGACGGTGACTTGCGTAACGCCGAAGGTGCGGAAGTGGGACGGAAGCGGTGTCATGCCTCGATCGTGCCAGTCGAGGCGAGGTGCCGTCAGCAGCCCGCGTCTGCAAGTACTGGCCGCCGGGCCGATCTCGCAGCGGGAGAGCGTCAGCCGTCGGTCATCGGCATGTCCGAGCGTCTCGACGCGACGCTACTTCGCCACGAAGATCGCGGGTGTATCCATCGAAGCGGCCGGAAGACGGCCGACCGGTGCTGCCGTCGAGACTCCTATGGGGTGAGAGGCGACTTCGGTGTACAGCCTGGCAGTCGCTCCGGTGGTGACGTCGGGTGCGTGGACGAGGCGCTGCTCCAGGCGAGCGGTGGCGAGGTCAGGCCGGTCACTCACCAGCTCGCGCGGCAACGTCCGAGCCGGCATGTATAGGAGGCCGGCTCGAGCAAGCCGGTCGAAGGTCGTTCCCTCGTGAACGGCGATGTCGGCCATGACCTGTACGGCGCCGTTGAGGACTGCGGCGACGTGCCGCTCAGCCGGGGCGAAGGGCGCGTGAGTCTGAGGGTGCTCGATCGGGGCGAGTTCGCGAAGGAGACGAACGGCGGCTGCGGCGTCGTCGCGGATGCTTGTCGTGGGCGGCGCGAGGATCGAGAACTCCGACAGGGCTTGGTGAAGGCGCTGCCAGGCGCGTGCATGCCCGACCAGAGCGCCGGTGCCTCGGTCCGCGCCGGCGGTGTCGGGCGCCGTGAGGTCTGCCCCGTGGAAGGCAGCCGCGTGGGCGTGGACTGCGACGCCGAGGGCGGCCATCGTCCGCAGTGACGCGAGCGCGTCGGAGCGGTCGCCGGCGAGCTCCCACGTGGCCTGCCGGAGTCGGATCATGCGGTCCGCGAGCTCGGTCGCGGGCTCGTCCTTGCGTGGCCGCAACGGGACCTGACCGAGGGCGTCGAGTTGAGCCGTGAGGCGTTGCGGCGCGTCGGTGGCCAGGTTGCGCGCGACGTCGGCGAGGTTCTGAAGCCCGGGCAGCTGCCGTGTGACGACGCCGCGCGGCACGCCGGCTTGGATGGCGCGGAGCGCCAACGGGTCTTCGTGGGCGAGGACCGCCTGGGCAAGGTGACCGAGGTCGGCGAGACCGGCGTCGAAGCTCGCCGTCGTGGTGCGGGTAGCGTCTGGTGTTCGAGGTCGTCCTTCACCCGTGTAGTGGGTGGCGACGAGGTCGGCGGCCGCGCGCAGCGACAGCGCGGCGCGTGCCCACGGTGTTCCGGCTCCGCTGATCTGGGATGGGTGAGGCCTCGCCTCGCCGGTGAGGGCCTCGATGCCGGCGGCCAGGTCGATGGCGGCTCGCTCGACCGGTGGTAGGCCGTCGCGGTGGCGGGCCAGCCCGATGCGTCCGAGCTGTGCAGGCCACAGCAGGCGCCGGGTGTGGGAGGCGATGGCGTCCAGCAGGCCGTGGTAGTCGCCGATCGCGTCGAGGGCCTCACGTGGGGTCCAGAAGCGGTCCCCTCGCAGGGTCGTGGCGCCGTCGCGCACGTGCGCCGTCGCCTGCGCCAGGAGGTCGGCGTAGTTGGTCATGACCAGCGTCCGGTGACCTTGGCTCGGCCGGTGATCAGCCGAGCCATCACTCGGGAGAGCGCTGCCTGCGCGGCGAGGTTTGTCTCCACTTCGGCCAGGGCGGCCGCGCGGTCCAGGGCTGCGGCGGCGAGCCGGTCGAGGACCGCGCGGGCTTCGCCTGCGTCTTCGGGGCGGACGGCGCCGAGCCGCACGGGGGTGGCGGTGGTCCGGACGTCGGGGTGAGCCCACTCCAGGTCGTCCTGGGCTTCCCGGAAGTCCATGGCGGCGTAGGAGATCGACACGCCGACGCCGAGTGGCACGGTCATGGCGAGGTTCAGTGCACCCATCGCTGCGGTGTGGGTGAGCGTCCAGATGCCCGACCACCCGGTGTCGGCGTCGTTCAGCAGGACCTCGGCGAGGCCGGTCCAGGTGGTCGTCATCGGGCCCTCCTCGTCGCGGGCGACGTCGTCGTGTCGCCTTTGCTCTCAGGTGTGCGCGGCGGAGGCCCTGCCGTGGCGGTCGTTCGTACTACAGGCCGCCGTCCTACTACTCTCCGCCACCTTTCCGAAGCGGTAGCGGCGGCACGTCGTACGGCGGTGGAGGGTCTTCCGGCGGGAGGACGACCACCCGGCGCACCCGCAGCGGTGGCACGGCGACGTACACGCTCACCGAGGAACGTACGTTCGAGCCCCTCGCACGTCAGGCCGAGGCGGTCGCGCGAACCTACCCGGACCGCCGCGACACCTTCCTCTGCCACGCCTGGGACGACCGGCACGGGGCGGCCAGGGAGTTGTACGACCTGCTCAGGTCCTACGGCGCAAAGGTGTGGTTCAGCGAGTACGACGTGGGCCTTGGCAAGTCGCTGCTCACCGAGATCGATAAGGGGCTGCGGAGTTCCCGAGTTGGCATCGTGCTCGTGACCCCGGCGATGCTGACCACCCTGGAGGCGGCCACCGGGATCGCGAGCAAGGAACTGGCCGCGCTCCTAGCCACGGACCGGGTTATCCCGGTCGCTCACGGCACGGACTTCGACGGCTCTTCGCAAACGAGGGTGTAGCAGGGTGCTGTCCGTTGGCGGCGCGTTGGTGACCGGGTAGGGGTCGAGGTCTCCCGAGGATGAAGGTTCCTACGCCGCTCATCTGGAAGACCTCGACGTGCTT
>NZ_JAACYI010000029.1 GCF_009996735.1 Cellulomonas sp. APG4 | reverse complement strand
AGATGTGTATAAGGGACAGTCGTCGTGCTCGGCGCCCTGCTCGCCGCGGCCGCCTCGGCGGCGTGGGGCGCGGCGGGCCCCGCGCTCGCGGACGGCGCCGGCCTCGAGGCGCTGCTCGCCGACGTGGTCAAGGCCGCGGGTGGGGCCGTCGCCGGGGCCGTGGTCGGCTACGCGGCCCTGTGGCACGCGACGTCCGCGATCCGTTCGCGACCGGTGGTCGATCCGGCCCCACGCGTGGGTGCCGACCTGCCAAGATCGGTCCACACGACCGAGGGGGACTGACATGAACCGAGCGCTGGTGGCCGCAGGTGGCGTGCTGATGCTGGGCGGGCTCGTGATCGGCGGGCTGCCCATGCCGCTCGCGGGGTTCGACTGCCCCGCGGCGTTCGCCGCGAGCCCGACCGAGCTGCAGGACATCGAGACGCTCGTCGCGTGCGCACAGATGCGGGCCGAGCGACAGGACGTGGGCCTCGGGCTCATCGTGCTGGGTGCTGCCGCCGCGACGGGCGGCGCTCTGCACCGGCGAGAGCTCGCCTCCGCGCCCGCGCCGCGCACCACGGCGGCATCGGGGCTCGGGAAGGGCTGAGCGCCGTCGCGGGTTGTGCTCGGCATGAGTGAACCCGTGAGCGTGCACGTGTGGTCCGACATCGCCTGCCCCTGGTGCTTCCTGGGCAAGCGCCGCTTCGAGAAGGCGGTGGCGGCGACCGGCGTCGACGTGCAGGTCGAGTACCACTCCTACCAGCTGGCGCCCGAGACGCCGGTGGACTTCGAGGGCAGCGAGCTCGACTTCCTCGTGCAGCACAAGGGGATCTCCGCCGACCAGGTGCGGCAGATGCACGCGCAGATGACGGAGCTGGGCGCGGGCGAGGGGCTGCGCTACGACTTCGCGACCACCGTCCAGACCAACACCGCTCTCGCGCACCAGGCGCTGCACCACGCGAAGGCGCACGGGCTGCAGGCGGAGCTCGTGGAGCGGCTGTTCGCGGCGCACTTCGAGGAGGGTCGGCACGTGGGGCGGGTCGACGACCTGGTCGAGCTCGGCGAGGACGTGGGACTCGAGGGCAGCGCGCTGCGCGAGGCCCTCGAGGAGGGGCGGCACGCGGACGCCGTCGAGCAGGACGTCGCCGCGGCCCACGGCCTGGGCGTGCGCGGGGTGCCCTTCTACGTGCTGGACGAGCGCTACGGCGTCTCGGGTGCGCAGAGCCCCGAGGTGTTCGCCTCCGCGCTCCAGCGCGTGCTCGACGACCGGACCGCGCGGGTGGGTGCGGAGGGCTGAGCGTCCCGGGGCTCAGTCCTCGATGACGTCGCGGCCCTCGGCGCGCAGGCGCGCGAGGCCGTCGAGCATCGTCTGGATCTCGTCGGGCGAGTGCCCCACCCAGGTCGCGAGCTCCTCGACGACGCGCAGGGCGTCCCGCGTGCGGTAGGACGCGGTGGGGTTGCCCGGGAAGCGCTTGTTCGTCACGTTCGGGTCGTCCTCGAACGGGCCGAGCGGCTCGACCACGTAGATCCGTCCGCGATCGTCCTCCCCGGCGAGGGCCGTCGCGAGCTCGGCGCCCCAAGCCGCCGTGTCCACCCGGGCCGTGAAGTAGACGTGGTTCGACACGCGCCCGTCCTGGAAGTTCGAGCCCTGCCCGGGGGTGAGCTCGGTGCCGGGGTCGAAGGTGTGGCGCGTCCCGTGGAAGAACGGGCCCGGCACGTGCTGGTGGTGCTCGAAGGTGACGGGCACGTGCGAGCTCTCGCCGTCGGACACGGAGACCTCCCTGGGCGTCGTCGTGCCCCTATCCCAGCACGGTCACGATGGCGTGCGCCGCGCGAGGAGGGTCGCGTCGTGCACGTCGTGGGTCACGCCGTCGCGCGTCATGGTGCGCGGTCGCTCCTCGGCGACGAGCACCTCGAAGCCGGGCGGCAGACCGGGGAGCAGGTCCGCGGCCACGAACATGGCCCGGCGATGGCTCTCGCTCAGCTGGGTGAAGGTGTCCGACGGCGCGTGCCCTACCACGAGCAGGTGCCCGCCCGGGGCCACGGCCGTGGCGAGGCGTGCGGTCGCCGCGACCATGCCGCCGTCGGGCGGGTGCAGGAAGTGCGTGGTCACCAGGTCCCAGGTGCGCCCGGCGGCGTCGAACGAGCGCGCGTCGACCTGCCACCAGTCGACCTGCGCGGCGACGCCCGACTGCTCGGCGTGCCGTGCGGCCCGGGCCAGGCCGTTCGCCGAGAAGTCGGCCCCCGTGACGTGCCAGCCCTGCCGGGCGAGCCAGATGACGTCGCCACCCTCGCCGCAGCCCACGTCCAGGGCCGTTCCCGGCTCGAGCGCGGAGGCCTCGGCGACGAGCTGGGCGTTCGGCCGACCGGACCAGATCTGCTCGTCGCCCGCGTAGCGCTCGTCCCAGGCCTGGGGCTCGAACATCTCGGTGGCATCGCCCTCGCCGTGCTGGTGCCCGCTCATGGGGCCGCTCCCGTGTGCATGGCGGCAGCATGCGCGGGGCCGGGGGAGCCGGGCAAGACTCCTTGCCGAAGCAGCAACGGGTAGCTCGCGCTCAGGCGGCGACCAGGTCGAACGCGTTGCCCTCCGGGTCCGCGAACGTGCGCGTGCGCAGCGTGCGGTCGGTGGCCGTGCCGAGGCGGCGGGCGCCCAGGTGCTCGAGGCGCCGCGACTCGGCCTCTAGGTCGGTGGTCGTGAGCCGCAGGTGGAGCGGCGTGGCGAGCGGGCGGCCCTCGGTGACCTGTCGGAAGACGACCGCCGGCAGGCCGGCGTCTGCCGAGGGTGCGAGCTCGGCGCGGGCCGAGGTCGCACCCGCCTGCACGTCCACGCGCAGCGCCGCAGCCCAGAAGGAGGCGGCGCCCAGGGCGTCGAACGCGTCGTAGGTCAGGCCGGCGAACGCGGTGCTGGCGGGCCCGACGGCGCCCGTGGGCGTCGTGCGTGGGGTGGGCTCGGCGGGTCGCATGCGGGCCGGCAGGGCGTGCGGTGGCCGCGGCTGCGGAGCGGCGCTCGTCAGTGCATGGACCCCAGTGGTGGGGCGGGGTCCGGAGGGGCGACGGCGGGGCGGGGTGAGGGTGGTCATGGACGTCTCCTCGACGAAGGGGCGGATGACGCCGACGGCGGATCCGCGTAGGCTGAGCGGAGGTTCCTCCGCTTTCCTGAGATCACGACTCTAAGCGGAGGATGCTCCGTTTATCAAGGGATACCTGTGATCGCGTCCACCAAACCGCTGCGGGCCGATGCCCGGCGCAACCGCGACAAGCTCGTCGCCGTCGCGACCGAGGCGCTGCTGCGCGACGTCGAGGTCCCCCTCGAGACGATCGCGGAGCAGGCCGGCGTGGGCATCGGCACGCTCTACCGCCACTTCCCGAATCGCGACGCGCTCGTCGAGGCCGTGTACCGGCACGAGGTCGAAGAGCTCTGCGAAGCGGCCCCCGCGCTGCTCGACGGCCGCCCCGCGCTCGACGCGTTGCGCGAGTGGGCCGAGCACTTCGTCCGCTACGCCGCGACCAAGCGCGGCCTCGCGCCCACGCTCCGCAACGCCGTCGGCTCGGACTCCCCGCTGTTCTCCGAGACGCGCGAGCGGATCCGCCGGGCGCTCGCGGTGCTGCTCGACGCGGGCAAGGCCGAGGGGAGCGTGCGGGCCGACGTCGACTCAGAAGACGTCATGATCGCGATCTCGGCCGTGTGGATGGTGCCCGACGGCGCGCAGTGGGACGCCCAGGTGCGTCGCGTGATCGACCTGGTGGTCGCGGGTCTGCGCCCGCCCTTCTGACCTCCACCGGAAGAGGCAGGGGCCAGGGGGGGCTCACGTGGGGCGGTCGAGGGTGTCGCGGAGGTGGGCGGCGCCGACCGTCGTGGCGCCCAGGGCCTCAACGCGGCGGCGCAGCTCGCGGTCCGAGGTGACCACGAGGACGTCGTCGGGCGCGTAGGTCGGGACCAGCGCGACGATGGTCGCGTCGCCGTCACGCGGCGCCCGCACCACCTCGACGACGTCGCCGTGCGCGGCGATGTCCGCGGCCGACGCGCGTCCCTCGAGCACCACGACCACGCGGCCACCGAGCAGCTCGGGTGCGACCCCGGCGGTCCGGGCGGCGGCGATCGCGGCCACGAGCCGCTCCGCAGCACCGGCCCGGTCGCGCCACCACCCGTCCGGCCGCGCGCCCACCACGTTCGCCCCGTCCACCACCAGCACCCGCACCCCCCGACCCTCCCACCCCGCGGGTGGTGGGGTGGGGGTTACCAGTCGTGGACCGTTCCGTCGGCGAGGCGGTTGTACGGCAGGTAGGCCTGCTCGTAGGGGTACCGCGCCGCCTCGTCGAGGTCGAGCTCGACGCCCAGACCTGGGGCGTCGCCAGGGTGCAGCAGGCCGTCGGTGAAGGTGAACGTCTGGCGGAACACCTCGTCGGTGCGGGCGCCGTGCTTCATGTACTCCTGGATGCCGAAGTTGTGGATCGCGAGCCCCACGTGCATCTGAGCGGCGAGCCCCACGGGCGAGATGTCGGTGGGGCCGTGGAAGCCGGACTTGATCTGGTACTGCGCGGCGTAGTCCATGACCTTGCGCAGCGGGGTGATTCCGCCGAAGTGGGTCGAGGCGGCGCGCACGTAGTCGATGAGCTGCTCGCGGATGATCTGCTGGAAGTCCCAGACCGTGTTGAAGATCTCCCCGATCGCGAGCGGGGTGGTCGAGTGCTGACGCACCAGACGTAGCGCCTCCTGGTTCTCGGCCGGGGTGATGTCCTCGAGCCAGAACAGGTCGTAGGGCTCGAGCGACTTCGCGAGCCGCGCGGCCTGGATGGGCGTCATCCGGTGGTGGCCGTCGTGCAGCAGCGGGATCTCGGGGCCGAACTCGTTCCGCACCGCCTCGAACACCGTCGGCACGTGCCGCAGGTACGAGCGCGTGTCCCAGTCCTCCTCGGTGGGACGGGCGCCGCGCTGGGCCGGCTCGTGGTCGTAGCGCACGCCGCTGTTGCCCTCGAACGTCGCGTTCGACGCGATGCCGTAGATGCTCTTGAGGCCCGGCACGCCGGTCTGCACGCGGATCGCGCGGTAGCCCTGCTCCTGGTGCGAGCGGATCGAGTCGAAGAGCTCGGGCAGCTCCTTGCCGGACGCGTGGCCGTACGCGAGCAGGCCGGTCCGCGAGGCTCCGCCGAGGAGCTGGTAGACGGGCATGCCCGCGGCCTTGCCCTTGAGGTCCCACAACGCCATGTCCACCGCGGCGATCGCGGCCATCGTCACCGGGCCGCGACGCCAGTAGGCCCCGCGGTACAGGAACTGCCACGTGTCCTCGATGCGGTGGGCGTCGATCCCGATGAGCAGCGGCACCACGTGCTCGCGCAGGTAGGCGACGACGGCGAGCTCACGGCCGTTGAGGGTCGCGTCACCCAGGCCCGTGAGGCCGTCCTCGGTGGTGACGCGGAGCGTGACGAAGTTGCGGTCGGGGCTCGTGACGACGACGTCGGCGGCGACGATCTGCATGGTTCTCCTCGGTCGGGTGCCGCCGAGCCTACGCAGCGAGGGAGGGCCGGCCGGTCAGCCGCCGGTTCGGACGAGGGGGACGGGGGAGTCCGGGAGCAGGGCGAGCTCGGCGAACCGGGTGCCCATGAGGCGGTGGGTCGCCGGGTCGGGGTGCAGGTCGTCCGGGAGGGGGTGCGCCTGCGCGTCGCCCTCGCCGTAGAGCTCGCGGCCGTCGAGGTGGTGCAGGTGCGGGTCGTCCGCGCGGCGTGCTTCGACGACCCGTGCGAGCACGTCCCGGATCACCGTGAGGGTCAGCCTGCCGGCCGCGACCTCGGCCGGGTCGCCCGTCGCGCGGAACCCGATCCGGCCCTGCGCGAGGGCGGCCTCGTCGAACGCCCCCGGGCCCGGGGTGTGCTCGTGGATGGGGCAGAGCACGGGCGAGACGAGCAGCAGCGGCGTGGTGGGGTGGCCGTCGCGCACCGTGTCGAGGAACCCGTGCACCGCGCTCTCGAACGCGCGCACGCGCATCGCGTCGGCGTTGACCACGTTGATGCCGAGCTTGAGGCTGATCGCGTCGGCCGGGAGGTCGCGGATGGTGCGGGCGACCAGCTGGTCGACCATCGCGCTGCCGCCGAACCCGAGGTTCAGCAGGTCCGCACCGGCCAGGGTCGCGGCGACCGCGGGCCACGTCCCGCTGGGGTGCACGGCGTTCGAGCCCTGGCTGATCGAGCTGCCGTGGTGCAGCCACACGGGCGCCGTCGTGGGCCACGGCTCGACCGGTGCGTCGGTGCGCAGGGCGACCAGCTCGACCGTCTCGTTGTGGGGCAGCCACACGTCGACACGCTTGGTGCCGGGCGCCAGGCCGTTGAAGCGCAGGGTGCTCGCGCCGGCGGGCTCGGCGGTGACCGCACCCGTGGCGAGGTCCGTCATGACCACCGTCGCCTCGGTGAGGCTCGCGCGGCCGACGACGGCGCCGTCCACGGCCAGCTCGAACACGCCGGCCGGGCGCAGGGGTGCGCCGCGGTAGCCGACGCGTGTCGCGTGCGCGTCGAGCTCGACGACGGTCGCCTCGCTGGCGAACGTCAGACGGACGCCCGCCGGCTGGGACTGCGCCGCCTGCAGCAGGGGGTCGGTGGTCTGCGCACGCGCCCATGCGGGAAGGCGGTGCGCACGAACGCCGTCGGGCCCGTGCTCGAGCTCGACGGCGCCGCGCACGAGCTCGGCGAGTCGAGCGGCCTCGCGGGTGTGGGTGGTCATGGAAGGTCTCCTCGGGTCAGGGGTTCGCGGCCGACGGCGTCGCGGGCCAGTGGGTGAGCGCGGCGTCGAGCGCCTCGAGAGCGCGGGTCCAGCTCTGCTCGCCCGCCGGTGAGCTGTGGCCGAACGAACCGCTCGCCTCGAGGTCGACGAAGCCGTGGATCAGGGCGCCGACGGTGCGGACGGCGTGCGGGACCTCGGCCGGCGGGAGGCCGTAGCCGCGGAGGACGGCGGCGGTGAGCTCCGTGTGGCGGGGGCCGGCGCTGGCGCGTGCGACCTCGGTGCTCAGCGGGTGACGCATCGACGCGTACCGGCCCGGGTGCTCGCGTGCGAACTCCCGGTAGGCGGTCGCGAGGGCGGTCAACGCGTCGCGACCGGCGAGGCCGGCCATCCGGTGCGCCGCGCGGTCGGCCAGCTCCGTGAGGGCGCCGAGGGCGATGCGCACGCGCAGGTCGTCGAGATCGCGCACGTGCACGTAGAGGCTCGCCGGCCGCACGCCCAGCTCGCGCGCGAGCGCCGCGATCGTGACGGCCCGGAACCCGATCCGATCGGCGAGCTCCTCGCCCGCCGCCACGACCCGCGCCGTCGTCAGCCCCGCCCGTCCCACGGCACCCTCCCGACACGTCGCCCTATCAATCGTCGGCTGCAGCCTACACCCCATAGGAAATGCGTGGAGGTGTCGGGTGGGGCCAGGTCCCCGTCCTATCCCCAGTTCGCACTCGCGCACCGAGTTCGCACGCGGGCCGGTGCGAACTCGGTGCGCCGGTGCGAACTCGCGGGGTGAGTCGTCAGGAGAGGGCCGCCAGGACGCGCCGGGTCACCAGGCGGCTCGCGCGGCGGGCGGAGGTGCGTTCCAGCGGCGGGAAGCCGGGCGGCCAGTACGCGCGGAGCAGGGGCCAGCCGCCGTCGGGCAGCTGCCAGGACGCGAGGCGCGCGCGGGCCGCGGCGGTGCGGGTGTCGGGCGGGCCCGTGCGGGTCACCAGGCCGAGCACCTCGACGAGGTCGGTGCGCCAGTCGAGCGGGAACGTGGGCCGCAACCAGTCCTCGGGCCGGTGGGCCGGCACGCCGAGCGGCAGCACCCCGCCCGAGCGCGTGCGCATCAGCCCGCGCTCGAGCAGGGCTTCGCGCACGACGGCGAGCATCGCGTCGAGCTCGCGCGCACCCGGCCCGTCCTGCGACGTGGTGCGCCGCCAGAGCTCGAGCGCGCACCCGGCCTTGACCACGCCGATGAGGCACGACGTCGACGCGAGGCAGCCGCCGTAGCGGACGGCGAGCCCGGGCTCGTAGCGCTCGACCCCGCCGCGACGCGAGACCCCGTGCTCGCACACGTCCTGGTGCCGCAGCAGCCACTCGACCTGCGGCCGCGCGAGGTCGGTCCGGCCGCCGCGCAGGTAGGTGGTCGCCGCGATCGCCACGTAGCACGAGAGCACGCCGTCGCGCCGCGCGGTGCGCGAGAAGACGCCGTCGTCGGCCGAGCCGTGCGTGCGCAGGAACTCGGCCGCGGCCTGCCAGGCCGGTCCGTCGCCAGCGCCCAGCTCGCCCAGCAGCGACGCCGTCCACAGGGTCGGCAGCACGCGTCGTCGGGCGTCGTCGGAGGCGCCCCAGCTGCCGTCGGGGCGCTGGTGCTGGGCGACGACGCCGAGCGGGCCCAGGTCGAGCGGCGCGGCGGCGGCGAGCCAGGCGCGTGCCGCGGCGACGTCGGGCTCGCTCCGGTCGCCGGCCGCCGCGGAGGAGTCCGCCGCGGAGGAGTCCGCCGCAGCGTGCTCCTGCGGCGGTGCGACCGCACCGCGGTGCTCGACCGACGACGACGGGGCCATGGTTCATCGTCGTCCCGGGACCGGCCGCGGGCGAGGGCCCAGGGTCCCGGCGACCTCCGATCCTCCGCGGGAGGGTCAGGTCTCCCAGGTGGGGGTGAGCGGGGTGCGGGGTGCCGGGAGCGGCAGGGAACGGGCCTCGGCCTCGACGGCGCCGCGCTGGCGAGCAGACAGCGCTCCCCACGCGTGGATGGTCAGCCTGTGCTCGGCGCGCCGCCACGTCCCGCGGATCTCGCCGTCGACGAGCACCGCGCCGGGCCACACCCGTGAGGTCCACAGCCGCGTGCGCTGCGACTCGTCGGGCACGACGAGCTCGCGGTCCGTGCCCTGGAACAGGTAGAACGCGTCACCGCTCGGCAGCAGCCGCGCCGGTGCGGCCCGCCCCGGCGCCCGCTGCAGGTCCTCCACGTCGCTGGTCAGCACCCACGCGTCGCACGTGTCGGTACGCACGGGCGTCAGCTCGGGGAGCAGGGCCTCGAACGCGAGGCGGTACGTGGCCGCCCGCAGGCCGGCCCAGTCGCCGAGGCCCTCGGGTGTGCCGGGTCCGAGCACGTGCAGGTAGCGCCGCGCGAGCTCGAGCCGCGCGTCGTCGACCGGCATCGCGGGAGCGGGGATCACACGGACCGTCGGCTGCCGCGCGCCGTCCCACCGGATCAGCACCCGGCCGGTGGTGGTCGCGTACCGCAGCATGCTCGGGTGGGCGCCCATGGCGCGCGCCGGCTCACCGAGCGGCAGCTCTCGGCCGTCCAGGAACGCCTCGAGCGCGTCCGCGAGGTCGGCCGCACGTCGCCGTCGGGCCTCGTCGACCGGTGTGCGGCCCACCGTGAACACAGCGTGGTCCTGGGACGGGACCGCGTAGGTGCTGAAGCGCGGTCCCCAGACCTGTACCAGCTCGGGGGAGTCGAGGGCCGACGGCGTCGTCCCGGCCACCCGCGCGTGCAGCTGCAGGACGGCAGCGCGGGGCGCGCTGTCGGTGAGCCCGGCCCACGCGGCGCGGCGCACGGATGCGGGGCCGGCCAGAAGGCGTTCGTCGAGCGCGCCCACCCTGCGCCGGAACGCGAGCACCTGCGCACGGCTCACCCGCAGCGGCTCCGGCACGGCACCTCCCGTCGCCCTCGCATGGCGCACGCCCGTGGGGACGACGCTAGCCGGGCCTCGTGGCGGCCTACCAGGGTGCGTCGCGAGGGAAAACGCCGGACGCCCTCCCGGCTCCCTGCCATGATCGACCGCGTGCTGCTGACCGTCTCGACCACCGCCGATCGTGCGAGCGACCTCGGCTTCCTGCTGCACAAGCACCCCGGCCGGGTACAGGCCTTCCCGCAGTCGGTCGGCACCGCCCACGTCTTCTACCCCGAGGCCACCGAGGAGCGGTGCACGGTCGCCCTGCTGCTCGAGGTCGACCCGGTCGCGCTGGTGCGTGGCAAGGGCCAGCGCGATGCCGGCTTCAGCCTCGCGCAGTACGTCAACGACCGCCCCTACGCGGCGTCGTCGATGCTGGCCGTCGCCCTGGGCAGGGTCTTCCGCTCGGCCCTCGCGGGGCGGTGCGAGGCCCGCCCCGAGCTCGTCGACCGCGCCTGGCCGCTCGAGGTCCACCTGCCGGCGGTGCCGTGCCGTGGCGGGGCGGCCGTGGCCGAGCGCATGTTCACCCCGCTCGGCTGGGCGGTCGAGGCCGTCCCGGTGCCGCTCGACGACGCGCTGCCGGAGTGGGGCGACTCGCGCTACGTCGATCTCCGCCTGCGCGGCACCCAGCGCCTCGCCGACGCGCTGTCCCACCTGTACGTGCTGCTGCCCACGCTCGACGCGGCCAAGCACTACTGGGTCGGCGCCGACGAGGTCGACAAGCTCGTGCGAGCCGGGGGTGGGTGGCTCGCGGGGCACCCCGCGCGCGAGGAGATCGCGCGCCGCTACCTCGCCCACCGCCGGACCCTCGCGGACTCGGCGCTCGCCCGGCTCGCGGAGGTCGACGACGTCGTGCCGGACGGTCCCGACCACGCGGTGGCGGAGGCCGACGACCTGCTCGACGACGCCTCGGCGAGGCAGGTCGCACCGCTCGCCCGGCTGCGTCGCGAGGCCGTGCTCGCGCGGCTGCGCGAGGTGGGCGCACGCACCGTCGTCGACCTGGGGTGCGGCGAGGGCGAGCTGCTGAGCCTCCTGCTGGACGAGGGGTTCGAGCGGCTCCTCGGGACGGACGTGTCGAGCCGGACCCTGCGCACCGCGGCCCGGCGCCTGCACCTCGACACGCTGCCCGAGCGGATGCGCTCGCGGATCGACCTGGTGCAGTCCTCGGTCACGTACGCCGACGCACGCGTCGCGGGCTTCGACGCCGCCGTGCTCATGGAGGTGATCGAGCACCTCGACCCGCCGCGCCTGGGCGCCCTCGAGCGCGCCGTCCTGGGCGCCGCGGCCCCGGCCACCGTCGTGATCACCACGCCCAACGCGGAGCACAACGTGAGGTACCCGCAGCTCGCGGCCGGTCACCTGCGCCACCACGACCACCGCTTCGAGTGGACGCGCGCCGAGCTGGTTGCGTGGGCGCACGCCGCCGCCGGACGACACGGCTACGGCGTCGAGACCTTCGCCGTGGGTGAGGACGATCCCGAGGTCGGTCCGCCCACGCAGATGGTCGTCCTGCGCCGGAGGGGCGGCGCCGACGGCGAGGAGGGGGAGCGATGACCGCCGACCAGTCGGTGACCACGGACGACGTCCGCACGCTCGCCGTCCCGGCCCTCTCGCTCGTGGTCCTCGTGGGCGTCTCGGGCTCGGGCAAGTCGACGTTCGCGGCCCGCCACTTCGGCGCGTTCGAGACGGTGAGCTCGGACTTCTGCCGGGGCCTGGTGTCCAACGACCCGGACGACCAGGGCGCGACCGCGGCCGCCTTCGACGTGCTCAACCGCATCGTCGGCCACCGCCTCGACGCGGGTCTGCTCACCGTGGTCGACGCGACCAACGTCCAGCAGCACGCGCGCAAGGCCCTGGTGGCGCTCGCGCGCGAGCACGACGTGCTCCCGGTCGCCGTCGTGCTCGACGTGCCCGAGCAGGTGTGCCTCGAGCGCAACCGGTCGCGCCCCAACCGCGGGTTCGGGGACCACGTCGTGCGGCGGCAGCGGGACCAGCTCCGGCGCTCGCTGCGAGGGCTCGCACGTGAGGGCTTCCGCACCGTCCACGTGCTGCGCGGGGTCGACGAGGTCGAGGCCGCGCGGATCGAACGCGTCCCGCTGCGCTCGGACCTGCGGGGCGAGCACGGCCCGTTCGACGTGATCGGCGACGTGCACGGCTGCCGCAGCGAGCTCGAGACCCTGCTCACGAGGCTCGGCTACCACGTGGTGCACGACGCGTCGGGGCGCCCGGTCGACGCCGCCCACCCGGAGGGGCGCCGTGCCGTGTTCGTCGGCGACCTCGTGGACCGCGGGCCGGACAGTCCCGGGGTGCTGCGCCTCGTGATGGGGATGGTCGAGGCCGGGCACGCGCTCGCCGTTCCCGGCAACCACGAGAACAAGCTCGTCCGCGCGCTCGACGGACGCCAGGTGCAGGTGTCGCACGGGCTCGCGGAGACGCTCGCGCAGCTCGAGGCCGAACCACCCGAGTTCCGCACCGCGGTGCGCGAGTTCGCCGACGGCCTCGTGGCACACCTCGTGCTCGACGACGGCGCCCTCGTGGTGGCCCACGCGGGCCTCAAGGAGGCGTTCCACAACCGCGCGTCGGGGCGGGTACGCTCCTTCGCCCTCTACGGCGACACGACGGGGGAGACCGACGAGTACGGCCTGCCCGTGCGGCTGCCGTGGGCGGAGGAGTACCGGGGCCGCGCGATGGTCCTCTACGGCCACACACCCACGCCCGAGCCCGTGTGGGTCAACGGCACCATGTGCCTCGACACGGGGTGCGTGTTCGGCGGTCACCTCACCGCCCTTCGTTACCCCGAGAAGGAGGTCGTCCAGGTCGCCGCGGAGAAGGTCTGGTACGAGCCCGCGCGACCGTTCCCGCCGTCGGACGGGGCGGTCGGGACCTCGACGGCCGCACCCGCCGCACCGGAAGGCGCGCGCCGCGACCCGGACGTGCTCGACGTGACCGACGTGCTCGGCCGGCGCGCGGTCGAGACCGGCCTCGCCGGGCGGGTCACCGTGGCCGAGGAGAACGCGGCGGGCGCGCTCGAGGTGATGAGCCGCTTCGCGATCGACCCGCGGTGGCTGCTGTACCTGCCGCCCACGATGAGCCCGTGCGCCACGGCACCCGACGGTGACCTGCTCGAGCACCCGGCCCAGGCGTTCGACGCCTACCGCGCCGACGGCGTGGACCGCGTGGTGTGCGAGGAGAAGCACATGGGCTCGCGCGCCGTGGTCCTCGTGTGCCGGGACGTGGCGACGGCCGCCGGCCGCTTCGGCATGCCCGACGGCGTCGCGGGGGCGGTGCACACCCGCACCGGTCGTCCGTTCTTCGACGACGCGCGCAGCGAGGCGTTGCTGCAGGTCGTCCGGGACGCCGCGACCGCGACGGGGCTGTGGGAGAGCGCAGGCGGCCAGGACGGTCCGGCCGGGTGGCTCCTGCTCGACTGCGAGCTCATGCCGTGGTCGGTCAAGGCGCGCGAGCTGCTGCGCGAGCAGTACGCGAGCGTCGGGGCGGCCGCCCGCGCCTCGCTGCCCGCGGCCGTCGGCGCGCTCGAGGCCGCCGAGGCCACGGGTCTCCCGGTCGACGAGCTGCTCGCCCGCACGCGCTCGCGCGCGGCGAACGCCGAGTCGTTCACGGCCGCCTACCGGCGGTACGTCTGGCCCACCGACGGGCTCGACGGCGTGCGGCTCGCGCCGTTCCAGCTGCTGGCCGCCGGCGGGTCGGTGGGCGCGACCTTCGAGGAACGGGACCACCTGTGGCACCTGGGCCTCGCCGACGCCATGGTGGAGGCCGACGCGTCGGGCCTGCTGCAGCGCACCGAGCGGCTCGTGGTCGACCTGCACGACGACGCGTCGGTGGCGCAGGGGACGGCGTGGTGGACGGCCCTCACGGCCGCCGGCGGCGAGGGCATGGTGGTCAAGCCCCTCGCGAACCTCGTGCGGCGCGGACGCGGCGTGGTCCAGCCGGGCATCAAGGTGCGCGGCCGGGAGTACCTGCGGATCATCTACGGCCCGGACTACACCGAGCCCGCGAACCTCGAGCGTCTGCGGCAGCGCAACCTGGGCCGCAAGCGCGGGCTCGCCCTGCGGGAGTACGCGCTCGGGATCGAGGCCCTGCACCGTGTCGCGGCCGGCGAGCCCCTGTGGCGCGTGCACGAGGCGGTGTTCGCTGTGCTCGCCCTCGAGTCGGAGCCGGTCGACCCGCGGCTGTGACCGTCGCGCGGACGCAGCCCGGGGCCGGCGCACGACGAGACGGCCCGGCGCCGCGGCCGCCCGACCAGGCGGAACGCACCACCGCGCCGTAGCCTGCCCCGATGACGACCAGCGAGCACACGCCCCGCACAGTCGTGCTGACCGGGGCGAGCGACGGGATCGGCGCCGCCGCGGTCAGGACGCTCACGAACCGTGGTGACCACGTGATCGCCGTCGGGCGCTCACGCGAGAAGACGGCCGCGGTCGCGCGCGAGACCGGTGCCGAGCCGCTCACCGCGGACTTCGCGCGGCTCGACGACGTGCGCGCGCTCGCCGAGCAGGTGGTGGCGCGCACCGACCGCGTGGACGTGCTGGTCAACAACGCCGGCGCGGTGCTGGGGCGGCGTGAGCTCACGGTCGACGGCAACGAGGCCACGTTCCAGGTCAACCACCTCGCGCCGTTCCTGCTCACGCACCTGCTGCGGGACAGGCTGACCGCGGCCGGACGAGCCACCGTCGTCACCACGTCGAGCGCCGCCCACCGGTTCGGCCGGCTCGACCTCGACGACCTCGACCACACGCGCGGCTACACGCCCAACCGCGCCTACGGCCGGGCGAAGCTCGCGAACATCCTCTTCACGCGCGGGCTCCACGACCGCTGGTACGACGACGGCGTCCGGGCCGTCGCGTTCCACCCGGGGATGGTCGCGACGAACTTCGCGGCGTCGTCGGGCAGCTGGTTCCGTCTCGCGTACCGCACACCGCTGCGGCGCCTGCTCCTGACCACGTCCGAGGAGGGCGGGAGCCACCTGACGTGGTTCGTGGACGGTGAACCGGGGCGCACGTGGGAGCCCGGCGAGTACTACGACCTGCGCCGCCACGTCCCCGTCCCGGAGGCCGCCGACGCGGCCCTGGTGGACGGGCTGTGGGAGCGCAGCGTCGAGCGTGCGGGCGTGCGGACCTGACGTCAGCCGCGGCGAGGCGTGACCGATCCGGCGCGACCCACGCCCAGCACGACGTCGTCCGCGGGTCCCGGGCGCGAGATCAGGTAGCCCTGCGCGCTGTCGCAGCCCAGCTCGCGCAGCCGCTCCAGCTGCGCGGGCCGCTCGACGCCCTCGGCCACCACTGTGAGGCCCAGGCTGTGGGCGGCCCCGATCACCCCCGCGACGAGCTGCGCGTCCGCGGTGTGCGTGTCGACCCGGTCCACGATGCTGCGGTCGATCTTGAGGGTGTCCACGGGCAGGTCGCGCAGCATGGACAGGGACGAGTAGCCCGTGCCGAAGTCGTCGAGGTGCACGCGCACGCCCGCCGCCTGGAGAGCGGCGAGCTGCGTGCGGGCCTGCGCGAGGTCGGCCATCGGCGCGCTCTCGGTGATCTCGACCTGGAGCAGCTCGGCGGGCACGTCGTGCACCGCGAGCTCGGCGAGCACGTTCTCGGCGAGCCCGGGCGCGGCGAGCTCGACGGGCGACACGTTGATCGCGACGGACCAGCGGCGCCCCTCGTCGAGCCACGTGCGCACCTGGCGGCACGCCGTCGCGAGCACCCACCGGCCGAGCGCGAGCACCTGCCCGCTGTGCTCGGCCACGGGGATGAACTCGGCCGGCGACACCGGGCCGAGCTCGGCGTCGGTCCAGCGCACGAGCGCCTCGACCGAGGTCGTCGTCTCCGTCGCGAGGTCGAGCTTGGGCTGGTAGGCGAGCGTGAGCGAGCCCTCGGCGAGTGCGGTGCCGAGCCTGCGGCGGATCGCCGCGCGACGCGCCGGGAGCGCCGCGTCGGCGGGGCTCTCGAGCCGGCCCGCGCGCGCCTTTCCCGTGTGCTTGGCGTGCAGCATCGCCCCGTCGGCATGTCGCAGCATCACGTCGAGAAGCGTCAGGACGGGCTCCTCGGCGACGTCCTCCCCGAGCGCGACACCCACCGTCGCCGTGAGGTGCACGCGCTGGCCCTCGACCTCGAACGGCGTGGCCGAGACCCGCACGATCCGGTCGGCCACCGCCATCGCCTCGTCCGGCGTCGCGCCCGTGAGCAGCACCGCGAACTCGTCGCCGCCGAGCCGTGCCACGACGTCGCCGGCCCTGACGCTCGCCGTGAGCCGGTGCGCGAACTCGACCAGCAGATCGTCGCCCGCCCGGTGCCCGAGGGTGTCGTTGACCTGCTTGAACCCGTCGAGGTCCACGTACAGCACGGCGACGCGCTCGCGGGCCGAGTCGAGCAGGTCGGCGCCGCGCTCGTCGAGCATGCGCCGGTTCGGCAGGCCCGTGAGCGGGTCGCGCAGCGCGATCTCGCGGAACTCGAGCCCCACCTCGCGGAACACCGACGCGACCGACGCCGCGCCGGCGGCGCCGTCGTCCGCGAGCACGAGCACGTCGTCGTACCGGGTCTCCTCGCTGCGTGCGAGCACGGCGGCAGCCGCGTCCCGCAGCAGCACCTGCGGGCCCAGCACGACGTCGGCGGCCGGCACCACCTCGCCGACGGTGAGGCGTGCGAGCAGCGCACGGCCGAACCCGAGGCGCCCACCGAGCGCCGCGTGGAGGCGCGCACGGGTGAGGAGGCCCGGGCCCGCGGCGGTCTCGACCACGACGGCGTGCAGGGCCTCGTCGCGCACGAAGCGTTGCTCGACGTCGGGGACGCGCTCGTCGGGTGGCACGCGGGGGCACGGCACCAGCACGTCGGCGAGGCTCTTGTACACGGGCGTCGAGGCGGCGGGGCGCAGCGAGGGTGGCGTCACCTGGGCCTCGCCGCAGGTGCGGTCGACGTGGCCCGCGCAGCGGCAGGGCGGCGGACCGGATCGTGCACGTCGTCGTCGCTCACCGCTCAGCCGCCCACGGGCTCGAGGGTCGGGACACGCACGGCGCCCACGCGGTCGGGGGCGTCCGGGCCTCGCCGCCCCGCACCCTCCGCGAGGCGCCGTCGGGCACCGTGCAGCATGTCGTCGGCGCGCCCCGCGCCGGCGGGCGAGCACACCGCGGCCGAGCGCAGCAGCAGGGAGACCTCAGGGTCGATCGCGAGCGTGGTCGCGAGCAGCGCCTGCACGCGGTCCAGCTGGGCGCCGGCCTGTGCTGCGGCCACCGGACCGGGAAGCACGCCGACGAGTGCGAAGTCGTGCGGGCCGACGCGCCCCAGGTCCCACCCCGCGGGCGCGGCCTGCTGGAGGTGGGCGGTCGCGCGGACGAGGGCGTGGTCCGCCGGGCCGTCACCACGCTCGAGCCGCAGCGCGTCGCCGCCCTCGAGCCGCAGCAGCACGACGGCGACGCGGTGCGGGGAGCCGGCCGAGCGTTCGAGGCGCTCGGCGAGGCCGACGCGCGTCTGGGCGAGGTTGGGCAGGCCCGTGACCTCGTCGCGGAACGTGCGCACCGCGAGCAGGGCCGTCAGGGCGCGGATCAGGTCCGACGGCGCCGCGACCCGCCACTCGGCGGCGCTCACCAGCACGGGGTCGTAGCGGCGCTCGGGCGCGCGCTCGGTCACGCGCAGCGCGGCCGCGACCACACCGGTCCCCGGTGCGAGCACGAGCGGCTGCCAGTCCGCGACCGTCGCCGCGGTGGCCCGTGCGAGCAGCGCGCGCCCGAACCCGAGCTCGCCCGAGACCGACGCGAAGTAGCGCGCACGCGTGAGCAGGCCCGTGCGGTCGCCGTCGTGCACGACGACACTGCCCAGGTGCGGGCTGCGGAACAGGCGCCCGAGCTCGGGCAGCGCGAGCCCGGCGTCCACGACGTCGATCGGGGTCGAGGCCTCGGCGACGGTCGTGGGCAGCGAGGTGCCCGCGGACGTCGTCCGTGGCAGCAGGTCACGCAGCAGGGTCAGGTCGTGCGGCACGGCGTCATCCTCGGCCCGACGCAGGGCCGGACCAGGCGGATCCCGTGAGACGTCACGCGCTGTTGGCCCAAGGTTCACCGCCGCTGAGCCGACCGGGCGACGCCGTCGCGCGTGGCGGCTCGTAGCCGGGAGCGACACGCCGCGGCATCGGTGCGGGCGGCGTGCGGCTGAGTGCCGGGTGGCGGGACGTAGGTCCTGGGCGATGTGCGGGCCGCCCCGGAGGATCACCACATCTGGTGGGTGCTACTCGGGCAGCCACTACATCTAGGGTTTGGAGGTGCGGGGATGAACGGCAGTGCTCCCAGCGGGGTGGTCCGGCGCGACGGCTCGACGGCGGTGTTCGACGTGGCGCGCATCGCGTCGGCGGTCGAGCGCGCGGGTCTCGCGTCCGGTGCGACCGACGGCGAGCACGCGGCCGCCTACGCCGCCCCCGTCGTCGCGCGCGTCCTCGACGAGCTGATCGCCGAGGGCGTCGACCACCCGCACGTCGAGCACGTGCAGGACCTCGTCGAGCAGGCGCTGCTCGCGACCGGCCACACCGGGACTGCGCGCACCTACATCGCCTACCGCGAGCAGCACGCGCGGCTGCGCGAGGGCGCCCGCACCGTCGTGGAGGTCGAGAGCTCGATCGACGAGTACCTCGACCGCTCGGACTGGCGCGTCAACGCGAACGCGAACCAGGGCTACTCGCTGGGCGGTCTCGTGCTCAACACCTCGGGCAAGGTGGTCGCGAACTACTGGCTCTCGCACGTGTACGCCCCCGAGCTCGCGCACGCGCACCGCGACGGGGCGCTGCACATCCACGACCTCGACATGCTCGCGGGGTACTGCGCGGGCTGGTCGCTGCGCACGCTGCTGACCGAGGGGCTCAACGGCGTGCCGGGCAAGGTCGAGGCGGGGCCGCCCAAGCACTTCTCGTCGGCCGTGGGGCAGATCGTCAACTTCCTCGGCACCATGCAGAACGAGTGGGCCGGCGCGCAGGCGTTCAGCTCGTTCGACACCTACATGGCGCCGTTCGTGCGCGTCGACGGGCTGGGCTACGACGAGGTGCGCCAGGGCATCCAGGAGCTCGTCTACAACCTCAACGTGCCCTCGCGCTGGGGCACCCAGACCCCCTTCACGAACCTGACCTTCGACTGGACCTGCCCCGACGACCTGCGCGACCAGGTGCCGGTGATCGGCGGCGTCGAGCAGGACTTCACCTACGGCGAGCTCCAGGCCGAGATGGACCTCGTCAACCGGGCGTACATCGACGTGATGACGGTGGGCGACGCGTCGGGACGGGTGTTCACGTTCCCCATCCCCACGTACAACATCACCCACGACTTCCCGTGGGAGTCCGAGAACGCCGAGCGCCTGTTCGAGATGACGGCGCGCTACGGCCTGCCGTACTTCCAGAACTTCCTGAACTCCGACCTCGAGCCGGGCCAGATCCGGTCGATGTGCTGCCGGCTCCAGCTCGACCTGCGCGAGCTCCTGGCCCGAGGCAACGGCCTGTTCGGCTCGGCCGAGCAGACCGGCTCGCTGGGCGTCATCACCGTCAACTGCGCGCGCCTCGGGTACACGCACCGTCGCGACGTCGACGGTCTCTTCGCCGAGCTGGACCGGCTGCTGCTGCTCGCGCGGGACGGCCTCGAGGTCAAGCGCAAGGTCGTCGACCGGCTGATCGCCGACGGCCTCTACCCCTACACGCGCCGCTACCTGGGGCGCGGGCTCGCGAACCACTTCTCGACCATCGGCGTCAACGGCGTCAACGAGATGATCCGCAACCTCACGGACGACGAGCACGACATCACGACCCCCGAGGGGCACGCGCTCGCGCTGCGGCTGCTCGACCACGTGCGCGCGCGCATGGTCGAGTTCCAGGAGGCCACGGGTCACCTCTACAACCTCGAGGCGACGCCGGCCGAGGGCACCACCTACCGCTTCGCGAAGGAGGACCGCCGCCGGTTCCCCGGGATCCTCCAGGCGGGCACCGACGAGAACCCGTACTACACGAACTCGACCCAGCTCCCGGTCGGCTTCACCGACGACCCGTTCGAGGCGCTCGAGCGGCAGGACGAGCTCCAGGCCAGGTACACCGGCGGCACCGTGCTGCACCTGTACATGTCCGAACAGCTCTCGACGGGCGACGCGTGCCGCACGCTCGTGCGCCGCGCGCTCGAGAAGCACCGCCTGCCCTACCTCACGGTCACGCCGACGTTCTCGATCTGCCCGCACCACGGCTACCTCGCGGGCGAGCACGCGACGTGCCCCACGTGCGCGGCGGCCGACCCCGCGGCCGAGCCGGTGGTGTGCGAGGTGTGGACCCGGGTCATGGGCTACCACCGGCCGGTGAGCTCGTTCAACATCGGCAAGAAGGGCGAGCACGCCGAGCGCGTGCACTTCACCGAGGACTCCGCGGGCCTCGCGCGGCCCGCGCTCGCGGGCGCCGCGCGATGAGCGCGCCCGACGGCGTGCCCCTGGCCGCCCGCGTGCCCACGCCGAGCGCACGGCACGCCGTCGGGCATGCGGCGGAGCCGGTGGTGGTCGCGGGGCTCGTACCGCTGTCGACGTGCGACTGGCCCGGTCGGCTCGTCGCGACCGTGTTCCTCCAGGGCTGCCCGTGGAGCTGCACCTACTGCCACAACCCGGGCCTGATCGACCCGCGGACGCCCGGCTCGGTCGCGTGGGCGCACGTACGGGACCTGCTCGCGCGGCGTCACGGCCTGCTCGACGGCGTCGTCTTCTCGGGTGGCGAGCCCACGCGTCAGGCCGGCCTGGTGGACGCCGTCCGGGAGGTGCGCGAGGCGGGCTTCGGGGTGGGGCTGCACACCGCGGGCGCCTACCCGCGTCGGCTCGCGCAGGTGCTCCCGTGGGTGGACTGGGTGGGGCTGGACGTGAAGGCGCCTCCGGGCCGGTACGCCGAGATCACGGGTGTCCCGGCGAGCGCGCGGCTCGCGCTGCGCTCGCTGCGGCTCGTGCTCGACGCGGGCGTGCCGGTGCAGGTGCGCACCACGGTGGACCCGACGGTCCTGACGTCCGACGACGTCGCCGAGCTCACCGCCCTGCTCGAGGGCATGGGCGTGCGCGACCACGTTCTCCAGGAGGTGCGCTCCACGGGCACCCGCCCCGCCTACGCCGAGGCCCTGGCCGCCGCGCGCTCCTGACCCTCCACCCTCCTCCGCCGAGGTGTCGATCTCCGCAGCGCGTCCCGCCCGGCACGCCGTGGAGATCGTCATCTCGGCGGGTGGGGAGGGGCGAGGCGGGCGGGTCGCGCCCGCCAGGTGGCGGGTCAGGAGGGCTCAGGTGGGCTGGGTCGGCGGTACTCGGGAGCACTTTCGACCGCCAGACTTGTCGGAGCCAGCATCCCCACCCTGGATCGTGACTTCGAAGGAGAAGACATGCGGGACACGCGCTCACGCACCACCTCCGCCCGCCGCACGCTCATGCGTGCCGGGGGCGTCCTCGCCGCCGTGGCCCTCGCCGCGGCCTGCGCACCGCCCGGAGGGGGCGGCACCGACGAGACGGAGGCCCCGGCCGACGACGCGCCCGCGGCCGAGGTGCCGACCGAGCTCACCGACGAGCCGGTCACGCTCGACCTCTACCTCGAGAGCGGCTTCACCGAGGCCTGGGACGCGCTCCAGCAGGAGTTCACGGACCAGTACCCGAACGTCACGTTCAGCGTCCGGGCGGACTCCTTCCAGAACCTCGCGCAGAACGCCGTCCGCATCATCAACGCCCCTGACGCCCCCGACCTGATCCGCTTCCCCACGGTCGCGTCGGCCGCCAAGGACGGCCTGCTCGCGAACCTCGACCCCTACGCCGAGGCGTACGGCTGGAACGACTGGCCGCAGGGCACCCTCAACCAGGTGCGGGTCGACGACGACGGCGCGCGGGGGAGCGGCTCGCTCTACGCCCTGGGCGTGGGCTACAACACCACGGGCCTCTACTACAACAAGGCCAAGGCCGAGGAGCTCGGCCTGACCATGCCTCCGGCCACGATCGACGAGCTCGAGGACATGATGGCGACGGCCGCCGAGGCCGGCGAGGTGCCGATGATGGTCGGCAACGCCGACTTCACGGTGGCGTTCCCCTACCAGATGGTCCAGAACCAGCAGAGCGGTCTCGACGCGCTCAAGGAGTGGATCTACGTCGCCCCGGAGGCCACCTTCGAGCTCGACTCGTCGGTCACCGCGGCTGAGACCATCCAGGAGTGGGCGGGTGCCGGGTACTTCCCGGACGACCTCAACGCGATCGACTACGCGACCATGGTCGGCCGCTTCACCGGTGGCGAGGGCCTGTTCATGCCCAACGGCGACTGGGAGGCCGGCGGACTGACCGCCAACGCGCCGGGGGAGTTCGGCTTCATGCTCTTCCCGACGGTCGAGGAGGGCGACCCGCACGTCGCGATGGCGGCGCCCGCCACCTACGTGGTCCCCGAGACCGCCGCCGACAAGGACGCGATCGCGTACTTCCTCAACTGGATCCACACGGACGAGACGGCGCGGCAGATCGTGCTCGACGTCACCGGCTCGACGCCGGGCGGCCCTGCCGACCTGCCGGCACCCACGGCCCCTGAGGGCTCGGTGATCGAGGAGACCCTCGCCGCCGCGGCCCAGCTCGCCGAGGACGACGGCGCGATCGACTTCATCGGCAACGCGACCACCGGCATCCTCACGTCGACCATCGGCCCGAACCTGCAGCTGCTGGTGACCGACCGCATGACCCCGGAGGAGTTCGCGAGCAGCGTCCAGGCCGCGTACGAGACGGAGCTCGGTCGCTGATGTCCCTCGCACAGCCGCCCGCCGTCGGGGCCTCGGTCCCGGCGGCGGGCGCCGTCCGCGCGACGACGGCGCGTCGTCGTCCTCGCCGGGGCTCCCGGCGCCACCGGTGGCTCGGCTGGGCGTTCGTCGCCCCGGCGCTCGCGATCTACGCGGCGTACGTGCTGCGCCCGTTCGCGATGTCGGTCCAGTACTCGTTCTACGACTGGAACGGCATCGGCACCGCGACGTGGGCGGGCCTCGACAACTACCGCGAGGTCTTCAGCGATCCCGACCGGCTCTCGGCCCTCGCCAACTCGTTCAAGCTCATCTTCTTCTACAGCGTGCTGTCGATCGCGATCGGCCTGGTCGCCGCGACGCTCACGCGCAGCCTGTCCTCGCGCTGGGCGCGCGCGGCCCAGACCGCGCTGTTCCTCCCGCAGGTGGTGCCGCTCGTGGGCGCCGGCATCGCGTGGACGTGGCTGTACGCGAGCGACGGCGCGATCAACCAGATCCTCACGGCCGTGGGCCTCGGCTCGCTCACCCGGCCCTGGCTCGCGGACTTCGACCTCGCGCTGCCCGCCGTCGGCGTCGTCGGTACGTGGGTGCTCGTGGGTCTGTGCACCATGCTGCTCAGCACGGGCATGGCGAAGATCGACCCAGCGCTGTACGACGCGGCCCGCGTGGACGGTGCCGGGCCGGTGCAGGAGTTCTTCGCGGTGACGCTGCCCGGCGTGCGCGCCGAGCTCGCGGTGTGCCTCACGGTCACCCTCATCGCCGCGCTCGCGAGCTTCGACGTCATCTACGTGATGACCCTCGGCGGTCCCGGCGGCGCCACGATGGTGCCAGGCGTCGACATCTACCAGCTCGCCTTCAACCAGTCGCGGGTCGGCGCCGCGTCCGCCATGGCCGTGGTGCTCATGACGCTCGTGCTCGCCGTCGTCGTCCCGCTCCAGCACCTCGTCAGGGAGCGCTCATGAGTGCCGTCCGCACGGGCCGCACCGAGGCGTGGGCGGGCCGGCTGATCCTGCTCGTCCTGGTCGCCTTCACGCTGCTGCCCTTCGTCTCGATGCTCAGTGCGGCGCTCCAGGAGGCCGGGTCCAACCCGACCGGCCTGTCGGTGCCCACGCCCCCGCACCCCGAGAACTTCGCGACCGCGTTCACCATGGCCAAGGTGCCCACGCTCATGGGGTCGAGCGCGCTGCTCGTGCTCATGGTGGTCCCTTTGGCGCTCGTGCTCGCGACCCTGGCCGCCTACGGCATCGCGGTGCTGCGGGTGCCCGGCGGCGGCCTGGCCTTCCTGGTGTTCCTGCTGGGCCTGACCATCCCGTTCGAGGGACTGATCACGCCGCTGTACTACCTGATGCGCGAGGCGGGCATGCTCAACACCCGTCCCGCGATCGCGCTGCCGCTCATCGCGCTCTACATGCCGTTCGGCATCTTCTGGATGCGGGCGCACTTCTCGGGCGTGCCCAAGGAGCTCACCGAGGCCTCGCAGATCGACGGGGCAGGACCCTGGAAGGCCCTGCGGCACGTGCACCTGCCGCTCGCGCGCCCGGCGCTGTCGACCCTCGCGGTGCTCTACAGCCTGTGGACCTGGAACCAGTTCATCGTCGCCCTGGTGATGATGGACGACCCGCTCAAGCGCACCGTCGCGGGCGCGCTCGGTGCGTTCCAGGGCCAGTACGGCACGGACATCGTGCTGCTGTCGGCCGGGGCGTTGCTGATCATGCTGCCCACCATCGTCGTCTTCGTCGTCTTCCAGAAGCAGTTCGTCGCTGCTCTGCTGCAGGGATCGGTCAAGGGATGAGCCACCACACGAGCGCGGCGGTGACCGCACCGCCGCTCGACCCCGAGAGCGCGGCGGCCCTCGCGCTGCAGATGATGGGTGACCCGTCGCCCATCACCGCGGACGACGTGCCGCTCAAGCGGGCCGAGGAGCAGGCGGCGGCCGAGGCCACGCTGACCGTGCTGGACCGCCGCGGCCTGGTGCGCAGGGACCACGCGGTCCGGTCGTTCGACGGCGTCGAGGTCACGATGAGCGTGATCCACCGCAAGGACAGGATCCGCACGAGCCCGCTCGTGTACTACGTGCACGGCGGCGGCATGATGCTCGGCAACCGCTGGAGCGGCGCGGACACGTTCCTCGACTGGATCGACCGCTACAACGCCGTGGTCGCGACGATCGAGTACCGGCTCGCGCCCGAGCACGCGTTCCCCACTCCCCAGGAGGACTGCTACGCGGGGTTGCTGTGGCTCGAGGAGAACGCGGGTGAGCTGGGCCTCAACGTCGAGACGGGACTCATCGCGGGGATCAGCGCGGGCGGTGGTCTCGCCGCCGCCGTGACCCTCATGGCCCGCGACCGCGGCGGCCCCCGCGTGGGCGGTCAGCTGCTGCTCGCCCCGATGCTCGACGACCGCAACGACACGGTCTCGGCGCGGCAGTACCCGACCGGTCTGTGGAACGCCGCGGAGAACGAGCTCGGCTGGCGCTCTCTGCTGGGTGACCTGCACGGGAGCGACGCCGTCCCGGCCCACGCGGCCCCGTCCCGCGCGACGGACCTGGGTGGCCTGCCACCGGCCTTCGTCGAGGTGGGCAGCGCCGAGGTGTTCCGGGACGAGGCCGTCACGTACGCCCAGCGCATCTGGGCGTGCGGCGGCCAGGCCGAGCTGCACGTGTGGGCCGGTGGTTTCCACGGGTTCCAGACGTTGAGCCACACGGCCATCTCGCGCGGTTCGCTCCAGGCGCTGCACAGCTGGATGGACCGTGCGCTCGGCTTCACGGGCCGGCAGTAGGCGGCGCGGTGCGGGCCGTGCCCGACGTCGTGCGCGCGTACCCTGGGTGCGCAGGTCAGCGCGGTGCGGACGCTGCTCCGCGAGCCCGAGGAGGGGTGCGATGAAGGAGCTGCTGCACCGGCTCAGCGCCCTCGACGAGGACGCGTCCGCGGCGCTCAAGATCATCACGTTCTTCGACACGCTGCTCGCGCAGAAGGCCGGACTCGAGCCGTTCGTGCGCGGCGCGGCCGTGCTCGCGGGCTGCCCCGCGGGCTTCGCGCACCCGCTGCACCACATCTGGCTGCGGGTGGACGCCGCTGGGCACGCGATGCCGCCGGTGCACGACATCGAGAGCGTGCGGTCGTGGCCGCACCACGAGCTCGCCGACGGCTCGGGTGGTGTGGTGTGGCTCGAGCGGCCCGCAGGCGAGTCGGCCCACGACGCCGTGCTGCTCGAGCGTCTCGCGAGCTGCCTGCACCTGACGATCGAGCGCGTGAGCCCGCTCGACCTCGACGACGCGGGTGCGATCGAGATCCTGCTCTCGTCGACGTCGACCGACGACGCGCGGCGCAAGGCCTCACGCCGGCTGCGGCTGCGGGACGCGGCGACCGTGCGCGTGGTCGCGGTGCCCGCTGGCGCCGAGGACGCGTCGGTGCCCCGCTCCGCCGTCGTCGCGACGCCGTACGGTCCCGTGCGGGCCTCGATCGTCGGGTCGAGCGAGGACTGGGCGGCGCCCCGTCACGGCGTCGGGAGCCTCGTCACCCTCGCGGGCGTGCCCCGCTCGTGGGACCAGGCGCTCCTGGCGCTGCGCGTCTCGTCCCGGCTCGTGCCGCAGGTGGCGTGGGACGAGCTCGGGGCGCTCGCGGCCCTCGGCGCGCTCGACCTGCACGACGCGCCCCCGCCCGACGTCGTGCGCCTGGGCGCCGCGGCGCGCGAGCCGTGGGCCCTCGACACGCTCGAGGCGCTCGCGCGCACCGAGAGCGTGCGCGCGGCGGCGCAGCTGCTGGGCCTGCACCACTCGACCGTCCAGGCGCGCCAGGCCCATCTCGAGGAGCAGCTCGGCTTCGGTGTCGGCACCGCGCCCGGTCGCGTGCGCGTCGCCGCCGCGCTCGTGCTGCACCGGCTGCGCACCACGCGCTTCGACGAGTCCGGCTGAGCCCGCCCGGGCCACGCGCCGCGCCCGGCCCCGACGCGTGACGACCCGCCCCTGACCTCGCACCCGCACGGAAGGCGACCCATGACCGCACCGGCACAGCCCGCCAGCACGGCGCTGCGCAGCCTCACCGAGCACGACGTCCCGGTCCCGCTGCGGGACGGCACCGTGCTGCGCGCCGTCGTCACGCGTCCCGCCGACGGCGCCCCGGCCCCCGTGCTGCTCATGCGCTCGCCGTACCCGCTCGAGGGCACCCGGTTCGACGTCGACCCGTGGGGGGTGCTGCGACGCGGGCTCGCCCTCGTGCGCGTGAGCCACCGCGGCACGGGCGCGTCCGCCGGCGGGTTCGAGCCGTGGCGCGACGACGCAGCCGACGGCGCGGACGTCATCTCGTGGTGCGCGGCCCAGCCGTGGTCGAGCGGGGACGTGGTGACGTACGGCCGCTCGTACCTCGCCCAGACCCAGCTCTTCGCGGCCGGCGAGCGGCCACCGGCCCTGCGCGCGATGGGGCTCGGGGTGTGCCCGGGAGACCCGTACGACGTGGTGCACCAGGACGGTGCGCTGCTGCTCGGCTCGGGCCTCGGGTGGGCGCTCGCGCAGGCGGGCGGCGGGCTCGCGCGGGCCGCGGCGCGCGGCGAGGCCGACGACGCCGGCCTCGCGCGGTGGCGTCGTGCGATGGCGGACTTCGACACGATCGTCGCGGGGGACGGACCTGCCGACCTGCCGACGGCCGTGCTCGACGTCGGCCTGCCGAGCTGGCGTGCCTGGGTCGACCACCCCGCGCGCGACGACTGGTGGGCGGCACGCGCGCTGCCGGTGCGCGACCCGCTCCCGTCGTTCTACGTGGGCGGCTGGCACGACATCTTCGTGCGCGGCACCCTGGCCCAGTTCGAGCGGTCCCGGCACCCGGCGTCACGCCTCGTCGTCGGGCCGTGGGGGCACGGGCCGGGGCTCGCCTCGCTCGGCGAGGTGCACCACGGCCTCGAGGCCGACGCCCTGGGCCTGGGGCTCGAGGCCGAGATGCTCGACGCCCTCGCGGGATGGGTGCGGGACGAGCCGACGGACCCGCCCGCGGACCCGCCGGTCCGCCTCTTCCTCATGGGCGCGGGCCGGTGGATCGGTACCCGCGCGTGGCCGCCGCCCGAGAGCCGCGACCGCACGTACTTCCTGCACGGCGACGGCACGTTGGCCGTCGAGCCACCCGCCGTCGGCGCACCACCGGTCACCTACGTGCACGACCCGTCCGACCCCGTCCCGACCCTCGGCGGCCCCAACCTGTTCCTGCGCGGCGAGGCCGCGTACGGCACCGGCTCGTGGGACCAGCGCGCCAAGGACGCGCGGCCCGACGTCGTGCGCTTCGAGACCGCACCGCTCGAGGCCGACCTGGACGTCGTCGGCGTCGTGCGGCTCAGCCTCGTCGCGAGCACGTCGGCGCGGGACGCCGACTGGTGCGCGACGCTCGTCGACGTGCATCCCGACGGGCGGGCGCTCAACGTCGTCGACGGCGTGGTGCGCGCCCGCTTCGCGACCTCCGACACGCACGAGACGCTGCTCGAGCCGGACGTCGCGCACCGCCTCGAGATCGAGGTGGGCCCCACCGCCCAGCGCTTCGCGGCCGGCCATCGGCTGCGCGTCGACGTCGCGAGCTCCAACCACCCGCGGTTCGACGTGAACCCCGGCACTGGCGGCACGTGGGCGCACACCCCGCGGGCCGAGCACGTCGTGGCGCACCAGCGGGTGCACGTGGACCACGACGCGGCGTCGTACCTCACGCTGCCGGTCCTGGACGTCGAGGAGACCCGATGAACCTGAGCCCGCTCGCCCTCGAGGTAGGCCCGCACGTGCTGCGCGGCAGCCTCTACCTGCCCGACGGCGTCGCCGGGCCGTGCCCGACGGCGGTGCTGCACCACGGGTTCGGCGGTTCGCGCACCGAGGCCGGGTCGTTCGTCGACCTCGCGCGGGCCCTGAACGCCCGGGGCGTCGCCGTCGTCGCGATGGACCGTGCCGGTCAGGGTGAGAGCGACGGCGACTTCGCCGACATCTCCGTCGAGCGCGACGTGCGCGACTCGGTCGAGCTCCTCGACAGGATCGCCGAGCTCGACGCGGTCGACGCGCACGACCTGCACCTCGTCGGGCTCAGCATGGGCGCCGTCGTCGCGAGCCTGGTCGCGGCGCAGCGTCCGGAGCGCGTGCGCTCGCTGACGTTCTGGTCGGTCGCCGCGGTGTTCGTCGACGAGATCACGGCCGGGCGGCTCCAGGGCCAGCCCACGGACGTCGTCGAGCGCGTGGGCTGGTTCGACTTCTACGGACGGCGCATCGGCCCTGCGCTGTTCGCCGAGGCGCCGGGGTTCGACGTGTACGGGCGGGCGCGCGGGTACTCCGGGCCGGTGCGCGTGCTGCACGGCGACGCGGACTTCGTGCCCGTCCGCTACGCCGAGGCGTACCGCGAGGTCTACGGCGACGCGATGGAGCTCACCGTGGTCCCCGGAGCGGACCACGGCTGGTCCACGGTGCCCACGCGCGACCTGGTGATCCGGGAGACCGTGGCGATGGTGTGCCGGCACGCGGGGACACGCGTGCGGCCGACGGAGGACGTCGAGGGAGGCGTGTGACATGAGCGGGACCTCACCGCAGGGTGCAGGACGGCGCGGAGGCACGGTGCCCGCCGTGCCCACGGGGCCGCAGCTGATCGCCTACGCCGACCGCCTGGGCGGCTCGGTCGAGGCGCTCGCCGAGCTGCTTCGCGGCCCGTTGGCGGGCGCGTTCGACGGCGTGCACGTGCTGCCCTTCTTCACGCCGTACGACGGCGCGGACGCGGGCTTCGACCCCGTCGACCACGCCACGGTCGACCCCCGTCTGGGCACCTGGGAGGACGTCGCGGCGCTCGCGAGCGACCACGTGGTGATGGCCGACCTCATCGTGAACCACGTCTCGAGCGCGTCGGAGGCGTTCGCCGACGTCGTGCGGCACGGGCGCGCGTCGCGGTGGGCCGAGATGTTCCTCACCTACGGGTCGGTGTTCCCCGACGGCGCGACCGAGGCGGAGCTGGCCGCGATCTACCGCCCCCGGCCGGGCCTGCCGTTCACCGCGATGACCCTGGGCGACGAGCGGCGGCTCGTGTGGACCACGTTCACGCCGCAGCAGGTGGACCTGGACATCCGCAGCCCGCTCGCGTGGGAGTACCTCACGCGCGTGCTCGACGCCCAGACGACGGCCGGGGTGCGCATGGTCCGGCTCGACGCGGTGGGCTACGTCGCCAAGGTGCGCGGGACGAGCTGCTTCATGATCCCCGAGGCCG
This sequence comes from Cellulomonas sp. APG4, assembly GCF_009996735.1. Classification (GTDB taxonomy): domain Bacteria; phylum Actinomycetota; class Actinomycetes; order Actinomycetales; family Cellulomonadaceae; genus Actinotalea. The sequence goes on along the minus strand of NZ_JAACYI010000029.1, from coordinate 12,798 downwards.
CCGACGCCGTCGCCCGCGTGCGCGAGCTCGCGCACGAGCGCGGCGCGCAGGTGCTGCTCGAGATCCACGGCTACTACCGCCAGCAGATCGAGATCGCGCGCACGGTGGACCACGTCTACGACTTCGCCCTGCCCCCGCTGCTGCTGCACGCCTTCGCGGCGAGCGACCTGGCACCGCTCGCCCAGTGGCTCTCCGTGCGACCCACCAACGCCGTGACGGTGCTCGACACGCACGACGGCATCGGGATCGTCGACGCCGGACGCGGCCCGGCCGGCGAGCCGGGGCTGCTCGAGGACGCCGAGATCGACCACCTCGTCGAGTGGATCCACGAGCAGAGCCGGGGCGAGAGCCGCCGCGCGACCGGGGGAGCGGCGAGCAACCTCGACCTCTACCAGGTGAACTGCACCTTCTACGACGCTCTGGGCGCACGCGACGACCGGTACCTGCTGGCGCGTCTGATCCAGCTCTTCGTGCCCGGGATCCCGCAGGTCTACTACGTGGGCCTGCTCGCGGGGAGCAACGACATGGAGCTCCTCGAGCGCACGGGCGTGGGCCGCGACATCAACCGGCACCACTTCACCCCGGCGGAGGTGGACGCGGCCCTGTCGCGCGACGTCGTACGGCGCCAGCTCGCGGCGTTGCGCCTGCGCGCGGGGCACCCGGCGTTCGGGGGCGCGGCCACGTGGGCCGTCGACGGCCCCGTGCTGCACGTGGCGTGGGCGCACGGCGAGCACCGGGCCGAGCTCGTGGCCGACGTCGCCCGGGCTGACGGCGAGCTCCGCGTGACGGATCACGACGGCGTGCTCCGTACCGCCTCCCTCGGCGACCTCGAGCAGCTCGAGCTCCCGACCCGTCCCTGACCCCAGCACCCTCAGCCCCGCCCCACCAAGCCCGATCTCGGCGGTGCGGGTGCGGGTCGGCGCCCGCGGGGTGGACCGGAGGTGACAGCACGAGTTAGGTGAGGCTAACCTCGCGCCCGTGACCACCTCGGGTGCCGCGCTCAGCGGCCACGGACTGCGCCTCGCGTACCACGGGACCGTCGTCGTGCCCGGGGCCGACGTCGCACTCGCGCCCGGCCGGGTCACCGCGCTCGTCGGGCCCAACGGCTCGGGCAAGTCGACCGTGCTGCGGGCGCTCGCCCGCCTGCACCGCGCGGAGGCCGGCGACGTGCGGCTCGATGACCAGGACGCCTCGGCGTTGAGCGCCAAGGAGTTCGCGCGGCGCGTGACGCTGCTCTCGCAGTCACGTCCCACGCCGTCGGGCGTGAGCGTGCGCGAGGTGGTCGGCTACGGCCGCCACCCGTACCGCGGCCGCTGGCGCCAGGACGACCCCGACGGTGCGCGGGCGATCGCGTGGGCGATGGAGGTCACGGGTGTGGCCGCCATGGCGGAGCGGGCGGTCGACGAGCTGTCGGGCGGGGAGCGCCAACGCGTGTGGCTCGCGACCTGTCTCGCGCAGGACACGCGCGTGCTGCTGCTCGACGAGCCCACCACCTACCTCGACCTGCGCTACCAGGTCGAGATCCTCGACCTGGTGCGTGACCTCGCCGACGAGCACGGCGTCGCGGTGGGTGTGGTGCTGCACGACCTCGACCAGGCCGCGGCCGTCGCCGACCACGTGGTGCTCCTCAGTCGGGGAGAGGTGGTCGGTGCGGGCACCGCCGTCGAGGTGCTCACCGCGGACGCACTCACGGCGACCTACGGCCTGCGCGTCGAGGTCACGGTGCACGACGGCGTCGTACGCACCCACCCGGTGGGCCGGCACGTGCGCCGTCGTCGTCCCGCCGAGCCCGAGCTCGCACCCCTGTGAGCACCTGACCGTCCCTCTCGCGCGCGGCCGGCGCGCCCCAGCCCCACTGCCGTCCGTCTCCACCCATCACCGAGGACACCCATGCGAACCCTGCGCACCCTTCCCGCCGCCGTCGTGACCGGCGCCGTCGCAGCCCTGCTGCTGTCTGCCTGCGGCACCACCGAGGCCCCCGCGGCCGAGTCGGACCCGGCCACCGCCGCGCCCGAGGACGCGGGTCCCGTCACCGTGACCGACGACCGCGGCGAGGTCACGCTCGACGCTCCCGCGACGGACGTCGTCTCGCTCGAGTGGGGGCTCACCGAGAACCTGCTGACCCTCGGCGTGACCCCCGTGGGCCAGGCCGACGTCGCCGGCTACAACACCTGGGCGACCGTGGTCCCGCTCGACGAGTCCGTGCCCGACGTCGGCATGCGGGGCGAGCCGAGCCTCGAGGCGATCGCGGCCCTCGACGCGGACCTCGTGGTCGCGACGACGGATCTGCCCGAGGAGGTCATCGCCCAGCTCGAGGAGCAGGTGCCCGTCATCGCGCTGCGCGGCTCGGACGCCTCCGACCCGATCGGCCACATGGAGCGCACGCTCGACGTGCTCGCCACGGCGACCGGCACGCAGGACGCGGCCGAGGCGGCGCTCGCCGACCTCGACGCGACGGTCGAGCAGGCCAAGGCCGACCTCGCGGAGGCGGGGCTCGAGGGCGCGTCGTACGCGATGGCCGACGGCTGGCTCGCCGACGGCGCGGTGTCGATCCGCATGTACACCGAGGGCTCCTACCTGGGCGGGCTCGCGGGCCTGCTCGGCCTCGAGAACGCGTGGACCGGCGAGGGCGACCCCGACTACGGGCTCGCGTCGACCGACGTCGAGGGCCTCACGCAGCTGGGCGAGGGCACGCACTTCCTGTACGTCGCCAACGACGGCGCGGGCGGCGACCCGTTCGTCGACGGCCTCACCGGCAACGCCGTGTGGGAGCAGCTGCCGTTCGTGACCGCGGACGCGACCCACCGCCTGCCCGACGGCATCTGGATGTTCGGCGGCCCGGCCTCGGGCCAGGCCTGGGTCGAGGCGGCCGTGGAGGCCCTGACCTCGTGAGCCTCGACGTCGACGCACGGCCCGCGGCCGCCCGGGGAGCCCCGGCGGCCGCGGTCGCGCCACGCGTGCGCCCGGCACGGGTCGTCGCGGTGCTGGTCGCGGCCGCGCTCGCCGTCGTCGTCGTCGCCCTCGCCGACCTCGCGGTCGGTACCTCGGACGTGCGGGCGTCCGACCTGCTCGGCCTGCTGCTCGGCAACCGCGACGACCAGGCGCTCGCCGTGCTGGTCGCGTCGCGCGCGCCGCGCGTGGTCGCGGGACTGCTCGTGGGCGCGGCGCTCGGGGCGTCCGGTGCCGCGCTCCAGTCGATCGCGCGCAACCCCCTCGCGTCGCCCGACACGCTCGCCGTCAACGCGGGGGCGTACTTCCTGGTGGTGCTCGCGGGTGTGCTGGGGCTGAGCCTCCCGTTCGCGGTGAGCGGCGGGCTCGCCTTCGTGGGCGGGCTGGCGGCGTCCGGGTTCGTGCTCGCGATCTCGCGCGGCGGGCAGGAGGGCCCCGCCCGGCTCGTGCTCGCGGGTTCGGCCACCATGCTCGCGCTGTCGTCGCTCACCTACCTGCTCATGCTCCTGTTCGAGCAGGAGACCCAAGGCATGTTCGCGTGGGGTGAGGGCTCGATCGTCCAGACCGGCTCCGGGCGCGTGACGCAGGCGGCGCCCGTGGTGCTGCTCACGCTCGTCGTCCTCGTGCTGTGGGCCCGGCGCCTGGACGTGCTCGCGCTCGGGGACGACGCGGCCGCGGTGCTCGGGATGCACGTGCGCCGCACGCGGCTGGTCACCGTGCTGCTCGCGGTGCTCCTCGCCGCGCTCGCGGTGACGATCGCGGGGCCGGTCGGGTTCGTCGGTCTCGCAGCCCCGGTGATCGCGCGACTCGTCGCGGCCCGCGTCCCGGGCCTGCACCGGCACCGGCTGCTCGTGCCGTTCGCATCCCTCGTCGGCTGCGTCGTGGTCCTCACGGCGGACCTGCTGATCCGCCTGCTCGTCCCACTCCGCACGGGCGTGATGATCCCCACCGGTGTCCTGACCACGTTGCTGGGCGCGGCGCTGGTCGTGTGGCTCGCGCGCCGCATGCGCGGCTCCGGGCCGGTGCGCACGACGGCGGCGGTGGGCTCACGACCGGTGACGCGCGGCCGTCACCTGCTGGTGGTCGGCGCGCTGACGGCGCTCGTCACGGGTGCGCTCATCGCGGGGCTGCTCCTCGGTGACCGGATGCTGCTGCTCGGCGACGTCGCCAACTGGCTGCGGGGCACCAGCGGCACGCAGGTCAGCTTCGTGCTCGACCAGCGCGTGCCGCGCGTCCTCGCGGCGCTCCTCGCGGGTGCCGCCCTCGGCCTCGCGGGCACCACCGTGCAGGGCGTGGTGCGCAACCCGCTCGCCGAACCGGGCCTGCTGGGCATCACCGCGGGGGCGGGGGTGGGCGCCGTGCTCGCCGTCGTGCTGGTGCCCGGAGCCTCGGTGTGGGTCGCGGCCGGGGCCGCCGTCGTGGGCGCGCTCGCGACGTTCGCCCTGGTCAACGCCCTCGCGACGCGACGCGGGCTGAGCTCGGAGCGCCTCGTCCTCGTGGGCATCGGCGTCTCCGCCGCGGGCACCTCGCTCATCACGTTGCTCGTGGTCGTCTCGAGCCCGTGGAACACGACGATGGTGCTGACCTGGCTCTCGGGCTCGACCTACGGGCGCACGGCGGCGCAGGTGTGGCCCGTGGCGGTCGCGCTGCTGCTCACCGTGCTGCTCGTGCGGTGGCGGCGGGACCTCGACGTGCTCGCACTCGACGACGACCTGCCGCGCGTGCTGGGCGTGCCGCTCGAGCGCACCCGGCTGGGCCTGCTGACCGTGGCGGCCGCGCTCACCGCGGCCTCGGTCTCGGCCGTCGGCGTGGTCGGCTTCGTGGGCCTCGTCGCACCGCACCTCGCGCGCACGCTCGTGGGCTCGTCGCACGCGCGGGTGATCCCCGTCGCGGCCCTGCTGGGTGCGCTCCTGCTGGGGCTCGCGGACACGCTGGGCCGCACGGTCATCGCGCCCGCACAGATCCCCGCAGGCCTGGTCACCGCGTTGATCGGGGCGCCGTACTTCGTGCACCTGCTCTGGCGCACGCGTCGCATAGCCTGACGACCATGACCGACGCGCCCCCGCCGTTCGACGTCCAGGCCGAGCTCGCGGCGCTGTCGCGGGCCGTGCGGCGCACCGACCGGACCACGGTCACCGCGACCCTGACGCGTACCTTCCCCGCCTCGGCCGACGCCGTGTGGGCGGCCCTGACCGAGCCCGACCGTGTCGCGGCGTGGTTCTACCCGCTCAGCGGCGACCTGCGACGCGGGGGCACCTATCAGCTCGAGGGCAGCATGGGCGGGCGCATCCGCCGCTGCGAGCCGGGCCGTCGGCTCGAGGTCACGTTCGGGATGAAGCAGAGCACGGTCGACGTGCGTCTCACCGCGGACGACGGCGGCACGCGGCTCGAGCTCGCGCACGGGGTGCCGCTCGCGCTCGCAGGCAGCGGTGCGGCCGCGCTCTACGTGGGGCCCGGCTGGGACGGCGCCCTCGTCGTCCTCGGCCTGCACCTCGCCGGGATCGAGGTGGGCGACCCGCTCGTGCTCGCGTCCACGCCCCTCATGGCGAAGGTGCACGACGGCGCCGTCGACGCGTGGGCCGAGGCGGTGGTCGCGTCGGGCACGGCGACCGCCGAGCAGGTCGTCACGGCCCGCGGCGCCGTCGCCCGGGCAGCGACCCAGGCCTGAGCAGCCACACCCCGCGACCCGTCACCCACGCGGGGCGGGAGCGCGAGAAGTGTCACGTCCGTCACGGAGCGCGACCGGCGGTCGACGTCTTCACCCGGTGAGAGGACCTAGGTCCCCTCTCGCGACGGGGTGCGCTGGACGAACCCATGGGCGACGCGCGGCACCGGGCTGCGAGGGGGCGTCGTCCTGTGAGCCTGCGAGGTCCACGATGACCGCCACCGCCTCCTCCCGCACCGCCACCGACGACGTCGCCGCCGTGCCGCCCGGCCGCCGGTACACGCTACGCGCGCGGATCCTCAGCTTCGCGGGAGGGCTCGCGGCGTCGCTCGCGGTCGTCGCCGGCGTCGCGTTCGTGGCCCTCGAGCACGCCGCCGACGCGGCCGACGAGATGGGGACCGCCCAGGTCGCCGTCAAGGGGTCCCTCGTCGACCTCAAGGACGCGCTGTGGACGGTGCGGAACTCGGTCTCCGCGCTGGGTGCGTACGAGGCGCCCGAGCTCAAGGAGGCCCAGCTCGCGAAGGTCGACGCCGCGTGGGCGGGGCTCGACGAGGCCATGCCCACGTTCCTCGCGGCCTTCACCGACGAGACGGGTGGCGAGCCCACGCAGTGGCAGGAGTTCGTGGTCTCGCTGGCCGCCTACCGTGACGTCGTCAACGGCGACCTCGAGGCCGCGGCGATGAGCGACGACCGCGCGCTGTGGGCGCAGGTGCGCGACGGCAGCGCGGCCGAGCTCGGCGGCACGCTGGTGGCCGACCTGACCGCGATCGAGGACGAGGTGGACGCGCTCGTCGTGGGCGTCGCGGAGGAGTCGCACCACGGCGCCCACGCGGCCCAGCGGGTCATGCTCGCGTCGTCCGCGGTGGCGATCCTGCTCGCGCTCGGTCTCGGCCTGCGGATGGCGGCGCGCATCCGGGCGACCGTCCGGGACGTGCACGGGTCGGTGCGCGCGATGGCCGACGGCGACCTCACGGTGGTCCCGACGGCGCGCTCCAACGACGAGCTGGGTGACATGGCCCGTGCCCTCGAGGAGGCGCTCGTGTCGCTGCGCGCGACGCTCGGCGGCGCGGTCGAGGTGGCTGAGACGGTCGCGGCCTCTGCCGAGCAGCTCGCGCTCGCCAACTCCCAGGTGGCCGAGGAGGCCGAGGCCGCGTCGACGCAGGCGGGTGTGGTGGCGGCTGCGGCGGAGCAGGTGTCGCGGAACGTGCAGACGGTGGCGGCGGGTGCGGAGCAGATGGGTGCGTCGATCCGGGAGATCGCGCAGAACGCGTCGGAGGCGGCGAAGGTGGCGTCGCAGGCGACGGGGGTGGCGGAGCACACGAATGCGACGGTGACGAAGCTGGGTGTGTCGTCTCAGGAGATCGGGAACGTGGTGAAGGTGATCACGACGATCGCGGAGCAGACGAACCTGCTGGCCCTGAACGCGACGATCGAGGCCGCGCGCGCCGGTGAGGCGGGCAAGGGCTTCGCCGTCGTCGCGGGTGAGGTCAAGGAGCTGGCGCAGGAGACGGCGCGGGCGACGGAGGACATCGCGCGTCGGGTCGAGGCGATCCAGGCTGATACGACGGGTGCGGTGGGTGCGATCGGTCAGATCAGCGAGATCATCGCGGCGATCAACGACTACCAGCTGACGATCGCGTCGGCGGTGGAGGAGCAGACGGCGACGACGAACGAGATGTCGCGGTCGGTGACCGAGGCCGCGACGGGCTCGAGCGAGATCGCCCAGAACATCACCGGCGTCGCGGCGTCGTCGGCCGCCTCGAGCGAGGTGCTCGTGGACGTGGGTGCGTCGGTCGAGATGATCGCGACCCTCGCGGGCGAGCTCCGCACCTCGCTCGCAGGCTTCAAGCACTGACCCGCCCGACTCCCGTCCCCTCTGCCCGCCCCTGCCTGACGGCCGAGTTCGCCCTCGCGCACCGAGTTCGCACACTCGGGCGTGCGAACTCGGTGCGGCCGTGCGAACTCGCGGCTGACGGCGGGCTCGCGCTGTGGACGAGGGCGAGTGAGGGGGGTGGGCGCACCAGAGTGCGAGGGTGAGCCGACGCCCCGGGGCCCTCTCGCCCGAGCCTCCCGTCCTGCCGCACCTCCACCTCGCCGGCGACTACCACCGTGCTGTCGTGGGCAGCCTCGTGGCGGAGGGCGCGTGGGTCCGGGTCAGGCCGGCCGCCTACGCCGACGCCGCCACCGTCGGCACGGGTCCGCGTGCCCTCGCGCTGGCACGGATCGCCGCCGCGGCTGTCCAGCTCCGGGCGGACGCCGTGCTGAGCCACACGTCGGCGGCCCTGCTCTGGGGTCTGCCGACGCTGCGCGTACCTCAGGTCACCCACGTGGTGCAGCGGTTCCGCGCGCGTACCGGCGCCAGCCCGGACGTGGTGCGCCACTTCTACGAGCTCCACGACGACGACGTCGTCTCGCTCGGGGGCGTGCGCGTCACGAGCCTCGAGCGGACGGTGGTCGACTGTGCGATGTCCGAGCCAGTGCGCGGCGGGGTGGTCGTGGCCGATGCGGCGCTGCACGCCGGCGCCGACCGTGCTCGCTGCGAGGCGATCGCGCGCCGCATGGTCGGGCGCCGGGGTGTGGTTTGCGCACGCACCGTCCTGGAGGTGGCCGACGACGGCGCCGAGTCGGCCGGCGAGAGCCTGGCGCGAGTCCGTTGCTCGCGATCGGCCTCCCGCGCCCCGAGACCCAGGTCCCGGTCGCCACGCGGCTCGGCACCTACTGGGCGGACCTCGGCTGGCCGGAGGCGCGTGTCCTGGCCGAGTACGACGGCGAGGCCAAGTACACCGACGCGTCCCGGGACGTCGTCGTGCGGGAGAAGAGACGCGAGGACGCACTGCTGGACGAGGGCTGGCGCATGCTCCGCCTGACCAAGGACGACCTCCGGCACCCGGCGACCCTGACCCGCCGCGCCCGCCCCCTGTTCCCCGGCATCCCCCTGACCCCGCGCCCGGACCTCACCCTCTGACTGCCCTCCGGGCTCGCTGGCTGGTGAGTTCGCACACCCGCACCGAGTTCGCACACTCGGGGGTGCGAACTCGGTGCGTCAGTGCGAACTCGGTGCGTCAGTGCGAACTCGACGGGTGGGAGGGGTTCGTGGTGGCAGCGCGGGACGGGGGCGGGCGGGTGGCGGGCGTCGTAGGGTCGGCGGGTGACGGTGGGGGACGTGCTGGACTGGCGACGGCGGGTCGCGGAGCTGTACCGGGAGGTCCGGGCCGTGCCCGAGCCCGCCGTCGGGCACGCGCTGTGGGTGGACGGGCGCGCGCGGCTGCTGCGGGAGCACGCGGCCTCCCCCGTCCCGCCCGAGGAGCGCGGCACCACGCGTGCTGGGGAGGTCGCGCCCTACGACCCCGCGTTTCGGTTCGTCGTCCCGGTCGAGCAGGGGCTGCCCGCCGAGCGCCGCGAGGTGATGACCGGGACCGACGGCGTGGTGCCGCTCGAGCGTGTGGGGCGGGTGCGGCTCGGGGAGCTGGGCAGCCTCGACGTGTGGTGGGTCGCGAGCTACGGCGGCGGCCTGTTCGTGCCGCTGCGGGACGCGACGAGCGCACGCAGCACCTACGGCGGCGGGCGGTACCTGCTGGACACGATCAAGGGCGCCGACCTGGGCGGCGGCCTCGACGCGCTCGTGCTGGACCTCAACTTCGCCTACCCGCCGTCGTGCGCGTACGACCCCGCGTGGGCCTGCCCGCTGCCGGGGCCGGGCAACAGGCTCGCCGGCGCGGTGCCGGTCGGAGAGCTGACAGCGCCGTCTCCGTGACCTGAGCGCGTGTGACTGGGCGGCGGGATCCGCACGTGCAAGGCCCTCGGATCTCGGTCAGCGAGCATGATCGAGTAGACAACGTTGTCTGATCGTTATCCACGCGGAGCAGACGACTGTTTGACCCGGCCGCGAGCCTCGGGTAGACATCCGGAGACAACGTTGTCAGGCGTCATCGACGCCGCTCACCCCAGGGAGACCGACCAGTGACTGCATCACGCACCCCTGCACGAATCGGGCGTCGTTCCGCCACGGTGATGGCCCTCGGCAGTGCGGCGGCCCTCACGCTCGCCGCCTGCAGCTCGGACACCGGCGGTGGGAACCCCGAGGCCGTGGCCGAGGGGGAGGAGGTCGGCGTCTCGCTGATCGTCAAGACCACCACCAACCCCTTCTTCGTCGCCATGCAGGAGGGGGCGGAGGCGGCCGCGGCAGACCTCGACGTCAACCTCACCTTTGCCGCGGGCCGTGAGGACGGGGACGAGGACAGCCAGATCCAGGCGATCGAGAACGCCATCTCGCAGGGCCAGGCCGGCATCCTGATCACCCCCAACGGCCCCGCCGTGGTCGACGCCGTCGAGCGGGCTCGCGACGCGGGTCTCTACGTGATCGCCCTCGACACCCCGCCCGACCCGGCGAGCGCCGTCGACATCACGTTCGCGACCGACAACTTCGACGCGGGCCTCCGGATCGGGGAGTGGACCGCCGGACACCTCGACGGAGAGGACGCCGTGATCGCGCTGCTCGACCTGTTCGACGACAAGATCGTCTCGGTCGACTACAACCGCGACCAGGGCTTCCTCACCGGCATGGGCATCGATGTGGCCGATGAGCAGCGCAACGGCGACGAGGCCCCTACCGGCAGCTACAGCGGTGGGAAGTACACCATCGTCTGCAACGAGGCGACCAACGGGGCCGAGGACGGCGGGGCGACGGCGATGGAGAACTGCCTCTCGAAGAACCCGGACATCAACGTCGTCTACACGATCAACGAGCCGGCCGCCTACGGCGCCTACCAGGTGCTCCAGAGCGCTGGGAAGGCCGAGGACGTGACGCTCGTCTCGGTCGACGGTGGTTGCGCCGGCGTCGGCTACGTGAGCGACGGCGTCATCGCGGCGACCTCGCAGCAGTACCCCGTGCGGATGGCCGAGGAGGGGGTGCGGGCCATCGCCGAGCTCGCTCGGGGCGGTGAGGCCCCCGAGCCGACCGAGGGCCTCGACTTCTTCGACACCGGCGTCGCCCTGGTGACCGACCAGCCGGTGGACGGGGTCGAGAGCATCGACAGCGCCGAGGCGGAGGAGATCTGCTGGGGCTGACCCTCACGCGCGGTGGGTGCGGAGTGGCTCCGCACCCACCGCGCACCCGCCCGCGGGCACCGCGTCCGCGCGGCGCCGCAGCCCGTCCTCGAGGAGGAGAGACATGATTTCTGGCACAGCGCCACCCGCCGCCGCGGCTCCGGCGGGGGACACCCACGTCGCCCAGGACTTCCTTCGGCACCAGACCGTCGGCGGCCGCATCCAGTCCGTGCTGCACCGGCACCCGGCCCTCAGCCCGGCTGTCGTCCTGGTCCTGTCGATCGTCGTGTTCGGCGTCCTCAACGACAGGTTCCTGCGGCCGGAGAACCTCTCGCTGGTGACGCAGCAGGTCGCCGTCGTCGGCGCGCTCGCGGTCGGGCAGACGCTCATCATCCTCACGGCCGGCATCGACCTGTCCGTGGGCGCGGTGATGGTGCTCGGCTCGATGGTGATGGCGCAGACCGCGACGGCCAACGGCGTGCCCGGGGTGCTCGCCCTCGGGCTCGGCCTCGTGGTCGGCTTGGCCGCGGGCGCGGTCAACGGTTTCCTGGTGACCAAGGTCAAGCTGCCGCCCTTCATCGTCACCCTCGGGACCCTCAACGTCTTCCTCGCCCTCACGCTGCTCTACTCGCGTGGCGCCACGGTGCGCGGGGCCGACCTGCCGGCGATCCTCACCTGGACCGGGCAGGCGTTCAACGTCGGCGGCGTGCGGATCACCGCCGGGGTGCTGCTGATGCTCGCGCTGTACGCGGTCATCGCCTACGCGCTCGGACGCACCGCCTGGGGACGTCACGTGTACGCCGTGGGGGACGACAAGGAGGCCGCGAGCCTTGCCGGCATCAAGGTCGGCCGCGTGCTCATGAGCGTCTACGTGACCGCCGGCGCGGCGTTCGCGCTCGCCGGCTGGATCCTGGTCGGCCGGATCAACGCGGCCAGCCCGAACGCGGGGGCCGACGCGAACCTCGACTCGATCACGGCCGTCGTGATCGGCGGGACGAGCCTGTTCGGCGGACGCGGGATCGTGTGGGGGAGCCTGCTCGGCGCGCTCATCGTCGGCGTCTTCCGCAACGGGCTGTCCCTGGCGGGTGTGGACCAGCTCTACCAGACCCTCACGGTGGGTTTGCTCGTGATCGTCGCCGTCTCGGTCGACCAGTGGATCCGGAAGGGACGAGCGTGATGACGCAGGAACGAGCAGCACGGGAGCCGGTGCTCCGGGCGCGCGGCCTGGTCAAGACCTTCGGCAGGGTGATCGCCCTCGACGGTGTCGACCTGGAGCTCTACCCCGGAGAGGTGCTGGCGATCATCGGCGACAACGGCGCCGGCAAGTCCTCGTTGATCAAGTGCTTGTCGGGTGCGTACCAGCCGGACAAGGGTGAGCTGTTGCTCGACGGCCGGCAGGTCGCCTTCGACGGCCCGCAGGACGCCCGGGCGGCGGGCATCGAGACCGTCTACCAGAACCTCGCGGTCTCACCCGCCCTGGACATCGCGAGCAACCTCTACCTGGGCCGTGAGGAGCGCCGCCCGGGGGTGCTGGGCTCGGTCTTCCGGATGCTCGACGCCAAGGGCATGCGCGAGAGGTCCGAGCAGCAGGTCAAGGCCTTGGGGATCACCACCCTCCAGGACATGGGGCAGTCGGTCGAGACGCTCTCTGGTGGGCAGCGGCAGGCGGTGGCGGTCGCGCGGGCCGCAGCGTTCGGGTCCAAGGTGGTCATCCTGGACGAGCCGACCGCTGCCCTGGGTGTCCGCGAGGGCGGGCAGGTGCTGCAGATGATCCGGGACCTCCGCGACCGGGGGCTGCCGGTGATCCTGATCAGCCACAACATGCCGCACGTGTTCGAGGTGGCCGACAGGATCCACATCCAGCGGCTCGGCAGGCGCATCGCCGTCGTGAGCCCGGAGACGCACACTCCTCAGGACGCCGTCGCGATCATGACGGGAGCGCAGGCCGCCTGACGGGGGTGTCCGGGCGACGCGGGGCGGGGCCGGGGCCCCGGGGGCCCCGGCCCCCCCCCCCGGCGGCCCCGGGGCGGGCCCCCCCGCCGGGGCCCGTCCCCCCGGGCACGGGACCCACCCGGTTGCCGGGGTGTACCCCCCCCGGGGCGCGGGGGCGGGGCCCGGGGGTCCTGCCCCACCCCCCC
>NZ_JAACYI010000028.1 GCF_009996735.1 Cellulomonas sp. APG4 | reverse complement strand
CCCCCCCCCCCCCCCCGCCGGCGGCCTCCCGCGGCGGTGTTCCCCCCCCCCCCCCGGGTCCTGCCCCCCGCCTGGGTGTTGACGGGGGGGGGTGGGCCCCCCCCCCCCCCCGCCGCCCCGCCCCCCCCCCCCCCCCCCCCCCCCCCCGCCGCACCCGCGCCCGCCGCACCTGCGGCCCCCGCGCCGGCACCGGCCGTCGCGGCCGCGGCACCCGCCGCACCGCCGAACCCGATGCCCTGGAGCACACCCAGGGCCACGGCACCGAGGACGAGAGGCGCGACGAAGGCGCGCATGCCGTGGTTGACGTCGCCCAGCTCGAGCACCAGGGCGCGGCAGGTGCCGCAGTCGTCCAGGTGCATCTCGACCATCGCGGTCTCGCGCTTGGCGAGGCCGCCGCGCACGTAGGCGCCGAGCTTCTTGTTGACGACCGTGCACGCTTCGTCGGTGGGCGCCGCGAGGTGCTGCTGGAGGTAGGCCTGCCGCAGCCCCTCACGCGCGCGGTAGGCGAGCGCGGCGACGCCGTTGGCCGTGAGGCCGAGGATCGGCGCGATCTCGGCCGGGCTGAGCTCCTCGACCTCGGTGTACCAGAGCACGGCCTGCCAGCGCTCGGGCAGGGACTTGTAGGCCTCGCTGACCACGCCGCGCTCGAAGCCCGCCATCGTGGGCGCCTCGGTCGACTCGACCTCGCCGAACGCGCGCTCGAACGTCTCCATCTCGTCGGTGGGTGCGGCGCGACGGCCCGCCTCGACGCGGGTGAGCGCCACACGACGCAACGCCGTGAAGAGGTAGGCGCGGAAGGCGACGTCGGGCCCGCCGCCCTGGGTGATCGCGGCGAAGACCTTGGAGAAGGCCTCGCTGACGGCGTCCTCGGCGTCGGCGGCGGAGTTGGAGTACTGGCGGGCGACGGCACGCGCGGCGGCGACGTGCCGCTCGAAGAGGACCCCGAACGCGCCGGTCTCGCCCGTGCGGACGGCGGTGATCAGCTCGGCGTCGCTGGACAGGTCCCAGCCGCTGCTGACGCTCGTCACCGCACCTCCTCCCGAGGGTTGCCGCCACGCGTACGGAGGGGGTTCCGCACGCTCCCCCAGGACGTATCGGCACGATGCGGCCCGATCTCGACCGGACAGAACCGACATGTGCCCAGTAGAGAATCCCATACCCCGTCAAGATCAGGTGGGCAGAACGGGTGAATCCGATCTCACCCGCCGAACCCGCGTCATGAGGCGCGCGGGCCTCGCTCTCATCCCGCGTGACTGCGACCGACCAGACCCACGCCGGCACGGCGCCCACCCTGCGCGAGCAGTGGCGCGCCGAGTCGCTCGAGTCCGTGTGGCTGCGCCCCGGTGACTGGTACCACCCCGCCGTCGACGCCGTGACCGAGGCGGTGGCGAGCGGGGCGTGCGCGAGCGCACCCGCGTACCGGCTCGGCGAGGTGCGCGGCGCCGCGGGCGTCGGCATCGCCGAGAGCCTCGACGACCTCGCCGTCCTCTACTCCCTCGTGGGCCGCGAGCCGGGCCTCGACGTGACGCGCGCACTCTGCGAGGGCTGGGCCGCCGCGATGGAGTCCGTGCCGGCGCAGGCGGCCTGCATGGACGCCGAGTCCGGGCTGCCCACGGTCGAGTACCTGGGTGTGCGGCTCGCCGAGACCTACAGCACCGTGCGCAAGCACGCGCACCACGCGTTCATGACGCACTGCCTGGTGCTCGTGGACGTCGCCGCGGAGGAGCTGCCGCCGTGGCGGCGCATGGCCCGCTCGGCCGCGATGGGCCGGGCCCTGACGGCCGCGCTCGGCAACGGCCACCCGATGGCGGCCCTCGGCGGCGGTGCCTTTGCGGTGCTCGTCGCACGCGACTGGGAGCTCGGCGAGACCGTGCGCCGCATGCGCGACCAGGTCAACGACCACGCCGCCCGCCTGCAGATCACCGAGCTCATGCGCACCCCGCCGCGCATCTGGATCGAGCCGCTGCCCGAGACGCACGACCGCGCGGTCGACCTGCTGCACCACCTGCGCCGCTGAGCGCCCCTGACCACCAGCATCCCCCCACAAGGGAACGGGGCCGGTCCGGACTCTCGTCCGGCCGGCCCCGTTCCTGTTCCCGCCCCGCCCGTCGCGTGCGTGCCCGACGGCGTCGTCAGCGGCCCGTGGGCCGCCAGACCACGAGCGCACCCGCGCCCGTCACGCGCGCCGGGCGGTGCCCGCGCGGCACCGCCACCACCTCGCCCTCGGGACCGGCGGCGAACACGCGGTGCCCGGGCTCCGCGACCGCGCGCAGCAGCTCGACCTGCTCACGCAGCCGGCGCACCTCGGCCTCGAGCGCGAGGATCCGCTTGATCCCCGAGAGGTTGATGCCCTCGTCCTGACTCAGACGCTGCACCTCGCGCAGGGTGTCGACGTCGCGCAACGAGTAGCGACGCCCGCGCCCCCGCGCGCGCCCCGGCACCACGAGCCCCAGGCGGTCGTACTGCCGCAGGGTCTGCGGGTGCATGCCCGCGAGCTCGGCCGCGACCGAGATCACGAACACCGGGGCGTCGTACGAGGGCATCAGTGCACCGCCCGCTCCCGCAGCTCGCGGCGCACGTCCGCGCCCTCGGTCGCGGTGCGGAACGCCTCGACGGCCGCGCGCGCCTCGCTGTTGAGCCGCTGGGGCACCACCACCTGCACGGTGACCAGCAGGTCGCCCGCGCCCGACGACGTGGTGACGCCGCGCCCCTTGACGCGCAGCGTCCGGCCCGACGGCGTGCCCTCGGGCACCTTGACGCGCACCGTGCCCCCGTCGAGCGTCGGCACGTCGACCTGGGCACCCAGAGCGGCCTCGTCGAAGGTGACCGGCACGGTGACGCGGAGGTTCTGCCCGTCGAGCGTGAACACCGGGTGCTGCTCGACGCGCACCTTGATGACCAGGTCACCCGCGGGAGCGCCGGCATCACCGGGCCGCCCCTTGCCGCGCAGCCGGATCTTCTGGCCGTCGCGCACCCCGGCCGGGATGCGCGCGGTGACCTTGCGCCCCTCGACCGAGAGCGTGACCGTCGAGCCCTCGACGGCCTGCCGGAAGCCGAGCGTCGTCGTCGCCTCGAGGTCCACGCCGCGCTGAGGGCCGCGCGCGGCACCGAAGCCGCCGCCACCGCCGCCGAAGAGCCCGCCGAGCAGGTCCTCGAAGCCTGCACCCCCGGCGCCACCGCCGGGTGCGCCGCCCTGCGTGTAGCGGACGCGCGGCCCGGCTCCGGCACCGCCGGGTGCACCGCCTCCGAACAGCCCTCCGAAGAGGTCCTCGAAGCCCGCGCCCCCGGCGCCTCCCGGCCCACCCGGACCCGCGGAGAACCGGGCACCGCCGCCGGCCATGGCACGCACGGCGTCGTACTGCCGCCGCTGCTCGGGGTCGGAGAGCACCGCGTAGGCCTCGCCGACCTCCTTGAACCGCGCCTCGGCGTTCGCGTCACCCGGGTTGTGGTCGGGGTGCAGCGTGCGCGCCTTCTTGCGGTACGCCTTCTTGATCGCAGCGTCGTCCGCGTTCTTCGGGACGCCGAGCGTCGCGTAGAAGTCCTTCTCGAACCAGTCCTGACCCGTCATCGCCTACCCCCTTCCCACGTGTCGTCGTGCCTCGTGCTGCGGTCGCCCACTCAGCCCTCGGGCTCGGAGACCGCGACGCGCGCGGCCCGCACGATGCGCTCGCCCACCTTGTGGCCGGGCTGGAGCACCTGCGTGACCGTGGGTTCGGTGACCTCGTCCGAGTGCTGGTGCATGAGCGCCTCGTGCAGGTTCGGGTCGAAGCCCTCGCCCTGCGCGCCGTACCGCTCCCAGCCGAACCTGCCGAGCGCGCCCTCGAGCTTCTCGGCGATCGACGCGAACGGCCCGCCCTCGAGCTCGCCGTGCTGCCGCGCGAGCTCGACGTCGTCGAGCACCGGGATGAGCGCCTCGACGACGGCGACCACGGTCTGGTCGCGCGCCACGAGGCGGTCCCGCTCGACGCGCCTGCGGTAGTTCACGTACTCGGCCTGGAGGCGCTGGAGGTCCTCGAGCCGCTCCTGGGCGAGCTTCTCGGCCCCCTCGGCGGGCACGTCACCCGCGGCCGGGGCGTCCCCGGCCGACGGCGTGCCCGCCGCGTCGCCCCCGGAGGAGGGCTGGGACTGGTCGCCCTCGCCCGCCGTCGTGCCGGGCTGCTCACGCACCTTCCCGGTCTCCGGGTCGATCTTGCGTCGGTCCGTGAACCGCGGCGCCGGCTCCTCGGCGCCGCGGTCCGATGGCGTGAAGTCGTCCGTCACTTCTTGTCGTCCTCATCCACGATCTCGGCGTCGACGACGTCCTCGTCGGAGTCCGTCGCCTCGGTCGCGTCGGGTGCCGGCTGCTCGCCGCCGCCCTGCTCGGCCTCGGCCTTGTAGATGGCCTCGCCGATCTTCTGGCTCACCGCGGCGAGCGCGCCCTGCTTGGCCTTCACGGCCTCGATGTCGTCGCCCTCGAGCGCCGTCTTGAGCTCGGCGACGGCACTCTCGACCTCGGTCTTGACGTCCTCGGGGACCTTGTCGCCGTTGTCCGCCAGCACCTTCTCGGTCTGGTAGGCGAGGGCCTCGGCCTGGTTGCGGGTCTCGGCGTCCTCGCGGCGCTTCTTGTCCTCGGCCGCGTGCTCCTCGGCCTCCTTGACCATGCGGTCGATGTCCTCCTTGGGGAGGGCCGAGCCGCCGGTGATGGTCATCGACTGCTCCTTGCCCGTGCCGCGGTCCTTGGCGGACACGTGCACGATGCCGTTCGCGTCGATGTCGAAGGTGACCTCGATCTGCGGCATGCCGCGCGGCGCCGGCGCGATGCCGGTGAGCTCGAACGTGCCGAGCGGCTTGTTGTCGCGCGCGAACTCGCGCTCACCCTGGAACACCTGGATGAGCACCGACGGCTGGTTGTCGTCGGCCGTCGAGAAGATCTCGCTGCGCTTGGTGGGGATGGCCGTGTTGCGCTCGATGAGCTTGGTCATCACGCCGCCCTTGGTCTCGATGCCGAGGCTCAGCGGGGTGACGTCGATGAGCAGCACGTCCTTGCGCTCACCCTTGATGACGCCGGCCTGGAGCGCGGCGCCGACGGCGACCACCTCGTCCGGGTTGACGCCCTTGTTGGGCTCCTTGCCGCCCGTGAGCTCCTTGACCACCTCGGTGACCGCGGGCATGCGGGTCGAGCCGCCCACGAGCACCACGTGGTCGATGTCGCTGACCGAGATGCCGGCGTCCTTGATGACCTGCTGGAACGGCTGCTTGGTGCGCTCGATCAGGTCGGCCGTCATCTGCTGGAACTGCGCGCGCGTGAGCTTGCTGTCCAGGTGGACGGGGCCGTTCTCGCTCATCGAGAGGTACTGCATCGAGATGTTGGTGCTCGTCGCGGACGAGAGCTCCTTCTTGGCCTGCTCGGCCGCCTCGCGCAGACGCTGGAGCGCGATCTTGTCCTTGGACAGGTCGACGCCCGCGGTGTTCTTGACCTCCTTGATGAGGTGGTCGACGATCCGCTGGTCCCAGTCGTCGCCGCCCAGGCGGTTGTCGCCGTGCGTGGCGCGCACCTGGATGGTCGAGAACTCGTCCTCGTCCTTGCCGACCTCGAGCAGGGAGACGTCGAAGGTGCCGCCACCCAGGTCGAAGACGAGGATCAGCTCGTCCTCCTTGCCCTTGTCGAGGCCGTAGGCGAGGGCGGCCGCGGTGGGCTCGTTGACGATGCGCAGCACGTTGAGGCCCGCGATCTGGCCGGCGTCCTTGGTCGCCTGACGCTCGGCGTCGTTGAAGTACGCCGGGACGGTGATGACGGCGTCCGTCACGGGCTCGCCGAGGTACTCCTCGGCGTCGCGCTTGAGCTTGCCGAGGATGCGCGCGGAGATCTCCTGCGCGGAGTAGGTCTTGTCGTCGATCTGCTGCTTCCAGTCGGTGCCCATGTGGCGCTTGACCGACGAGATGGTGCGGTCGACGTTCGTGACCGCCTGGCGCTTGGCGACCTCGCCGACGAGCACCTCGCCCGTCTTGGAGAACGCGACGACCGACGGCGTCGTGCGCGCGCCCTCTGCGTTGGCGATGACCGTGGGCTCCCCGCCCTCGAGGACGGAGACGACGGAGTTGGTGGTGCCGAGGTCGATCCCGACCGCTCGTGCCATGGGTGATGCCCTCTTCCTTGGATGCGATGTTGAGCCTGCTGCGCTCAAGTCTGCGTCCCACCGAGTCGCGATGCAACTCCGAGGGCCTCAACTTGAGCCCACCAGACTCAACTCCGCTCGTGGTCCGCGTGTTCCCGCATCCCGCCAGCGATGTCCCGACTCCCCCCGGAGGACGTTCGATGCGTGAGCAGCGTCGGAAAGGAGGCGCGTGGACGCACGTGGGGTGCGAGGATCGCGGCCGTGATGCTCCGTGACGCGACCAGCGGCGACCTCGACCTGCTTCACGACCTGCTCCTCGAGGCATTCAATTGGGACGGGACGGCGCGGGTGACCCGCGCGGAGATGCTCGCGGACGAGCACACCGGGCGCTACCTCGGCGGATGGCGACGCCCGGACGACTTCGGGCTCATCGCGACCGAGGACGACGGGCTACCGCTCGGCGCCGCCTGGGCGCGCGCGCTGCCCGCCGCTGCGCCGGGCTACGGCTACGTCGCAGACGACGTCCCGGAGCTCGGCATGGCGGTGGCCCGCGCTCATCACGGCCGGGGCGTGGGGTCCGCACTGCTCGCCGGCCTCCTCGCGCAGGCTCAGCGCCTCGGGTGGCGGGCCTTGAGCCTCAGCGTCGAGGACGGGAACGTCGCCGCGCGCTCGCTCTACGCCCGGCACGGTTTCGTGACCGTCGGCCGCAACGGCGGCTCCGACACCATGCTGCGCACCCTCTGACGCGGCTGAGATCCTGGCGCCCAGATCGCTCACCTCGACGACTCCGTCACCTGCACGACGGGTCGCGGGTGCGCGCGCCGCGGCGCACCATGGGCGAGCCATCCCGCACAGCGGAGGAACTCGAGCAGAGCGGAGCCGCCCCGTGAACGCACCCCTCATCGGAGTGACCGGAGCCACTGGCAACGTCGGCGGCCTCGTCGCCGCGCACCTGGACGACGCCGGTCGCACCCAACGCCTGCTGGTGCGCGATCCGTCGAGCCCCCGTCTGCCCCAGCTCGCCTCGGTCGCCGACGTCCGACGCGTCAGCTACGGCGACCACGCCCTCTCGCGGGAGGCGCTGCGCGGGGTCGAGGTGCTGTTCATGGTCTCCGGTCACGAGAGCGCGAACCGCGCGGCCGAGCACGCCACGTTCATCGACGCCGCCGCCGAGGCCGGCGTGCGGCACGTCGTCTACACCTCGTTCGCCGCGGCAGCCCCGGACGCGACGTTCACCCTGGCCCGCGACCACCACGCCACCGAGGAGCACCTCAAGGCGTCCGGGATGCGGTGGACCTTCCTGCGGGACACGTTCTACCTGGACGTCATGGAGGACTTCGTCGGCGACGACGGCGTGATCCGCGGGCCGGCCGGCGACGGGCGGTGCGCCCTCGTGGCCCGCGCGGACGTCGCCAGGGTCGCGGCCGCCGTGCTCCAGGCGCCCGACGAGCACGCGGGGCGCACGTACGACCTCACCGGTCCCGAGTCGCTCTCGATGCACGACGTCGCCCGGATCATCAGCGAGGTGCGGGGCCGCACGGTGACCTTCTACGACGAGACAGTCGACGAGGCCTACGCGTCGCGCGCCCCCTACGGCGCACCGCCGTGGCAGGTCGAGGCCTGGGTGAGCACCTACACCGCCATCGCGAGCGACGTCATGGCCGAGCCCACCGACGCCGTCGAGCGCCTCACCGGCACCGCCCCAACCTCACTGCGAGAGCACCTGCGCCGGCAGGCCTGACCGCCGTCGCGAAGGGCCCCGACGGCGGCCACCGGCACCACCGGACCCGTCTCAGGCCGGGCGTCGCCGTCCGACGAGGATCGCCGCACCCGCGGTCAGCGAGAGCAGCGAGAGGGCCAGCAGCCCACCCACGTCGGACCCGGTGGCCGCGAGGCCCTGACGGCTCGAGCCCGAGCCAGTGGTCTCCGCCACGCCGCCGCCGTTGGTCGCCGTCGAGCCCGCGCCACCGCCTGCGGTCGGGCTCGAGGCCTGCGGCAGCACGCGGATGGGCACGCTGACGACCACGCCCGAGGCCGCCTTGACGACGACCGTGTGCTGGCCGGCCGGGGTGTCCGCGGGGATGCGCACGGCGAGGCGCAGGCCGCCCGCGGCGTCGGCCGTCGTTGTCGCGAGGAGCCGCGGCGTCGAGTGCAGCCAGACCTCGACGGTCTCGTTCGGCTGCAGCCCCGTCGCGCGGATGTCCACGCCGCCGCCGGCGGGTGCGCTCCGGACCGAGAGGTCCACGACCACCTCCTCGACGACGACGGTCCAGGGCACGAGGAGGCCCCCGCCCGAACCGTTCGTGAGCGTGAGGGTCACGGCGTGGGTGCCCGCGACCGTCGTCGTGCCCACGAGCCGCAGCTCGCCCGCGACGAGCGTGACGTCCAGACCTGTGGGCAGGCCATCCGTCGTGACGGTGGGGCGTGGGTACCCGCTCACGGCCGTGAGGGCGACGTCGACGGCGTCCCCGGCGCGCACCGTGGTGGTGCCGCCCCGCTCGACGACGGCGGGGGCCGCCGTCACCGTGAACGCGATCTCGACGGTGTCGCTGCCCGCGGCACTCGTCGCGGTCACCTCGACCACCTCCTCGGCGCCCACGTGCGCGGACGTGGGAGCGCCGGTGAACGTGGCCGCCGCCGCGTCGAACGTGAGCCACGAGGGCAGGGCCGACGTCGTCAGCGTCGGTGCCGGGTAACCCGCCACCGCGAGCGCGAGGGACGACGTCGCGCCGGCCGGGAAGGAGGCCGTGCGGTCGTCGCCCAGGTCTGGGGCCTGGTGGACGTCGAGCGTGAGGGTCGTGGTGCTCGGCGCACCGACACCGTTGGTCGCGGTGAGGGTGACCGTGTGCCGGCCGGCCTCGGTGGGCACACCGACGACGCGCGTGCCGCTGCCGTCGGTCACGACCGAGAGGCCGTCGGGCAGTCCCGTCGCGGTGACCGTGGGGGCCGGGTAGCCCGTGGCGCCGACGGCGATCGGCGTGATCGCCTGGTCGGCCACGACCACGGCCGCGGCGGGCGCGGTGACACCCGCCGGGTCCTCCACGACGACGCGCCAGGTCGCGGTCTGCGTCCCGTGCGGGTTCTCGAGCTCGACGTCG
Organism: Cellulomonas sp. APG4; assembly: GCF_009996735.1. Lineage (GTDB taxonomy): Bacteria > Actinomycetota > Actinomycetes > Actinomycetales > Cellulomonadaceae > Actinotalea. The sequence goes on along the minus strand of NZ_JAACYI010000028.1, from coordinate 34,420 downwards.
ACGTCGAACGTGCCGGTCTGCATCGGGGTGCCGACCAGGCGCACCGACGCACCGCTCTGGCTCAGCGTCAGGCCCGTCGGCAGGCCGGCGGCCGAGGCCGTCGGCACCGGGTACCCGGCGCCCACGAAGGCCGCCACGTCCACGGGCGAGCCGAGGCGCGTCGTCGTGCGCGTGGGGGGCGTGACGAACGTCGGCGCCGCGGTGACGTGGACGGTCACGGTCACGTCGGACCCGGCGACCGGAGTGCCGCCGCGGGTGAGTGACAGGCGCACCTCGGAGGCCCCGGGGGCCACCGGCGTGCCGGTGATGGTGCCCGCCGCACCGTCGACGACGAGCCCGTCGGGCAGGCCATCCGCGACCAGCAGGGGCCGCGGATAGCCGCCGACCGTCACGGGGAGCGTCGTCGCGACGCCCTGCGGGACGGTGACCGTCGCGGGCGCGCTCAGCGTGGGCGGGGCGTGGATCTCGATGGGGAACGGCGCGGAGTCCGACCCGTGGGCGTTGGTCGCGGTGATCGTGGCGACGACGTCACCGCCCTCCGTGGGCGTGCCCGCGATCGTGACGACGCCACCCGTGGTGGTCGCCGTGAGACCGGCGGGGAGCCCGCTGACCGTGACGTCGGGCGTCGGGTGGCCGCGGTACGTGGCGATCGTGAGCCCGGCGACGGGGGTGCCGACGGGCCCGACGAGGCCCGCGAGCTCCCGGACGACCGTCGGGGGTGCGGTGACCTCGACGGTCACGTCGGCGACGGCGGAGCCGGCCGGGTTGGTGGCGGTGACCGCGTACGGACCGAACACGCCCGCCACGTCGGTGCCCGGCGATGCCACGAACCTGCCACTGGTGTCGTCGAACGTGAGCCACGACGGCAGGGCGGAGCCGAGGCTCAGCGTCGGGACCGGGTCGCCGGCCCACGCGAGGGTGAGCTCGTCCGTCGAACCCGCCGCGAGCGTGAGCCGCGGCGCGGCGTCGACGAACGACGGACCGACGAGCGCACGGACGGTCAGCGTGCGCACCACCGGGGCGCCCACGCCGTTGTCCGCGGTGATCTCGAGCACGGCGGTGCCGGACGCGAACGGCGTGCCGACCACGGACACCACCCCGGGCGTCGTCAGGTCGAGCGAGACGCCCGCGGGCAGGTCCGCCGCGCCCTGCACCGACACCTCGGGGGTCGGGAAGCCTGTCGCGACCACCTGGGCGCCGGTGAACGGGGTGCCCAGCGTCGTCGACACGGTCGCGGGACCCGCGAGCTCGGGGGCCGCCTGGACGGTCCAGCTCCAGTCCGTGGTGGCCGTCGCGAACGCGTTGGTCGCGGTGATCGTCGCGGTCCCACTGGTCTGGGCCGCGCTCGTCGGCCGCGACGGGGTCCCGGTGATCGACGCGGTGGACGCGGAGAACGCGAGCGCGAGGCCGTCGGGCAGGCCGGTGGCCGTGACGTCGTCGGGCGCGCCGGACACGGCGACGGGAAGAGCGGTCGCCTCGCCGGCGGTCACGAGGGTCGCCGCGGGGGTCGTGACGGTGGGCCGCGGGCCGACGGTCATCGCGAAGCTCGTCGAGCCCGAGCCCCAGGCGTTCGTCACGTCGACGGTGACGGCATGGGCGCCCGACGACGTCGGCGTACCGGCGATCACGCCGTCCGCGTAGGTCACGCCGTCGGGCAGGCCCGTGACGTCCACCGAGGGCGCCGGGTACCCCGCCACCGTGAGGGGCAGCGAGAGCGACTCACCCAGGACCACGTGCTGGTCGGCGACGGCGTCGACGGAGGCCGTCGCCCCGACCACCACCTGCCGGCTGAACGGTGCGGACCGGTAGTCGTTGCCCACCGTCGTCGCGACCGTGAAAGTACCCGTGGACGTCGGCGCGCCGACGAGCCGCACGTCGGAGCCGTGGACCTCGAGCGCCGTGCCCGGCGGGAGCCCCGTGGTCGGGCCGAGGATCCGCGAGCCGGGGGTCGAGGTGGCCGTTCCCAGCGTCACCAAGCCCGCCTCGCCGAGCGTCGCGTTCGCGCTCGAGTAGCCGACCGTGACGGGTGAGGGCACGACGACGGGGATGGTCGCGTCGGCGGTGAGGGAACCAGCGACGTTCGCGTGCAGGCTCAGGGAGGTCTCCGCGTAGGCGGTGCCCGGGTTCCCGCTGAGGGTGACGGTCGTGGCCGAGCTGGACTTGCTCGTCGAGACGGTCATCCAGGACGGCGTCGCGGAGGTCACGGAGACGTCCGGCGCGGGGTTGCCGGTGACGGTCACGGTCCGCGTGGTGCTCGTCGACGGCGGGAACACGAGCGGGGCGGTCGAGGTGAAGGCGGGCGCCTGGTAGACGGGCTCACCGTTGCTGGCGCGGAGCTCCTCGAGGGTCACCGCGACGTTCTGGTTCGAGGTGGTCGCGGCGACGAGCAGCGCGACGCTCTTCACCTGGGTGCGGTCGAACCCGCTCTGGAAGCTCAGCACCGCGACGTCGCCCTCGTACGCGGGGGTGTAGCGGACCGTCAGCCAGTCGGACGCGGCGCCACCGTTGCGGGACAGCCCGCCCACGGTCGCGACCCGCCCGTTCACGTCCGTGAGCCGCAGCCCGAACGTCACCGCGGGGGTCTGGTTCGGCAGCACGTCGCGGTACCGCATCTCGATGCGGTCGGCACCGCCGGCCGCGATGTCCACCGTCCCGCTGGCCGTCCACAGGACCTGCGCCTGGGCATAGGGGCAGCCCACTGAGTCGGGCACGCGCACCTCGAGCCGGAGCGTGCCGGCACCCGGGGTCTGGGTGGTGTTGCCCGTCACGTCGCAGCTGTACCCCTGCTGCACGACGAGCGTCCGGGTGCCCATCGAGGTTCCGCTGAAGTCGTCGATGACGACCCCCACGCCGGCCGCGGTGGCGGGCGCCACGAGCCCCGCCGCGAGCATGGTGAGCGCCAGGGCGGCGGTGGTGAACGCGGCGGTGGCGCGGCGGAGTCGTGCGGACGGGCGCATGCTGTCCTCGAGGTGGGGGGAGGGACGGGCGGGGGCCCGGCGGAGAGGGTTCGCATGAGACTAAAGACCCACGGCGGCGTTGTGTGGCGCGCGCGCGAGGTCAGCCGGAACATCCCGTTTCGTACCGGTCCGAACGGGTGACGGAAGCGACAAGTCGTCCGGTATGTGGTCACTCGCGGGCTCTCCAGCGGAACCCTTGTCGGCGAGCTCACGGCGGTGCGACGCTGGGCTCCCGCGCGGCCGGAGGCGCACATGGGCAAGCTCATCTACGCGGCGAACACCTCGCTCGACGGCTACCTCGAGGACGAGGCCGGCGCGTTCGACTGGTCGGTGCCCGACGACGACGTGCACGCGTTCTGGAACGAGCACGAGCGCGGTGTCGGCACCTCGCTCTACGGCCGCCGCATGTACGAGACGATGCGCGTCTGGGAGGACGACGACTGGCTCACGGACGAGCCCGCCGTCGTGCAGGAGTACGCCCAGATCTGGCGCGAGGCGGACAAGGTCGTCTACTCCACGACGCTCGACACGGTCTCGACGGCGCGGACGACTCTTGAGCGCCGCTTCGACCCCGAGGCGGTGCGGCGACTGAAGGAGGAGTCCGCCGCAGACCTGAGCGTGGGCGGCGCGACCCTGGGGGTCGAGGCGTTCCGGCACGGGCTCGTCGACGAGTGCGTGCTGCTGCTGCACCCCGTGGTGCTCGGCGGCGGCAAGCCTGTCCTCCCCCGTGGGTTGCGCCTCGCCCTCGAGCTCCTGGACCACCGCCGCTTCGCCAACGGCGCGGTGCACGTGCGCCACGCGGTGCGCGGGAGGGCCTGACCCTCGGCGAGCGACCCGGCGGCTCGCCGCATGGCACGATCACGCCATGATCGTGGTCACGACGAACGACATCCCCGGTTACCGCATCGAGGCGGTGATGGGCGAGGTCATGGGCCTGACCGTGCGAAGCGCGAACCTGGGCGCCAACTTCACCGCGGGCTTCCGGGCCATGGGCGGTGGCGAGATCACCGAGTACACCCAGGTCGTCTACCAGAGCCGTCAGCAGGTCATGCAGCGCATGGTCGAGGAGGCGCAGCGGCGCGGGGCGAACGCGATCGTCGCGATGCGGTTCGACAACGGCTCCATCGGCCAGGCCTTCACCGAGGTCTGCGCCTACGGCACCGCCGTCGTCGCCCACCCCGTCCCGGCCGGGCAGCCGGGCGCGACCGAGCAGTCGATGCACCTCACCCGCACCGCCCAGCAACCGCCCCAGCCCTGACCCCCGCTCCCGAGGTCGCCGGGTGCGGCCGACGACCTCGGGCGGGGGCGGCGACCTCGGCGCGCGCTGGGATGGGGCCGGTCAGAGGCGCTCGACGGCGTCGGCCTGCGGGCCGCGGTCGCTCTGGCGCACCTTGAAGCGCACCCGGTCGCCCTCCTGCAGCGGCTCACCGCCGCGGACCACCGACACGTGGACGAACAGGTCGGCGCCGCCGGCGTCGGGCGCGATGAAGCCGAAGCCGCGGTCGGCGTCGTAGCGCGTGACGACGCCCTCGCCGGCACGGGCACCGCCGCGGGCCGAGGCCTTGGGCGCGCCGGCGCGGTCACGGGAGGTGGGCGAGCCCGCGCGGTCCCGGCCGGCGGGGGCGCCCGTGCGCCCGGTGCCGCCCACCACGTGGACGTCGCGTGCCTGCGGGCCGCGATCGCTCGCCACCGTCTCGAAGCTGACCCGGTCGCCCTCCGAGAGCTCAGTCAGGCTGCCGAGGGCGCGGTAGTGGACGAACACGTCGTCCCCACCGGCGTCGGGCGTGAGGAACCCGAAGCCCTTGTCCGTGTCGTACCAGGAGACGGTGCCGTCCGCGCCGTCGGAGGCGGCGGGCCGTGCCGCCTCGGCACCCAGCGGCAGCAGGTGGTCGGCCTGCGGACCCTTCTCGCCCTCGACGACGAGGAACGCGACGCGCTGGCCCTCGGTGATCACGCCGCCACCCACGATGGCCGAGCTGTGCACGAAGATCTCCGCCCCGCCGCCGTCGGGCGTGAGGAAGCCGTACCCCTTGGCGGGCTCGTACCAGGTCACCGTCCCGAGCACCCCGAGGGTCGCGTCCGCGGCCTGGCCGCCCGTGACCCGCACCCGGCGGGCCTGCGGACCGCGGTCGCCCTCGCCCATCTCGAACTCGACGGTCTGGCCCTCGCGCAGCACCCGCGCCGCGTCGCCGCCGACGATCTCGGAGGCGTGCACGAACAGGTCCTCCTCGCCCTCCCCGAGGTCGAGGAAGCCGAAACCGCGGTCGGCGTCGAACCAGCGGACAACTGCGTGGGGCACGGTGAGCTCCTCGTGGATACAGATGGGATGCGCTCCAGTGTCCCAGCCTCCGCCCAAGGTCCGTCCCGCGCACGGCGGCGACGGCCGTCGTACGGTAGACGTACTCGTTCGTCTACCGTCTGGAGCGCCCGATGCCCTCGACCTTCCCCGCGACGCCTGCCGAGGCACCCGTCAGTGTTCCCCGGACCATCGGTCGGGTCTGGCTCGGTGCGACGCTCGCCTTCGCCGGGGTCAGCCATCTCACGTTCGCGCGCGAGGAGTTCCAGGCCCAGGTTCCGTCGTGGGTGCCTGTCGACCACGACCTCGTGGTGGTCGCCTCGGGTGTGGTCGAGGTCGCACTGGGACTCGCCCTCACACTCGCACCCCGTCGCCTGCGGCCGTGGGTCGGCGTGGTCGCGGCGCTCTTCTTCGTCGCGATCTTCCCCGGCAACGTCGCGCAGTACGTCGAGGGCAAGGACGGCTTTGGCCTCGACACCGACGCCAAGCGGCTCGCGCGCCTGCCGTTCCAGGCCGTGCTCGTCGCCTGGGCGCTGTGGTCGACCGGCGCCTGGGCCGCGTTCCGCGCCGCACGCACCCGGACGGACGCCCGATGACGGCGCCGGTCGCCCTCGACCACCCGGCGGCGCCCGTGGTGGGCCGTCCGTCACGCGACGGAGGGCAGTCCGACGCCGCCCGGCGCATCCTCGCCGCTGCGGGACCACGCTTCTACGCCGAGGGCATCCGCGCGGTCAGCGCCGACGTCGTCATGGCGGACGCCCACGTGACCAAGGCGACCTTCTACCGGCACTTCCCCACCAAGGACGACCTCGTGGTCGCCTACCTGACGACCGTCGCGGCCGCCGAGCGCGCGGCGGTTGCGGCCTGGCGCGAGCACCTCGCACCCGCCGAGGTGCTCACCACGTACGCCGACCAGCTCACCGCCCAGGCATGCGGCGACGGGTTCCGCGGCTGCCCGTTCCTCAACGCCGTGGCCGAGTACCCGGACCCGCACCACCCGGTCCGCCGTGTCGCCGACGAGCACCGGACCTGGCTGCGGACGACGGCAGCCGAGCTGCTCGCGGCGCTGGGCGTGCCGGACGCGGACCAGGCCGCCGTGCAGCTGGTGATGCTCCGGGACGGCGCGATGCTCGCCGGGACCGGCGTGGACGGCGTGACCCTGGCCCGCTCGCTGCTCGAGGCGGGACGCGCCGTCGTCGTGCGGAGCCTGCCGGGCCCGGTGGGCTGAGCCGCGGCCCGGGGGCGGTGGGGCCGCGGCCGGATCGGCCGTCGGATGCGTCAGTGCTGCGGGACGTAGCCGGTGCGGTCCTCGCCCGTGATCGGCCGGATCACCCGCGCGGGGTTGCCCGCGACGAGTGTCCCGGCGGGCACGTCGCGCGTGACGACGCTCCCCGCGCCGACGACGGCGCCGTCGCCGATGGTCACGCCCGGGAGCACGGTGACACCTCCGCCGATCCACACGCCGTCGCCGACGGTGATCGGCAGCGCGCGGCACGCACCGCCCATGCGCTCCGCGAGGTCGAGGGCGTGGTTCGAGGTGTACAGACCCACCTTCGGACCGAGCAGCACGTCATCGCCGATGGTGATGGGTGCGCCATCGAGCATGACGCAGTCGAAGTTCGCGTAGAACCGCGCGCCCAGGTGGATGTTGGTGCCGAACTCGCACCGGAACGTCGGCTCGAAGGTCGCCCCCTCGCCCACCGAGCCCAGCAGCTCGGCGAGCAGGCGCGCACGCTCCTCGGGCGGCCGCCCGTACGACGCGTTGTAGGCCGTCGTGGCGAGGACGGCGCGCTCGCGAGCGGCGATGAGCTCAGGCGTGAGGTCGTCGTACATCGCGCCCGTGGCCATGTGGGCGAGCTGCTCGGCGAGGCTGGTCATGACGGCGGGACCTCCGGGAGGCGGCAGGCGGGCGGGAGCAAGCATCCCGCACGGCCGCGCGACCGTGCCGGCCGACGACGACGTCGGGCACCCCGGTCGTGAGTACAGGCACTCGTGTACTGTCGATCGCGTGACGACGGCGACCCTCACACACACATCGGCGCTCGCGCGGCTAGGCCATGCGCTCTCCGACGAGACCCGCGCACGCATCCTGCTGTCCCTGCGCGAGGCACCGGCTTACCCGTCGGACCTCGCCGACGCCCTCGGCGTCTCGCGGCAGGTGATGTCGAACCAGCTCGCCTGCCTGCGCGGCTGCGGGCTTGTAGAGTCGATCCCCGACGGACGCCGCACCTGGTACCGGCTCTCCGACGCGCACCTCGCCCCTGCGCTGGGCGAGCTGCTCGCGCTCGTGCTCACCGTCGACCCGTCCTGCTGCACGGAAGGCTGCACCTGCGCATGAGCACCCCCGCCCCCACCCTGCCGCGCATAAGCGCGGAACGGCGCACGGTCCTCGAGCGCCGCATCCGCTGGGTCGTGGCCGCGACGATCAGCTACAACGCCGTCGAGGCCGTGGTCGCACTCACCGCCGGGCGCCTCGCGTCGTCGTCGGCCCTCATCGGCTTCGGTCTCGACTCGATCGTCGAGGTGCTCTCCGCCGCGGCGGTGGCCTGGCAGTTCGCGGGGCGCGACCCGCACCGCCGCGAGCGCACGGCGATGCGGGTGATCGCCGTGTCTTTCCTGGGTCTGGCCGCGTTCGTGACCTTCGACGCGATCCGCACGGTGCTGGGCGGCGCGGAGCCCGAGCACTCGACCGTCGGGATCGTGCTCGCGGCCGTGTCCCTCGCGGTCATGCCGGCGCTCTCGTGGTTCGAGCGGCGCACCGGTCGCGAGCTCGGCTCGGCGTCGGCGGTGGCCGACTCCAAGCAGACGCTGATCTGCTCCTACCTCTCGGCGGTGCTCCTCGTGGGGCTCGTCCTCAACAGTGCGCTCGGCTGGTGGTGGGCCGATCCTCTGGCCGCCGTCGTCATCGCGGGCTTCGCGGTGCGCGAGGGGCTCGAGGCGTGGCGCGGCGACGCGTGCTGCTCACCCGTGAGCGCACTGGTGCGGACGGACGAGGCCGGGGACGGCTGCGACGACGGCCGCTGCACGGACGGCTGCTGCGGCTGAACCGCGTCCGAGACGTCGGCAGCCGCATCCGCAGCGCTCGAGCCGACTCCCCGGCGGTGCGGTCACCGCGCCCCCGCCGCCGGCTCGCGGGTCGCTCGCACCCACGCGAGGAACTCCTCGACCGCGTCGGCGACGAGGCGCGCGCGCACCGAGGCGAACAGGTCGAAGGCATGCTGCGCGCCAGGCAGCACGGCCCGGACCACGGGGGCTCCCGAGTCCCCACGGAGCTGCGCCGCCCACGCCGCGGAGCCGCCCGGCGGTAGTGCGGTGTCGTTCGCGGCGTCCACGAGCATGAGCGGCGGGCTTGCGGGGCCGGCGAGGGAGGCCGGGTCGCTCGCAGGATCGGCGGAGCGTGGGCCCAGGTACCCGTAGAGCGACACGGCCGCCGCCACCGAGGTGTCGGCACGCTCGAATCCCCGTTGGAACCGCGGGTCGTCCGCGGTCAGCGCGGCCCCGATCGCGAGGTGCCCACCGGCCGACCCGCCGATCAGGTAGACCTCCGCGGGATCTGCCCCGTGCTCCGCGGCATGCGCACGCGCCCACGCGATCGCGCGCTTCGCGTCGACGAGGGGGTGCGGAAACGCTCCGCGCTCACGCAGGCGGTAGTCGACGCTGAGACAGAGCCAGCCCGCCGCCGCGAGCCCGCGGAGCAGCGCCACGCCCTCGCGACTCCGGCTACCCTGCACGAACCCGCCTTCGTGGAAGTGCAGCAGGATCGGGCGTCGCCCGACGACGCCCGGCGCGCGGTAGACGTCCAGGCGATGGGCCGGATCGGGCCCGTAGGGCACGCCGCGGATCCGCTCGACCCCCCGCCACCTCCGCTGGAACGGCAGGAGCACCCCCGCCAGCCACGCCCGGACGCGGCGGGACCGAAGGGCGAAGCCGAGGCCGAGCTCCTGCCGCCAACCCGCCCCGAGAGCGGACTCGAGCGCACCGTCCAGCGCGCCGGCGGCACGGAGCGCCCGCAGGTGGGCCCACACCAGCCCGCCCAGGACGAACGCCCACATCACCCACCAGACCGCCCCGAGGGCGCCGTCGGGCCGGTCGCTCGTGACCATCGTCGCCGCGAGCACAGCCGTCAGCAGCAGGGGCAGCTCGTTGGGCGCCATCGTCAGGACGTACGCGCCGAAGCCGAGGCGACGTCCCACGAGCCGCGGCCACAGCACGAGGGCCACGACGACGGTCCAGATCAGCGGGGTGACGATCGCGGACATGGAGCCCCCTCCCTGAGCGACGGATCCCGTTACACTACAGATGTAGTGAGCAAGGGTCGAGGAGGCACGGTGACACGCAGGGACGCGGTGCTCGACGCGGCGATCGAGGTGCTCGCGGACGGCGGGATGCGCCGCCTGACGCACCGCGCCGTCGACGAGCGTGCAGCACTGCCCGCCGGGGCGACGTCGAACGTGTGCCGCACGCGTGGCGCCCTGGTGAGCGGAGTGCTCGGCCGGATCGCGGAGCGGGAGCTCGCGCTCTGGGGTGCGGTCGTCACCGGCGCAGCCGAGCGCGGCGGGGTCGACAGCTTCGCTGACGCCCTGGCGACGCTCGTCGACCGCCTGGCCCGCGAGCACCCGGCGTTGACGAGGGCGCGGCAGGCCGTGGTTGCCGACCCGGAGGCCATGGCCGCGGCCCGCGACGCGCACGCAGGCGCCCTGGCCCGGATCCGCGCACGGCTCGTGGCCGAGCTTCGCACCCTCGGCCTGCCTGCCGCCGAGGCCGACCACTCGCTCGTGCTCGCGCTGCTCGACGGACTGCTCCTCGCGAGGGTCACTGCACCGGACGAGGGCCCTGACGTGCGTCGTGCGATTGCGAGCCTGCTGACCGGCCTCCGCGCCGGGCCGCCGTCCGCCGGCGCGTGACCCGGCGTGCGGAGAGTTCCTCACGCATGCCGTGAGGAACCTTCCACGGCTGGCGTCGCGCCGGCTCAGCCGCCCACGCCGACGTCGTTGTTCGGGGCGCCGTCGCCCTCGGGCAGGTCGCCGCGCTCGACGGGGGCGTCCGGCATCGGCGGGAGGTCGGCGAAGAGGGCGCTCAGCTCGCCCGGGCTCGGCACGCGCACGGACTCGGCCGCGCCGCGCAGCACCGCGGGCTCGACTCCCGTGGCCTCGAGGAGCACCTGCGCGCCGTCGTGCTCGACCGTGCAGCGGACCTCCTCCGCCGGTGCGTCCGGCAGCTCGGCGCACGGGACCGCCGTCGGATCGGCGACGCGGTCGCTCCCCAGCATCACCGAGCCGCCGCTCTCGGCGAGGTAGAGCGCGGACATGCCGTCGCTCCCCCACACGCCCACGGCCTGGGTGATCAGGTCGAACCCGTCGAGATCCACCACACGCACGAGCTCGGGCGCGATCCCCGTCCCCTCGACCCGCTCCGAGATCTCGGACGTGCTCGCGGGCGCCCCGCTCGCGCAGCCTGCGAGAACGAGCAGCAGACCGACGACGACGACGCTCCGGGCACGGGTCACGCCCGCAACCTAGCGCCGGTCGCGGCCCGCCGTCAGGCGATTGCGAGCACGGCCCGGATCTCGGCGTGCCGCAGCAGAAAGGCCCGCTCGTCGAGCCGCCGTCGGCGCATCCAGCCCGTCACCTCGGCGTTGCACTTGGACGCGTTGCACGAGCCGCACGCGGGCACCACGTTGTCCACGGTGTAGCGCCCACCGCGCGAGATCGGCAGCACGCAGTCCTTCTGCAGCGCCACGCCGTCGGCCCCGCAGTAGGCGCAGCCACCCCACGCCTCGCGCAGCGCGTCCCACTGCGCGTCGGCGAGGTCGTGCTCGACGAGCGCCATGCGCCGCCGACGACGGCGTGTGGCGCGCAGGCGGCGGGACGCGGTGGCCATGAGGTGAGCATAGGAACGCCGTCGGGCGACGCGACGCGGACCGCCGACGACGCGCCGGAACGGCTCGGCTACCGTCGCCGCTCATGACGGACACGGTGCGGAAGGCGTTCGAGGTCGCGCTGCAGGAGCGCCTGCGCGAGGCGCTCGCGGATCAGCCGCGCGTCGCGGTGGCCCGGAACGAGGTGCGGGTGCGTGCCGAGGCCGGACGCGCCGTCGTCGGGAGGCTCGCCCTCGACCACGTGACCGCAGCCCGCGGGTACGTGCTGATCGGCTGGGCGGCCGAGCCCGCCGAGCTCCGTGCGCTCCGGGAGGAGGTCCAGCCGCCGTACGGGTCTCGGCTGCTGACCGAGGCCGCGCTGGCGTTCACCACCTCGGGCGAGCGGTCGCGCGAGTTCGCCCCGACCGCGGGCGGCGCCGTCCTCGCACCCCGGACCGAGGCCGAGGTCGAGCCCACGTGCGACCGGGTGGTCGAGCGGATCACGGGCATCTTCCTGCCGCGCGTGCTCGACCTGGTCGATCTGCGGCCCGGCGTGGTCGACGGCGTGACCGCGAACCCCGACCACTACGCCTGGCCCGTGCTGACCGCCGTCGCGGCGATGCGCAAGCACGGCCTGAGCAGGGCCGACGTCGACGCCGAGCGCCTGCTGGGCCGCAAGGTCAGCCGCAACCGCGCGTTCGACGCCGGCCTGCTCGACTCCCTGCTCTGACGCCCGCCCCTGTCAAGCGGGCTCGACGGGCAGCCAGAGCTCGACGGTCGCGGTGCTGAAGTCGTCGGCGCGCTCGAGCACCGCGACGACCTCCGGCCCGGGGCGCAGCCGCCACGGGTTGGCCGGGAACCACTCGGTCGCCGTCGCCGCCCACACCTGCTGGAGGGTCTGCGGGTAGGGCCCCTCGGCGCGGAACACCGCCCACGCACCCGCCTCGACGGGCAGCACGTCCAGCTCTGCGGGCGGCTCGACGGCGTCCGTCACGGCCACGCCGTGCAGGTAGGTGAGCTCGGTGCCCTCGCGACGGTCCGGGTCGAGATCCGCGCTCACGGCGAGCAGGCCGCGCGGCTCGGTGTCGCCGAGCTCCTTGAGGCGCTGGTGCTGCTGGGGGTCCAGTGACGCGACGTGCGCCTGGATCGCGGGGTTGACGCCCGTGTGGACGAGCGGGACGCGGGCGGCGTGCCCGACGAGGCGGAACGCGGGGCGGGTGGCGAGTCGGACGTCCATGGGCAGTGCTCCTTCGACAGTCAGGCGGAACCTGAGAACGGGTTGGGTGCGGAAGGGACCGCCGTCCTGCCTGGCCCTGCCCGGGCTGACGCCGTGGACCGACGCGAACGCACGGCCGAACGCCTCGGCCGAGCCGTAGCCGTAGCGCACGGCGATCGCCAGCAGGTCGTCCCCGCCCGCGACCAGATCGGCCGCGGCCGTCGTCATGCGGCGCCGGCGCACGTACTCCGACACCGGCATGCCGGCGAGCGACGAGAACATGCGTCGCAGGTGGTACTCGCTGGTGCCGAGCGCCGCGGCGAGCCGCGCGACGTCGAGGTCGTCGGTGAGATCGGCCTCGACGAGGTCGACGAGCCGGTTGAGCCAGGTGATCACGGCACTCCCTTCCGCTCCCCAGGCTCGTGCCGCGGGGCGTCCGCGCGCCCGATCATCCTGGCCGCCTTCGATCAGGCGGCTCGCGGCTCCCCGTCCGCACGGCACGTACCATTCTTCGGGCCCGCGACTCCGCGCAGCCCTCCCCCACGCAGGACGGAACGGCGCATGAGCGCGCACACCACGACGCGGGCCGAGCAGACTGACGGCCCCCACGACGACGACGCGCGTCCGGGCGACCTCGCGGCGACCGCACCCGACGAGCCCGCGGTCGACCAGGCGGACTTCGCGACGTTCCTGCGGGTCATGGACCAGGTCGCCCTCCTGCCCCAGACGCACCCGCAGCACGCGGCCGCGCGTCGGGCGTCGTCGGCGCTCTTCAAGGCGGCCAAGAAGCACCGCCGCGACGAGAAGCGGCGCGCGATCGCCGAGGCCGACGCCGCCGTCATCGCCGCGACCGCCACGGGCAGCCCTGGCCGGATCGACGACGAGACCAACGGGATCCCGCTCACGTCGTCGGCCACGGGCGCGACCGCGGGGACCCTGCTGCGTGCGCGCCCCTGCTACGTGTGCAAGCAGGACTACACGGTGGTCGACGCGTTCTACCACCAGCTCTGCCCCACCTGCGCGGCGCTGCACCACGCCAAGCGCAACGCGCGCACGGACCTCACCGGACGCCGCGCACTGCTCACCGGTGGGCGCGCCAAGATCGGCATGTACATCGCGCTGCGGCTGCTGCGCGACGGCGCGGACCTCACGATCACCACACGCTTCCCGCGCGACGCCGTCCGGCGCTTCGGCGCGATGGAGGACTCTGGCGACTGGATGGACCGGCTGCACGTCGTCGGGATCGACCTGCGCGACCCGGCGCAGGTGGTCTCGCTCGCCGACCACGTCGCGGCGCAGGGGCCGCTCGACGTGCTGATCAACAACGCGGCCCAGACGGTTCGGCGGTCGCCGCGCGCGTACACGCAGCTGGTCGAGGCCGAGCAGGCGCCGCTCGACGCCGAGGGCGCACGGATGATCACGACGTTCGGGCACACGAGCGACGCGCACCCGCGAGCGCTCGCCGGCTCGGTGAGCGAGCTGTCGAGCCCCGCGCTCGCGATCGAGCGGGCCGCGCGGGCCGCCGCGGAGGACCTCGTCGCGCAGTCGCTGACGGCCGAGGCCGCGAGCCTCGAGCGTCTGGTCGCCGGGACCTCGATCGACGCGGGCGGGCTGATCCCGGACGTCGCCGCGACCAACAGCTGGGTCGCGACCGTGGACCAGGTGGACCCGATGGAGCTGCTCGAGGTGCAGCTGTGCAACCAGACGGCGCCGTTCATCCTGATCAGCCGCCTGCGCCCGGCGCTCGCGGCGTCAGCGGCTCGGCGCACGTACATCGTGAACGTCTCCGCGATGGAGGGTGTCTTCTCGCGCGGCTACAAGGGCCCCGGCCACCCGCACACCAACATGAGCAAGGCCGCCCTCAACATGCTCACGCGCACCAGCGCGGCCGAGATGCTGACTGACGGCATCCTCATGACCGCCGTCGACACCGGCTGGATCACCGACGAGCGCCCGCACCCCACCAAGGTGCGCCTCGCCGAGGAGGGCTTCCACGCCCCGCTCGACCTGGTCGACGGCGCCGCCCGCGTCTACGACCCGATCGTGCGCGGCGAGGCCGGCGAGGACCTCCACGGCTGCTTCCTCAAGGACTACGCCCGCGCCCCCTGGTGACCCCGGCGCCTGGCGGCCCGCCCTACCTCACCACCCCCCCACCCGCCGAGGCCGTACATGCACGGCGAGGCCGTACATGCGCATGTACGGCCTGGGTGCAGATGTACGGCGTGGCGGCAGGAGGGCCGTCAGAGGCGGGCCGGTAGCGCGCCTGGGGCTGTGGATGACGGGAGGGCGAGGGGTCGGCTGAGGCACGGTGGGGCGGTGGGACGACGACCAGGGGTGCGCATCGGACCCCCGATTGCGCCGCCGCCCGTCCACCTCGCGCGCGATCACGAGCGGAGCGTCGTCGCAGCCCTGGTGCGGGACGGGACCTGGCAGCGCGTTCGACCGGGCGCCTACGTCGACGCCGCGCTCCTGGGCGGACCCGACGACGCCCGGACTCTGGCACTCGCACGGATGAGCGCGCTCCGACGGCAGCTGACCTGCGACGCCGTCGTCAGTCACACGTCAGCCGCGCTGCTCTGGGGACTGCCGGTGCTTCGCGCGCCGACGACCACCCACATCACGCAGCGCTACTCCTCGCGGGCGGGCGGCCCCGCCGACCTGACGCGCCATCGCCCAGCGGTCGGCGACGACGACGTCGTCGCGTTGCACGGGCTGCGCGTGACGAGCCTCGAACGCACGGTGGTCGACTGCGCCCGCACCGAGAGCATCCGCGGGGGCGTCGTGGTCGCCGATGCGGCACTCCACCGCGGCGCCGACGTGCTGCGTTGCCACGACCTCCTGACCGGGATGGCCGGCCGGCGCGGCGTGGTCCGCGCGCGGACCGTCCTCGACCTGGCCGACGACGGCGCCGAGTCGGCGGGCGAGAGCCTCGCCCGCGTCGCGCTGCTGGCCGCCGGAGCACCCCCACCGCAGACCCAGGTGGCGGCGCCCACCCACCTCGGCACGTACTGGGCCGACGTCGGGTGGCCGGAAGCGTGCGTGCTCGCCGAGTACGACGGGCGGGGCAAGTACGCAGGAACTCCGGATGCCGTCCTGCGCGAGAAGCGGCGGGAGGACGCCCTTTTCGACGCCGGGTGGCGCCTCCTCCGCCTGGTCGCCGAGGACCTCCGCGATCCCGCGACGCTCACCCGTCGCCTCCGCCGACTCTTCCCGGCCCTGACACCTCGTCCTGCCCTGCTCCGGTAACGCGCCGCCCCACCCCGGACGTACATCGGCAGCGACGACGTACATGTGGATGTACGCCCCCGCTGCAGATGTACGGCGTCGGCGCCGGGGCGCCGCCGGGGTGGGGGCGGGGCGTCGGCGCCGGGGTGGGGGCGGGGCGCCGCCCGCCCGGGGTCAGCTGGCCAGGAAGGTCAGGAGCGCCTCGTTGACCTCTGCCGTGTGGGTGGTGAGGAGGCCGTGGGGTGCGCCCTCGATCTCGACGTAGGTGGCCGCTGGGAGCGCCTTGGTGAACAGGCGGGCGGTGGCGTCGACCGGGAGGATCCGGTCGCCCGTGCCGTGCAGGATCAGCGCGGGCACGTCGACCTTGGGGATGTCGGCGCGGAAGTCCGTGCCCCACGTGAGCGGTGCCGCCGCCGAGGCGACCGAGCCCGAGCCCGCCGCGACGTCCCACGCGTGCCGCACCTGCTCCTCGCTGATGCGCGTGCCGAGGTTCTCGTCGAGGTTGAAGAAGTCGTCGTAGAAGGCGGTGAAGTAGGCGTACCTGTCGGCGCGCACCTTCGCCGCGACCTCCTCGAAGAACGACGCCGGCACGGCGCCGTCGGGGTTGTCGTCGGTCTGCGTCAGGAACGGCTCGAGCGAGGCGAGGAACGCGGCCTTCGCGACGCGTGCCGAGCCGTAGGTGCCGAGGTACCGCGCGACCTCGCCCGTGCCCATCGAGAAGCCGACGAGGACGACGTCGTGCAGGTCGAGGGTCTCGAGGACCGTGTTCAGGTCTGCCGCGAAGGTGTCGTAGTCGTAGCCGATCGACGGCTGGCTCGACTGGCCGAAGCCGCGGCGGTCGTAGGTGATGACCCGGTAGCCGGCGTCGAGCAGCGCCGCCGTCTGGCCCTCCCAGGAGTTCCCGTCGAGCGGGAAGCCGTGGATCAGCACGACCGGCTGGCCCGTGCCCTTGTCCTCGTAGTGCAGCTCGATGTCGACCGAGTTCTCCGTACCGACGGTGATGCGTCCCATGATGAGCCCCTCGCGATCGTGGGAGAACGATCGTTCTCCGCTGATGTCCGCTACAGTAGAGAACGATCGTTCTCGGCGCAAGGGCCGAGAGATGACCGGCCGACGACGGCGCGGTGAAAGGTGGGTGGACCATGGCGGGCACGCGAGGGCGCGACGTCACGGACGAGGTGCCACGGACCGGGCGGGCGGGGACCGGGCAGGCGGGGTCTGGGACGACGAGCGCTCGGCGAGCGCGGACCGGGACGACGAGCACTCGGCGGGCGAGCACCGCGGCGACGCAGGTCGAGGTGCGCGAGCGGATCGTCGCCGCGGCCGACGCGCTCTACTACGCACGCGGCATCCAGGCCGTGGGCATGGACGAGGTGCGCACCGCTGCCGGGGTCTCGCTCAAGCGCCTCTACGCCGAGTTCCCCGGCAAGGAGCAGCTGGTGCTCGCCGTGCTCGAGTCGCGCCACCACCAGTGGGAGGACGGCCTCGGGCGCGCGGCCGCGGGGGTCGAGGACCCGCGCACCCGCCTGCTCGCGATCTTCGACTTCCTCGAGGAGTGGTTCACCGACGAGACGTTCCGGGGCTGCGGGTTCATCAACGCGTTCGGCGAGCTGGGCGCCACGTCACCCGCCGTCGCCGCGGCGGCACGCGAGCACAAGCAGACCTTCCAGGACCACGTGGCACGCCTCACGCGCGACGCCGGGGGCGACGAGACGCTCGGCGCCCAGCTCGCCCTGCTCGCCGAGGGTGCGCAGACGACGGCGGCCATCGCCGGCCGCGCGGATGCGGCGCGGCAGGCCCGACGAGCCGCCGAGGTGCTGATCGACGCAGCCCTGGGCGCGCGCTGACCCCACCCGCCCCACGGCGCGCGGTCTCACCCACCCTCGGCGCGCGGTCTCGCCCACTCCTCGGCCGGTGAGCCGCACACCTGCGCCGCGCCCATGCCTCGGCCGGCGAGGCCGCACATCTGCGGCGACGGCGTACATGCGCATGTACGGTCGCGATGCAGATGTACGCCCTCGGCGTGGCGACCGACCCGCCGCCACCCCACCGCACCACCCGGAGCGCACCCATGCCGACCACCGTCACCGCCTACGCCGCCACCGCCGCCGACCAGCCGCTCGAGCGCACCACGATCGAGCGCCGCGACGTGGGACCCCACGACGTGCGGATCGAGATCGCGTACGCCGGCATCTGCCACTCCGACATCCACACGGCCCGCAGCGAGTGGGGGCCGGCGCCGTACCCGCTCGTCGTCGGGCACGAGATCGCTGGCGTGGTCGCGGAGGTCGGGTCGCAGGTGACCAAGCACGCCGTCGGCGACCGCGTGGGCGTGGGCTGCATGGTCGACTCGTGCCGCGAGTGCGCGCAGTGCGAGCGCGGGCTCGAGCAGTACTGCCTCGCGGGCAACACCGGCACCTACGCGGCCATCGACCGCGACGGCACCGTGACGCAGGGCGGGTACGCGCAGCAGGTCGTGGTCACCGAGGACTTCGTGGTGCGCATCCCGGACGGCCTCGCGCTCGACGTCGCGGCGCCGCTGCTCTGCGCGGGGATCACCACCTACTCGCCGCTGCGGCACTGGAAGGCCGGGCCCGGCATGAAGGTCGCCGTCGTCGGCATGGGCGGGCTGGGCCACATGGGGGTCAAGCTCGCGCACGCGATGGGTGCCGAGGTGACCGTGCTGTCGCAGTCGCTCAAGAAGCAGGAGGACGGCCTGCGCCTGGGCGCCGACCACTACTACGCGACGAGCGACCCGACCACGTTCGAGCACCTCGCGGGCAGCTTCGACCTGATCCTCAACACGGTGAGCGCGCAGTTCGACATGAACGCCTACCTGTCGCTGCTCGCCGTCGACGGCACGATGGTGCTCGTGGGCGCGCCGCCCAAGGCGCTGCCCGTCCAGGCCTTCTCCCTGATCCCGGCGCGCCGCACCCTGGCAGGGTCGACGATCGGCTCGATCGGCGAGACCCAGGAGATGCTCGACTTCTGCGCCGAGCACGGCATCGGTGCAGAGATCGAGGTGATCGACGCGGCTCAGGTCAACGAGGCCTGGGAGCGCGTGCTGGCCTCCGACGTCCGCTACCGGTTCGTGATCGACACCTCGACGCTCGCCTGAGGACGCGCACGGGTCCGGCTCAGCGCGGCCCGCTCGTGGACGCTGCGGCGCCCGACGGCGTGCGCTCGGCCCGGTCGCGGATGCCGCGCAGCATGCGCTCGGTCATCACGAAGCTGACCCACGAGACGGGCTCGACCATCCGGCCGGCCCAGGAGGTGCGGTACACGTAGCGCTCGCGCACCACGAGGCGGGACGCGACGCCGTCGTCGGCGGGCTCGACCACGAACGCCCAGGTGAAGTCGAAGGGCATCGGGCCGTCGTCGTCCACGGGGGCCCCGCCGTAGAGAACGAGAGCACGCGCGGGCTCGAGCACGGCGACCTTGAGCGCGAACTCGGGCGCGAGACGTACCTCGTCACCCACCTCGAGGCGCTGCCACTCCTCGACCACGGCGTCGGCACTGTGGATGTCGCAACCGACGAGGTTCTCGAGGGCGTCGTAGGAGTAGAAGCCGCCGCGCCCCTGTCCGAGCTGCACGAGCCACGGCCACACCCGCGCGGGCGGGGCGTCGATGCCCACCGCGCGCGTCGCGACGAGGTCGGCGTCCGGCGTGAGCTCGTCCCCGGGCAGGACGGCGGCGCGCTCGGCCTCGGTGCTGCCGTACGCGAGCTGTGCGGTGCGGCCGGCGCGGTAGGCGACGACGGCGCCGACGGCGGCCAGGGCGAGGGGGACAGCGCGGCGGAGGATTCCCATGGCCTCCACACAACGCCGTCGTCGGGGCACGCACCAGGGACGTTCGGCGCGGGGCGCGCGGGATCTCGAGGGGCCGCGCGTGCACGGCCCGATGACTTCCGGGCCCGACGGCGGTCTGTCGGTGGGTGGCGGCAGGATGGTCGCCGCGGGCGGGCGGCCCGTTCACACACCCCGGGGAGGACCGATGATCCACGCACGCGGTCTGGTGCAGACGTTCCAGGCGAGACGCGGCAGGTCGACCACGGAGGTGCGCGCCGTCGACGGGGTCGACCTCGACGTGGCCGACGGTGAGGTGGTCGGCTTCCTCGGCCCCAACGGCGCGGGCAAGACGACGACGCTGCGCATGCTCACCACGCTGCTGCGGCCCACGGCGGGCACCGCGCGCGTCGCGGGGTACGACGTGGTGCGTCAGTCGGTCGAGGTCCGACGGCGGATCGGCTACGTCTCGCAGGCGGGCGGCGCGTTCAGCGGGGCGCGCGCGGGTGACGAGGTGGTCGACCACGGCATGCTCTACGGCCTGCCGCAGCGCGTGGTCGAGCAGCGCGGCAAGGCGTTGTTCGAGCAGATGGACCTGCCGGGGCTGTGGACCCGCATGCCCAAGAACATGTCCGGGGGCCAGAAGCGCCGCCTCGACATCGTGATGGGGCTCATCCACGAGCCGCGGCTCGTGTTCCTCGACGAGCCCACAACGGGCCTCGACCCGCAGGCGCGCGCCAACCTGTGGGAGCACATCAGGGGACTGCGGGACAGGCTCGGCGTGACGGTGCTGCTGACGACGCACTACCTCGACGAGGCCGACGCGCTCTCGGACCGCATCGTCATCATCGACCAGGGTCGCATCGTGGCCTCGGACACCGCGGACAACCTCAAGGCGCAGGTCGCGGGTGACCTCGTGGACCTCGAGGTGGCCGACCGCGCGCTGGTGCCGCAGGCGGCGGCACGCCTGGGCGCGCTCGAGCTGAGCGGTGACGTCGAGGTGGTGGACCGGCACGTGCGGGCCCGGGTGCCGCGGGCCGGGCGCACCATCCAGGGGCTGCTGCGCGACCTGGACGGCGCGGGCATCGACCTCGACTCGATCGAGGTGCTGCGTCCCACGCTCGACGACGTCTTCCTGACCCTCACCGGCCGCTCGCTGCGCGACGCCGAGGCGGCGGCGGACGCGACCGGCGGGGTTGACGGCGCAGGCGACGGCAGCGAGCCCGAGAAGGAGGCGCTCGCCGGCGCCGCGACCACCGGCGCACCCACTGCGACCCCCGACGGAGGCACCCGATGAGCGCGACCACCACCCTCGCGACCGACGCCGGGCTCGCCCCGGCGCGCAGCGGTCCGGCGACCTTCTTCCGCGAGAGCGCGATCGTCTTCCGGCGTCAGCTCCGGATGAACCTGCGCAACCCCGCGTGGGTGATCATCGGGATGATGCAGCCGATCCTCTACCTGCTGCTCTTCGGGCCCCTGCTCGAGCCCCTGATCGGGCAGTTCGGCGCGGTCAACGCCTACACGTTCTTCGTGCCCGGGATGCTCGTGCAGCTCGGCATCTTCGGTGCCTTCTTCGCGGGTTTCAGCCTGATCGGCGAGTGGCGCGAGGGCGTGATCGAGGCCGAGCGCGTGACGCCCGCGAGCCGCACGGCCCTGCTGGTGGGACGGCTGTACCGCGACCTGCTCCAGCTGCTGGTCCAGGCCGCGATCCTCGTGGCGCTCGGCTACGCGCTCGGCATGGTCGCGTCGGCTCAGGGCATCGCGCTCGGCGTCGCCCTCACGCTGCTGCTCGGCGGCGCGTGCGCGGCGGCGTCCAACGCCCTCGCGCTGACGACCAAGTCCGAGGACGTGATGGCGCCGATCATCAACATGGTGATGATGCCCGTGCTGCTGCTCTCCGGGATCCTCCTGCCGATGACCATCGGGCCGGTGTGGCTCCAGCGGGTCAGCGACTTCATGCCGATCCGGCACGTGGTGGACGCCGTGCGCTCGTCCTTCGCGGGCGACTTCGCGCTCTCGAGCCTGACGTGGGGTGTGCTCTGGTCGGTCGGCATGTTCGTGCTCGCCGTGTGGTGGGGCACCGCCACGTTCCGACGCGAGAACGCCTGAGGCGGAGCACGTGGCCGACGACCTGCCGGAGCTGCTCGTGCCCGACGCCGCCGCCTGGCACGAGTGGCTCGCGGAGCACCACACGCAGGAGACGGGCGTGTGGCTCGTGCTGCACAAGAAGGGCGGCGACGTCACCACGCTGACCTACGAGCAGGCCGTGCAGGAGGCGCTGTGCTTCGGCTGGATCGACGGGCAGGGGAAGCGTCGCGACGACGAGTCGTCGCTGCAGCGCATGACCCCGCGCCGCCCGCGCAGCCCGTGGTCGGCGCGGAACGTCGAGCGGGTCGAGGAGCTCGAGCGGACGGGCCGCATGCAGCCCGCGGGCCGGGTGCAGGTCGAGGCCGCCAAGGCCGACGGCCGGTGGGACCGCGCCTATGCCGGCTCGTCGACCATCGAGGTACCTGAGGACCTTCGCGCGGCCGTCGCCGCCGACCCCCGCGCGCAGGCGATGTTCGACGTGCTGACCTCGACCAACCGCTTCGCGATCATCTACCGGGTCGAGGAGGCCAAGCGGGCCGAGACGCGCGAGCGGCGCATCGCGGGCTTCGTCGAGATGCTCGCGCGCGGCGAGACGCCCCATCCGCAGAAGAAGAGACCCGAGGGTGTCGATTCCTGAGCACCTCGCGCGTCATGCTGTCGACGGCGCCCATCACGCCGTCGTCACCACCGACGAGGAGGAACGATGACCGACACCACCCAGGCCGGGGCCGGGCCGGCGCGCGAGTACGTGCTGCTGCTGCACGGCGACGAGAGCGTGTGGGCGAACGCCACCGAGGCCGAGCAGCTCGCCGCCTACGAGCTTCATGGTGAGTTCGCGCGGCTGTGCGGCGAGCGTGGGCACCGGATCACGGGCGGCGCCGAGCTCGAGCCCGCCGCGACCTCCCTGCTGGTGCGCCAGGAGCCGGGCGGCGAGCCGCAGGTCACCGAGGGACCGTTCGCCGAGACCGTCGAGCAGCTCGGCGGCTACTACGTGATCGCCACCGCGGACGTGCAGGACCTCGCGCGCATCGCCGGGATGCTCGTGACGGGCGACGGCACGGTCGAGCTGCGGCCGACCGTGCCCCCGCCTGCCGAGGCCGGGGCGGCGTCATGAAGTTCGTCGTGCTGCTTCACCAGGACGAGCGCGTCTGGGCCGAGGCGGATGCGGACGAGCGGGCGCGGTACATCAAGGAGCACGACGACTTCTCGGCTGCGGCCGCCGCGACGCCGGGCGTCGAGATCCTCGGCGGCGAGGCGCTCACCTCGGTCGCCTCGGCCACGACGCTCCGCCGCCACGGTGACCAGGTGACGATCACCGAGGGACCGTACGCCGAGACCGTCGAGCAGCTCGGCGGCTTCTACCTGATCGAGGCGCCGGACCTCGACGTGCTCACGAGCCTGCTCCCCCGCCTGCCCGAGTACACGCTCGAGATCCGACCGGTCGCCGACGTGCCGTGACAGAGCCAGCACCCGGTGGATCCGTGGGCGCCGCCCTCGAGGCGGCGCTCCGGATCCACTGGGCGCGGCTCGTCGCGCTGCTGATCGGCCAGTACGGCCGGCCCGACCTGGTCGAGGACGCGCTCGCCGAGGCCTTCGCCGCGGCAACCCGGCGCTGGCCGGTCGACGGGATCCCGGCGAACCCCGCCGGATGGCTGCTCACCGCCGCGCGCCGACGCGTCGTGGACCAGCTGCGCACCGAGGTGGTGCGGCGCCGCGCCGAGCCACTCATGGTCGTCGACGCGCGCACACGCCAGCTCGCGGAGGGCGCCGACGAGCCCGGGGACGATCTCGACGAGGACGTCGCACGCCTCCTGCTGACGTGCGCGCACCCGGCTCTCGGCCCCGACGCCCGTATCGCTCTCACCCTGCGCTTCGTCGTCGGCCTCGAGGCGCGCGAGATCGCCCGCCTCCTGCTGGTCCAGGAGGCGACGATGGCGGCGCGTCTCACCCGAGCGAAGAAGCGTCTCGCCGCGTCCGGCATCCCGTTCGCGCTCCCGCCGGACGACCGCCTCCCGGAGCGCCTCGACGTCGTCGCCACCGTCCTCTACCTGCTCTTCACCTCGGGCTACCAGCCCACCCATGGTGACCGGCCGCTGCGGGTGGACCTCGCCGACGAGGCCATCCGCCTCACGCGCCTCGTCGACGCCGCCCTCCCCGGCCACGCCGTCGTGCGGGCCCTGCTCGCACTCCTGCTCCTGCAGCACTCGCGCCGGGACGCGCGCCTCGACGAGGCCGGGGACCTGGTGCTGCTGCCCGAGCAGAACCGCGCACGCTGGGACCGGCGGGCGATCGCCGAGGCGCTCACGATCCTGGACGCCCTGCCGCCGAGCACCGGACAAGCCGAGGAGTACCGCCTCCAGGCCCTCATCGCGGCCGAGCACGCGAGAGCGCCGACGTCGGCTGAGACCCGATGGGTGGTCATCGCCGATCTCTACGCCGAGCTCGAACGCCGGACGCTGTCCCCCCTCGTCCGTCTCGCCCGCGCGGTCGCGGTCGCCGAGCACGACGGCCCGGAGGCCGGGCTCGCACTGCTCGAGGACCTCGACCTCGCGCTGCCGCGTCACCACCGCCTGCCCGCCGTCCGCGCCGAGCTCCTCCTCCGCGCGGACCAGCCGGACGCGGCGGTCGAGCAGCTCGACCGTGCGCTCGTCCTGGTCACCGCCCCGACCGAGCGTCGGCACCTCGAGCGTCGCCGCGCAGGCGCACTGGAGCGCTCCTCATCACCGGATGCGGCCGGCCGATAGTCCGGTGAGGTGGCATCGGCTGCCGGGAGGGGGCACACGCGCATGGGACGGTCGCGGTCGGAGGCCGAGGAGCAGGTCGCCGCGCTGCTGCACACCGCCCGCACGGCACTGGGCCTGAGCGTCTCGTTCCTCACGCGCATGGACGGCGAGGTCCAGACCCTCGAGGTGGTCGACACCCCGCTGCCGTTCACGTTCGACGGCGCCACGCAGGTCCAGGAGACGACGGTCTGCCAGGCGATCATCGACGGCCACCTGCCCGACGTGATCCCGGATCTCACGGCGCACCCCGAGGCACGCCGCCTGCCCGCCGTCGCAGGCTTCCCCCGCCTGCGCAGCTATGTGTCCGTCCCGGTGACCCTCAGCGACGGCCGCGCCTACGGCACGTTCTGCGCGGCCGGCCTCACCACGCACAAGAAGCTCGACACGCGTGACCGCGCCCTGCTCGAGGTGCTCGCGTCCGCTGCAGCGATGATCATCGAGCCCGGCGTGCTCGAGCGCGAGCGCAACGAGCTGATCACGCAGCGCCTGCGACCCGTGCTCACCGACGGCGGTCTCGACGTGGTGCTCCAGCCGATCGTCGACCTCGCGTCCGGCACCCGCGTGGGCGCCGAGGCCCTCAGCCGCTTCCCGCGCACGTGGGGCCTGACGCCCGACGTCGTGTTCGCGCAGGCGCACGACGTCGGCCTGGGGCCCCGCCTCGAGGTGCACGCCCTCGAGCGTTCGGCCGCCCTGCTCGACGAGGTGCCCGGTTACGTCGCGCTCAACGTCTCCCCCGCGACCCTGCTCACCGAGCCGTGCCGTGCCCTGCTGGCCCGCCTGCCGGGCGACCGCGTGCTGCTCGAGCTCTCGGAGCACGACCAGGTCGAGGACTACGCGACGCTCGCGGAGGTGCTCGCCCCGCTGCGCGCGGCCGGCATGCGCCTGGCGATCGACGACGTGGGCGCCGGATTCTCGTCGCTGCGCCACATCGTGCTGTGCGCGCCCGACGTCATCAAGATCGACCGCAGCATCGTGGACGGCGTCGCGCACGACGGCGTGCTCTCGACCCTCGTGCGCGCGCTGGTCCAGTTCGCGCACGGCAACGGCACGCTCGTGGTCGCCGAGGGCGTCGAGACCGAGGACGACGCCCGCCACCTCGCCGAGCTGGGCGTGGACCTGGGCCAGGGCTGGTTCTTCGGCCGTCCCGGCCCGCCGTCGGCCCTCGACCACCTCCCCACCCAGCGCACGGCCCGCACACCCTGACCGACCCTTGCCGATAATCGGTTGGCCGGCGCCGGGCGCGGGGTCAGGCTTCCGGCATGAGCACCGTGTCGCGCACTGAGGCGCCCGAGGCCGGCCACCGCACCGGCTGGCAGATCCACCAGGCCGCCGTGCCCGCGAGCCTGGACGACCCGCAGGCGTGGGCACTGCTGGGCTCGGTCGCCTCCGGACAGGCCGTGGACCTCGCGCTCTACGGCTACGACGACCTCGCGCCCGCACCTGCCGAGACGCACGCCTACCTCAGCAACCAGGTCTCCTCGATCCGCGCACTCCTCGTGGCCACCGCGCCCGACGCTCCCCCGCAGCCCGACGCCGTGGTCGGCTCCGTGCGCCTCGTGCTCCAGCGCGAGAGCAACACCCGCACCGCCTTCATGGAGCTGCGCGTGCGGCCGGACGCACGCCACCAGGGCGTCGGCTCGGCCCTGCTCGCCGCGGCCGAGAAGCTCGCCGCCGAGCACGGCCGCACCACGTTCATCGTGCACTCCGAGCACATGGGCGAGCCCGCGCGGGACGAGCCGCACCTCGCTCCGCCCACCGGCAGCGGACGCCTGCGGCCCGACGACGCCGCGGTCGCGTTCGCCCACGCGCACGGCTACCGCCTCGAGCAGGCCGAGCGCTACTCCGTCCTCGAGCTTCCGGTGGACCCGGCTCTCGTCACCCGCCTGCACGACGACGCCGCGGCGCGCGCGGGCGCCGACTACCGCCTGGTCGCGTGGACGGACCGCACGCCCGACGCGTGGGTCGACGACGTCACGCACCTGTACACGCGCATGAGCACGGACATCCCGTCGGCCGGCCTCGACGTCGAGGAGGAGGTCTGGGACGCCGAGCGGCTGCGCGCCATGGAGACGCAGATCGAGGCGTCCGAGAGCGGCTACCTGCTGGTCGCGGCCGAGCACGTGCCCACGGGTCGCCTGGCCGCGTTCACGATGGTCCAGTACCCGCTGGCCAAGCCCGAGGTCGTGTTCCAGGAGGACACGCTGGTGCTCGCCGAGCACCGCAGGCGGCGGCTCGGGATGCTCGTCAAGACCGACGCCCTGCGCCGGCTCGTCGAGCTGCGCCCCGGTGCCCGCCGCATCCACACCTGGAACGCCGAGGAGAACGAGCACATGCTCGCGATCAACGTCGCCCTCGGCTTCCGCCCCACGGGCGTGATCGGCATGTGGCAGAAGCGCACGGGCAACCCAGCCGACGACGGCGCCCCCGAGGGCTGAGCTGCTGCGCGCTACTCGGGCAGGACGGCGACCGCGGCGGGCTCGACCCGCAGCCGCACCTGCGCGCCCGGGCGGTGCGCGTCGCCGTCGGCGCGGGTCGCGGGCACGACGGCGGTCACGCGGCCCACCTCGGGCACGTCGACGTCGAGCTCGGTGACCCCGCGGCGGAAGCCCGCCGCGACCACGGTGCCCACCACCGCGCCGTCATCGTCGGGGACGAGCGAGCCCGGCCCAAGCGCGACGCACCCTTCGACGTCAACGCCCACACCCACCGCCTCGCGCACCGCCACCGACGCCCGCCCCACCTCGACGAACGCCTGGTACCCCAGGAACTCCGCGACGCGGCGCGACGCGGGCCGGTGCCACAGGTCCGCGGGCGGGTCCACCTGGAGCAGCCGACCCAGGTCCATGACGGCGATGCGGTCGGCCACGGCGTAGGCCTCGTCGTGGTCGTGGGTCACGAACACGGCCGTGGTGCCGGTCGAGGTCAGCGCCTCGCGCACCTCGCCCGCGAGCCGCTCACGCAGCGCACGGTCGAGTGCGCTGAGCGGCTCGTCGAGCAGAAGCAGCCGGGGCCGAGGCGCGAGCGAGCGGGCCAGCGCCACGCGCTGCCGCTCCCCGCCCGAGAGCGTCGCGACGTCACGGTCGGCGAACCCGGGGAGCCCCACGAGCTCGAGCAGCTCGGCCACCCGCGCCCGCCGCACCTCACGCGGCGCGCGCTGCATCTCGAGCCCGAACGCCACGTTCGCGCCCACGTCGCGGTGCGGGAACAGCTGGCCGTCCTGGAACATCAGCCCGAACCCGCGCCGGTGCACGGGGACGCCGGCGAGGTCATGCCCGTCCCACGCGACGCTGCCCGCGCTGAGCGGCTCGAGCCCGGCGACGGCGCGCAGCAGGCTCGACTTGCCGCTGCCGGACGGCCCGAGCAGCGCGACCACCTCGCCGGGCGCGACGTCGAGGCTCAGCCCGTCCACGGCGGTGGCGGTGCGCCCGTCGTCGTCGACGTAGTGCACGACGACGTCCCGCACCTCGAGCCCGGCCATCACACGTCCCCCGCGACGCCGGGGCGCAGCCGCTCGGCGAGCGCGATCGCCGTGGCCGTCATGAGCGCGAGCACCACGGAGGCGGCGAGCGCCATGCCCAGGTTCTCGGCGCCCGGCCGGCCGATGAGCCGGAAGATCACCACGGGCAGCGTGGGCCGCTCGGGCCGTGCGAGGAACGCCGTCGCGCCGAACTCCCCGAGGCTCACGGCGAACGCGAGGCCCAGCGCGAGGCCGGCCGAGCGCGCGGCGATGGGCCAGTCGACCAGGCGCAGCACGCGGCCGGGCGGCGCGCCGAGCACCGCGGCGGCCTCGTGCAGACGGGAGTCGATGGCACGGAGCACGGGCAGCACGGTACGCACCACGAGCGGGGTCGCGACCACGGCCTGCGCGATCGGGATGAGCACGGGTGACGAGCGCAGGTCGAGGTCGAGCCCCAGCGGCCGATCCATGGTGAGGAGGAACCCGAAGCCCACGGTCACGGCCGAGACCCCGAGCGGCAGCATCACCACGGCGTCGAGCACTCCGACGGCGCGGCGCAGCGGACGCGAGCGCGGGCGACGCGAGACCACGAGCGCGACCAGCCCTCCGACGACGACGGCGAGCACGGTCGCGTCGAGTGCGATGCGCAGCGAGGTCACCGCCGCGTCCCAGACGGTCACGCTGAGCGCGTTGGGGCCGCCAGTGGTGCCGAGGGCCACGTAGTTGTCCAGGCCCCAGCCGCGCGGGGTGCGCAGCGAGCGCAGCGCGACGGTGACGAGCGGCAGGGCGAGGAAGGCGAGCGCGAGCGCCGTGACCGCCACCGCGGCGCCGTCGGCCGCGCTGCGTCCCGGGCCGCGCAGGCGCAGCGGACGCTCGACGGCGGTGGTGCTGCCCTGGGCGAGCGTGCGTTCGCGCCGGCTGCGTGCGCGGCCCGCGACGGCGAGGGCGGCGGCGATCACCACGAGCTGCACCACGGAGAGCACGGCCGCGGCGCGCAGGTCGAGGAACTGCGTGGTCTGCACCCAGATCTCGGTCTCGACCGTGCCGTAGCGCGGGCCGCCGAGCACGAGGACCACGCCGAACGCCGTCGCGCAGAACAGGAACACGATCGCGGCGCCCGAGGCGATCGCCGGCACCAGCGCGGGGAGCGTGACCTGCACGAACGCACGCAGCGGCGAGGCGCCCAGCGCCCGGGCGGCCTGCTCGGCGCGCGGGTCGAGGGTGGCCCAGTAGCCGCCCACGGTGCGCACCAGCACCGCGTAGTTGAAGAAGACGAGCGCCGCGACCACGCCCGCGAAGGTGCCGTCCCAGCCCAGGAACCCGAGCGGCCCGTGCGGCGCGAGCACCGAGCGGAACGCGACGCCCACCACCACGGTGGGCAGCACGAACGGCACCACGACGAACGCACGGAGCGCGCCCCGGCCGCGGAACGTGCGCCGGTAGAGCACGTGCGCGCCGGGCACGCCCAGCAGCACGACGACGGCGGTCGCGACGGTCGCCTGCGCGAGGGTCAGGCCGATCACGCGCCAGGTGCGCGGGCGCGAGAACACCTCGACGAACCCGCTGAGGTCCAGGGCGCCGTCGGGCCAGAACCCGCGGGCGACGAGCGTGCCCACGGGCAGGGCGAAGAACAGCCCGAGGAAGGCCAGCGGCACGGCGACCGCGAGCCCCCAGGCTGCTCCGCGCCCGACGGCGCCCCGGCGGTTCAGTCGAGCACCGTGGCCGTCCACGTGTCGATCCAGGCGTCGCGGTTCTCCGCGATCACGCCCGGGTCGAGGGTCAGCGGCTCGGGCGGCAGGGGCGCGAACAGCTCCCAGCTCTCGGGCAGCTCGACCGTGGAGTCGGCCGGGTAGACGTACATGTTCTCCGGGATGTCGGCCTGCACCTCGGGGCTCAGCAGCCAGTCGATCACCTGGCGCGCACCCTCGGGGTTGGCGGCACCGGCCAGCACCCCCGCGTACTCGACCTGGCGGAAGCACGTGTCGAGCATCGCGGCGGTCGGGGCCTCGTCGGCGCCCTCGGGCACCTCGTACGGCGGGGACGACGCGTAGGAGAGCGCGATGGGCCGGTCGCCCTCGCTCGACGGGCCGGAGAAGTCGACGTAGTACGCGTCGGACCAGCCACCGGCCACCTTGACGCCGTTCTCGCGCAGGGCGGCCCAGTAGTCGACCCAGCCGTCCTCGCCCAGCTCGGCGATGGTCGCGAGCAGGAACGCGAGCCCGGGCGACGACGTCGCGGGGTTGGTCACGACCAGCAGGTCGCGGTACGCGGGGTCGGTGAGGTCCTGGAGCGACGTCGGCTCGGGCACGCCCTGCTCGGCGAACCACTCACGGTCGATGTTGAGGCACACGTCGCCCACGTCGATCGCGGTGAGGTGGTCCTCGTCGTCGACGGCGAGCTCCTGGACGTCCTCGCCGGCCTCCGGGGACGTGTACGGCTCGAGCACGCCCTCGTTGATCGCGCGCGACGCGAACGTGGTGTCGATGCCGTAGACCACGTCACCCAGCGGCGCGTCCTTGGTGAGGATGAGCTGGTTGACGAGCGCGCCGCCGTCGCCGGGGGCGCGGGTCTCGAGGGTCAGGCCGGTGCGCTCCTCGAAGGCCGCGATCACGTCCTCGCTGAGCGCGAACGAGTCGTGGGTGACGAGGACGACGGTCCCACCGCCCTCGCCGTCGTCGGCCTGGTCCGTGCCGCCGTCACCCTCGCCGATCGCCGAGCAGGCGGTCAGGGCGAGTGCGGACGCGGCGGTGAGCGCGGTGAGCCGCGCGGACGTGCGTGCGTGGCCGGGCCGGGGGCGGCGCCGGTGCGTGCTGGTGGTCATGCTCCTCCTCGTCGTGATGCACGAGGGGTGCCCGGGCGGCCCGCCGCGGGCGCGGCGTGACGCACGGGCTGAGAATCCCGACTCCCTACGCCGGTGCGAACCGGATCAGGTGCGAGGGTCTGCGGAGGTCCGCACTCTCAGCGTCCGGCCTGCCGCTCCGCGGGTGCGGTGCATGGGGCCGACGCTCCCCTGTCGTTCACCCGGGAGCCTACCTCCCGGCGCGCGGGGGCCGGGTCTACGCTCGGTGCCATGGCCACGCAGCTCTTCGCCGCCACCCACACCACCGCCGTGACCCGGGCCAAGGCCCTCGAGTCCGGCCACGCGACCGAGCAGGCCCTCGCGGTCGAGCTGCCGGGCCTCACGGGTCCGGACCTCGAGGTGCTGGGCGAGGTGGCCGCCGCCGCGGTCCAGTTCGGCACCGGCGACCTCGAGCCGGCCGAGGTGGACCTCGACCACGAGCAGCTGCTGCGCCTGCCGGACTTCCTGGTCGAGGTGCTCGCCGAGCTCGCCTCGAGCGAGGACCCGGAGCTCGCCGACGAGGTGGTCACGGCATGGTCGGCCTCCGAGGAGGTCGACCTCGACCCCACCGAGCTACGCCCGCTGCTGGACGCGGTGCTCGAGCTGGTAGTCGAGGCGCAGGACGACGGCTCGGACCTCTACCTCTGGGTGGACCTGGGCTGAGGCCACCAGCCCCCACGATCGAGGCCGTCAGCAGGATCATCATCGACGTGCACCCTTCACCTCCGCCCCGGGCCCCGCGGGGCCGCCTCATGTTGCGATCAAGATGGCGCTGAGGGCCGCCGCGAGATCGGTCGCCCAACTGATCGACCACCGCGCCAGCGGCCCCGGAGGCGCTGCAGGCATCAGCAGCGAAGCGAGGAAGTGGTACACGCAGAGGATGATCGGTGTGAGGACAGGAACTCCCGGAATGCCCAGTTCTCCGTAGCGATCCCCCCACTCCTTTCCACCGATCGCGTCGAGCGCGTACCCGGTTCCGAAGGCCAGGATTGACAGCACCACGCAAAGGATGAGCCAGCCGAACCCTGCTGCGCGGTGCTGGTGCCGCGGCGTGTGGCCCTGGCCGCCAGGCTCCCAGAACGCGCGCCACATCTGGCGACGCCGGGAACGCTCGCTTCTTGGGGTGTCCATCAGGTCGACGACACCGGCTGCGAAACCGCTGAGAAACGACTCTCCCCGCGCCCACGCCAGCGATCTCATTGGCTCCCCCATGTGAGTTGATCAGGTCCGACGGATCTCCTAGAGGCACGAGCAGTCATCGTCATGGTGGCCACAGCTTCGTGACGCCCTCAACCTCCGCCCCTGCCCGCGAATCACTCGCGTGACTCGACCTCCACCATCCAGCCCTGCGCGCGGCGATGTCTGGCGCCTGCCATTGGACCAGACCGGCTGTTCACTGCTTGGGGCTGTAGATGGCGAGCTCGAACTCCCCAGTGGTGAACTCATCGAGCACGAGCTCAAAGGTCTCACCGCTGATCGTCTTCACGTACGACCATTCCACGTCGACATACAGAGCTTCATCGGGCGCGACCCAACCCTTGCCCTCAACGATCGCAGCGACCTCCTCCACCGCACCCGCAACGCTCTCGGCGCTCACGGCGGCCGGGCCGCCCGCCGTCGTGTCGCACCTGACCTCGGTCGGCCGGAACCCCAGGTCCTCAACTTCGCGCACCAGCGTCGCGCATACTCGTCCATCGCCTGCTGGCACATTTCGTCACCGTCGGGCAGGCAACCACTCACGAGGGCAGCGCAGACTACCGATAGAGCCACCCACGCCGAACTCGAAGATTTGGCAGATTTCGAGTCATCTCTTGGCCAATCTACTCGTGTCGTAGTGCCAGCGCCGGACCCTCGACCGAGACGATCCGTCCCTGTGCATCACGGCCCAGCGACCAGCCCACCAGCTCGACCGGCTCACCCTCGACCAGACCCTGATACGCCAGGGCCGACTCCTCCTTGCCCAGCCGAACGTCGCCGTCTGCGTGAGCCCACCCGGCAACCACTGCGACACGATGGCGTCGTCCGCACCGACTGACTCAGCGCCTCGATCTGCACGCCAAGTCCGGCTAGACAGCGACGATCCGCCACGCGAGTCGAGCTCGCGCTGAGATGTCCGGCCAAGAGACGGATGAGGACCGGTCACTCCGATCCGGTTTGCCACGACCAGATCGAGCGCTGCAGTTCAGAGAACGCAACCTTCGGCTCGGAGTCCAGGCCTACAGCCTCCGCAGACTCTCGAATAGTCAGGTCGGCCTCAGCGCGGGCGCAATCTCCTGTTGGCTGCTGAGAAACAAAACCTGATTCTTCGCGAATCAGCGCACGGAAAATCTGGCCCTCGGAATCCCAGAAGCGGTACTCCTCCGCTCTGACGTCGTAATGTTCGGTTGCCAGCTCTGCATCCTCCATGCTGGCGAAGAGGAGAGGGTCGCCACTCTCACTTCGAATGATCGGCGGAGTCGCTTGGGCCACTACAAACGGTCCCTCCAGCTTCTGCCGGTCGACCTTCTGCCCCAAGGACGGTGGCGACCAACGCCTTGGCCAGGATTCCCCGCTCCTGAGCCTCTATGGGTCTCCACCCTACGGTGGTAGCAGGACCTCTCCTTGCCTTCGAGATCCTGTTGGTTGATGGGGTCTTGTGGGTAGGCGTAGGCGGTGGTGAACGGCCCCGGTTTTAGTGGAGGCTCTGGTGTGTACCGGGTTCGGTGGAGCCGTGGTACTGGAATCTAGGCACGGTGATCGGTTGTCTGCTCTCGAACTCTAGGGGCGCGAGCCCGCCCAGGGCGAAGTGTCGGCAGTTGTGGAAGATCTCCAGGTACTCGAAGATTGCGTTCGCGAGTTCCCGCGTCTCGGTCACGGTGATCCACCGCAACCTAGATGAGGAAGGCTATACCTCCGAGGATCATCCCGAGGGCCAGAGCCAGCAGAAGCGCGCTGCGCATATTCGGCGGCATGCGGGCGGGGAGGCCTTCGCGGAATGCGTTGGGGTCCTTCCGAGTGACGTAGGCCAAGTAGGAGTTTCGCCGCCAGGCAAGAAGCACGCCGCTCACCAGCCATGCGAAACCGACGCCGCGGTATACCTGCTCGGGCAGCGCAAGACTTCGCTCTGCCTGGCCTGCGTCTCCACTCGCGATGACGTCTAGGCTCAAGAGCGCGACTGCGGCGCCAAAGATTCCCAGAGCCAAGCCCGCCGAAAAAGCGGACGCGCCAAGGTGGCGCCCAGTATAGCCGCGCACCCATAGCGCTCCTATCACGCAAATGGTAGCGCCGGAAGCCAACCCTGCGAGTCCCAAGATCGCGATCATCCGGCGTTCACCTCCATCTGCCTGTGGCGGCCCTGTAGCCCGAGTAGGCGTTGTAGGCTACCTTGGCAGAAGTTCTCCCCGGGCGATACCTGAACGCGACGCGCAGTGACACGCTTCGATTTACTCGCCCACTTCGCCAGTTTCGGTGTTTGCCAGAGCCCTGCCGGAGAGCCGCACCCATTCTTGTGTGAGCGCCAGGAATCCTGCGAACAGCACGAGCTCCAGGCACAAAAATGCTCGCGACATCGAGGGCGGTGTGCGCCCAGAAATCCCCTCGAGACATCTCGCGCTTCTTTGCGCGAAAAGCGCCGTAGTAGTTGCTTCCAATGCTTGCTGCAGCGGCGCCGATCGCGATTGCAGCGCACACTCCCGCCGTTGCGACGATGCATCCGACGGCAGCGGCGACACCGAGAGCCGCGACTCCACGCTTGATCCACTTTCGTAGGGCAAACGTGCCGTCGAGGTCGTGTTGGTTTATGGGGTCTTGGGGGTAAGCGTAGGCAGTGGTGTTCCCGCCGACCACGGGGTCGACGGAGGTGAACAGGCCGGTGGTGGGGTTGTACAGGCGTGCGCCCATGAGCAGCAGGCCGGTGGTGTCGGTGGCGCGCTCCTTGG
>NZ_JAACYI010000027.1 GCF_009996735.1 Cellulomonas sp. APG4 | reverse complement strand
ACCTCCCCCCCCGCCCATTTCGTGTCCCCCCCCCCCCCCGCCCCCGGCGCCCCCCCCCCTGCCGTGGGCGGGGGGCGCCGGCCCGGAGCGCGCTGCTGAAGCCCGGCCCCGCCGCGCGCTGGGGCCTACCCGCGCTGACGGCGCTCGCCGAGATCACGGCGGCCGTCGCGATCGGCGGTGCCGTGCTGGCCGCCGTCGTGCTGCCGCGCCACCGGCCCGCCGCCGGCCGCGCGTCAGGTCGCCAGGACGGACCGGCCGACCGCCGCACTGGCGCCGCCGGTGCATCCGGCCGTTCGCAGGGATCGGGCCACGGTGACGCCTGGCCCTCGATGATGCTCGTCGTCTCGGTCGCGGCCGGCGTGTGGGCCACGGCGCGCGTCGCGCACCTGGTGCTGACGTACGCGAGCGTCGCGGGCACCTCCCCGAGCGACCCGGGCTTCGGCGCCCAGCTCGGCGTCTTCCTCACCTCGATCTCACTGGGCCGCACGCTCCTCGCGATCACCGTGGTCGCTGCGCTGACCAGCGCGGTCGCCCTGCTCGTCACGGGGCCGCGGGGCGCCCTCGTCACGGCGCTGCTGGCCACCACCGCGCTGGTCATGCAGTCGACCACCGGCCACGCCGCGGGGGCGAGCAACCACGAGCTCGCGCTGTCCTCGATGTTCCTCCACCTCACGGGAGCCGCGCTGTGGCTCGGTGGCCTCGCGGCGCTCGCGCTCGTCGCGCACCGCCTGGGCCCGGACCTGCGCGTCGCCGTCGCGCGGTACTCACCGATCGCGGCGTGGTCGCTCGTCGCCGTCGGCGTCTCGGGGATCGTCAACGCCGTCCCGCGCCTGGGCGGCGTCGACGGGTTCACCACGCGCTACGGCCTGCTCGTGCTCGCCAAGGTCGCGCTCACCGCGGCCCTCGGCGCCCTCGGCTGGTGGCACCGCCGTGTGACCATCCCGCGCCTCGAGGTGCCGGCGTCGGGCCCCGCGGGCCCCCGCGCACCTGCCCTCTTCTGGCGGCTGGTGGCCGTCGAGCTCGCCGTCATGGGTGCGGTGTCGGGCGTCGCCGCCGCGCTCGGTGCGACCGAGCCGCCCACGCCGCTCGAGCCCCCCGCCGCGCCCACGCCGGCTGAGCTCGTGACCGGCCACCCGCTGCCGCCCGAACCCACGGCGACGCTCTGGCTCACGAGCTTCCGGTGGGACCTGCTGCCGGCCCTCGGCTGCCTGGCCGCCGTCGTCGTCTACCTGCGGTGGGTGCGTCGCCTGCGCGCCCGCGGCGACGCCTGGCCGCTCGGCCGCACCGTGAGCCTCGTGACGGGCGTCGTCGTGCTCGCCTGGGCCACCTCGGGCGGTGCGGCCGTCTACGGGCACGTGCTGTTCAGCGCGCACATGGTGCAGCACATGGTGCTGGTGATGGTGGTGCCGATCTTCCTCGCGCTCTCGGCACCCGTGACGCTCGCGGCCCGCGCGCTGCCCGCACGCACCGACGGCTCACGCGGTCCGCGCGAGTGGCTGCTCGGCCTGGTGCACTCGCGCTGGGCGACCTTCTTCGCGCACCCGGTGGTCGCGGCGGTCAACTTCGCCGGCTCGATGATCGTCTTCTACTACACCGACCTGTTCGAGCTCGCGCTGACCACCTACGTGGGCCACCTCGCGATGATCGCCCACTTCACCCTCGCGGGGTACCTGTTCGTCAACGCGCTCGTGGGCATCGACCCCGGCCCGCGCCGCCCGGCCTACCCCGTACGCCTCGTGCTGCTGTTCGCGACCATGGCGTTCCACGCGTTCTTCGGGGTCGCCCTGGTGAGCGACGAGACGCTGCTGGTGCCGCGCTGGTTCGGGCTGCTGGGCCGGCCGTGGGGGCCGTCGGCGATCGAGGACCAGCAGATCGGCGGAGCCGTCGCGTGGGGGATCAGCGAGCTGCCCATGCTCGCGCTCGCGATCGTCCTCGCGGTCTCGTGGACGCGGGACGACGAGCGCACGGCCCGTCGTCGGGACCGCGCGGCCGAGCGCGACGGTGACGCCGAGCTCGCCGAGTACAACGCGATGCTCGAGCGCCTGGGTCGCGAACGAGGGTGAACCTGCCCGTTCAACAGGCGCGTCGCGCGCACCTGCGGGACCCTCGTGGTCGAACGGGCGGCGCCCCCGCCCGCTGACAAGGAGGTTCGACCATGGGCATCGGCAGCGGCATCTTCCTCATCGTCGTCGGCGCGATCCTGGCCTTCGCGATCGCTCCCGACACGTGGGAGGTCGTGAACCTGAACATCGTCGGCTACATCTGCATCGCGGCCGGGATCATCGCCCTGATCCTCGGCATGGTCTACACCCGCCAGCGGGCGAACACCTCGCACCGTGAGGTCGTCGAGCGCTACGACGACCGCACGCCCCCGCCCGTGCGCTGAGCGCGACCGCGCACGACGACGGCCGTCCCACCCCTCGCGGTGCGGGCGGCCGTTCGTGCGTCAGGTGTCGAGCAGACCGCGCAGGATGCTGTCGCCCGAGTGCGCCGGGTCGCCGTCGTAGGGCTCCTCGGACACGTCGACGACGGCGAAGTCGCTCAGGTCGAGGCCGCTCGGCACGGTGAACCGGCCCTCGGTGCCGTCGAGCACGCCCAGGCTGACCAGGCGCGTCACGTCGCGGTCGATCAGCCAGACCTCGCGGAACGCGTCGTCGCCGGTGGGCGCGTCGAGGTCGAGCACCAGGGTGCGCGTGCCGTCGTCCGACTCCTCGACCACGGCCTCGCCCGTGGCCTGCCAGCCGGGGAGCGGGTCGAGGGAGGCCTGGGCGACGACGGCGGGAGCAGGGCTCGTGTCCTGGCCGGCCCACCACGCGCCGCCCGCACCACCGGCCACGACGCCGGCAGCCGCCGCGGCGGCGATCCACGGCGCTGCCCGACGGCGACGCAGGGGCACCACCGCGGCGAGGTCGCCGTCGGGCGCGGTGCCCGACGGCGTCGCGGGAGCATCTGGCGTCGAGGGTTCCGACGTGCGGTTCTCGGAGCCTGCGTCCGGGACCGAGGCGAGCGACGGGGCCGCCTGGAGCCCGGTGCCCGAGCCACCGCCCGCTCCGCCCGTGCCGAGGGCGAGCTCGTCGGAGATGCGGCCCCACACGTCGGCCGCGGGCGCGACCAGCACGTCGTCGTCGGTCACGGAGCGGCCCACGCGCACCACGTCGGTGAGCGCGGCGAGCTCGCGCGTGCACCGCTCGCACGTGCGCAGGTGCTCGGCGTCGGCGGCCGACGGGGTCTCCCCGAGCGCGAGGAGCGCGAGGGCGTCGTCGTCAACGTGCACGGGTCACCTCCAGTCGGTCGCGCAGCCGCAGAAGGCTACGTCGGATGTGGCTCTTGACGGTGCCGAGCGGCAGGTCGAGCCGCTCGGAGATCTGGTCGTGCGTGAGGTCGTCGTAGAAGGCGAGCGAGAGGATGGTCCGCTGCGGCTCGCCCAGGCGGGCCAGCTCGTCGGCCATGGTGAGCCGCTCGGCCACGGACGCGACCTCGGCGTCGGTGGCCACCGGCACGCCGTCGGCCGCGACGGCAACCGCGTCGCGCTGGTCCCGCGAGCGGCGGCGCAGCACGTCGACCACCACGTTGCGCGTGATGCCGGTGAGCCATCCCGCGAGCGACCGGTCCGCGTCGAACCCGGCCCGGCCGCGCCACGCGTTGACGAACACCTGCTGGGTCACGTCCTCGGCGTCGTGCGTGCTGCGCAACGTCCGCAGGGCCAGCGTGTGGACCAACGGGGACCAGCGGCGGAACGCCTCGGCGAGCGCGGCCTCGTCACCCACGGCGAACGCGCGCGCGACCTCGTCGTCCGACCACGCGGGGGGAGCGGACGTCGTCGGGTGGCGGGGGCTGGTCAGCCGGGGCCTCCTCGTCGTCGGGGCGGGTGCGAGCGCCGTCGCGGACATCATCCACCGACCGGCTCCGCCGTGACGATGACGTTGTCGGAGTAGCTGCGCGCCTGCCGCTGGAACGTACCACCGCACGTCACGAGCACGAGCCGGGCGGGGCCGCCGCGCACGAACACGTCGGGCCACTCGACGGCGGGCTTCGCGATGCGCTCGACACCGGTGACCGCGTAGGTCACCACCGCGCCGTCGGCCCGCACCACCTGCACCTCGTCACCCACCTGCGCCTCGCCGAGCCGGGCGAACGGGCCGACGCCGGCCGACGCGACCGAGTCCACGTGCGCCGCGATCACCGCGGTGCCCTCGGGGTCGCCGGGTGCGGCGCCGTACCGGTACCAGCCACCGCGCTCGGCGAGCGGCGGGATCTCCATCTGCCCGTCCTCGGCCACGCCCACCTCGTCGATCGGCAGGCTCACGTCGAGCGACGGGATGCTGAGGTCCACCGGCGGCACCGCGGCCACCGCCTCGACCTCGTCGATCCCCGCGTCAGTGACCGGCACGTCGGGTACCGGGCGCGGTGCGGGGGTGGGTGTGGGGCTGGGCGCCGCCGCGGGTGCGGACGCCTCGGGTCGAGGACCGTCGTCGTCGGCCGGTGCGCACCCGACCAGTCCGACGACGACGGCCAGGCCCACCATCGCCAGGCGGGCGCGGCGGCCCGTCCGGGGCTGGTCGGCGCGGGCGTCGGAGCCGCGCTGGTCGATGCGTGTCACGGGACTGCCTCTCGGATCGGTCGCTGGTCGCGGACTGCGGACGTGCGGTCGGGGTGCGGCGCCAGGCTCCGGACGCCGCACCCCGACCTGGAGGTCAGCGACGCTCGGCGGTGAGCGCCTGCTGACGGCGGGCGACCAGCGCGGCACCGGCGGCGGCGACGAGCAGCGCACCACCGATCAGCCAGCCGTTGGTCTGGTTGTCGGCCGCGAGGCCCAGCTCACCCGAGGGCACGCCCGACGGCGACGAGTGCAGGCCCTCGATCGTCTGGACGGCGAGGTCGAGGTTGTCGGCGTCGAGGCTGCCCCACGCGTAGACGATCGTGTGGACGCCCTCGGCGACGTTGACGTCGGCCGGGCCGATCACCGGGTCGGTGGTGCCGGTCGCGGCGACGGAGGCCGAGACGGTGCCGGCCGGGAGGTCGAGCGACGCCTCGTCCGGGTTGGCGAGGTTCTCGATCACCGGGCTGCCGCCGGCGAGCACGTCGACGGCGGGGGCCGCTGCGGTGTGGCGGACCGTGAGCCGGCCCTCGCCCGCGGCGGTCTGCGACATGTCGTTGGTGAACAGCGTCGCGGTCGGGTTGCCCGAGGCGTCGAGGTGCGCGACGGCGGTGTAGCTCATGCCCGCCTCGAGCGGCAGGTCCACGGGGCCGATCGCGGGCGAGCTGTCGTCCGCGGCGTCCGCGGCCGTGATCGCGACCGCGTAGGTGTCGGCCGGGAGCTCGAGCGGCCCGGCCAGGTCGCCGGGCTCGAAGTCGTCGAGCGTGAGCTCGCCGTTGACGTAGACGTCGACCGTCAGGTCGGGCACGCCGTGGAGCACCGACAGCGAGGCGGCGTCGTCGGTGGCGGCGGTGGCCGGGACGGCGGCCGCGAGGGCGAGGGCGAGGCCGGCGGTACCGGCAGCTGCGACTCGGGTGCGCATCTGGATCTCCTTCGTGACGACCCCGGAGGGCCTGAACTGGTTGACGCCTCTACTACGTGACGCCCCCCACATCTGGATGCAGCAGATGCGAAGAGACTTCTCGACCCGGATGAGACCGGTCCCAGTTCACTCTTGTGGAGCAGCGTCCTGCGGTGCTTGGGTGAGCGCGGGCCCCCTTGCGCGCCGTCCGGCCGACGGCGCACCCCGACCCCCGGCGACCCGCCGGAGGACACCTCGACGGAGAGGAACTCGGATGGTCCAGCTCCCTGCCCGACGGCGCCCCGGAGGCGTCACGTCGGGTCCCGCGGCCCCCGCGCCGCACCCCGCCCGACGGCGGTTCGCACGCCGTGCGGCTCCCGCGCTGGTCGCCGCGCTCGGCGGCCTCGCGCTCGCGGTCCCCGCGGCCGTGGCCGGCCCGCCCGGCCACCACGCCCGCACGCCCGACCTGGGGCCGAACGTCGTCGTGCTCGATCCGAGCATGCCCGCGGACGAGATCCAGGAGACCGTCGACGCCCTGCACGCGCAGCAGGTGGACGACGAGATGGGCACCAACCGGCACAGCCTGCTCTTCCTGCCCGGCACCTACGGCAGCGCCGAGCAGCCGCTGCACCTCAAGGTCGGCTACTACACGGAGGTCGCCGGCCTCGGCGCGTCCCCGGGCGACGTCGTCGTGCACGGCAAG
This sequence comes from Cellulomonas sp. APG4, assembly GCF_009996735.1. Lineage (GTDB taxonomy): Bacteria > Actinomycetota > Actinomycetes > Actinomycetales > Cellulomonadaceae > Actinotalea. Next base: position 38,845 of record NZ_JAACYI010000027.1, on the reverse strand, counting down.
ATCGAGGCCTACAACCGCTGCCTCTCGGACGACCCGGCCAACCCGAACTGCATCGCGCTGGTGAACTTCTGGCGCACGCTGTCCAACCTGACCCTGGACATCGACGCGACCGGGCAGGACGACTGCCGCGCGACGGCGAACTTCTGGGCCGTCTCGCAGGCCGTCTCGGTGCGCCGCCTCGACGTGCTGACGGGGGACGGCCGCCCGGGCTTCTCGCTCATGGACTACTGCACGGCCGGCCCGCAGTACGCGAGCGGCGGGTTCATCGCGGACTCGCGGTTCGGCGACGTCACGAACGGCTCGCAGCAGCAGTGGCTCACGCGCAACAGCGTCGTGGGCAGCTGGTCGAACGCCGTGTGGAACCAGGTGTTCGCGGGCGTCGAGGGCGCGCCGTCGGACGCGACCTTCCCCGACCCGCCGTACACGACGCTCGACGAGACCCCCGTGAGCCGCGAGAAGCCGTACCTGTTCGTGGACCGGCGGGGTGCGTGGAACGTGCGCGTGCCCTCGGCCGCGACGGGCACGCGGGGCATCACGTGGGCCGACGGCATGACGCCGGGCCGCACGCTCTCCCTCACGCAGTTCCACGTCGCGACGCCGTCCGACTCGGTGCGCACGATCAACCGGGCCCTCGCGCGCGGCAAGCACCTGCTGCTCAGCCCCGGCGTGTACGACGTCGCGCAGTCGATCGCCGTGACGCGTCCCGGCACCGTGGTGCTGGGGCTTGGCCACGCGACGCTGACCGCCGTCGACGGCGCCGTCCCGCTCACCGTCGCGGACGCGGCCGGGATCGTGGTGGCCGGCGTGACGATCGACGCCGGGACCGAGGAGTCGCCCGTGCTGCTGCGCGTGGGCGAGAAGAAGGGCAAGGGCTGGGGTCACGGCAAGGGCCGGGGCTGGGGTCACGGGCACGGCGGCAAGGGCCTGGGCCCGATCACGCTGAGCGACGTCTACTTCCGCGTGGGCGGCCCGCACGTGGGCAAGACCGACGTCGCGCTCGAGGTCAACGCCGACGACGTGCTGATCGACCACACCTGGGTGTGGCGTGCGGACCACGGCGTCGAGGGCTTCACCGAGGGCGTCAACGGCGACACCGAGCGCTGGCGCACCAACACCGGGCGTGTGGGCGTGGTGGTCAACGGCGACGACGTGACCGCGACCGGCCTGTTCGTCGAGCACTTCCAGGAGCACAACACGATCTGGAACGGCGAGCGCGGACGCGTGGTGCTCTACCAGAACGAGCTCCCGTACGACCCGCCCACCCAGGCCGACTGGACCGAGCCCGACGGCACGCTCGGCTGGGCCGGGTACAAGGTGGGCGACAAGGTGCGCACGCACGAGCTCTGGGGCGGCGGCGTCTACGTGTTCAACCAGAACAACCCGGAGATCGTCACCGAGAACGGGTTCGAGGTGCCGCAGCGGCCCGGTGTGCGGCTGCACCACATCATGACCGTCAACCTGAGCGCGGGGACCATCGAGCACGTCGTCAATGGCGTGGGCGGCCAGGTGGACAACACCAACACGGGAGTGCCGGCCTACGTGGCGGAGTACCCGTGACCAGCGGTAGCGCGCCCCGGCGCGCGTAACCGTTCCCACGGCCCGGGCGGGGCGGAGGTCGTCGTCGGCCCCGCCCGGGCACCCGCGCTCACGTCGTCGTCTCGGCAGGGCGGGTGTCGGCGGGTGGGTGCAGGCTGGGGGACGAGCGGGGGGAGAGCGCACATGGATCTGGTGACGGCGCGCGCGGCGAAGGTCGAGGCCGCGGGGTTCGTGCGGGAGCTGCTCGCGGGCAAGGTCGAGGCGCGCGGTCTCGAGGCCGACGACGCCGCCGCGGGCGTGCGCTCGTCGCTCGGCGTGAGCCTGGGGCTCTCCCCGCAGTCCGACGGCGGCTACGGGCTTGCCGTGCGGTACCGGCTCGGCGTGCCGACGGCGCGCATGGTCGCGCGCCGCGTGGCCGAGCACGCGGGTCCCGCCGTCGACGTGCGACGCACGGGTCGCATCCGCGCCGTGCCGCCGTCGCTGCCGCGGGGCGTCGGCCCGCGTCCACCCGTCGTGACGGCCCAGGCGCTCGGCGAGACCGGTCGAGTGCGCCCGCTGCGCCCGGGCGTCTCGATCGCGCACGTGGACGTGAGCGCGGGCACGCTCGGGGCGTTCGTGCAGGTCGAGGGCGTGCTGCACGCGCTGTCGAACTTCCACGTGCTCGCCGGGTCGGCGCGCGCCCAGGCGGGGGACGCGATCCTCCAGCCGGGCCCGGCCGACGGCGGCGTCGACCCGCGCGACAAGGTGGGCGAGCTCGCACGCGTGGTCGAGCTCGAGCCCGGCGAGGCGGCCTACGTGGACGCCGCGACGGCACTGCTCGACGCCTCGGAGGTCGACCCCACCTATCCCGTGGGACGCGTGACCGAGCTCGCCCAGGTGGAGGGGGCCGAGGAGGTCGAGAAGATCGGCCGCACCACGGGAGTGACCCGCGGGCGCGTCACGGCGATCGAGCTCGACGACGTCGTGGTCGGATACGGGCCCGGCGTGGGTGAGATCGGCTTCGACGACCAGATCGAGGTCGAGGGTCTGGGTGCCGGGCCGTTCTCGCGCGGCGGTGACAGCGGCTCGCTCGTCTACCGCACGGCCGACGGCGCCGCCGTCGGCCTGCTCTTTGCTGGCTCCGAGAGCGGGGGCGAGAATGGGACCGGGCTGACGTACCTCAACCCGATCGCGACGGTGCTCGAGAAGGTCGGCGCGACGCTGCTGAGGTGACGCCCGCCCGCGCGACGGGACGTCCTCGCCGCGCCGCGAGCCCGTCCGGACAGGGCGGTGAGCGAGGGACCGTGACGGAGATCGAGCAGGCCAGGGTGGCCAAGGCGCACCTGCGCGCGGCGCTCGCGGGCCGCAGCGGCGTCCAGGTGGGCCTGCGTCGCCGAGCCGACGGCTACTGCCTCGTGGTCAACCTCGTCGAGGACGCCGACGGCGCCGGGCTGCCCGAGCACGTCGACGGTGTGCCCGTGGACGTGCGCGTCGTGGGCCGGGTGCGCGCCCAGGGCTGACGCGCTGACCCGCTCACCGGAGCGTGACCGCGCCGAGGTCGATCTCGCCCCGCACCCGACCGCCGTCGACCTCGAGGGACGTCAGGCGCACCCCCGTGACGCGTTCCGCGAGGACGTGCTGCACGTCGACCCGCGCAGCCAGCTCGGGCTGCTGGACGAGGGTCACCGCGCCACACGGCACACCCTGGGCCTCGAGCGTCCTCACGAGCCGGTCGCCGAGCAGACCCACGAGCCGGTCGACCGGCAGCCCGCGCACCGCGACGTCGAGGTCGAGCGTGGCCACGCCGTCGGCGAACCCGTGCAGGCGCGCGACCACCTCGGCCGTACCGGCCATCCGCACCGCGATCCGTTGCGCGCCGGTCACACCGGGCAGCTCGCGCAGATCGAGGGTGACGTGCACGCCGTCGTCGGCCGCACGGACGTCTGCGACCACCGGCGGCAGGGGCGCGGCGGCGCGCGCCAGGGCAAGAATCTCGTCGATCGTGAGCTCGATCCGCATGCTCCGAGTGTGCCCCGGTCAGGGCGGTCGCACCGCCTCAATGTTTCGAGAAGGTAACGATCTGACCTGCGAGGACGCGCGTCCGCGCGCGACGCGGAGGCGGCGGCACGCAGCGGTGACGCCGCAGGTCAGAGGGCGGATCTGGCGCCCGCGCGAGCCGCTCCGTGCACCCCGGGGGGCATGCATGACCTCCCTTTGCCCCTGTCGTGACCATCTGCCTAAGTTGGTCGACGCGCCATGACCATTCGGGGCGACTTTCCTGCGTTGGGGGCCTGACGGCCTGCGGCAGTGGGGCTTTGCCTCGTCCAACCGAAGGGACTCTCATGACGAGCATGACGCGCCGCAAGGGCGCGCTGACGGCCGGGGCGGGCGTGCTGGCCCTGGGCCTGCTCGCCGCCTGCACCAGCACCACCGGCGAGGACGGCGGCGAGACCGCCGGCGGCGACAGCTCCTCGGAGGGCGGCATCCTCGCCGAGCTCCAGGACGCCGGCACCATCACCGTCGGCATCGCGGGTGAGGAGCCCTACAGCTACCTCGACGACGACGGCGAGCTCACGGGCGCCGTCATCGCGTTGCACGAGGAGGTGTTCGCCGAGCTCGGCATCGACAACGTCGAGGGCCAGCTCGTCGAGTGGGACTCCCTCATCCCGGGCCTCAACGCGGGTCGCTTCGACGCGATCAGCGCCGGCATGTCGATCCTCCCGGAGCGCTGCGAGCAGGCCGACTTCTCCATCCCGGAGATCATGTACACGACGGCCTTCATGGTTCCCGAGGGCAACCCGATGGGCCTGGAGAACATGCAGGACGTCGCTGAGGCCGACGACGTCACGTTCGCCGCGATGAGCGGTGCGATCGAGGACGGCTACGCCACCAGCCTCGGTATCGACTCGATGGACGTCGGCTCCCCGACGGACGGCCTCGACGCCGTCGTCAGCGGTCGCGCCGACGTGTTCGCGCTCACCGGCATCTCGCTGCGTGCGCTCGCGGAGAACAACCCCGACGCCCCCGTCGAGGTGACCGACGCGTTCGTCGCCGTGGTCGACGGCAAGGAGCAGGTCGGTGCCGGTGGCACCGTCTTCCGCCCCGAGGACGACGACCTGCGTGAGGCCTACAACGAGGCCTCGGCACAGATCATCGGCGACTCGGCAGAGTTCGAGCGCGTGCTCGGCGAGTTCGGCTTCAGCGAGGCCGAGCGTCCTACCGAGGACATCACCACCGAGATGCTGTGCGCCGGCGAGCTGCCCGACGCCGAGTGATCGAGCGACTCCTTGGACTTCTTTGAGTCTCTGCTGGATGCCTGGCCACAGCTGTGGTCAGGCATCCAGATCACTCTCCAGCTCTCGCTCGGGGGCGCCGCGCTGGCCTTCGTCATCGCGGTCGCCCTCGGGCTGAGCTCGATCTCCGAGATCGGCGTGGTCCGCGGGGTCTCGCGGGTGCTCGTGGAGTTCTTCCGCGGGACGTCGCTCGTGGTGCAGCTGTTCTGGCTGTTCTTCGTGCTCCCCCAGCTCGGCTTCCGGCTCGAGTCGATGGCCGCGGGCATCGTCGCGCTGGGCCTCAACTACGGCGCGTACGGCGCCGAGGTGGTGCGCGGCTCGCTCAACGCCGTACCCAAGGCGCAGTGGGAGGGCACCACCGCGCTCTCGATGCCGTGGGTGACCAAGATGCGCCGCATCATCTGGCCGCAGGCGTGGGCGCTCATGCTGCCCGGCCTCAACAACCTCATGGTGATGCTGGTCAAGGGCACGGCCCTGGCGCTCCTGATCTTCTTGCACGACCTCACGTTCGTGGTCGACGAGCTGCGCCGCACCGAGGGCACGTACTTCGCCTTCGGCGTCGGGTTCGCGCTCTACTACCTGATCTCGCTCGGCTTCTCCACGGTGCTGCGCATGCTCGAGCGGCGCGCCCAGCGCAAGCTCGGGCTCGCGCCCACCAAGGCGCAGACGGCGCAGGCGACGGCAGGGGCGGTGGCCTGATGGGGATCAACTGGGACTGGCAGGACGCCGCGGGCGTCTTCCCCCTGCTGCTCGAGGCCTTCGTCACGAAGACGCTGGTGCTCACGGTGGTCGGTTCGCTCATCGCCGCGGCGCTCGGTCTGGTCTGGGCGGTCGCGTTGCGGGAGCTGCCGACGCCCGTCAGCAAGGTGCTCGCCTGGGTGCTCGACGTCATCCGCATGACGCCGCTGCCGCTGCAGGCGTTCTTCCTCTACTACGTGTTCGTGCAGCTCGACGTCATGACGATCGCGTTCATCGTGCTCGGCGTGCACTACTCGACGTACATGGCCGAGTCGTACCGTGCCGGGATCGAGTCGATCCGCAAGGGACAGTGGGAGGCCGCCACCGCGCTCTCGCTCCCGAAGAGCCGCACGTGGCGAGCGGTGATCGTGCCGCAGGCGCTGCGCGCGACCTTGCCCTCGCTCGGCAACTGGGCGATCGCGATGTTCAAGGACACGCCGTTCCTCATCGTCATCGGCGTGGCCGAGATGGTCACCTCCGCCCGCGAGTACGGCGGGGAGAACTTCACCTACGTCGAGGCGTTCACGATCGCCGGCCTGATCTTCCTCGCCGCCAGCTATCCCACGGCCGTGCTCATGCGCCGATTGGAGAAGAGACTTGCCTACTGACAACCCCACAGGTGGGCCCGCGGACGGCTCGACCAGCGGTGACGCGCCTCGCATCGTCTTCCAGGACGTCGTCAAGAAGTTCGGCGACACCGTCGTCCTCAACGGCCTGAACTTCACGGTCGCCAAGGGCGAGCGCGTCACGCTGATCGGCCCCAGCGGCTCGGGCAAGACGACGATCCTGCGGCTGCTCATGACGCTCGAGCACCTCACGGGCGGCTACATCTACGTGGACGGTGACCCGCTCACGTTCGAGGAGCGCAACGGCAAGCGCGTCGAGCGCAAGCCCAAGGACGTCGCCCGGGTGCGGCGGCGCATCGGCATGGTGTTCCAGCAGTTCAACCTGTTCCCGAACATGAACGTGCTCGAGAACATCACCGAGGCACCGATCCACGTGCTCGGCCGGTCCAAGGACGAGGCCGAGGCCCGGGCGCGCGAGCTGCTCGAGCAGGTGGGGCTCGGCGACAAGGCCGACGCCCACCCCACGCAGCTGTCCGGCGGTCAGCAGCAGCGCGTCGCGATCGCGCGGGCGCTCGCGATGGACCCCGAGATCCTGCTGCTCGACGAGGTCACCTCGGCCCTCGACCCCGAGCTCGTGGGGGAGGTGCTGGGCGTGCTGCGCGAGGTCGCGAAGAACACCGACATCACCATGCTGATCGTCACGCACGAGATGCAGTTCGCCCAGGAGGTCTCGAACCGCGTGCTCATGTTCGACCACGGCCGCATCATCGAGGAGGCCGCGCCGGACGTGATGTTCAGCAACCCCACCGAGCCACGCACCCGGGAGTTCCTCCAGGCCGTCCTCTGACGCGCGCGTGGCCGGGTGCCCACCCTGGTGTGGAGCGTTCCCGACGAAGCCGCCCACCCAGCGGCCGGACGGAACGTCGTCGGGCGCGCTCGTGTTCACTACCGGTGTGAGCGACCAGAGCACCCGCCGCCTGCCCCGCGTCCGCGCGTCCGAGCTCGTGGGCCGCGGCTGGCTGAACACGGGCGGCAAGGACGTCACGCTGGCCGACCTGCGGGGCAAGGTCGTGATCCTCGACTTCTGGACCTTCTGCTGCATCAACTGCCTGCACGTGCTCGACGAGCTGCGCGAGCTCGAGGAGCAGCACCGCGACGTGCTCGTGATCGTGGGCGTGCACTCGCCCAAGTTCGTCCACGAGGCCGATCCGGTGGCCCTCGCCGCCGCCGTCGAGCGCTACGAGGTGCACCACCCCGTGCTCGACGACCCGCAGCTCACCACCTGGTCGGCCTACAGCGCCCGCGCCTGGCCCACGCTCGTGGTGATCGACCCGGAGGGCTACATCGTCGCCCACATGGCCGGTGAGGGGCACAAGCACAACCTCGCGGTGCTGGTGCGGGAGCTGGTCGCCGAGCACGAGGCGAAGGGCACCCTGCACCGCGGCGACGGTCCCTACGTGCCCCCGCCCGCGACGTCGTCGACCCTGCGCTTCCCGGCCAAGGCGGTCCGCCTGCCCAACGGCAACCTGCTGGTCGCGGATGCCGGCCACCACTCCCTGGCCGAGCTCGCGCCCGACGGCGAGACGCTCGTCCGCCGCATCGGCTCGGGCGAGCGCGGCCTCGCCGACGGCGGCCCCGACGACGCCCGGTTCTCCGAGCCCAACGGCCTGTGCCTTGTGCCGGACGAGCTGCGCCCGTGGGTCGACGCGGACGTCGTGGTCGCGGACACGGTCAACCACGCCATCCGCACGGTGCGCCTCTCCGACGGCGCGGTGACCACGGTGGCCGGCACCGGGCGCCAGTTCATGGTGGGCGGGGCGGAGAACGTCGTCGACGACCACCCGACCGCCGACCGTACGGGCAGCGACTACGCGGGCGACCCGCTGCGGATCAACCTCACCTCGCCGTGGGACGTCGCCTGGTCGCAGGACCTCGCGGCGTTCGTCGTCGCGATGGCCGGCAACCACACGATCTGGGCCCTCGACCTCAAGGAGGGTTCGATCACGCACCTCGCCGGCACCATGAACGAGGGCCTGCTCGACGGGCCGGGGCGCGATGCGTGGTTCGCCCAGACGTCCGGGCTCGCCGTCGGCCCGGACGGCCGCATCTGGCTCGCCGACTCCGAGGTGTCCGCGCTGCGCTGGCTCGAACCGACCGACGGCGCGTCCGTCACCGCGCGCACCGCCGTCGGCGCCGGGCTGTTCGACTTCGGCCACCGCGACGGCCCGGCCGACCAGGCGCTGCTCCAGCACCCGCTCGCCGTCGCCGCGCTGCCCGACGGCTCGGTCGCGATCGCCGACACCTACAACGGCGCGATCCGCCGCTGGGCCCCGGCCCCCGACGGACCGGGCGAGGTCACGACCCTCGCGCGCGACCTCGCCGAACCCTCGGGCCTGCTGGTCGAGGTGCACGACGACGGCGCGCTCGACCTGCTGGTGGTCGAGTCCGCCGCGCACCGGCTGACGCGGCTGCGCCTGCCGGTGGGGCTCACGGGCGAGATCCTCGACGCGGGTGCACACCGCACGCAGCGGCCGGTCTCCGAGATCGGCGGCGGCGAGGTGCGCCTCGACGTCGTCTTCACCCCCGCCACCGGCCAGAAGTACGACGACCGGTACGGCCCCTCGACCCGCCTCCAGGTGTCGGCCTCCCCGCCCGAGCTGCTGCTCGACGGCGCGGGCGACGACGTGCCGCTCGAGCGCGTGCTGCGGATCAACCCCGAGGTCACCGAGGGCGTGCTGCACGTGACCGCGCAGGCCGCGTCGTGCGACGCCGACCCGTCGATCGAGTTCCCCGCGTGCCACCTCAACCAGCAGGACTGGGGCGTCCCGGTGCGCGTGGTCGACGGCGGTCCGGCGGTGCTGACCCTCCCGCTGCACGGCTGATGCCCGACGACGGCGCCGCGACGGCCGCCTGGGCGGGCCTCGCCCGGGGCGCGACCGCAGACCTGACCGGCTGGACGCCGTCGGGCCCGGAGCAGACGGCGCTCCGCGCCGAGTACCTCGCCCTGCTCGACGCGCGCGGTGGCGACGCGGTGCGGCGCGACGGCGGGCCCGAGCACCTGACCGTGAGCGGGTTCGTGCTGAGCCCCGACCTCGCGCACGTGCTGCTGTGCCTGCACCGCAAGGGCGGGTTCTGGGTGCAGACCGGCGGGCACATGGAGCCGGGGGACGCGACCCCGGCCCAGGCCGCCCTGCGCGAGGCGCGCGAGGAGAGCGGCATCGCCGACGTCGCGCTCGCGCTGCCCGGCGCCGTAGACGTCGACCGGCACGCGCTGGGCGCGGCGTTCGGCCGCTGTCGCGAGCACTGGGACGTGGGCTACGCGCTGGTCGCGGACGCCGGGGCCGCCACCGCGGTGAGCGACGAGAGCCACGACGTCGCGTGGTTCGCCGTCGACGCCCTGCCCGACGGCGCCGTGGCTGACCTACCGCGCCGCCTCGCCCGGGTGCGCGCCGCGCTGCGCACGTGAGGAGCAGGGGTGGTCGAGGGCGCGCGCGACGACGGCCCTACACTTGGACGTCCCGTTGCGCGACCAGTGGAGGACGAGAGTGAGGACTCTCGCGACGTCCGAGCAGACCTGCAGGCGTTCGTGACCAGTGCGGTCACCGCGTCGACCGGAGGAGACCTCCGCACACGACGCGCGCTGCGTGAGGGCTCCGCCGCCTCGGGTCTTGCCCCCGCGGCGGCCGATCGGTTCCGTCCCGAGATCCAGGGGCTGCGAACCGTCGCCGTCGGCCTCGTCGTGCTCTACCACCTCTGGCCGAACCGCCTCACCGGAGGCTTCGTCGGCGTCGACGTCTTCTTCGTCATCTCGGGCTTCCTGATCACGGCGCACATCCACCGCGAGCTGGTCAGCACGGGCACGATCGGGTTGCGCAGGTTCTGGGCCCGCCGCGTGCGTCGGCTGCTGCCGGCCTCGCTGCTCGTGCTCGTGGCGTCGAGCGTGGCCGCACTCGTCTGGGTGCCGGCGACGATGTGGGACCAGACGGCGCGACAGGTCGTGGCAAGTGCTCTCTACGTGCAGAACTGGGCGCTCGCGGGCGACGCCGTCGACTACATGGCGGCCGACAACGTCCCGACGGTCGCGCAGCACTACTGGTCGCTCTCCGTCGAGGAGCAGTTCTACCTCGTGTGGCCCGTGCTGCTCCTCGGCTTCGCGGCCCTGTGGCGGGCCGCCCCCCGACGCGTCTCGCTGAGCTCCGTGCTCGTCGGAGGGCTCGGTCTCCTCGCGCTGGTCTCGCTCGGGTACTCGGTGTGGGTGACCTCGCAGGACCAGTCGTTCGCGTACTTCGTCACCCCGGCACGGGCCTGGGAGTTCGCGGCGGGAGCGATGCTCGCCCTCGTCGCCGCCAAGGGGTTGCCGGGCCAGGTGTGGCGAGCTCCGCTCGCGTGGGCCGGCCTCGCGGCGGTGCTCGCAGCAGGGCTCGCCTTCGACGGCGCGACGCCTTTCCCTGGCTGGGTCGCGCTGCTCCCGGTGCTCGGGACGGTCGCGGTGCTCGCTGCCGGAACGACGGCGAGCAGGTTCGCGCCCGCCCGGTGGTTGTCCCTGGCGCCCATGCGGTTCGGTGGCGACATCTCGTACTCGGTCTACCTCTGGCACTGGCCGCTGATCGTCGTCTGGCCGCACGCGACGGGGGCGCCGCTCGGGACCGTCGACAAGCTGGCGATCCTGGTGCTGACCGTCCTCCTCGCCTGGGCGAGCAAGGTACTCGTCGAGGACCCGGCGCGTACCTGGGGTGTCCTCGCCGCCGCCCCGTGGCGGACGTTCGCCGCGGGTGCGCTGGGGATGGTCGTTGCCGTGGGCGCCGGTACGGGCCTCACCTGGGAGCTCGACCGTCGAGCGGCCGCAGCCGAGGCCGCGACGCAGCAGGCCGCCGGTCAGGGGTGCGTCGGGCCGACCGCCCTGGACCCTGCGAACGGCTGCGACCCGGTCGAGGGGACGGGTGCGCTCGTCCCGCCTCCCGAGGTCGTCAGCCGGCAGAACACCGAGCCGCTCTACCGAGGGTGTCAGGCGAGCCTCCGAGGCAGCGAGGTCGCCTCGTGCGTCCTCGGCCCCGACCCCGCTGACTCGCACCGCACCGTCGCGATGGTCGGGGACTCCCACGCCACGCAGTGGTTCCCGGCGATGGAGGCAGTGGGCGAGGACCTGGGGTGGACGGTCCGGACGTACACCAAGGCGTCGTGCCCCTTCACCCTCGCCACGCGCGTCCTGGCCTCGGAGCAGACGGACGCCGAGGCTGCTGACTGCGGGGTGTGGCGGGACGCCGTCCTCGCAGAGCTGCTCGCGTCTGACGTCGACGTCGTGGTGACGGCCGCGTACACGACCGCGTACGAGTGGGCGCCATCCGCAGCGCACGACCTCGCCGATCCACGGGTCGACGGGTTCACGGCACTGTGGGCAGAGCTCGTCGAGGCCGGCATCGAGGTGGTCGTGCTCTCCGACGTCCCGAGGACACAGGGGGAGAACGTGCCCAACTGCCTGGCGGCGCACCCTGACGACCGCATGGCCTGTGCGGTCCCGCGTGAGACGGGGCTGACGGGAAGTGCCGTCGTGGACGCCGTCGGGCAGTCCGGCGCCCGCGAGAGCGTGCACCTCATCCAGCTCGACGACGCGTTCTGCGACGACACCACGTGCTACCCGGTGGTCGGCGACATGGTCGTCTACCGCGACTACAGCCACATCGCCGCGGACTACGCGACGGCACTCGCACCACGCCTCGCGACCGAGCTCGAGGAGCTGGTCGGACGGTGAGGCAGGTCAGGCCTGTGGCGCCTGCCGGCCGCCGACGGCGTGGCGCAGCTTGAACCACCCGTAGGCGGCGGTCGCGACGATCAGCAGCACGCCGATCGCCGTCAGCCACAGCAGGCCCTCGATGACTGCGCCCAGCAGCGACACGGCGAGCCAGATCACGAGCAGGGTGACGAGGAGGGCCTTCATGCCTTCCACCCTCGCATCGGGGAACGTGGGGCGCGCGTCGACCGCTCTGTGCGGCAGGTCCAGGGGGCGCGGTCGGACCGGCGTCCTGTCAGCCCTGCCGCCGCACCTCGACCGGGACGGTCTTCCCGCTGGTGACGTCGGTGAGGGCGCGGTCGCCGAGCGGTTGCTCGAGCGGGACCATCACCGTGTCCAGGCAGCCGTCCCCTGCGTTACCCGGCGCCGGGATCGTCGCGGTCAGCTCGAGGCGTATCTGGTCGGCGGTCTCCTCGAGTGCGGTGATCTCGGGCTCGCCGTTGCACGAGGAGGCGTTCACCTGGAGATCGGCGCCGTCACTGGTCCACGCCTCGTGGAAGGGGACCGCCGTGCGCACCGTGTCGGTGGGCCCGGTCCCGCCGCAGCCGGCCACGGCCGCCGCAAGAACCATCACCTGGGTCGCACGGCCTGCGACTCGTGGCATCACCGCTGCCTCTCCTGTCCCGACGCGGGCGGCGGAGGCCTCCCCGCCGCTCCACGGTGCGGCTCAGCCTCCGTCGCCCCTGCCGGCCACCTGGCGCACCAGGGCGAGGGCGTGCGCGCTGGTGCGGGTGAGCACCTGGGCGGGGTCGCCCTCGACCACCAGCTTCTCCGTCCACACGCCGTCGGGCGTGGTGACGGCGAGCCATACGGTGCCCGGCTCCTCGCCCTCGTCGGGCTCGGGTCCGCCGACGCCCGTGACGGCGACGCACAGGTCGGCGCCCAGCAGGCGGGCGGTCGAGCGGGCCATGATCGTGGCGCACTCCTCGGTGACCACGGGGCCGCGTGGCACGCCCAGCAGGTCGAACTTCACCTCGGCCGAGTACGCGACCACGCTGCCGCGGAACCAGTCGCCGGCGCCCGGGCCGGCGGTGAGGACGGTCGCGATGGTCCCGCCGGTCAACGACTCGGCGGTCGCGAGGGTCCAGCCGCGCTCGCGGAGCAGGTCGTCCAGTCCCTCGAGCAGCGTGCTCGCGGCCTCTGCGGTGCGTTCGACGGCGATGTGCAGGTCGGACATGGTCTCAGCCTAGGGAGGACACCCCCACGGCGCGCAGCACGAACGCCTCGGTCGCGGCGATCGCGGCCTCGCGCCCCGCACCGCCGTCGGGCACGCCGCGGCTCGCGAGGCACGCGTTGACCAGCAGCACCGTCGTGTCGACGGGCTGGGCCGCGAAGGCACCTGACGCGATGCCGTCGGCGAGGATCTCGCGCAGGATCTCCTCGACCGGCTCGGCGTGCTCGCGCAGCCGGCGCCCGGTCTCGGCCGAGATCACCGAGCGCAGGTCCGGGCCCGGGGCGAGGTGGAAGACGCGCTTGAGCTGGGCGTGCTGGCGCACGTAGGTGCGGAGCTTCTCGACCGGGTCGTCCACGCCCGCGAGCGCGCGCTCGAGCGACGCGACCCACTGCTCGGTCTCGTGCGTGATGAACGCGAGGAGCAGCGACTCCTTGTCGGGGAAGTGGTTGTAGACCGCCGTACGGCCGATGCCCGCGGCGGCCGCGATGTCGGCGAGGCTGATCGCGTGGAAGCCGCGATCGGCCATGAGGGCGGTCAGGGCGGCGAACAGCTTGTTGCGGGTCTGCTCGCGGTGCTCGCTCAGCGAGCCCCCGATGATCTTGGGCACACGTCTATTGTTCCACCGCTCGCCGGGAGATCGGTGGGGCTTGCGGTGCGTCCTAGGGTCGAACCATGACCGAGCCGATCGAACCGGACACCAAGGACTGGACGTGGGTGCTGCAGCAGCCGTGCCCCGAGTGCGGGCTCGACGCCTCCTCGATCCGCGGCACGTCGCTCTCGCACCTCGTGCCGGCGTGGGTCGAGCGGTGGCAGGACGTGCTCGAACGTCCCGGCGCCACGAGCCGCCCCGCGGCCACCGTGTGGTCGCCGCTCGAGTACGCGTGCCACGTGCGCGACGTCTTCACCGTGTTCGACGAGCGCGTGCGGCTGATGCTCACCGAGGACGCGCCGACCTTCCCGAACTGGGACCAGGACGAGACCGCGCTCGAGCGCCGCTACGCGGACCAGGCGCCGGCGCTGGTGAGTGACGAGCTGGCCGAGGCGGGCGCGGCGATCGCCGCGAGGTTCGCGTCCGTGGACGGTGAGCAGTGGCAGCGCCCGGGGCTGCGGAGCAACGGCTCGGCTTTCACGGTCGAGACGCTGGGTCAGTACTTCGCGCACGACGTCGTCCACCACCTCCACGACGTCCACGCCTGAGGCCGGGCCGCGAGGCCTTGTGGAACGTTGTCCGCGGAAGCCGCCGGGCCACCTTCCGCGCTCGTGGTTTGCGTCGCTCGAGGCGGACGAGGATCACCCGTTCGGCCCAGCGCGCGAGGTCGTCGTGCACCAGTTTTGTCCACAGGGTTGTGCATCGCCTGGGGATCGTGCGGCTCCGCCTGTGGACGAACCTGTGACTCATCGGTGGACGAAAACTGGTGGTCGCCGGGGCCTTGTCGGCCGTTCACCGCAGGTCTAGAAATGGGTCATCGGCAAGCAAGGTCAGCCGCACCGGCCGGGGAGACCCGGACGGATCCGACCAGGGAGACCTGGGAGGGCGACGGACCGGGGAGACCCGGATCGCCGCGCAGCTGGAGGCGCTTCCGGTGCTCACCGGCTCACGGTGGACCGGCTCGGCGGGGCGACTCGCAGGGCACTCGGCAGGGCGACCTGCCGGGCTGTGGACGACGCCACAGGGGCCGCACGGATCGGTGGGTGATCATCAGGACCGACAGCTCGACCTGACCGCCTCGGCGCAGGGGAGAGCGACGGGTCCACCGCACGTCGGCGCGGGACCGCCGTCCTCCGGGCAACCGGAACGCGAAGGTCGGATGATCAACAGCAAGGCCCCTCGGACGCTTACTCCGAGGGGCCTTTGCTGTTGCGCGCGTGCACGCCCAGGGTAAGCGGCGAGCCCTCCACCCGCCCCCAACGACACACCCACCCGGCCCAAAGGTTCGAAGGCGAACCTGCGCGCACAAGTGGACGTTCAGACCGCCTCTCTCTGCGTGCGGGTTCGTATCTGCGGCGGGGCGGCGGGGCGGCGGGGCGGCGGGAAGGCAGGGCGTCGGATGCGGGCGCGCGTGGAACAGCGCCGCACGCGCACGCGTTCACCTGGGCAGACGAGCAAGGGAGCCCCGCGTGACCAACCTCGAGGCCGTACCGCCCGAGCTCGACTGCCGCGACGCGCCGTCGTCGGCGGTCGAGGTGCTGCAGCCGCGCGACGTCCCCCTCGGCGGCCCGCGCGCCATGACCGTGCGTCGCACGCTCCCGCAGCGGCGCCGCTCGTTCATCGGGGCCTGGTGCTTCGCGGACCACTACGGGCCCGACGACGTCTCGATCACCGGCGGCATGCGCGTCCCGCCGCACCCGCACACGGGGCTGCAGACGGTGAGCTGGCTGTTCAGCGGCGAGATCGAGCACCGCGACAGCCTCGGCACGCACGCCCTGGTGCGGCCCGGCGAGCTCAACCTCATGACGGCGGGCCACGGGATCAGCCACTCGGAGGACTCGACCGACGACACCCGTGTGCTGCACGGCGTCCAGCTGTGGGTGGTGCTGCCCGAGGTGCTGCGCGACGTCCCGCCGGCCTTCGAGCACCACGTGCCACCCGTGACGACGCTGCCCGACGGCCAGCTGCGCGTGTTCCTGGGCTCGCTGGGCGGGGTGGCGTCCCCGGTCGCGACCTTCTCGCCGCTGCTGGGCGCCGAGCTGCGCCTGCACGACGGCGCCAGGCACCGGTTCGCCGTCGACCCGGCGCACGAGCACGGCCTCCTCGTCGACGCGGGCGAGGCGGTGGTGGGCGGCGTGCACGTGCGCGCCGGTGAGCTCGCCTACGTGCCGCCCGGCAGCGACGCGCTCGAGGTCGAGGCCGGCGCCGGCGGCGGAGAGCTGCGCGCCCTCGTGCTGGGTGGCGCACCACTGGGCGAGCGCATCGTCATGTGGTGGAACTTCATCGGCCGCAACCACGACGACGTCGTCGCGGCGCGTGACGCGTGGCAGGCCCAGCTCGCTGCCGCCGACCCCGAGGGCACCGCGGCCCCGGGCCGCTTCGGCCAGGTCCACGGCCACCCGGAGCCCCACCTCCCGGCCCCACCCATGCCGACCCAACGCCTCCTCCCGAGATCCTGACGGGCCCCGCCGCTCCACCCATCTCGGCGGGTGGGGGGCGGGCGCGGGCGCGGGCTGGGGGGCGGGTCACTCGTTCGGGTGGGGTGGGGCGGGATCGTCTCAGTGTCCGATATGTCCGGTTGCCGAGCCCCGGGTCCGGGGTCACGATGAATCTTCCCGGTCGCGTGCCAGGCGCGCCCGGCACGGACTGGAGGCCCCCGTGGCGACAACCGACGCTCCCAGGTCCAGCCTGATGCACGACGTCGCGCTCGATCGCGAACGGCTGCGCAGGCGCCGGTTCTACCGCGTCGCCGCGGTGCTCATCGTGCTCGAGGCGTACGTCATCGGCATGGCGCTCGCGGGCCGGCCGTTGCTCCCGGTCCCGGCGCTCGACCCGTTCCTCATCGTCATCATCGTGTTCTTCGCGCTGCTGCTGCTCGTGGTGGGCGGCACGCAGGTGGTCGCCGGCCGCTCGCCGCACCTCACCTACCGGCCCGAGCAGGTGGACGTCACTCTCGACGACGTGATCGGCATCGACCCGATCAAGGAGGACGTGCGCCGTTCGATCGACCTCTTCCAGACCCACCGGCGCTTCGCCGAGCAGATGGGCGGCTCGCCGCGCCGCGGCCTGCTGTTCGAGGGCCTCCCCGGCACCGGCAAGACGATGACCGCCAAGGCGATGGCGGCCGAGGCCGGCGTCCCCTTCCTCTTCGTCTCCGCGACCTCGTTCCAGTCGATGTACTACGGCGCGACCGCCAAGAAGATCCGCGCGTACTTCACCGCGCTGCGCAAGGCCGCACGCGCCGAGGGCGGTGCGATCGGCTTCATCGAGGAGATCGACGCGATCGCGCTGCGCCGCGGCGGCATGCTCGCCCCGGGCACGCGCATGACGACGTCGTCCCACGCGGGGGTCCCGGGGACGGTCCAGAACGCGATGATCAGCGAGGGCACGGGCGGCGTGGTCAACGAGCTGCTGGTGCAGATGCAGTCCTTCGACCAGCCCACGGGCGGCGCGAAGCTGCTCAACCGGCTCATCGCGGGCATCAACCTGCTGCTCTCGGCCGACCAGCAGATCCCGCAGATCAAGCCCGTGCGTGCGCCGATCCTGCTGATCGCCGCGACCAACCGCGCCGACAGCCTGGACCCCGCGCTGCTGCGCCCCGGTCGGTTCGACCGCCGCCTCACGTTTCCCGCACCGGACGTGCACGGCCGCCGCGCGCTGGTCGACCGCTTCCTGCGCACGCGCTCGCACGCGCCCGAGCTCGACGAGCCAGCGCTGCGCGAGCGGGTCGCCGCCGCGACCAACGGCTGGACCCCGGTCATGATCGAGCACCTGCTCGACGAGGCCCTGGTCAACGCGCTGCGCCGCGGCGCTGACCGGATGACGTTCGCCGACGTCGAGAGCGCGCGCATCACCGAGATGGTGGGCATCGGCCAGCCCGTCGAGTACACGCTCGCGGAGCAGGAGCTCATCGCGACGCACGAGGCCGGGCACGCCGTCGTCGCCTGGCTCGTGGCGCCCAACCGGACGCTCGAGGTCCTCACGATCGTCAAGCGCGGCGAGTCCCTGGGCCTCCTCGCGCACGGCGATGCCGAGGAGGTCTACACGCACTCGTCGAGCGACCTGCGCGCGCTCGTCCAGATCGCGATGGGCGGCCTGGTGGCCGAGGAGATCTTCTTCGGCCGCACGTCCACCGGCCCGGCGAGCGACCTCGCGGCCGCGACACGGACGGCGGCGCAGATGGTGGGCGCCGCGGGCATGACCGGCTCGCTCGTCTCGTTCATGGCGGCCGAGGGCGACCTGGTCACGTCGGTGCTGCGCGACGCGTCGGCCCGCGAGCAGCTCGAGAAGGTGCTCGACGAGGCCAAGGAGCGCGCCACCTGGCTGCTGACCCGCAACCTGCACCTGGTCGAGGCCCTGCGCGACGCCCTGCTCGAACGCCACGAGCTCATCGGCCCGCAGATCACCGACGTCCTCCACGCTGCCGTTGCCGCGCACGCGGCGGAGCACACGCTGTCGCCCGAGGCCGCAGCGAGCTCGGCCGCCTGACCCGGCCCGACGTCGCCGACGGCGTCAGTGGGTCGCCCTGGCCCGGGCCGCGAGCGCCTCGACCGACCCCGTGTCGTAGTCCGGCCGCCCACCGGCATGGGTGACCGTGAGCGCGGCGGCTGCGGACCCCCACCACGCGGCGACCTCGGCCGGCTCGCCCCGCAGCAGCGCGGCCGAGAGCCCGGCGACGAACGCGTCGCCGCCGCCGGTCGGGTCCACCGCGGGCCCGGCGTCGAGCAGCGGCATCACCACGTACCCGCCGTCCCACGCGACCACGTTCGCCTCGGTCCCGGCCGCGAGGGCGACGACGGCGGGGCCGCGCCCCTGGAGCTCGCGTGCGGCCTCGAGCGTCGCGTCGACCCCGGACGGCTCGTCGCCGAGCAGCAGCGCGGCCTCGGCCGCGTCAGCGCGCAGCACGTGCGCGCCACCCAGCAGGGCGTCCCGCACACCGTCGTCCTCGGGGGCGCCGTCCGCGACCACGCGCACGCCGGCCGCGCGCGCGATCCGCAGCACCTCGAGCACGGCGTCGCCGGGCTGCTGGAGCTGGAGCAGCACCGCATCGGCCCGGGCGAGCATCTCACCCGCAGCGCGCACGTCGTCGGGCGTCAGCAACGCCTCACCCGGCACGTGCTCGAGCAGGCGCCGCGTGCCGTCCGCCTCGACGAGGTCCACGAGCAGCGCCGTCGTGCCCCGCCGCGCCACGGCGTCCACGGCGATCCCGTCGCTCCGCGCCTCGTCGAGCACCATCGCACCGGCCGGGTCGTCGCCCACCACGGCGACCAGCGCGGCCTCGTGCCCCAGCAGTCGGCAGCCCACCGCCTGGTTCGCGCCCTTGCCGCCCAGCAGCTCGCGCCGGCCGCGCACGTCGGCCGCACCGCCGCCGTCGGGCAGCGCGTCGACCGTCAGCACCAGGTCGCGGCCCACCTGTCCCACCACGGCCACGCGTCCCATCCCGCCTCCGTCCCGCGACGCCCGGGCGGCGCCGCCCTCCCAGGCTGGGGCCCGACGACGGCGCGCGCGACCGGGCGTGGTCTGGTGCACTGTGCGCCATGACGCGTGCGCTCGACCCGTGGTCGCTCCCCGAGGCCGCGGTGCAGCAGCCGAGCCCGCAGGCGCGCGCCTCGGTGCTGGCCGTGTCGAACGGCTGGGTGGGCGTGCGCGGCGCGCTCGACGAGCTGCGGCCGGCCGCCGGGCCGGCGACCCTCATGGCCGCGGCGCACGACGACGTGCCGCTCACCTACGCCGAGCCCGCCTACGGCTACCCGAGCTCGAGCGAGCACCTCGTCCCGGTGCCCGACGCGTGGGCGGTCCAGCTGCGGGTCGACGACCACCCGTTCGACGTGCGCCTCGAGCCCGAGCGCCACGAGCGCACGCTCGACCTGCGCCGGGCCGTGCTGCGCCGCGAGCTCGACTGGACAACGCCGTCGGGTGCGCGCGTCGAGGTGCGCAGCGACCGGTTTGCGTCCCTCGCGCGCCGCGAGCTGGTGCTGGTGCAGTACGAGGTGCGCGCGACGACGGCGGCGCGGGTCGAGCTGCGCCCGTTCCCCTGCTGCGCCGGTGCCCCGGGTGCGGCCGAGGCCCCCGAGCCGGACCCCGACCGCCCTGCGCTCGTGGTCGAGGCGTGCGCGCACGACGGCGAGCGGTCCACCACCGTGCACCGCGCCGTGCGCTCGGGCGTGCGTGTCGGGGCCGCGGGCGTGCACCGCGTCGAGGCGGCCGACGGCGTCCAGGTGCACAGGGGTGGCGGCCCGCACGTGACGACCCTCGCGGCCGACCTCGCCCCGGGGCAGTGGCTGCGCCTCGTGCTGCCCGTCGCCTACGTCGCGGGCCCGGACCGGGCGGCGGACGGTCTGCTCGCCGACGCGCGCGCGGTGCTCGACGGCGTCGCGGACCTCGGCTGGGACGCGTTGCTGGACGAGCACGCCGCGGTGCTCGCGGAGGTCTGGGAGCACGGCGACGTGGTGCTCGACGGCGACGAGGAGCTGCAGCGCGCCGTGCGCTACGGGATCCTCCAGGCCGTGCAGGCGGGCGCGGGCTCGGCCGACGTCGGCATCCGCGCCAAGGGCCTCACCGGCACGGGCTACGACGGTCACACCTTCTGGGACGCCGACACCTACGTGGCGCCCGTGCTCGACCACGTGCTGCCCGCGGGCGCGCAGGCCCACCTGCGCTGGCGGCACGCGACCCTGCCCGCCGCGCGCGACCGGGCGCGGGTGCTCGGCCTCGAGGGCGCCGCGTACCCGTGGCGCACCATCACGGGCCGTGAGAGCTCGGGCTACTGGCCCGCCGGCTCGGCCGCGGTGCACGCGACCGCGGACGTGGCCGACGCCGTCGTCCGGCACGCCGTCGTGACGCGTGACGAGACGTTCCTGCGCGAGGTGGCCCTGGACGTCGTCGTGGAGGCCGCACGCATGTACGCCGGGCTGGGGCGGTGGGGTAGCGACGGGCGCTTCCACATCGACGGCGTGACCGGGCCGGACGAGTACAGCGCGCTGCTCGACGACAACGCCTTCACCAACCTCATGGCCGCGCGCACGCTGCGCTGGGCGGCGCTCCTGACCAGCCGGCTGCCGCAGGAGGCCGGTGAGCGCGGCGTGACGCCCGACGAGCGCGCGGCGTGGCAGCGGGCGGCCGAGGCGATCGCGGTCCCGTACGACGACGAGCTGGGCGTGACCCAGCAGGCCGCGCGCTACACCGAGCTCGCGGTGTGGGATTTCGCGGCCGAACGCCCGCAGGACTACCCGCTGCACGGCAGCTCGCACTACAGCGCGCTGTACCGGCACCAGGTTCTCAAGCAGGCCGACGTCGTCATGGCGGCCTACCTCGCGCACGACGCGTTCACGCCCGAGCAGAAGCGGCGCGACCTCGACTACTACGAGCCGCTCACGGTGCGCGACTCGTCGCTCTCGGCGCCCCCGCAGGCGGTGGTCGCGGCGGAGGTCGGGTACCTCGACCTCGCGTGGGCGTACACGCGCGAAACCGCCCTGGTGGACCTGCGCGACGACGGCCGCCCCACCGCCGACGGCGTGCACGTGGCCGCCCACGCGGGTGCGTGGACCGCGCTCGTGGCGGGGTTCGGCGGGCTGCGCTGGGACGACGACGGCCTGCACCTGCGGCCCGTGCTCCCGCCCGCGCTGCGCGGGCTCTCGTTCGGTCTGCGGCTCGGGCCGTCGACGTTCCGCGTGCAGGTGACGCCGACGACGGCGACCTACCGGCTCACGGGCGGCCCCCGGGTCGTGCTGACGCACGACGGCGGGCGTGTGGAGCTCACGCCGGCGGTACCTGAGGTGACGCGCCCGGTGTCGCCGCGCCCGGCACCGGGCCCGACCCCGCGCCAACCTCCGGGTCGCGAGCCGTTCGCCTGAGACGGGAGGCTCGGCCGCCTGAGGACGCGCTTGCCGCCGGACTACGGCCTCGGCAGACGCGGGTCGTCCGGCGAGACGTGCTCGAGGCTCGTGGCGATCTCCTGAAGTTCCGCGAGATCCGCACCAGCGACGACCAGTCGATAGCTGGCCTCGTCGGTCGTCCAACGCAGGCCGGCCCCGCCCTGCTCCTGCGGGAGGTAGACCGCGCGGACGTCCCCGACGGTCGTGTACTGCTGCTCCGTCGCCCACGACGCCCGCATCTCGACGGCGCCGCGTGCCGGCGTCGTCACCTCCAGGTAGAGGTAGCCACCGGACTCGTACTGCACGGTCCAGCGGTACACGGTGCCCTCCGGGTCGGGGGCGTGCACGGGAACCGAGCGGAAGCCCTCGGGCGTCGCCACGAGGCCGTCGTCGTCCAGAGAGGTGTCGAGGATCCCCACCAGCTCCTCGACGGAGACCCCGGCGGCCTCGGTGAACCACCGGATGCCCTCGTCATCGGTCCACGAGACGAAGTGGTGCCCCGCCGGCGGGCTCAGCACCTGGGCGGCGTGACCCCGCACGGTCGTCCGGCCGAGGTTCGTGGCCCCGCGGAACGCCTGCGTGACGTCGCGGTAGACGACGACCCCTCGTCGACCGACCTCGTCGTGGAGCACGGCGACGGGGATGGCGTCGCACACGGCCGGACCTGACGTCACGTGCGCCGTCTCGGGCGTGCGGTCACCGACGAGGTACAGGCTCTCGCGCACCTGCGGCACCGAGCCCCACAGGTCTCGGGGGACGGGTTGGTCCGGGTCCGAGAGACCGGGGACCGGAAGGTCCTCGTTGGTGCAGCCCATGCCCACCGCAGCGGCTGGCAGCACGCCGAGGGCCTGCGGCACTCCCGTCGACGGTCCGTCCCCGTCGCCGTTCCCGCCCAGCGGCCAGACCACCGCTGCGACCGCTGCGACGCCGGCGGCGGCGGTGAGACGTCGCACACCGAGTGCACGACGACGCCTGCGGTAGGCCAGATCGTCGACGCCGGCCCGGCGGGCCTCGACGTGAGACCGAGCGCGGGCCAGCCCGGCCTCGTCCACGGGCACAGAAGGAGCCAGCTCGAGCAGGAGGGTCCACGCGTCGCGGGTCATCGGTGTTCTCCCTGAACAGAAGGAAGGGTGGGATCGGGGTCGAGCGCCGACATGGGCGGGGTGGGTGTACGCGTGCGGGTTGCGTCGTCGGCCACGGCACGGTCCGCCGCGGCGCTCAGCCGACGGCGGGCGCGGGAGAGGCGCATGCGGAACGTCGCCGGGCTGCAGCCGGCGACGTGCGCGGCGTCCGCAGGCGAGAGCCCGTCCCAGCCGGTGAGGAACAACGCCTCGCGTTCCCGTGGACTGAGCTCGGCAAGCGCGGTGAGCAGGCTCTCCCGCTCGTCGAGACCGATGTGCGGATCGTCGTCCGCCCGCACGAGGTGGGCGACCCTGCCCAGCTCTGCCTCGACGGCGCGCCTGCGGTAGACCGAGCGACGGCGGTTGGCGATGGTGTTGCGCGCGACCACCAGGAGCCAGGGGAGTGAGTCGCCCTGGAGAGGTTGGAGGCTCCTGACCTTGGAAACGAGGATGGAGTCATGCCACGAGAGGTGTCGAAGGGGAAGCCGACTACGCGTCGGTACTCCGATCAGGAGAAGGCTGCGGCGGTGCGGATGGTCCGGGCTCTGCGCGCGGAGCTCGGGACTGAGCACGGCACGGTCCAGCGGGTCGCGTCCCAGCTGGGCTATGGGACGGAGTCGGTGCGGCTGTGGGTGCGGCAGGCTGACATCGATGACGGTCACGCGCCGGGGGTGACCTCGAGCGAGAGCGCCCGGATGCGGGAACTGGAGCAGGAGGTCCGCGAGCTGCGCCGGGCGAATGAGGTCTTGAAGCGGACCGCAAGCTTCTTCGGGGCGGAGCTCGACCGCCAACACAAGAAGTAGTGGAGTTCATCGACGCGAACCGTGACGAGCTCGGCGTCGAGCCCATCTGCAGCGTGCTGCAGGTGGCGCCGAGCACGTACTACGCGGCCAAGGCCCGCCGGCCCTCGGCGCGGGAGGTCCGCGACGGCGTCCTGCGCCCGGTGCTGCGCCAGTTGTGGGAGGAGAACTACCGCGTCTACGGGGCGCGCAAGCTCTGGAAGGCCGCGGTCCGGGCCGGCTGGGACGTGGGTCGTGATCAGGTCGCCCGGCTGATGCGGGCCGAGGGCATCGAGGGTGCCCGGCGCACCAAGCGGGTCCGCACCACCAAGGCCGACCCGGGCGCGGCCCGGCACCCGGACCTGGTCGAACGCGACTTCACAGCCACCGCCCCGAACCAGCTGTGGGTCACCGACCTGACGTATGTCCCGACGTGGGCCGGGGTGGCCTACGTCTGCTTCATCACCGACGCCTACTCTCGGATGATCGTCGGCTGGCGCGTGGCAGCGCACATGCGCACCGAGATGGTCCTGGACGCCATCGAGATGGCCCGCTGGTCCCGCGGCACGAGGATCGAGGGTTTGAGGTGTCACAGCGATGCCGGCAGTCAGTTCACGTCACTGCGCTACGGCGAACGCCTCGCCGAGATCGGCGCGAGCCCCTCGATCGGGACCGTGGCCGATTCGTATGACAACGCCCTGGCCGAGACCGTCAACGGCTACTACAAGGCCGAGCTGATCCGCGGCCCGGCCCGCACCGGTCCCTGGAAGAGCGTCGAGGACGTCGAGCTCGCGACCCTCGGCTGGGTCCACTGGCACAACACCGCGCGCCTGCACGGCTACCTCGGCGACGTCCCACCCGCCGAGTTCGAGACCACGTTCTACGCTACCCACGGGAGCGGCCAGACCCTGGTCGAAATCCCATAGCCCGAGCCTCCATCAAAGCCAGGGCGACTCAGTCCTGACCTTCGACGAGCGTCCCGACCTCGCCCGCCCCAACGGCGTGTGGGACATGGGCAGCGCGGAGGCCGCGGAGATGGCCAAGCTCGCCGAGACGACGTACCGCGACGTCAACATCGGGCTCGCGAACCAGTTCGGGCTCTTCGCCGAGAAGGCGGGCATCGACGTGTACAAGGTCATCGAGGCCTGCAACTCCCAGCCCTACTCACACATCCACCGGCCGGGCATCGCGGTGGGCGGGCACTGCATCCCGGTCTACCCGCGCCTGTACCTGTCCACCGACCCCGACGCCTCGATCGTCCGCACGGCCCGCCAGCACAACGCGGCGATGCCCGAGCACGTCGTGGAGCGCGCCGCCGAGCTGCTCGGGGACCTCACCGGCCTGCGGGCCGTGGTCCTCGGCGCGTCGTACCGGGGCAAGGTCAAGGAGACGGCCTTCTCGGGCGTCTTCGCGACCGTCGCGGCGCTCGAGGCGCGCGGCGCGCAGGTGCTCGTGCACGACCCCATGTACGCGGATGACGAGCTCGCCCGCTTCGGGTGGACGCCGTACCACCTGGGGGAGCCGGTCGACCTCGCCGTAGTCCAGGCCGACCACCCCGAGTACGCCGAGCTGTCGCCGGTGGACCTGCCTGGGATCCGGTTGCTGTCCGACGGGCGCAACGTCACCGACCCGGCTCGCTGGGCCGGGACTCCCCGCGTCGTCGTCGGGGCGGCCTGAGCCGAGGCGCGGAGTCGCCGTCCGCCGCCGCCCGGCAGCGTCGGGGCTGTGATCAGCTCGCCGGCCAGCCCACGCGTCGGTCTAGCGCTCGGCTCACCCGACGGAGTCTCGCGCGTGGTCGGCGATCTTGTGGAAGAAGTCCTCGAGTAGCCAGCGAGTGTCGAGCTCTCTGCACACACGCACACGTCGCGACGGCTCTCCTTGAGTCGCTGAGCCATCAGCGTTGAACGAGGGCGCAGGGAGGCGCCGCCAGACGGCCCCGAACGGGTTCAGCACCAAGCCGATACCGGGTTGGTCTCCCAACGAGCGATGATCGACCGCGCGTGACATGTGCTGCGCGTTCCACTCGTGCAGCTGTCGCACCAGGTACCCGCCCAGTCGGCCGTGGGGACGTACGCGGTGGTCCAGCTCGCTGTAGCTCACGCCCACGCGGGTGTAGACGTCCATCGGCACCTGCCAGATCTCCAGCCCGGAGCTGAAGACGACGTTCGCTGCGGCGATGTCGTTCGACAGGTTGTACTCCGGCCAGTAGACCGGCTCCACGTCGTCGTACGGCGGACCGCCGATCCAGACGACGGTGGCTCCTGACGCGGCGACGCCCGGCTCGCTCAAGATGGCGGAAGCGACGTCCGTGAGCGGGCCGAGAGCGACGACGAACAGCGGCGCCTCGTCCTCAGCCAGCGCTTCGCTGACGATGAGCTGCGACGCTTCGCTCGGACGTGCCGTGGTGCGGTCCCCAAGTGGGCCGTCCGCTCCGTCCGCGACGGTGACGTCGGTTCGGCCCGCGAGCGCGAGCAGAAGGTCCACCTCAGCGCGCGACTGCGCGCGGGAGTCCGGCACTCGCGTGCCGAAGTGTGCCGGGAGGACGCCGCGCAGGTCAAGGGTCGGCGACAGCAAGGCGTGCGCGATGGCGAACTGGTCGTCCGCCTCGTTCTTCGCGTCTGTGGAGAGCAGAAGGCGACTGCGGAGCGGGGTGGACTGCACGTGGACTCCTCGGTGAGTGGACAACGGATCGATCTTACTTAATTAGTTGTATTTAGTCCGCGCGTCGACTAGCGTCCCGTCCAGCGGTACGGAGTGGGATGCAGGTCACACAGGGACGAGGATGTCGTGACAGACCAGAGGCAACAGCGCGGGGACCCAGATCTCGGGCGCACGATCGCCACCGTGCCGCGGCGCCGCAGCGAGATCGAAACGGTGCACAGGACTGACGAGTCCCCCACTGATGGCCGCGCACCCGGAAGCCAGCGCCGGCGGTCCCCCCTGCGCGCGCCGTGGTGGTTCCTCGTTCCCGCCGTCGCGATGTACGTGTTCGTGGTGGTCTGGCCCAGCCTGCGCGGTGGCTTCTACGCCTTCACCGACTGGAACGGCTTGTCCGGCGACTGGCAGCTCGTCGGCTTCGAGAACTTCGCCGAGGTCTTCGATGACCGTCGTGCCCTGTCCGCACTCAAGAACACCGTTCTTCTCGCCTTCGTCGTCACCGTGGTGCAGAACGCACTGGGCCTGGGCCTCGCCGTCGCCCTCAACGGCGCGCTGAAGTCGCGCTCCGTGCTCCGGGTGCTCTTCTTCGCGCCCGTCGTTCTCACGCCACTCGTGTCGGGGTACATATGGAGCTTCCTCCTGGCTCCTACCGGACCCCTGAACACACTCCTGAGCACAGTCGGGCTGGAGTCGTGGCGGCAGGACTGGCTCGGGAACCCATCGACGGCGCTGTGGGCGGTGTGTGCCGCGATCATCTGGCAGTTCACCGGGTATTCCATGGTCATCTTCCTAGCCGGCCTCCAAGCAATACCGGAGGAGATCAACGAGGCAGCCGCGATGGACGGCGCGGGTCCATGGCGCCGGTTCGTAAGCGTGACACTCCCGCTCATCAACGGCTCGATCGTCATCAACGTCATGTTGTCGCTGATCGGCGGTCTGAAGCAGTTCGACCAGGTCATGGCCATGACCGGGGGAGGACCGGGCATCGCTACCGAGACGATCTCCACCACCATCTACAAGGGGGCCTTCAGCTCAGGCGAGTATCCCGTGTCGATCGCTCTGGCCGTGGTCATGACGATCCTGATCGCGGTCATCGCCTCGATCCAGTACCGGATGACCGCCCGGAAGGTGACCTGATGCATCGCTACACCGTTCGGACCGGCCTCCGTGAGGCGGGCGTCATCCTCGTCGCCCTCGTGTTCCTCGTGCCACTCCTGGCACTCACCAACGTCGCGTTCACCCCGCAGGGTCGACCGGCCGACGCTCTCACCATCTCCTGGCCCCTGAGCACCGACAACTTCGTCCAGGCATGGTCACAGGGCGCACTAGGCGGGGCGCTCGTCAACAGCGCCGTCGTCGCGGTGCTCAGTGTCGTCGGGGTGGTCGTCATCGCTGCGATGGCGTCATACCCCCTTGCGCGCAGCACGCGCCGCTGGTCCCGCGGGACGTTCTTCTTCTTCCTTGCCGGACTCCTGATCCCATCCCAGCTCGGACTGCTTCCGCTCTACGTGACCATGCGAGACGCCGGCCTGCTCGGAACGCTGTGGGCCGTCGTCCTCATCAACATCGGCGGTCAGCTGCCGTTCTCGATCTTTCTCTACACCACCTTCCTGCGGGAGCTGCCGGTGGAGTATGAGGAAGCCGCTGTGCTCGACGGCTGCGGACCGGTGCGGACTTTCGTCAGCGTGGTGTTCCCACTCCTGCGCGCCGTGACCGGCACCATCGTCGTCCTCAACTCCGTGTCCGTGTGGAACGAGTTCTTCACGCCTCTGCTGTACCTCTCCGGCAGTGGCCAGACGACCGCTCCGGTCGCCATCTACAACTTCGTCGGTCAGTACGTGGCCCAATGGCCTCTCGTCTTCGCCGCGCTGCTGATCACGATTCTGCCGGTGCTGATCCTGTACTTCCTCCTACAGAAGTACATCATCCGCGGGTTCGCGGGGGGCTTGAAGGGCTGAGAGGCCGCACGACCACCGTGCCCACAGGGGCTGGTGTTCCCAGTTTGCAATGACGCGACACTCATAGGGAGACAGCAGTGAACCGTACTTCTAAGCCCACAGGCGCCGCCGGTGCATGCGCCGTACTAGGAATCCTCACGCTGGCACTCAGTGCCTGTTCGACGGAGGCAGCAGACCCCACCGGCAGCGGCACCAGCACTGGTGACGCCAGCTCTGTGCTGACATTCGCGAGCGGCCAGCAGGTAGCCGCTGAGCCGCTCCTCGCTGCCTTCGAGGAGGCGCACCCGGAGTACACGGTCGAGCCCGTGTTCATCGAGCAGGACGCCGCATACATCCAGCAGCTCCGCACCCAGCTCTCCGGCGGGACAGCACCCGACATCTTCAAGGTGTGGCCAGGTGCAGGCGATGCGATGGCGATCGGGGCCGTCGCGGCGGACGGCCTGGTGGCCGACCTCAGCGATGAACCGTGGGCAAGCGACATCCCGGAGAACCTCGTCGCCCTCGCAGGACACGAAGGTGACCTGTACTCACTGCCCGCCACGATCGGCGGCATCGGCGCCATCTACAACGATGCTGCCATGGACGAGGTTGGTGCCACCGCCCCCACCACGTGGTCGGAGGTCCTCCAGCTCTGCGCAACTGCTCAGGAACACGGCAAGGTGGCCTATGCGCTGGGAACGAAGGACGCGTGGACGGCGCAGCTGCTGCCGTACGCGCTCACGGGCACCCTGGTCTACGGCCCCAATCCGTCCTTCACGGAAGACCAGACCGAGGGCACGGCGTCCTTCACGGATTCCGGGTGGATGGAGGCTCTGGAGAAGGTCGTTGAGATGGACGACGCCGGTTGCTTCAACGAGGGAGCGAACGGCACGGCGTACGACGCGCAGATGACGATGGTGGGCGAGGGGGCGGCCCTCGGAGCAGTGCACGTCTCCCAGGCGGTCTCAGCGGCCCGCCAGTACGCAGCCGACGGAACCACCTTCTCCCTGGCGCCGTTCCCGGCAACGGAGAACCCGGACGACACCTACGTCCCCGTCGCTCCCGGTATCAACTTCGCTATGAACGCGAAGGCGGAGAACCCCGAGGCAGCGAAGGCGTTCCTCGCCTTTGTCGCATCGCCCGAGGGGCAGGCCCTGTTCGCCACGGCGTCGGACAGCTCGCCGGCACTCCCCGCGCCGGACTATGAGGCCGACGAGATCAACCAGCCGCTGATCGACGCCCTGGAGAGAGGACGCGCCGCGGTGTACCCCGACCAGACGTGGCCCAACACCCAGGTCAAGGAGGAGTACCTGATCGCGATGCAGGAGCTCTTCAACCGGGACGTCACCCCGGCGGAGGTGCTCCAGCGCCTCGACGACGCAATCGCCAGCTGACACGATCCCACCGGCGTCAACGCACCGGCGTTCCGCTACGGCGGAATGCCGGTGCGATCGTCATCCGGACGGTCCTGCCAGCTCCAGTCGGTGGCGTCCCGGGCCGAGCCTGCGTCCATCGGCTCCGGGCACTCGGAGCCGAGCGACGGCCCCTACTGGCACCTCCACCTCGAGGACCACCCGGCGGTCCTCGTGATACCAGGACACTGCCGCATCACCGAGTGGTGTCTGCAGCCGAGCGGCGGCATGGTCGAGAAGGTGCGTGAGGGTGGGCGCCACGTCGAAGGTGCGCCATCCCGGCGAGGCGGGGCGGATGCCGGCGACGTCCTCAAAGAGCCAGTCGTCGACCGTACCCAGGAAGTAGTGTCCACGTGATCGTGACTCAGGCGCCCAGTGCTCCCAGAGCGTCGTCGCACCATGCTGCAGCCAGTGGCCCCACCCGGGATACGTGGGATTGACCGCGACGGACAGAGCCTCGCGCGCGTAGCCGTGCCGACTCAGGACCGGCAGGAGGTACTTCGTTCCGAGCGCGCCGGTGTTGAGGTGGTCGCCCCGGGCGCGTACGTCCGCAGCGAGGCCGGCGGCGGTGCGTGCCTGGAGGCTGCGGGGTACGAGACCGAACCTGAGTGCGAGAACCTGGTGCGTCTGGCGGAAGGTCTCTTCGTCGGCGCCGCGCACCGCGCCCGTAGCACTCACGAAGGTGCGCCTGAACGCGTCACGGACGTCGCGGGCGCGCCCTGAGAGCTCTCGGGCATCGTCTCGCCGGCCAAGGACGAGGGCGATCCGCATGACCGTCCTCAGGATGCGGTACACGTACGCTGTCGCCGCGACACGCAGATCCTCCGGGGGGTTGCCGCCGCCGGGGTCCGCCTCGGGGCTGACCCAGTCACCGAGCGTCGTCGTCGCAATGCCACCATCTGTGCGGTCATGCTCCAGCCGCGCGTGCCGGAGCAACGCGTCGTAGTGGCGCAACATCGGGCGGTCGTCACCGCCGTACACCCGCAGCCACCATGCAAGCAGCGGGAACGCGGCGTTCCACGTCGGCGTCGGCGTCCAGTCCGCGCGCCAGCCGCCGTGCGGCGCGATGACAGCGGGCAGGCCGGTGTGGCGCGTCGTGTCGGCGATGTCATCGAGCCACTTCGCCAGCAGCTGCTGGGTGTCGAAGTTCCGGAGCATCATCTCGGCGCCCAGCATGCCGTCGCCGGTCCACCCGTTCTTCTCGTACGTCGGCGTATCGGTCGGTAGGTCGTGGAGATTCACGAGGATTGTCCGGCGCACAAGTGCGTGCAGCTCGACGAGTGATGGCTCGGAGCAGGTGAACTCTGCCCGGGATGCCACGTCGTTGTGGACGACTAGGGCGCTGAGCTTCTCTGGAGCGGGCAGACCCGCACCCCGCTCCTCCGGCCACCCCGTCACCTGAACCCAGCTGAAGCCCCGGTAACCGAACCTCGGATGCCAGTCTCGCACGTTGTCAGCGGCCACCGCCGGGAACGCAACCTCGTCCACCTGGAACCGACCATCGAAGTAGCCGTGTGTGTCGAGGTTGTCGGGCGTCCTCGCTGCTGTGAGCCTTTCACCGTAGTCGAGCCTCAGTCGGGAAGGCTGGTCACCAGGTGGCGCCACCTCAACCCACCCCGAGACGAGGCGCGGATAGTGTGCGAGCAGGACGTCTGGAGCGGTGCGCTCGATACGGTCAGGTGGAATGCGGTCGATGACCCGTTGCGGTTGCTGCCGCTGGTGCTCCAGGCGTCCACGCGGGCCTGCCACGACGACGGCCGGTCGCCGTCGCTCCGGCCGCTCGCTGCTTTCCGGCCAAAGCGTGCGATCCGCTGCAGCGTCGTAGTCTTCGCCGGCAAACGGATCGTCGCGTAGCGTCCCGCCATCGACGACCTCCCAGCTGTCGTCAGTGACAAGGCGGGTAGGACCGTGTGTCGTGTCGACGACCAGCATGCATCGAGCCGTCGGTTCCCCGTGCCACGGCGCGATGTGCCAGTCCCACGTGCTCCGGGCCAGCGGTCCATAGAACCCGCGCCCCAGCTCGAGGCTGACGATGTTGTCGCCCCTGCGCAGCAGCCGGCCGACGTGGGCAGCGACGTACTGGACGCGGACGTCATAGTCGGTGAAGCCTGGGACCACGGCACCAAGGTCGGCGTCCTTGCCGTTGATCCGTACCGCTGTGTGGCCGCCAGCCGCGACGTAGAGGCGTGCCGCGTCGTCCTCCGGTGCGTGGGTGAGGTTCAGACGTCCCAGGAGCACCGGGGCTGGGCGTTGACTGCCGAGGAGCGCTCCGTCCGACCATCCGGCGATCCACTGCGCGCCGTGCCACTGATCATCATGGGTCAACCCGCGGTGGAACCACGACGATGCCGACGCCGAGCCCTCAGCCGTGCGCACGTCGACGCTCCACTCGTAGCGAACGTCGGGCTGGAGCAGCGCGCCGTCGACATCGACGTGCCGCACGTCTGGATTCGTCAGCGCGCCGCTGTCCCACACCACCACCCCGCCCCGCCGCAGCCGGACCCGCGCGGAGCGTTGAACATCACCCCGTAGCGCAGAGCGAACAACCCACGACAGACGTGGCTGAGGGACGTCGACACCGAGTGGCTCGACGGTGTGCTCGACCCGCAGCTGAACGAGGTCAGGCAAGCCGCACGGGTCCCGTGCTCGCACGTGCCGCAAATGTCGGTCGAGGCGCGGCATACGTCCTCACGGGAGCGCCCGAAAGAACGTCGACGACAGCGCGTCCCGCTTGCATGCCCAGCTCGTGGACATCACGGCTCATCGCCGACAGCGGCGGTGACGCTACACGGCAGGCGACTGAGTCGTCGCCGGCTACCAGCGAGACGTCGTCGGGCACCCGCAGGCCACGACTGCTGATGACCTCGAGGGCGGCCACCGCCATGACGTCGTTGTCGAAGACCATCGCAGTCGGTGGCTGGTCGCCGTCGAGCAGACGAGTGACTGCGCGCTGTGCTTCCTTGGCCGTGAAGTCCGCTTCGACGACCATGGGCTGCCCACCGTGTGTTCTCACGGCCGCCTCGAAAGCTGCCGTCCGTCTGGACGTGTGTGCGAGCGCCAGCGGTCCGGAGACGCGCGCGAGGACTCGGTGCCCGAGACCGAGCAGCTCGTCAACGATGGTGTCCACCAGCGCGGCTTCATCGGTGACGAGGCAGCTGTGCATGCCTGCGTCATCCGGATGCGCGACGACGAGCGCCGCCAGGCCAAGGTCGTTGACCAGGGCGAGCCGCGGATCGCTATCAACCAGTACATCGACAATGATCACCGCGCCGACCTGGTCGCCTTCCGACCACCGCACGTATGCATCGAGCTCACGTTCCATGTCCGGCACCACCTGGAGCATGAGCTCGCGGTCGTCCTCCATGAGGACGTCCTCGACCCCTGCCATGAAGTCCGTGTAGAACGCCTCGATGCCGAGCATGCGCACGGGGCGCCGCAGCACCAGGCCGACAGTGGCGCCACGGGCCTTCACGGCCGAGCCGCCGCGGGAATGGCGGAGACGGCCGGTGAGCTCTGTCCTTCGTCGTGGCACGGTGCGGCGGTTGCAACGAGGTCGTTGGCCGAGCGCACCACGAGGCGATCCGCAAACGCTTCAGGCGGCAGCCCCGCCGGTGCCT
Organism: Cellulomonas sp. APG4; assembly: GCF_009996735.1. GTDB lineage: Bacteria > Actinomycetota > Actinomycetes > Actinomycetales > Cellulomonadaceae > Actinotalea. The sequence goes on along the minus strand of NZ_JAACYI010000027.1, from coordinate 5,724 downwards.
GAACCCGGAAGACTCGCGACGCCCCGGCACGTAGCGTGATGAGGGCATCGTCGACACTGGCGTCAGGGTGAACCCGGTCGACGAGCAGGGTGACGTCCTTGGTGAGAGTTCGTGCTTGCACGCGAACCTCGTAGCCCTCGGCGACCGCGGACGCACTGACATCCAGGTCCCCGCCGCGGAGTGCAAGTTTCGGGTCCTCCGCCCACCAGTGATAGGCGGGTGCGAGCCCCTCCAGCTCGACGACGAGGACCTCCCGCGATGCATCGTCAGGCAAAGCGATCGCCGTAGGGATCGGGAGGTGCACAATGTCCCGCGCCGCGACGTCGACGGTGAACTCGTACTCCGCAAGAGCCGTGCCATCGAACCGCTCGCGCACCAGCCGCCCCGTCGCCATGACGCGGTCCGGGGAGTCGTTGTGCACGATCGCCTCGAGGCCGTGTTCGCCGGTCTGGACGGTGACGAGGCGGTCGGCATACACACGACGCAGTGCATACCAGAGCGGTTTGCGGTGGCGGAGGCTGTCGACGGCCGCCCAGGACACTGATGGCCAGCAGTCGTTCAGCTGCCACACCACGGAGCCCCGGTTGAGTGGGAACAGGGAGCGGAAGTGCTCGATGCCGAATGCCACGGCGCGAGCCTGGTTGAGCTGCGTGGCCCAGTGCCAGTCCTCGAAGGTCGCCGGTGTGGGTAGGTGATCACCGAGCCCACGCATGAGCTTTCCGTTGCCGTCGGTGGCTTTCTGGTGGACGAGAAGGTGCGGCCCGAATGGATCCGCCGGCTCGTCGTGAACGGCGTACTGCAGCGTTGACCACGCTGGCGGGCCCTGGAACCCGAACTCGGAGACGAACCGCGGCCGATACTCGGCATAGCGCGTGTAGTCGTGCGTGTTCCACACGTCCCAGATGTGCATGATGCCATTGCTGTCATCATTGGGGTGCAGGTAGTCGCTGAACGAGCACGGACTGCCAGGAATGTACGGCGTACGCGGAGCGAGCCGGGCGACGATCTCCGGGAAGAGCCGGCGGTAGTAGCCCTCTCCCCATGTCCGGCCAGCGAGGGCGGGGCGCCAGCCCCAGTCGACATATCCCCAGAGGTTCTCGTTACAGCCGTTCCACACGGCCAAGCTCGGGTGGGCCGTGAGTCTCGTGACGGCCTCTTCCGCCTCGGCTGCGAACTCGTCCCAGAGCACCGCGTCCTCGCTGTATGCCGCACACGCCAGGAGGAAGTCCTGCCAGACGAGCACACCGGCCTCGTCGCAGAGCTCGTAGAAGTCCTCGGACTCGTAAATCCCGCCGCCCCACACCCGTAGCAGGTTGATGCCGGCGTCCGTCGCATCCGTGATGCTGGCGTGAAGATCATCGCGCCGGATTCGCGGCAGGAACACGTCATCGGGAATCCAGTTGGCACCTCGGACATACACGTCCTCGCCGTTGACCCGAAGCGTGAATGCGCTTCCGTGAGCGTCCGGGGCCAGATCGATGTCGATCGTGCGAAAGCCGATGCAGCGGGACCAGCTGTCCAGCGGCCCCTGGCCAGAGGCCTTGGAAACCCCCACGGTCAGCTCATGCAGCGCTGCGCGCCCGTGGCCCCTAGGCCACCAGAGGGGCGCGTCGGGGGCCTCAAGGCGGAGCACATGTGCTCCGGGCCCCGTGACGTCGAGGTGTCCCTGTTGCCCGGCGACTGCTACGTCCAGCCGGAGCGCGCCGTCGGTCTGCTTCTCATCGGAGAGCTCGAGATCGACGTGGACCTCCACCGAGGGCACGCCTTCGATGACGTCCACGATCGGACGCACGCTACGGATGCGCGCCTGGGACCAGGAGTGGATGCCAATCGAACGCCAGATGCCCACCGAGGCGAGGTCCGGGCCCCAGTCCCATCCAAACGAGTATGCCGCCTTGCGGATGCAGTTGAAGGGGTGGTGGTAGGAGTGCGGGCGCTCACCCAGCACGGACTCCTGCTCGCGGGCGAAGCGGACCGGCGAAGCGAAGTAGACCCGGAGCTCATTCGAGCCCGGACGCAAGACGTTGGTGACGTCGAACCGATATGACCGGTGCTGGTTGACGGTATGCGCGACCGTGCTGCCGTTCAGCTGAACCGTCGCGACGGTGTCGAGTCCGTCGCAGGTGAGGTCGTGTCGGTCGCTGGCATCCGGAGACCATTCGAAATGGGTGATGTACTCCCAGTCGGCTTCACCGATCCACTGCAGCTCAGACTCCGCATCGTCGACGAAGGGGTCGCCGATCAGCCCCTCGCGCTGCAGGTCAAGATGAACCACTCCCGGAACCCGTGCTGGGATGCCGTCACGCAGCCTCGCGGCGATCTCCTCTGGGGCCGATCCCGCGACCAGGCGGACCTGCCATCCATCATGTAGCGGTCGGTGCACGCGAGATCTCCTTGTCCGGCCGCAGCCTGCGACCTCAAGCCACGGCAGCGAGTCGTCGCGCCATTGCAAGACCTAGACTGGACCCCACACCACGCTTAGTCAAGCGACTAAATTAAGCAAAGGGAGTAAGTGGAGATGCGACCGGAGGAGCCTGAGCGACGCGACGCCCGGGGCGCTCCGACGCCCGGCGGCGCCCCCCGGCGGCGACGCGTCAACAACCGCGAAGTCGTGCTTGAGGAGATCCGGGCGCGGGCGCCGATCAGCAGAGTCGAGCTTTCGGGCATCGTCGGGCTGACGCCCGCAGCGATCACGAGCATCGCGCGCAGACTCATCGCTGAAGGCCTGGTCACGGAGTCGGGACACAGCGAGTCCACGGGAGGCAAGCGCCGAGTTCTCCTTGAGATCAACGCAGCGTCCCGGTACGCACTAGGTGCGCAGTTGACGGCCGACTCCGCAACGATCGTCGTTGAGGGTCTCGGGGGTGCGGTCGTCGGCCGCTCGCGGTTCCGCCATGGCGTCGACGGCCCTGCAGCGTCGACCACGCGCGTGGCCCAAGCTGCTGCCGAGCTGCTCTCATCCCTCGGGCTCCGGCCGGAGAGCATCGTCGGTTTTGGCGTTGCGGTGCCTGGTGGACTCGATGCCTCGCGGGATGTTGTCCTTGACTCGAGGGTCCTCCCTGAGTGGGCCGGGTTCCGGTTGAGAAACGCACTGGAGGACGCCGCACGTGTGCCTGTGCGTCTGTACAACGACGGCGCCGCCGCAGCGGCGGGTGAGGCTTGGGGTGGTGCCGCCGGGAAGGACTCAAGGCTCTTGCTTATCCAGATGGATCGCGGCATCGGCGGCGGCATCGTCCTCGACGGAGCGCCGCTGGGGGGCAGGCTCGGACGGCCGGGGGAGATCGGCCATGTCGTCGTAGACCCGGCTGGGCAGCTGTGCCGGTGCGGAGGCAGAGGCTGTCTCGAGGCTGTGGCGGCCCCCGCCGCGGTCGAGCAGTCCTACGCGGCGTTAGCGGGCCGTCGCCTCGCCATGAATCGCGTGGCCGCCCTGGCGCTACGCAACGACCCCGCCGCGCTGGCAGCGGTCCAGGCGTCCGCGGACGCAATGTCGCAGGCAGTTCTAGGCGCCGCCAACCTGCTCGATCTCGATCACGTCATCCTCGCAGGATCGGGCTTCGGCAGTGCAGTCTCGATCTACATCGAGACGATCCAGCGGCGCCTCGACACCGCGTTCCTCGGTCGGCACGCGCATCCTGTGGCCGTGCGTGAGTCGCTGACCATGCGAGATGCGGCCGCAGTCGGGGCTGCGGAGATGGTGTTGAAGGAGCAGGTATCTCAGCAGGCATCCTCACTCTGAGGCCCTACTGCAACGGACTCGCACCGCCGAGCCGCGAGAGTGCGCGTTCGATCACTGCCTGATCAGCAAGGACAGCGAGGTGATCGAGCGCTGGATGCACATGACATGAGAATCGTGTTGCGGCGCTCGGGTCGAGAGCGACGACGCGCCGTCGAAGTTCCAGCGCCGCGTCCGGCGGCACGTGAGTATCCGCACCGCCGAGCTCAAGGTCCACGTGGACGTCGCGCGCAAAAGCAGCGGCGCGTGTTGCCGGCTCGAGCTGCTGTCGCCACCAGTGTGCGCCCGCATCTTCGAGGCCCTGGTCGATCGTCTTGTCGCTGCCATCCACGCTGCGCATGCCGGGACGGCCCCAGTCCGGGCCTGCCGCGACTACGGAGACTCGACCGATGCGCGCATCGAGGGCGGCGAGGGCAAGGGCGATGTCGCCGCCCATCGACATACCACCTACGTCGTAGGACGTCGGGTCTGTCCCGAGCATGGGCCCCCAGTGGTCCACGACGGTGAGCGCATCGATAGTCGTCCGCCCGAGAATCGGCCACATGCGCCGTCGGAAGTCGGCCAGCACGGCTGCCCGAAGGGCACCGGAAGGCGCAGCCTGCCGCATGCCGTGCTGCCAGGGGTCGATGCTCAGGGCAGTTACTCCAGTGGCCGCCAACCGCTGGAGATGAGGCACCATGGCCTCAGCGGACTCGCCCAACGGCGGCAACCACACGACGAGGCGGTTCGACGATGCAGCCGCTGGGCGCACTGAGATCGCCGGGATTCCGTCAATCAGCCGGCGTTCGACGGCGAACGGTGTGGAGCGCACAGACAGACGCTAGCCTCGGGGAGCCTGACCCGCTTCCCCGGACACCTGTCCTGAGGTGACGATGTCATCTCCGAGAGGAGTCCTTGTGCCTGCAGCCAAGCCGCCGGAGTTCCGGCGTCGCGCGGTGGATCTTGCCCGCAGCGGTCAGCACCCGGTCGCGAAGGTCGCGTCCGACCTGGGGATCAGCGAGTCGTGCCTGCGCCGGTGGATGGCTCAGGACGACGTCGACACCGGCCGCCGGGAGGGGCTGACCAGCGACGAGCGCAAGGAGCTGGTCGAGCTGCGGCGCCGGACGCGGGTGCTGGAGATGGAGAACGAGATCCTCAAGCGCGCCAGCGCCTACTTCGCGCGGGAGAACGTGCTCCCAAAATGACGTTCCGGCTGGTCCGTGAACTCGCCGACGACGGTGTCTCCGTCGCGGTGGCCTGCCGGGTGCTCGACGTCTCCAGGTCCGGCTACTACGACTGGCAGGTCCGACCCCCGTCGGCCCGAGCGGTCGCCGACGCCGAGCTGACGGCCACGATCGTGGCAGTCCACCAGATGTCGCGGTGCTCCTACGGCGCCCCGCGGGTCCATGCCGAGCTGCGCCTGGGCATGGGCATCGCGTGCGGCCGCAAGAGGGTCGCGCGGCTGATGCGGGCCGCGCAGGTCAGCGGCATCAGCCACCGGCGCAAGCGCGCTCGTCACCACCCGGCGCCGGCCCCGCACGAGGACCTGGTCCAGCGCCGGTTCGTCGCCGACGGTCCGGACCGGTTGTGGTGCACCGACATCACCGAGCACCCGACGAACACCGGGAAGGTCTACTGCGCCGCGGTCCTGGACGTGTTCACCCGCAAGATCGTCGGGTGGTCGATCGCGGACCACATGCGCTCCGAGCTCGTCGTCGACGCGCTGCAGATGGCGATCTGGACCCGCCGGCCGGGGCCCGGCGCGATCGTCCACGCAGACCGCGGAGCCCAGTACACGTCGTGGATCTTCGGCCACCGGCTGCGCTCGGCCGGCCTGCTCGGATCCATGGGGCGGGTCGCCTCGAGCGTGGACAACACGATGATGGAGATGCTCCTATCGGCGTCAAGTGGGCATCGGGGCGCTCTCCAGGAGCCTGAACACGTGGCGGGCGAAGTAGCGCTTGAGGCAGCGCATCGCTTCGCGTTTGGTCTTGCCCTCGCTGATCCGGCGG
>NZ_JAACYI010000026.1 GCF_009996735.1 Cellulomonas sp. APG4 | reverse complement strand
GCCGGCGCGGGCGGTGGCGCACTCGTGGGTTCGGGTGCGGCGGCTGGAGCGGCGGCAGCCGTGGGCGGCGCCTCGGGCGTCGCGGCGATGCTCAACCCCGCGCCGGCGGCTGCGACCAGTGGCGGTGCTGCCGCCGCGGGGGCAGGCGCCGGGGCAGCGGGAGGCGCGGCGGCAGCCGGTTCGGCGGGCGGCCTCGCGGGGCTCCTGGCGAGCGTGCCCGTAGGTGTGCTCGGCCTCGCGGCCGCTGGAGTCGTGGTCGCGGGTGGCCTCGGCGTCGCCGGTGCGCTCGGCGCGTTCGACGGCGGGCCGGGGGACGAGCCCGTCGTGGCGGCACCTGTCGACGACGAGACGTCGACCGAGGGGCCCGGCACGGACGGTGACGCGGGCGGGAACGAGATCGCGCCGCCCGCGGACCCTGCACCGACCACGCCCGCCGACCCGACGGATCCCACCACCATCCCGCCCGCCGACGACGAGACGTCCACCACCACGACGTCGGACCGCGAGCCGCGCTCGACCCCGTCGGACCCCGACCCGGCGTCGCCTGCGCAGCCGGACCCCGAGGGGCCCGGCACCGGCGAGCCTGAGGAGCCGACGGAGCCCGAGGAGCCGACGGACCCGGGCGAGCCGACCGACCCGGAGGAGCCCACGGAGCAGGAGCCGTTCGTGCTGGCGCTCCAAGGGGGCTTCGCGACGCCCGCCGTCGAGTTGGATACGCCGACGCCGATCTCACTCACAGTGACTAACGAGTCGGACCGTGTGGCGACGCAGGCATGGGTCGCGTTCTCGTTCACCGGGGACACCACAGGGGAGTTCGCGGGGCTTTCGACACGCCAGGCGTTTGGCACCGCGGCCGTCTCCGACGGGGACGGATGGGACTGCGAGCCGAAGCGCGCGGGGAAGAGTCTTCTCTGTTCCACCGGGCCGATCCAGGTTGGTGACGCGCGGACGCTCTCTCGGCAACTCGTACTTCGCAACTCGCGGCTCGACGGTTCCGACGACGCGGGCGTCGCCGTCGTCGCGTGGTCCGGGAAGGAGACGGACCAGCCGGATTCCGCGTCCAGCGACGTTCGTGCACCGGTACAGAGCCGTCCCGGCAGTGTCGCTGCGGCTGATGCCGGCAAGCTCGTCCTGACTGGAGCGAGCGCTCAATCGGGTTCGCTCTCCTTCGGAGTGTCGAACGCCGGTCACACCACGGCGGCGGTCACCGCACGTCTGACGTTCCCCGAGGTCAGCAGTGCAGCCGGTGACATCGCATTCTTGGATGCCATCAGCGTGAGCTCAGCGGACGCCGGGCGTTGGGGCTGCGAGCGTGAAGGCGACCAGCTGGTCTGTACGACGACGACCGGTGTGCCGCGCGGCGGTGCGCCGTGGGCGCTCGTGCTCGACGTGGATGCCTCGGCTCTCGACCCAGGCGCCGTCCAGCCACTGCGCGACGCGTCGATCATGGACGGTCAGGTCACGCTAGAGCTCGAGGCGTCGCGCCATGTCGTGGCGTCTCAGCGTATCGCCACGGCAGCGCTCGAACTGCGATCAGCGCCAGCCACGCTCGTGCCACTCGCCGTCGAGGTTGCCCACGTCCGCGGCGCTCAGTCAGAGATCACGCTCGCTCTGAAGAACACCGGCGGTACTACGGCGCGGGACGTGGCCGTCGCAGTTGAGCTTCCCGAGGGCGTCACCGCTCCCACGAACCAAGAACGCTGGTCGGGTACCGCTGACGTCCCGCGGACGACGGCCGCGAGCGTTGGTTTCGACGGCCCTTCGATCTTGCCGACCCTACGTATCAACGCAGGCCGTGGCGGCTCGGTCGAGCTCGTCGTCGTGGTCGACGGCGTACGCCGATCGGTCCCGATCGAGCTGCCCAAGCCCGGGGCCCTCGCCCTCCATGCCCCTAGCGACATCCAGGTCGAGCGCGGCGAGGTCGCGACGCTCGTCGCCGTTGTCACCAACGATGGCGGCCGCGCGATCGAGGACGTCAGCGTGACCTTCCGCCTCCCCGGGGGAGTGCGATACATCTCCGTTCACCCGGGCCGATGGGATTGCTCTGCAAGAGGACAGATGGTCGACTGTGAGCTCGGTGACTCTCTCGAACCGGGTTCGGGAGACGAAGCTGTCCTTGGCCTCAACATCCGCCTCCAGGGTGCTCTCGGCGAGGGACAGGTCGCGGACATCACGATCGATGTGGAGGCGGGCGACGAGCACGTCGCCCCCGCGGCCGCCGAGACTCGCGTGCTGGAAGTCGCTGCACGTGTGGCGATCGAAGGCGTGGCTACCACGTCGGTGGTGGGCGAGGAGGCGCACTTCGCCTTCTCCGTCGTCAACGAGGGCACTGCGACGGCGCGTGATGTTGAAGTGCGTCTCTTTCAGCTCGCAGCGTCGTGGACGGGGGCGGACCCCGTCGGCTGGGAATGCCGGCGCCAAGGCGAACTCGGCTTCATCCTGTCCTGCGTTCGGGGTCAGCTCCCGGCCGCGACTACCGAGGAGCTTCGAATTCCGATCGCTCCTGCCTCGTCCGTCGGAACGCGTGTCGGGATCGCTAGTGTGACGTCGGCCAATGGAGGCTTCGGTGGCCCCGCACTCGCATACTTGACCGTCCAGAGGTCCTAACGCTCGTCGATCGCGTCGCTCGACGCATCGCCCGGCTCGCCGCGCCCTGCGGCCTGGACGGCGGCGTCCACGAGGTCACCACCGGCCACCAGCTCGAGAGTGAGCCCGATCGTTGACGGCTCGTCGAGCAGCCCGGCGATCACCGCGGCGACGTCGTCCCGCGGCACCGAGCCCATCGGGACGCGCGGCTCGAGCAGCACGCGGCCCGTGCCGCGGTCATCGGTGAGCCCGCCCGGGCGCAGCACGGTCCAGTCGAGGTCGCGTGAGCGCAGGTCCTCCTCGCTCGCGGCCTTGGCGCGCAGGTAGGTGACGAACACGTCGTCCTCGGCGGCCTCGGGCTCGAGCACGCCCATCGCGGAGACCAGCACGTAGCGGCGCACGCCCGCGCGCTCGGCCGCGTCCGCGAGCAGGGCCGCGCCGCCGCGGTCCATCGAGTCCTTGCGCGCGGCGCCCGAGCCCGGCCCGGCGCCGGCCGCGAACACCACCGCGTCGGCGCCGTCGACCACCTCGGCCACCTCGTCGACGGCCGAGCTCTCGAGGTCCACGACCGCGGGCGTCGCACCGAGGCTGCGGAGGTCCTCGATGTGCGCGGGGTTGCGCACCAGGCCCACCACGGTGTCGCCGCGTGCGACGAGCAGCCGGGTCAGGCGCTGGGCGATCTTGCCGTGTCCACCTGCGATGACGATGCGCATGTCTTCACGCTACGGCCCCACGCGCGCGCCGCACCTCGAGACGACGGCGCCATCGCGCGGTCGGGGTGCGGCCCTCCGCCCACGCGAGCCGCAGCGTGCGCATGCCGCGCCGGAACCGCCGCCGGGTCTGCGCCCACCCGACGAGCGAGCGCCCGGACACCTGCACCCGCAGCGCGCGGTCGTGGCGCACGCGGGCCTCCGGCGGGAGAGCGAGCGCGAGGTCGACGTCGTCGTGCACCTCGGGGTCCCAGCGGTGCACGTCGGCGCGCGCGGCCTCCCAGCGGTCGCGGGGCAGTGCCGCCGTCGAACCCCACAGCGGCGGGTGCGCCAGCGCTCCGTGCATGGACGTGTAGTAGGCCCACAGGTAGAGGCGGCCGTGCACGACGGCGCGCCAGCGGGGCACGTCGTAGAAGTCGCCGTGGCCGGTGAGGGCGTCGAGCGAGGGATCGGCCTCGAACGCCTCGCGGATGCGGCGGGTCCAGCCGGGCGGGGCGAGGGTGTCGGCGTCGCAGCGCGCGATCAGGTCACCGGTCGCGGCGTCGTAGCCCGCGGCGGCCGCCGCGCCGATGCCCGGCGCGGGCTCGCTGACCACCCGGGCCCCGAGCGCGCGCGCGACGTCGGCGCTGTCGTCGCTCGACGCGTTGTCGACGACGACGACCTCGTGCGGCGGCTCGTCCTGCGCCGCGAGGGCCGCCAGGCAGCGCCGCAGCGCGACGCCGTCGTCCTTGCACGGGATGACGACGCTCACGCGGAGCGGGGCTGAGGTCACGCCCTGATCCTGCCCGACCACCCGAGCCCCCGCCCCCGGCCGCCAACGGCCGATCCCGGCGGACCGGGCGGAGCAGGTCGGGGCTCGTTGGGCAGGACACGGCGCGGTGCGCGCGGGAGGATGGACATCTCGGTCACGGCCCGGGAGGCGGACATGACGTCCGTGTCATATCCTCAGCATGCTGAGCATTTGCTGAGCGCGGTCGGGTGGACGCCCGGCGCGCCCCCACGGCGGAAGGCCGCACATGACCTTCACGGAGACGGTCGTCCTCCTCGATCCCGACGGCGTGCCGACGGGCACCGCCGACAAGGCCAGCGTGCACACCCACGAGACCCCGCTGCACCTGGCGTTCTCGTGCCACGTGCTCGACGCCGAGGGGCGCGTGCTCGTCACCCGCCGGGCGCTCAGCAAGGTCACCTGGCCCGGGGTGTGGACGAACAGCGTGTGCGGCCACCCCGGCCCGGATGAGGCCTTCGAGGACGCCGTCCGTCGTCGGGCACGTCACGAGCTGGGGATCGAGCTGCACGACATCGAGCTCACCGACCCCGACTTCCGGTACCGCGCCGTCGACGCCTCGGGGATCGTCGAGCACGAGGTGTGCCCCGTCTTCACCGCCCGGACAGCCGACGAGGTGCGGCCCAACCCCGACGAGGTGATGGAGTTCGCGTGGGTCGAGGTGGACGACCTGCGCGCGGCGGTGCGCGCCGCCCCGTGGGCGCTCAGCCCGTGGCTCGTCTCGTCGGCCGCGACCGTCCCGCTGCTCGGGGGCTCACGATGAGCCCCGGACGGGCGCGCACGACGACCGCCCCGGCGCGGACGAGCGCCGCCACGACCACCACGACCACCGCGACCGACCGCCTGGTGCTCCCGGCGGCGACCGTGCTCGCCGACGCCGACGCCGACGCCGACGCCGTCGACGGTGACGCCGTCGACGCCCTGCTGCGCTCGAGCCTCGCGGACTGCCGTCGTCGGGCCGCCCGGCTGGGCCGCGAGAACGACGCGCTGTGGCGCGAGATCGCGCGCAGCCTCGACGGCGGCAAGCGGTTCCGCTCGGCGCTCGTGCTCGGGACGCACGACGCGCTCGGGGGCGGTCAGGCCCGGGCCGCCGTCGTGGTCGCGGCCGGCTTCGAGCTGCTGCACACCGCGTTCCTGGTGCACGACGACCTCATCGACAACGACACCGTGCGCCGCGGCCGCCCCAACCTCGCGGCCGTCATGCGCGACGAGGGGCGCGAGACGGGGCTGGACCCGGTGAGCGCGCACCGCTGGTCGCAGGCCGCCGCGCTGCTCGCGGGCGACCTCACCCTGAGCCTCGCCCACCGCATGTTCGCCGGGGCCGCACTGCCCGAGCCGCTGCAGCAGGGCCTCACCGAGCTGGTCGACGAGACCCTGCTGATCTCCGCGGGCGGTGAGCTCGTGGACACCGCGTTCGGCCTGGGCGTGCGCAGCCCGGGGTTGAGCGAGGCGTTCACGGTCGCCGAGTCGAAGACCGCGATGTACTCGTTCCGCGCGCCGCTGCGAGCCGGTGCGCTGCTCGCGGGCGCCGACGCGCGGCTGCTCGAGCGGCTCGACCGGATCGGTGTGGTGCTGGGCCGCTCGTTCCAGCTGGTCGACGACCTGCTGGGTGTGTTCGCGCCCGAGGAGCGCATCGGCAAGAGCAACCTGAGCGACCTGCGCGAGGGCAAGCAGACGCCGCTCATGCTGCGGGCGCGCGAGCTTCCCGTGTGGGACGAGATCTCCGCGCACGTGGGGCAGGCCGATCTCGACCAGGCCGGCGCGGCCCGGGTGCGTGGCTCGCTCGCGCGCTCGCAGGCGCCCGACGACGTCGCGACGTGGGTGCGGGAGGACCTCGAGCGCGTGCACGACGACGCGCGGGACCTCCCCGGCGAGCTGGGCGGGGTGGTGTGCGCGGTCGCGTCGGAGGTGGGCCGTACGCTCGACACCGTCGCGCAGGACATCGAGGAGGCCCGGTGCTCGACCGACTGAGCCTGTACGACGACGTCGCCCAGGCTGCCGCCGACCTCGTGGTGCGGCGCTACTCGACGAGCTTCGGCCTGGCCTCGCGGCTGCTGCCGCCGGCGCGTCGCACGGACATCCGCAACGTGTACGCGCTCGTGCGCCTGGCCGACGAGGTGGTCGACGGCGTCGCGGACGAGGCCGGGACGGACGCTGCCGAGGCGCGCAGGCTGCTCGGCCGGCTCGAGGCCGAGACGCTCGAGGCGATGGCCACCGGGTACAGCACGAACGTGCTGGTGCACGCGTTCGCGCGGACGGCGCGGGCCGCCGGGATCGACGCGGACCTCGTCACCCCGTTCTTCGCCTCGATGCGCACCGACCTCGAGCGCACGGTGCACGACGAGGCGAGCCTCGCGGAGTACGTGTACGGCTCGGCCGAGGTGGTCGGGCTCATGTGCCTGCGGTGCTTCCTGCTGGACGAGCCCCCGGGCCGCCGGCCCGAGCGCTACGCCGAGCTCGCGCCGGGCGCACGCGCGCTGGGGTCGGCGTTCCAGATGGTCAACTTCCTGCGGGACCTCGCAGACGACTCGGACCGCCTCGGCCGCCGCTACCTGCCGGGAATCGAACCGTCGAGCTTCACCGAGGCGCAGAAGCACGCCGTCCTCGACGGCATCGAGGCGGACCTTCGGACGGCCGCGGCCTCCGCGCTCGAGCTGCCCCCGGGTGCCCGGCGCGCCGTCCAGGTCGCGACGGCCCTGTTCGCCGAGCTCGCGGCACGGCTGCGCAGCACCCCGGCGGCCGAGGTCGCCCGCACGCGGGTGCGTGTGCCGGCGCCGGTCAAGGCGCGACTCACGGCCCGCGTGCTCGCGGGCCGGCCGGAACCCGTCGCGACGCCGTCGGCGCCGCGCGACGTCGTGGAGGTGGAACGGTGAGCGGACGCGCCGTCGTCGTGGGCGGGGGGATCGCCGGGCTCGCGACCTCGGCCCTGCTGGCCCGTGAGGGGTACGAGGTCACGGTGCTCGAGGCGCGTGACCAGGTGGGCGGGCGCGCGTCGACGTGGTCAGCCGAGGGGTTCACGTTCGACATCGGGCCGTCGTGGTACCTGATGCCCGAGGTCTTCGACCATTTCTTCCGGCTGCTGGGCTCGAGCGCGGACGAGCACCTGGAGCTCGTGCGGCTCGACCCCGCCTACCGGGTGATGTACGAGAACCATGACCCTCTGGACGTGCGCTCGGACCTCGAGGACTCGGTCGCGCTGTTCGAGCGCGTCGAGCCGGGGGCGGGGGAGCGGCTGCGGGCGTACCTCGCCTCGGCGTCGGACACCTACGCGATGGCGCTGCGGCACTTCCTCTACACGACCTTCGCGTCGCTCGTGCCGCTCGCGCGGGCCGGCGTCGCGGCGCGTGCCCCGCGGCTCGGTCGCCTGCTGACGGAGTCGCTCGACGCTCGCATCCGGCGCACGGTGGGAGACACGCGGCTGCGCCAGATCCTCGGCTACCCCGCGGTGTTCCTGGGCTCGGCGCCGCGGCTCACGCCGAGCATGTACCACCTCATGAGCCACCTGGACCTGGTGGACGGCGTGCTCTACCCGCGCGGCGGGTTCGGCAGGCTCATCGAGGCGATCCGCGACGTCGCCCTCGCCGAGGGCGTGGACCTGCGCACGGGCGCCGAGGTCACGGCGATCACCACGCGGCCCGTGCCCGAGCGCTCGTGGCGGCGGCCCTCGGTGCGCGCGGCCGCGACCGGTGTCGAGTACACGGACGCCGACGGCGTGCGGCACCACCTGCTCGCCGACGTCGTCGTCTCGACGGCCGACCTCCAACACACCGAGCGGGACCTGCTGCCGGCGGAGCTGCGCTCGTACTCGCCCACGTGGTGGCGCAAGCAGGTGCCCGGGCCCAGCACGGTCATGGTCTACCTGGGCGTCGAGGGGGAGCTGCCCCAGCTCGCGCACCACAGCCTGCTGCTCGCGGAGGACTGGGACCAGGGCTTCGAGCGGATCTTCGCGCCGCTGTCGGCCGAGGGCGGCGAGCCCATGCCGGATCCGACGTCCGTCTACGTGAGCCGGGTGACCGCGACGGACCCGGGCGCCGCACCTGACGGCATGGAGAACGTCGTCATCCTCGTGCCGGTGCCGCCCGACGAGCGCCTGGGGCGCGGCGGCCGCGACGGCGACGGCGACCCGTGGGTCGAGAAGGTGGCGGATGCCGCGATCGCGCAGATCGCGTCGTGGGCGGGCGTGCCGGACCTGGCCGAGCGCGTCGTCGTGCGTCGCACGGTGGGGCCCGCGGACTGGGCCGAGGACCTGCGCGCGTGGCGCGGCACCGCCCTGGGCCCGGCGCACACGCTGCGGCAGAGCGCGATGTTCCGTGCGGGCAACCAGGCCCGGCGCGTCGACGGGCTGCTGTACGCGGGTGGCTCGGTGATCCCGGGGATCGGCCTGCCGATGTGTCTCATCAGCGCCGAGCTCGTGGTCAAGCGCCTTCGCGGGGACACCTCGACGGGGCCGCTGCCCGAGCCGCTGGTGGGACGGGGAGGCGCCCCGGCCGCGCGCGGGGCCGCGTGATGGGGCTCGTGTACCTCGCGGCGCTGCTCGTGTCGATCACCGGCATGGTGGTGCTCGACCACAGGTTCCGGCTGTTCTTCTTCGCCGACGCGCGCCGGGCCGCCGTCGTGCTCGCCGTCGGCGTCGCGGTGTTCCTGGTGTGGGACGTCGCCGGCATCGCGCTCGGGGTGTTCTTCCGCGGGGAGACCGAGTTCATGACGGGGCTGCTGCTCGCACCGGAGCTGCCGGTCGAGGAGGTCTTCTTCCTCGTGCTGCTGAGCTACCTGACCATGAACGTGTGGGCGGCGGCGTCCCGGGCGCTCGACGGGCGGGGCGCGTCGGCGCCCGCGGACGCGGCGGCGCGGTCATGACGTACGCGCTGCTCAACCTGCCGTTCCTGGTCGCGGCGCTCGTGGTGCTGCTCGTCGCCCGGCGACGTACCGGGGCGCCGGGCTGGCGCGGGCTCGGCGTCGCGGCTGTGGTGCTGCTCGCGATGACGGCGGTGTTCGACAACGTGATGATCCGCATCGGCCTGGTCGCGTACGACGACGTGCAGCGCCTCGGTCCGCAGGTGGGCGTCGCCCCGATCGAGGACTTCGCCTACACGGTGCTCGCGGTGCTGCTGCTGCCCGCGCTGTGGTCGCTGCTCGGGGCCCGACGGCGTGCGGAGGTGGACGCGTGAGCGCCCCCGCACCGGCTGCGCGCCGCAGCGTGCTGCGCGAGCTCGCGCTCAGCTCGCGGCCCCTGAGCTGGGTCAACACCGCCTACCCGTTCGCGGCGGCGTACGTGATGAGCACGCGCGAGGTCGACTGGCCGCTCGTGATCGGCACCCTCTTCTTCCTGATCCCGTACAACCTGCTGATGTACGGGATCAACGACGTCTTCGACTACGAGTCGGACCTCGCGAACCCGCGCAAGGGTGGTGTCGAGGGTGCGCTGCTCGACAAGGGGCTGCACCGGACCACGCTGCTCGCCTCGACGCTGCTGCCCGTGCCGTTCGTCGTCTACCTCGTGGCCGTCGGCACGCCGTCGTCGTGGGCCGTGCTCGCGTTCTCGCTGTTCGCGGTGGTCGCCTACTCCGCCCCCCGGCTGCGGTTCAAGGAGCGGCCGGTGCTCGACTCGATGACGTCGAGCACGCACTTCGTCTCGCCGGCGCTGTACGGGTTCGTGCTGGCGGGGGAGATGCTGGGCCGCACGCAGTGGCTGATCCTGGCGGGGTTCTTCCTGTGGGGGATGGCGAGTCAGGCGTTCGGGGCGGTGCAGGACGTCGTCGCGGACCGGGCTGCGGGCATCGGCTCGATCGCGACCGTGCTCGGGGCGCGGCCCACGGTGTGGTTCGCGTTCGTCGCCTACGCCGTGGGTGGCCTGCTGATGCTCGCGGTGCCCTGGCCGGGACCGCTCGCCGTCGTGCTCGTGGTGCCGTACCTGGTGATCGTCGCGAGGTTCGGCCGGATCACGGACGAGACGGCCGAGACCGCCAACGCCGGGTGGCGTCAGTTCCTCGCGGCCAACTACGTGGTCGGCTTCCTCGTCACGATGCTCCTGATCTGGGTCGCCCGCACCACCTGACCGCACCCGCCCACCACGCCTCGGCTGGGGACCGCGCGCGTCAGGGGTGGGCGAGGAGGCGCTGGGCCGGGCCCGCCGCGAGGCCTCCGCGGGCGACGAGGCGGGCGAGGGCCGCACGCGAGACCTCGTCGAGGGTGGGCGTGGCGCCGTCCTGCGCGAGGCTCGCGAGCGAGTCGGCTGCGGCCTCGGTGACGTCGGGGTCCTCGTCCTGCAGCAGGGTGAGCAGCAGCGGGAGCGCATGATCGGGATCGGCCTCGGACAGCGTCTGGGCGCACCGGGCGCGCCACGCGGCGGGAGCGGCCGGGAGGCGCTCGACCAGACGCGCCCAGTCGCCGTCGTCGAACGCGCGCAGGTGCCCGACGGCGTCGTCGAGCCCGAGGTCGGACCACCGGTCGGGCGGGCCGCCCGCCGCGAGAGCGCCGTCGTACGCGAGAAACCCCCCCACCCATGCCGACCAACCTACTCACCCGTCAGCCCCGCCGAGATCGGCCTCTCTGTCGCTTTCCCGGCAGGCGGAGCGACAGAAGGGCCGATCTCGGTGGGAGGGATGGCTGCCCGCGCAAGTGCTCAGGCGCGGGTGTTGACCTCGTAGCTCGTGTTGGTCGCCTCGAAGAAGTTGACCAGCTGGAGCGTGTCGTTGGCCGTCGCCATCCACTTGGCCGGGTTGCTCACGCGGTAGTGCGGCTCGAACCCGAGCTCCTCGAGCCGGCGGTCCGCGAGGTACTTGACGTACTGGTTCACGTAGTCGGCGTTGAGCCCGAGGATCCCGTGGGGCAGCAGGTCGCGGTTGTACTGCTCCTCCATGTCGACCGCGTCGAGGATCATCTGGCGGATCTCGTCGGCGAACTCCGGGGTCTGCAGGTCCTCGTTCTCCTCGAGCACCGTGAGGATGAGGTTGATGCCGAACTTCAGGTGGAGGGACTCGTCGCGCACGATCCAGTCGATCAGCGAGCCGAAGTTCCGCAGCAGGTTCCGCTGTCGGAAGCTCAGCGCGACCATGAAGCCCGAGTAGAACCAGATGCCCTCGAGGATGATGTTGTAGGCCACGAGGTTGCGCACGAAGTCGCGCTTGCCCTCGGTGGTGGTGATGTCGAGGGTCTGCTCGGTCATCCGGCGGATGTAGCGGACCTCGAACTCCTCCTTGGCCGCCATCGACGGCACCGAGACGTGCGAGTCGTACGCCTCGGCGCGGTCGATCGGGAAGGTCTCGAGCACGTACTCGAAGCTCATGCAGTGGTTGGCCTCCTCCCACATCTGCTTCGCGAGGTACAGGTGCGCCTCGGGCGCGTTGATGTAGGGGTAGACGCCGAAGGCGAGCGCCTTGTTGACGAGCAGCTCGTTGGGGTTGAAGTACGACATCAGGAACGTGACGGCGTGCTTCTCCTCGTCGGTCATGCGCGAGAAGTCCGCGAGGTCCTCGCCGAGCTGGATCTCGTTGGGGAACCAGGTGTTCGCGACGGCCTGGTCGTACAGGTCCATCGCCCACTGGTAGCGGACGGGCTTGAGCAGCAGGCCCTCGGAGATGCCGGTGCCGAGGATTCCGTTGGTGGACATGGGTGTGGCTCCTTGCGGGATGGTCGAGTGGGTGGGGAGGCGTCGGGCGACTACTGGCACGACTCGCACTGGAGGCGCTCCATCGGGTCGACCGGGCACGCGACCCCGTCGACGACGTCGTCCTCGGCGGAGGCCGACAGGTCCGTGAGCTCCAGGACCGGTCCGGCTGCGACTGCCGTGGTCGCCGGGGCGAGCGCGGGCGAGGCGGCCGGAGTGGCCGGGGCACCCGAGGCGACCGGGGTGCTTGCGGTGCCCGAGGCGACCTGGGTGCTCACGGTGTCCGAGGCGACCGGCGCGACCACGGCCGACGGCGCGCCGTCGTCGTCGGTGCGAACCTCTGTGCGTGCTGGCCCGTTCAGTACCGCCGCACCTGCGCCAACGTTCGCATTCGAACCTTTGGAGGGGGTGGTGGGGGTGGTGGGGGTGGGGGGTGCTGGCTTGGCGAAGCCGAAGCCTCGGCGGGCCGGTGCGGCCGACGACGGCGCCGGGGTGGAGTCCGTGCGCTGGGTGGGGGCCGCGGGCGCCGTCGGGCGCTGCTCGGCCTTGTTGACGCGCACCGTCGACTGCTCGGCCGTGTGCCGCGGCTTCATGTGCAGGTAGTACGTCGTCTTGACGCCCCGCTCCCACGCCGACTGGTACAGCTTGGCCATCTCGCCCACGTCGCGGTTGGCGAGATAGATGTTCCGGCTGATCGCCTGGTCGATCCACTTCTGCGCGCGCGCCGCGACCTCGATGAACGCGTACGGCGACAGCGAGAACGACGTCCGGTACACGGCCTTGAGGTGCTCGGGCACGCCCGCCACCGCGTCGAGGTCGCCCTGCGCTGCGAGCAGGTCGTCGCGCACCTGCTCCCACAGCCCCAGCTCGGTCAGGTCGCGCACCAGGTTCCGGTTGACCTCGAGGAACTTGCCCGACGACGTCGCGCGGCTGAAGATCTGCGAGAACTGCGGGTCGAGCCCGGGCGTGGTCCCTGCGACCAGGCCGATGGACGCCGTCGGCGCGATCGCCATCAGCGTCGCGTTGCGCATGCCGCCCGCGACCTTGGTGCGCAGCGCGTCCCAGTCGAGGCGCGTGGTGCGGTCGACGGCGACGGGCACGCCGCGGTCCGCCTCGAGGCGGTCGAGCGTGTCGATCGGCACGAGGCCCTGGGACCAGCCCGAGCCGGGGAAGTTCGGGTACGAGCCGCGCTCCCGCGCGAGGTCGGCGCTCGTGTCGATCGCGTGGTAGCTGATGAACTCGACCAGCGTGTCCACGAGCTCGGCGGCCTCGGTCGACTCGTACGCGAGGCCCAGCCGCTCGGTGAGGTCGGTGAACCCCATGACGCCCAGGCCGACGGCGCGGTTCTCGCGGTTGGCGCGCTCGGACTCGCCCACGGAGGACAACGTGATGTCCACGAGGTTGTCGAGCTGGCGCACCGCGAGCCGCGTGGTCTCGCGCAGGCGGTCCCAGTCGATCTCGCCGCCGACGAGGTGCGCCGAGAGGTTGACCGACGCGAGGTTGCAGACGGCGATGTTCTCGCGGTCCTGCGGCAGCGTGATCTCGGTGCACAGGTTCGACAGGTGGATGGTGCCGGTGTTGTCGTTGAGCGCGCGGGAGTTGATCGTGTCCTTCCACGTGAGCCACGGGTGCGACGTGCCCTGGAGGGTCACGAGGATCGACGTCCACTGCTCGCGTGCGCGCAGGCGCCGGTGCCTCGGCATGCGGCCGGCCTGCGCCTGTGCCACGTAGTACGCGTAGCGCTCGGAGAACGCGGCGCCCACCAGCTCGGTGAGGTCGGGGGCGTCGGCCGGGTCGAAGAGGTACCAGTCGTCGTCGGCCGCGACGCGCTTCATGAACTCGTCGGAGATCCACACGGCCGTGTTGGCCGTGCGCGTGCGCCGGTACGGGTCGCCCGAGTTCTGCCGCAGGTCCAGGAACTGCGGGAAGTCCAGGTGCCAGTTCTCCATGTAGAAGCACAGCGCGCCGAACTTCTTGCCGCCGCGCGAGACCGCGCGCAGCGTCGAGTCGATCGTGTGCATGAACGGGATGGGACCGGTCGACGTCGTGTTGTTGGAGCGGATCGGCGAGCCCTCGGCGCGCAGCTTCGAGACCGACAGGCCGATGCCGCCCGTGCCCTTGGTCAGCCACATGACGTTGCGCACCGACGTCGCGATGTGCTCGATGTCGTCCTCCATCTGCATCACGAAGCAGTTGGAGAGCTGCGGGTAGGAGGTGCCGGCGTTGACCAGGGTCGAGCCCGCCGGCAGGTAGTCGAGCCGCGCGATCGTCTCGTAGAAGCGCTTGGCCGCCGCCGTCGGGTCGCCCTCGTTGAGCGAGAGGCCCATCGCGACGCGCATCCAGAAGTACTGGGGCACCTCGAGCGGACGGCCGTGCCGGTCGTTGATCATGTACCGGTTCCGCATGGTGACGGTGCCGATGTACCGCAGCCGCTCGTCGTGGTGGTGGTCGAGCGCCGCGGCCAGGGCGTCGAGGTCGAACGCGCTCGCGAGCCGCGCGTCGAGCAGGCCGAGCTCCACGCCCTCGCGCACGTAGCCGGGGAACCGCGCCTGGTGCAGCAGCGAGAGCTCGAGGTCGGTGTCGTAGTCGCCCAGCACGCGCTTGTAGATGACCTTGCGCAGCAGGCGCGCGGCGATCACGTCGAAGTCCGGGTCGTCCTTGACGTTCTGCACGGCGACGGCGATCGCGGCCTCGTCGAGCTGCTCGGTGGTGATGCCGTCGAACAGCGTGATCGCGAGCTCGCCGGCCACCTGGGTGACCTTCGAGATCGCGTCGGGCAGGCCGGCGGCCGCGCGCTCGACGGCACGGTTGATGCGGTCGGCGTCGTACGGCTCCTGCGTGCCGTCACGCTTGGTGACGTGGATGCGGCGGGGTGCCGGGGTCGCGGAAGGTGAGTCCGGGGCGCCGTCGGGCGCGGCCGACGGCGTCGCGAGGTCGGTGAGGGTCATGGTGCTGCTTCCCAGGTCGAACCGGTGGTCCGGTGCCCTGGGACGACGACGGTGCGCCGTCGCGCACGTGTCCGCCGAGCCCGCCCGAGAGGCCCCGAACCGCGTGCGCCGGCGGCGCACGCACCGGCGGCAGGTCTTCGGACTCGTGGGCGCCCGGCTCATCCCTACTGGTCGTCGCTTCCCAGGCCGGAGCCCAGTGCGTCTGACGACGGTCGTTCCCACTCACCGCTGCGGGGCAGTCCCGGATTCCCACCGGGTTCCCTCTTGCCTCACCCGGATGGAGTTCCGGGTGAACCGTCGGCGTCTGCGACTCTAGACCCGGGATGGGGGTCGACCACAACATCTACCGGCGTGTCGGCTCGCGACACACCACATCTAGGGCCATCCGGGTGGTTGAGATGCCCGCCCGAGTGGGCTGTGTGGTCCGTCGCCGCGGTGCGTGTGACGGATGGGGCTCGAGGGGCGACTGGGCTGTCGCAACAGCCCCTCGCGTCACTCGCGTCACGCGGACCGCGTGGGCGGACCGCGCCGAGGGCGA
This sequence comes from Cellulomonas sp. APG4, assembly GCF_009996735.1. Taxonomy (GTDB): domain Bacteria; phylum Actinomycetota; class Actinomycetes; order Actinomycetales; family Cellulomonadaceae; genus Actinotalea. Next base: position 34,801 of record NZ_JAACYI010000026.1, on the reverse strand, counting down.
GGGCGACGGGAGGAGCGTTGCCGGGCCGCGGGAGAGCCCCCTGACCCGCGACCCGGCAACGCAGGAGTCCTCAGCCAGCATCCCCCGAGCCGACGAGGACGACCTCGGGTGTCGGGTCACAGCGATACCCGACACCCCGGACGGTGACGATCTGCAGGCAGCCCCCCAGCTTCTCCCGCAGTCGTCGCACATGGACGTCGATGGTGCGCGTGCCCTGACCGGACACGCCCTTGCGCCACACGGTGCGCAGCAGCTCCTCGCGTGGCACCGCTCGCTTGGGCGAGCGGAGGAGGTAGGCAAGGAGCGCGAACTCCTTGTTGGTCAGCGTGACGGTGCGCCCGTGGGCGGTCACCTCGTGCGCCTGGACGTCGACGACGACGGCGCCGCGTGGGCGTGCGCCCCAGGCAAGCTCGGCCCGCGCGGCCGCGCTCGCGGCGGGCCGGGGCCCTGCCAGCACGGTGGCGAGCTGGTCGACGAGCGCGCGCTGGTTCCCCCTGTCGCCGAGGGCGAGCGCCGAGTGCGTCGTCGCCTCGGGTGCGCGCTGCTCGACGAGCCGACCGATCGCCTGGGCGAGCTCGGCGAGTTGGATGCGCCCCTCGAGGCCCGCCGCCTCGTCCACGCCTACGTAGAGCGCGAAGCCCGGTCCGTGCGGCTGCGGCCGCGCACCACCGACGCCCCCGACGGGGGGTGTCATGGTGAGCGACACAGCAGTCATAGAAGGAGTGTGACTGTCGTGAGCGTGGACACCAAGCCTGGTCAGGGCCATGTCTCAGATAGTGGACAGTTCTCACCCGGTCGGCCGGGCGGCATCGGGACGAACCGGACAAGGGGCGCGCGAGGGCCGGCCCGTCGCCCGCGAACGCCGTCGTCGGGCGGGGTGAAGCAGGGCCGACGAAGGTCGGCCGCAGGCGTCAGACCAGGCCGTAGAGGCGGTCGCCCGCGTCGCCCAGGCCGGGCACGATGTAGGCCTTCTCGTTGAGCCGCTCGTCGACGGCGGCGACGACCACGGAGACGTCCGCGCGGTCGCCCACGTGCTTCTCGACCACGGCCAGGCCCTCGGGCGCCGCGAGCAGGCAGATGCAGGTCACGTCACGCGCGCCGCGCTCGAACAGGTAGTCGATGCTCGCCACGAGCGTGCCGCCGGTCGCGAGCATCGGGTCGAGGACGAAGCACTGGCGCCCGGACAGGTCCTCGGGCAGCCGGTTGGCGTAGGTGATCGCCTGGAGCGTCTCCTCGTCGCGCTGCAGCCCCAGGAAGCCGACCTCGGCGGTGGGCAGCAGGCGCGTCATGCCCTCGAGCATCCCGAGGCCCGCGCGCAGGATCGGCACCACGAGCGGCCGCGGCTCGGCCAGGTGCGTGCCGAGCGTCGACGCGACGGGCGTGGTCACCTCGATCTGCTCGGTCCGTACGTCACGCGTCGCCTCGTAGGCGAGCAGCGTCACGAGCTCGTCGACGAGCAGGCGGAACGTCGGCGACGCCGTGTCCTTGTCGCGCAGGACGGTCAGCTTGTGGGCGACGAGGGGGTGGTCGGCGACGTGCAGGCGCATGGCTGCACCGTACCGGGTGGTAGCCCGCCCGTGCGGGCCGGGCGGGTCTGGGACCCACGTGCCCGACGGCGTTCGGCTAGCGTCCGTCCCGTCCGCGGACGACGGCGCGGCGCCGGCGGGGTGAGGAGGGGCGATGGGCACGGTGCGTGAGCGCGACGAGCAGCACATGCGCGCCGCCCTGGTCGAGGCCCGCCTCGCCCTCGCGACCGCGGACGTGCCCGTGGGCGCCGTCGTCGTGGGGCCCGACGGCGCCGTGGTCGGGACCGGTCACAACGCGCGCGAGGCCACGGGCGACCCGACCGCCCATGCGGAGGTGCTCGCGCTGCGCGCAGCGGCGCAGGCGCTCGGCCGCTGGCGGCTCGACGACTGCACGCTCGTCGTGACCCTCGAACCGTGCGCGATGTGCGCGGGCGCCACGGTGCTCGCCCGCATCCCGCGGCTCGTCCTGGGCGCGTGGGACCCCAAGGCGGGCGCGACGGGCTCGGTGCACGAACTGGTGCGCGACCGCCGGCTCAACCACCGCGTCGAGGTGGTGGGCGGCGTCCTCGAACCCGAGTGCGCCGCGCTGCTCCGGGACTTCTTCGCCGCCCACCGCGGCGCGGGCGCACCCGGCCCGAGCTGAGGCCACGCCCGACCGCTCTGCTCAGACCGTGACGCCGTCGGCGGCGGCCTCGATCGCGGCGACGTCGAGCTTGACCATGTTCGTCACGGCGGTCATCGCGCGGGCGTAGCGCTCGGGCTCGTCGGCCGCCTCAGCCGAGATCCGCTCGAGCACCGCCGGCACCACCTGCCAGGACAGACCCCAGCGGTCCTTGAGCCAGCCGCACTGCACCTCCGAGCCGCCGCCCTCGAGCAGGCCGTCCCACACCCGGTCGAGCTCGGCCTGCGTCTCGACCACCGCCACGAGCGACACGGCCTCGCTGAACGGGAAGTCGATGCCCCCGTTGAGGGCCTGGACGCGCGACCCGTCGAGCTCGAGGTCCACGAGCATGGGCGAGCCGGTGGGGCCGGGTGCGGCCTCGGGCGTGGCGTGCACGGCGACGATGCGCGAGTTCGGGATCACGGAGACGTAGTGCTCGGCGGCCTCGACGGCCTCGGTCGCGAACCACAGGCACGGCAGGACGGTCATGGTGGGCTCCTCGCTCGGTGGCCGCGGTGCGGCCGCTCACCAGGTTCGACCCGGCGCGCACGCCGATCTCATCGGGCCGGGCGGTTCAGGGAGCGAGCGCCTCCGCGAGCGCCGTGAGTGTCGGCGAGGTCCCGGCGTCGATGCGGACGTCCGCATGGGGGTCGCCGCGCGTCGCCCCGCGGTTGACGATGACCACCGGCATGCCGGCGCGCCGCGCGTGCGTCACGAACCGCCGTCCGGAGAGCACGGTCAGCGAGCTCCCCGCGACCAGCAGTGCGTCGGCCTCGTCGACCAGCGCGAACGCCGCCTCGACGCGCTCGCGCGGCACGTTCTCGCCGAAGTACACGATGTCCGGCTTGAGGATCCCGCCGCAGCGCGGGCAGTCCGCGACCACGAACCCCTCGGTCGACTCGATCACCGCGTCGGCGTCGGGCGCCACCTCGACGTCCGCGATCGCGCCCACGGCCTCGGTGAAGCCCGGGTTGAGCGCGTCGAGCCGCTCGGCGAGATCCTCACGCGTGATCTCCAGCCCGCAGCTCAGGCACACGACGTCCGCGTAGGTGCCGTGCAGGTCGATCACGCGGCGGCTGCCCGCGAGCTGGTGCAGCCGGTCCACGTTCTGGGTGATCACGCCCAGCGCGACCCCGGACTGCTCAAGGCGCGCGACCGCGTGGTGGCCCGCGTTGGGGCGCGTGCGGTCCACGTGCTGCCAGCCCACGTGGTTGCGCGCCCAGTAGGTGCGGCGGAAGTCGGGATCGCCCACGAACTGCTGGTACGTCATAGGGCGTCGCGGCGGGGAGTCCGGCCCGCGGTAGTCGGGGATGCCCGAGTCCGTCGAGATCCCGGCCCCCGTGAGCACTGCGAGCGTTCGGCCCTGCAGCAGCGCGACGGCCTGCTCGAGCTCGGCCGACGACGGCGCGGCCTGGGGTGCGTGGGTGTGCGCGGCTCCCACCACCGGGGCGGGACCCGCGGTGGCGGCCGCTGCGGAGGTCGGGCTCGTCACCGCCTCACGGTACGACGACGTCGCGCGCCGCCGCCCGCGCTGCGTGCTGAGCCCAGCTCACCCAGTCGCCGCCGAGCTCGGTCTCTCCGTCGCTCACCCGGTGGGGATTCCGACAGAAGGCCCGATCTCGGCAGCGGGTGGGGCGGAGGGTGAGGCCGAGAGCGGGCCCGACGGCGTGGCCTCGGGGGAGCGCGGGAGGGGCGGGGGCGTGCGCCGCCGCACCGCGCCGGGCGCGACCCCGAACTCGCGGCGGAACGCACGCGAGAACGCGGCCTCCGACGCGTAGCCGACGGCGTGCGCGACGGTACCCACGGGCTCGTCCCCGGAGGTCAGGCGGTCGTGCGCGAGGCGCAGCCGCCACCAGGCGACGTACTGCATCGCGGGCTCGCCCACGAGGGCCGTGAACCGGGCCGCGAACGACGAGCGCGACAGGTGCGCCGTCGCGGCCAGGCGCGCGAGGGTCCACGGGTCGCCAGGGGAGCGGTGCACCGCGGCGAGCGCACGCCCCACGTGCTCGTCGCGCAGCGCCGCGAGCCACCCCGTCGCCTGGGTCGAGCCCGCGTCGAGCCAGGCCCGCAGCACTTGCACCGCGAGTACGTCGGCCAGGCGCGTGAGCACGGCCTCGCCACCCGGCCGCTCGGTGCTGGCCTCGCGCGCGATCAGCCGCATGGTGCTGTGCACCCAGCCCAGGTCGTCCCCCGCCCAGGAGTCCACGACGAACGAGCGCGGCAGCTCCGCGAGCAGGCGCTGGGTCGCGGTGTGGTCGAGGCGCAGCACCGCGCAGGTCGCGAGCGCGGGTGCGCCGCCGCCACCGTGACGCAGCACCTCGTAGCGATCGCTCAGCGTCTCGACCGGGATGTCGAACAGGGGCGTGGCGGGCGTGTGCGGCTCGCTCGTGAGGAGGTGCGGCACGCCCGGCGCGACGAGCGCGACGGTGCCGTGGTCGAGCAGCCGCGGCGGCTCGCCGTCGACGTGCAGCCAGCCCTGGCCCGAGGTGACGACGTGCAGGAAGAGCAGGTCGTCGATCGCGGGGAGGTCGATGCCCCACGGCGCCGTGAGCTCCGAGCGGCAGTAGAGGGCGCCGTCGAGCCGCAGCAGGTGCAGCGCCTCGCCCACCGGGTCCGGCCGGGGGCTGGGGAACTCGCGCGGTTCGCTCACGAACCGAGCGTGGCAGCGCCGGTGCTCGCAGGTCCAGGGGCGCTGGACGAACGGCACAGGATGCCGGACGACAGGTCATGGTGCGTCCGGCTCGGGCGGCTGAGGCTGGATGCGACCGCATCGACCAAGGAGATCGACATGACCAGCACCAGCACCAGCACGCACCCCGCCCAGCCCACCGCAGCGCCCGGCCCGGCCCTCGACGCCGTCGGGCACGAGGTGGGCGGGCCCGTCCACGTGATCTGTGGCACCGGCAAGACCGGCCGTCGGGTGGCCGAACGGCTCGAGGCGCTCGGCGTCCCCGTCGCGAACCGCTCGCGACGCTCGACGCCCGCGTTCGACTGGCAGGACCGCAGCACGTGGGCGGCCGCCGTCGAGGGCGCCGCGGCGCTCTACGTCACCTACGTGCCCGACCTCGCCGTCGACGGCTCGGACGACGACGTCGCGCACCTGGCCGCGCTGGCCCGTGAGGCCGGGGTGGGGCACGTCGTCCTGCTCTCCGGGCGGGGCGAGGTCGGCGCCCGGCGGGCCGAGCTCGCGCTCGAGGCTTCGGGCGTGGCGTGGACCGTGGTGCGCGCGTCGTGGTTCCACCAGAACTTCACCGAGGGAGCCCTGCTCGACGGCGTGCGCAGCGGCGTAGTCGCCCTGCCGGCCGGGGACGTGGCCGAGCCGTTCGTGGACGCGGACGACATCGCGGACGTCGCCGTGGCGGCGCTGCTCGACCCGGCGCTGCGTGGGCGGGTGCACGAGGTGACCGGTCCGCGTGCGCTGACGTTCGCCGAGGTGGCCGGCGAGATCTCGGCCGTGCTGGGGCGCGAGGTCGTCTACGTGCCGATGGAGCCGGAGCCCTTCCGCGCCGCCGTCGCCGAGCAGGCGGGTGAGGAGTACGCGCGCATGCTGACCGACCTGTGCGTCGAGGTGTTCGACGGTCGCAACGTCGAGCCGACCGACGGCGTGCGCGCGGCCCTGGGGCGTGAGCCGCGCGACCTCGCGGACTACGTGCGCGCGAACGCGGCGGCCTGGCGGTGAGCACGGTGCGTGCCCGCGTCGCGCTCGGGGTGACGGGGCTGGCCGGGGTGGTGCTCGCCGTCGTCGGCGGCCTCGGCCTGCTCGCGCCCGACGTGCTGCACGCGGGATCCCGCTCACCGTGGACCCGGGCCTGCGCAGCGAGGTGCGCGGGGGCGGGGCGACGCTGCTGCTCGTCGGCGCCGCGGTGCTGTGGGGTGTGCGCAGGCCCTCGACGCGCGGCTGGGCCGCGACTGCCGGTGGGGCCGTGCTGCTCGCGTTCGCCGTGGGCCGCGCGGTGTCGTGGCTCGCGGACGGGTACCCGGGCAGCGGGCTGCTGCTCGCGGGCGTCGTCGAGGTGGTGCTCGGGGTGGCGGCGCTCGCGGTCGCGGGCGGGCACCGGGAGCCCCGATTGGGAGCCGACCGCACCGACCGGGTACCCTCGTCGGCGAGGTAGCGTGTCCGAGCGGCCTAAGGAGCACGCCTCGAAAGCGTGTGTGGGTGAAAGTCCACCGTGGGTTCAAATCCCACCGCTACCGCGCTGGCCCTGACCGCGTCAGGCCGGGAACCCCCTGCAGATCCCTCGGGATCGCAGGGGGTTCCGTCGTTTCCGGCCCAGGCGACCGTGGCGCCCTCGTCGCGCGACCCCGTCGGCAGGGTGGCCTCGGCGGTACCTGCCGGTGTCCCGTGACCCGCGACCTCGTGGCGCACGACGGCCACGGCGAGCAGGCCCTGCCCGACCGTGTAGGTGAGCATCACCCAGAAACCCTGCCCCGCGAGGTCCCACGAGGGGACGAAAGCCTCGAGCGCGATCAGCGCATCGCTCACCAGGAAGACCGCTCCACCCAGCGCTGCAACCGGGCCGAGGCCGGTCGCGAGGACCGCCATGCCCGTGAGCATCACGCCGTAGACGACCACGGGCGCGCGAAGGCTGCCCGCATGCGGTGCGCACAGGGCCAGCAGCAGCGCGAGCACGACGGCGTAGGGCAGCGCCAAGAGCGGATGCCGGTGCACCACCGAGGTGCGCATGAACGGCGCGAACGCCACGACGTAGGCGATCTGCGCCAGCAGGAAGAACCCGACCATCGTCAGGAACGACGCGTCGTTGGGCACGAACGACGGCATCGTGTCGCCGAGCCACGAGAACCCGAGGGCGACGACCACCCAGCGCACCAGGCGACTGCGAGGCGCCCGGGTCGCCGCCAGGACCGCGGCCGCGAACGCCGGCATCAGGGTCCACTGGCTCACGGTCGAGAGGGCCTCGGCCCCCGCCGCCTCCGCGGTGAGGTGGACGAGCACGAGCACGACGGCGATCCCGGCCCAGACGCGCGCGGCCGCGGACAGCGAGCGTGCCACGGTGACCTCCTCGTCGCCGGACTGTGCCCGGCGACCGCTACCGCGGGACCCCGTCGTCCCGGCGCGGCGATGCTAGCCCGCGCCGTGCGGAGCGATGCGAGCTCAAGGTCGTTGTCGGACACGTCGACACCGGAGGGGTGAGCTCACCAGTACCCGGTTGGTATCCCGACGGCGCGACCCCAGGGATGCTGCGCTGGTTCGACGGCGCCGCCTGGACGGCGCACACGACACCCGTGCCGACGCCACCGCCACCGCCACCGCCGCCGGTGTCCGGTGGGTCGGGGCCCGGCAGTGTCTGGGCGGCTCCGACGGCACACGCGATGCGGCCCGGCGCCGGCGTGCCCGCGGAGGCGCCATGGCGCGGAAGTGGCACCCCGGGCGGGTACGGATACGGCGACGTCATCGGGAGCACGGCGACGGACACCTACGGCCCCTCGGGCGCCGTGCACTGGCTGCTTCCCGTGGGCCGCTCGTGGCAGGCGGTCGTCGCTCCCTACGTGGGCCTGATCTCGCTGCTTGCCTTCCCGCTCGCACCCGTGGCGATCGGCCTGGGTGTCTGGGCGCTGGCGCGCGCCCGCCGCGGCGGCCATGGGACCGGGCGCGCGGTGTTCGCGATCGTGACCGGACTGCTCGGCTGTGCGGTCGGGGTGTGGGTGCTCACCACGTTCTGAGCGGGGGCCGGGCCGGGTAGCGTCGGCCCGAGCCGATCCCGGAGGTCCCCATGCCCGTCCCGCCCCTGCCCGACGACGTGACCGAGCTGCTCAAGCGGCCCAACCCGGCGGTCATGGCCACGCTCGCCAAGGACGGCCGCCCGGTCAGCGTCGCCACCTGGTACCTGCTCGAGGACGACGGCACGATCCTGCTCAACCTCGACGCAGGCCGCGCGCGCCTGGCCCACCTGCGGCGTGACCCGCGCGTCTCGCTCACCGCGCTCGCGACCGACGACTGGTACACCCACGTGAGCCTCCAGGGTCGCGTGGTGTCGCTCACCGACGACGAGGGCCTGCGGGACATCGACCGCCTCTCCCACCACTACGGCGGTCGCGACTACCCGGTGCGCGACCGGCCGCGTGTGAGCGCCAAGGTCGAGATCGAGCGCTGGCACGGCTGGGGCGCGATGCGCCAGGACTGAGGGCCGGGTGCGCCCGCCGCCGAGCGGAGGGGAGGCGCCCGAGCGCTCAGTCGAGGGTCTGCCAGCCCGGCTCGAGCGTGTCGAGCACCGCGACCATGTCGACGAAACCCGCGGGGCACAGCGCGACGACGTCGTCGTACATGCCCCGAGATCGCGCGAACGCCAGCAGGAAGCCGGGGTCGAGCGCGTCCGGTCGGTAGAGGTGCGCCTCGACGACGACGCCCTCGGCCGACGTCAGCTCCGCATGCGGGTCGTGCAGGTACACGGACCACCGCGAGCCCAGGGCGTGGACCTCGCCGTCGTACTCCTCGTGCGCCTCGTACGCGGCGACGATCCCGGCCGCCCGGAGCGCGTCGACGAGCGCCCTGCTGTGCGTGCGGAAGTCCGCAACCAGGGCTCGCACCTGGTCGGCGTGGGCGGTGATCTGCTCCTCAGTCACGGTGGTGCGCACGCCCGCAGCGTAGGGCTCGACGCGCGCGCGGTTCCTGCCCTCCGGTCCGTGCCGGCAGCAGGATCGGGGAGTACTCGCATTGCCACGCGGCGCGGAGGCTCCCCGTTCGACGGCTGCATCTCCGACGGCGGGACCCTGCGGCGTGGCAGGTCGAGGCCACCGAGATGGCGTCGTCCCTCTCAGCGCAGCTCGGGTCGGGGGAGGGTGCCGGGCGGGCGGCCGGGGCGTAGGCCGTCGAAGCAGATCTCCATGGCGCGCCCGACGGCGTCCGGGGCGACGGTCGGGTGGGTGGTGAGGGCACCCGCCATGAGGGTCACGAGCAGGACGTCGTCGAGCGTGGTGCCCTCGCGCACGCGGCCCGCGGCGACGGCGTCGGCCAGTGCCCGACCGAGCAGCGCGTTGCTGCGCGCCGCCACCTGCTCGAGGCGCGCGGGTTCCACCACCGAGGTGGCGAGCGCGGACATGAGGCCGTGCACGTCCACCATGAACCAGCTCATCTCGACCACCAGGTGCTCGAGCAGCTCGCCCCCCGGGTGCTCGGCGGCGTAGGCCTCGAGGGCGTCGACCCTGTCCTCGAGGACGGCGGCCAGCACCGCACCGCGGTCGGGGAAGTGGCGGTAGAGCGTCGCGCGGCCCACCCCCGCGTCGGCCGCGACGCCGTCGAGCGGGGCGTAGACGCCGTCGCGCCGGAACACCGCGGCCGCGGCGCGGACGATGCGCTCGCGGTTGCGCGCGACGTCCCTCCGCACAGCCATGCCCCGCAGGCTAGCGCCCGTGGGACGGAGGTCCTCGCGGACGGCGACGCCGCATGTCAGGATCGCAAGTGAGACAGCGTAGTTTCACTTCGCGGCCCCCGCGGGAAGAGAGGTCCTGATGCACGAGTACGACGTCGTCGTGGTCGGTTCCGGAACCGGCATGGCGGCCGCCCTCGCGGCCGTGGACGCCGGGATGTCGGTGCTGCTGATCGAGAAGTCACCCACGGTCGGCGGGTCCACCGCGCTCTCGGGCGGCGGCTTCTGGATCCCCGGCAACTCGATCCTGCGCGAGAACGGCCAGCACGAGGACCCCGAACGCCTGCGCACCTACCTGCGCGAGGTGACGCGTGGTGAGGTGACGGACGAGCGCTGGCAGACCCACATCGACCACGGCCCCGCCGCCGTGGACGTGCTGCGGCGCATGACCCCCCTGAGCTTCCAGTTCATGCCCGAGTACGCCGACTACTTCCCCGAGCTCGAGGGCGGCTCGGCCACCGGGCGCGCGTGCGAGCCCAAGCCCTTCGACATCAAGCGCCTGGGTGAGCACCGCACCAAGGTGATCGCGCCCGCGCTCGCGGCGCCGTTCCCCATGCCGATCACCTCGCGCGGGTACAAGTGGCTCAACCTCGTCGCGCGCTCGCCGCGCGGCGTGATGACGGCGGCCCCGCTCGTGGGTCTGGGCATCGGGGGCCTCGCGCTCAAGCGGGAGTACGTCGCCGGCGGCCAGGCGCTCGCCGCCGGCATGTTCGCGGGGCTCCTCGCGCGCGGTGTGCCGGTGTGGACGGGCACGGCCCTGACGGACCTGCGCGTCGAGGACGGACGCGTCGTCGGCGTCGTCGTCGAGCGTGACGGCCGGGACGTCACGGTGACCGCGCGGCGGGGCGTGATCCTCGCCTCGGGCGGGTTCGACCGGAACCCGGCCATGCGCAAGGAGTACCAGTCGGACGTCGTCGACGGCTCGTGGGCGTTCGGCACGCCCGGTGACACCGGTGAGGTCATCCAGATCGCCGAGTCCCACGGCGCCGACCTCGCGTTCATGGACGCGGCCTGGTGGTTCCCCGCCATCCCGGTGCCCGGGCCCATGCCGGGTGCGATGCTCGCCGAGCGCTCGCTGCCCGGCCAGATCATCGTCAACGGTCACGGCCACCGGTTCATGAACGAGGCCGTCAACTACATGACCGCGGGCCAGATCATCACGAGCAAGCACTCGCCCGAGGAACCGCACGTGCCCGCGTGGCAGGTCTTCGACCAGCGCTACCGCAACCGCTACCTGTACGGCGGCGGGCTGTTCCCGCGCCAGCCCCTGCCCCAGGAGTGGTACGACGCCGGCATCGCGAAGAAGGCCGACAGCCTCGCGGAGCTCGCGCGGGTGCTCGGCATGCCGGACCTGCCGGCGACCGTCGAGCGCTTCAACCTGCTCGCCAACGCGGGGCGCGACGACGACTTCGGCCGCGGCGACTCGGCGTACGACCGCTACTACGGCGACCCGTCGGTCACGCCGAACCCGTGCCTGGGACCGATCGACGACGGCCCGTTCTACGCGGTGCAGGTGGTGCCCGGAGACCTGGGCACGTGCGGCGGTGTGCGGGCGGACAAGTACGCACGGGCGATGCGGGCCGACGGCTCGGTGATCGACGGGCTGTACGCGATCGGCAACGCCGCGAGCAACGCGTTCGGCCGGGTGTACCCGGGGCCGGGTGCAACCGTGGGCCAGGGCATCAGCTTCGGCTACGCGGCGGCCCGGCACGCCGCCGGCCTGCTGGGCTGACGCCGGCCCGAGACTGGAAGGTTCCCCGCGGAGTGTGCGGGGAACCTTCCAGCCGCGCGCACGGAGCCGTCATCGGGTGTCGGAGCGCGTGCTCGGTCGTGGGGATCCATGACTCTCCGTGACTCCGAGGTGGCCGTCAGGTGAACTCCCCGCTACGGTGATGAGACCGGTCCCATCGAGGGCCGCACCCGTGGTCGTCGCCGCGGGGAACCCGGGCGCAGCGAGGCTCCCGGGCCACACCGGCACGCCGTCGTGCCGGCATCGACGCAGGGGAGAGACATGACGCACAGTCCACCGGTCGCGCCCGGAGCAGCCCGCCCGCGGCCACCACGCCGTCGTCGGGGCGCCGCGGTCACGGGGGCCACGGCCCTCGCCGTCGCGGTCGCCGGCCTGCTCGCGCCACCCGCGCAGGCCGAGATCCGCGACGTCGGGGAGGGCAGCTACACCACGGACGCCGTGGGGCCGCGTCCCGAGGGCTGCGCGCCGCTCGCGCAGGACCCGCGCGCGTTCCTCACCGACGACGCCCCCGCGGGCGCGGTGCCCACGAACGACTGGTGGTCCTCGCTGGTGTTCAAGCGCGAGGGTGCGAGCTGCCAGACCAGCGCGCCCCTGCACGCGCACCCCGTCTCGTACCAGCCCACGGCCGACGGCCTGGGTCTGTCCGTCACCGAGCAGCCCGTGCTCTCGGGCACGCCCGGTGGGATCGGCGAGTTCCACCACCCCTACGGCGAGGACGTCGTCGTGACCGTCGACGGGCTCCAGGCCCCGGTGGTCGAGGTGGCCGACTGGTCCGACTGGACCGTCACGCCGTCGTGGTCCGACGGCGCGCAGTCGCTGCGCGCGACCATCGGCCACGGCCTGCCGTTCAGCCAGTACCGCGTGAGCGGGGGCGACGCCGTGCTGCGCACCGCCGCGGTGCGCGTGTGGCACCACGAGGGCGGGCAGATCGGCTTCACGGCCGGCAACACCGACTACGCGGCCTTCGCGCCCGACGGCGCCACGTGGCAGGTCGAGGGCACGCGCCTGCGCAGCAGCCTCGCGGGCACGGGCTACCTGGCCGTGGTCGCGCTGCCGACGGCGGGCGTCACGTCCGACGACGCACGCCGCGCCTCGCTGCGGGCGCACGCGCCGTACGCGTTCGCCGAGGTGGTCGACACCGTGGCCGAGCCCGTCTACGACGAGGACGACGGCGTGGTGCGCACCACCTACCGCGTCGAGACCGAGCCCGTGCAGGGGTCGGTGCGCGGCACCGCCCTCGCGCTCTACCCGCACCAGTCGGCGTTCCTCGACGGCGTGACCGGCGACGGCCCGGCCGGCGGCGACGCTCTCGAGGCGCGCCACCCCTCACCGCGCGGCGAGATGACCACGCTGCTGGGTGCGACGTCGTTCACCACCGAGACCCCGTTCACGGGTGTGCTGCCCGAGGTCCCGGCCGTCGTGACCGGCGGCGGCGACGCGAACGCGCGCCTCGACGCGCTGCTCGACCAGGTCGCGGCCGATCCGCTCGACCAGCGCGGCACCGACACGTACTGGACCGGCAAGGCGCTGGGCCGCGCGAGCCGCATCGCGGAGATCGCCGACCAGGTGGACCGCACCGAGGTGCGCGACACCGCGCTCGCCGAGATCCGCGAGGTGCTCACGGACTGGCTCACCGCCGAGCCCGGCGAGGCCGAGCAGCTGTTCTCCTACGACGCCGGCTGGGGCACCCTCATCGGCTACCCCGCCTCGTACGGCAGCGACAAGGAGCTCAACGACCACCATTTCCACTACGGGTACTTCATCCTCGCGGCGGCGACGCTCGCGCGGTTCGACCCGCAGTGGGCGCAGGCGTACGGCGACATGGTGGACCTGCTGATCCGCGACGCGAACGGCTACGACCGCGACGACACGATGTTCCCCTACCTGCGCGACTTCGACGTCTACGCGGGGCACGACTGGGCTTCGGGCCACGGGGCGTTCGGCTCGGGCAACAACCAGGAGTCGAGCTCGGAGGGCATGAACTTCGCGAGCGCCCTGGTGCAGTGGGGCGAGGCGACCGGCGACCGCGAGATCCGCGACCACGGCGTCTACCTGCACGCGACCCAGGCAGCCGCGATCCAGCAGTACTGGTTCGACGGCTCGGGGGCGATCCCGGACGAGTTCGGCCACACCCAGCTGGGCATGGTGTGGGGCTCGGGCGGCACGTGGTCCACGTGGTTCAGCGGCGCACCCGAGATGATCCACGGCATCAACCTGCTGCCGATCACGGGCGGTCACCTGTACCTGGGGCAGCGGCCCGACGACGTGCGTGCCAACTACGCCGAGCTCGAGGACAAGGTGGGTGGTGCGCCGACCGTGTGGAAGGACATCCACTGGTCCTACCTCGCGCTCGGCGACGGACCCGCCGCGCTCGCCAAGCTGAACGCCGACCAGGGCTACACGGTCGAGGAGGGCGAGAGCCGTCCGCACACCTACCACTGGGTCGCGAACCTGGCCGGCCTCGGGACGCTCGCGGACGTGCAGGCGGACCACCCGCTCGCGGCCGCGTTCGACGGGCCGCGCGGCCGCACGCACGTCGCGGCGAACCTCACGAACGCACCGCTCACGGTGCGCTTCGACGACGGCGCGGTGGTGGAGGTCCCGGCGGGGCGCACCGTCACGACCGGCGGGTACACCTGGAGCGGCGGGGGCGGCGTCGGTGGTCCGGTGGACCCGACGGACCCCACGGACCCCACGGATCCGACCGACCCGACGGACCCCACGGACCCGACCGATCCGACGGACCCGGCTGACTTCGTGCGGCACCTCACGGCCGACGGCGAGCTCGCTCCTGGGGCAGGGGGCTCAGGAGCGGCGACCATCGGGGCGGCCGCGGGGGCGGACGCCGTCGGCGACCCGGCCACGGGCCTCACGGTCGAGGCGTCCGGGCTGACCGGTGACCACACGGGCACCGGGACGGTGTTCGACCTGGGCGTCGACGCAGGCACGGCGGTGGGCAACGGCACACGCCTGCGCATCTCGTACGACCTCACCGACGACGGCTCGTGGGACCGGGTCGAGACGTACCACTACATGGCCACGGACCCGGTGCCGGGCTGGGAGCGGTACACGCAGGGCGCGGGCCTGATGTCGGTGCGCGGCGGCTGGGGCGACCTGCGCGACGGTCGCGTGCGCGTCGAGGTGTGGAACGTCATCGGCCGCGGGCCGTCGACGATCGACCTCGCGAGCTCCACGGTCACGCTGCCGTTCGAGTAGCAGGCACCTTCACCGGGACGGCGAGCCCCGGCGGGTCCTCGAGAGGGGGTCGGCCGGGGCTCGCCGTCGTGCGTCAGGACTCGTCCGGGGCGTGGCCGGCGGCGCGAGGTCCGCTGCCGCGTGGGTGTCGACGGCGCCAGACGGCGACCCCCACGGCCCACGTGGTGAGCAGCAGGACGACGAGCAGGTAGCCCACGTAGGTCGTGTCGACGGCGCCGATGGCGCTGGTGAGTCCGCCGCGGCGCTCCTCGACGAAGCCCCACAGCACGACGGTCGCCATGCCCAGGGCCGCGACGACCGACAGCGTCGGCACCACGAGGTTGTAGGCGACCTTGCGCTCGGGCTGGACGTACGCCCACCGGTAGGCGTGGGCCATGAGGGCGCCGTCGGCCGTGTCGAAGAGCGTCATGCCGGCCGCGAACAGCACCGGCAGCACGAGGATCGCGTACCACGGCAGGCTCAGCGCCGCCGTCCCCCCGGCGAGCACGAGCAGGGCGACCTGGGTGGCGGTGTCGAAGCCGAGACCCATCAGCAGGCCCACCGGGTACATCCGCGGTGCGCTGCGCACGCCGCGCGTGAACCGGGTGAGCAGCCTCGCGACGAGGCCGCGTCGACTGAGGTGCCGTTCGAACGCCTCGTCGTCGAGCTGCCCGGCCCCGCGCCTGGCGGAGGGAGGCAGCGATGCCGCGCAACGAGCGGAGGTTGAGCAGGCCGAGCATCAGGAGGAACAGGCCGGCGGCGAGCGTGCCGACGGTCCCGAGCGTCTGCTGCATCGCGGAGGTGCTGTCCGTCAGCGGCCCGGCCACGGCCTGCACGCCCAGCGCCAGCACGAGGGAGAGCCCGAAGACCACGCTCGAGTGCCCGAGCGAGAACCAGAACCCGGTGGTCCCGGCAGGTCGCCCCTGGCCGACGAGCTGGCGTGCCGCGTTGTCGATCACGGCGATGTGGTCGGCGTCGAAGGCGTGCCGTGCGCCCAGGAGGAAGGCCGTGAGGCCGAGTCCCACGCCGAACACGCCGGCGCTCCCGACCGTCAGGTGTTGAGGGGCGACCGCCATGACCAGCACTCCCCAGCCCAGGGCGTTGAGCGCCAGGACGACGATGGCCGTGCGCGCGAGGGAGCGGCGTTCCGCGACGACGAGGGAACGTCCCACCTGGGCACCGGGCGACCAGCCCATGCTCGCCATCCTCGTCCCCTCGGGTGCGTTCCGTCAGCCGTTCGGCACGTTGCTCGACTATACCCCCTGGGGTATGATTTCTCATGGTGGTCGACCGCGTCGACCGCATCCGCCATCCCGAACCCGAGGAGTCACCCATGTGCAGCCCCGCCCGTTGCAGCTCGTGCGGCAAGGTCACCTGGACCGGTTGCGGCCAGCACGCCGACGCCGTCCTGTCGCAGTTCCCGCGCGCCGAGCGCTGCACCTGCCGCTGACTCACCCCACCCTCCTCGAGGTCGCCACTCCGCGCCGAGGTCGCCGCTCACGGGTGACGACCCGCCGGGTGGCGACCTCGCGTGCGTGCGGAGGCGTGTCGAGCGGCGACGTATTGACAGTGGTCTATGTGTGGGGCAGGCTCGGCAACGCATCGATGAGTGTCGATGCGTTGGACGAGCCGCGGGTCACGCGCCCGCCGAGGAGGCGCCATGACCCCGCCCGCTGCCACTGACGAGCTGCCCGTCGCCGTGATCGGCGCGGGGCCCGTGGGCCTCGCCGCCGCCGCGCACCTGCGTGACCGCGGGCTGCCGTTCGTGGTGCTCGAGGCCGGGCCGGCCGTGGGTGCCTCGGTGCGCGGGTGGGGGCACGTGCGCACCTTCACGCCCTGGCAGTACCTCGTGGACCCGACCGCCGAGCGTCTGCTCGCCGCGACCGGTTGGCAGCGCCCGACGACGCCCGTGCCGCCCACCGGTGCCGAGCTCGTGGAGCACTACCTCGAGCCGCTCGCGCACGCCGTCGGCGGGGTGCGTCTGGGTGCGCGCGTGACGGCGGTGACGCGCGACGGCTACGACAAGGCGCGCACGGTCGGCCGCGCCGAGCGCCCGCTCGTGCTCCGGGTGACCGAGCGCGGCACCGGCGGCGGTGAGCGCACCACCGAGCTGCGCGCACGCGCCGTCGTGGACGCGTCCGGCACCTGGACCCGGCCCAACCCTCTGGGTGCCTCGGGTCTGCCGGTGCCCGGCGAGCGCGAGGCGGCGGCGCACATGGTGGGCGCGCTGCCCGACGTCGCCGCGCAGCGCGAGCGGTTCGCGGGTCGCCGCACGCTCGTGGTGGGCGCGGGTCACTCCGCGGCGAACACGCTGCTCGCGCTCGCCGAGCTCGCCGGGAGCGCGCCCGGCACCGAGCTGGTGTGGGCGATCCGCGGCTCGGACCCCTCGCGCGTCTACGGGGGCGGTGATGCCGACGAGCTCGCCGCGCGCGGCGCCCTCGGCACCCGCCTGCGCGCGCTCGTCGAGAGCGGTGGCCTGCGCCTGGTCACGGGCTTCGCGGCCACGGAGGTCGAGCCCGACGGCGACGGCACGGTGGCCGTCGTCGGTACCGCGCACGGGCGGCCCGAGCGGCTCGGCGGTCTGCACGCGATCGCCGTCGCGACCGGGTTCCGCCCGGACCTCGACGTGCTCTCCGAGGTGCGGCTCGACCTCGATCCCGGCCTCGAGGCGCCCCGCAGGCTGGCCCCGCTCGTCGACCCGGCCTTCCACAGCTGCGGCACGGTGCCGCCGCACGGGCACCGCGACCTCGAGCAGCCAGAGCCCGGCCTCTACGTGGTCGGCATGAAGTCCTACGGTCGTGCGCCCACGTTCCTCGTGACCACCGGCAACGAGCAGGTGCGCAGCGTGGTCGCCGCGCTCGCGGGCGACCTCGCCGCGGCCGACGACGTGCAGCTCGTGCTCCCCGAGTCGGGCGTGTGCTCGACCGACGCGCAGGGCCGCGACGCGGGGGCGGGTGGCTGCTGCGGCGCGCCGGGCGCGGTCGAGGTGCCGGCAGAGGCGCACCGTCCGAGGCCCGACGGCGTGCCCGCCCAGGGCTTCGCGACGGGCGTGGCCGGCGGAGGTGCGGTGGGCGCCCTGACCCTCGTGGCGGCGCGGTCCGGCACGGACGGCGGGTGCGGCACGGGCGGTTGCTGCACCAGCTGACCTCCCGACGGTCGCCCTCGTCCGCCTCCGCACCGGCCCGCTCACCCTGGCGGTCGCCGAGGTCGCCACCGCACGCCGAGGTCGCCAGGCGCGACATGCGACCTCGGCGCCCACCGGCGACCTCGGCGGGCGCGGACGCGGGCGGACGGGTGAACGGGGGCGGCTCGGTGGGCAGAGGTCTTGTCGCGGGACGCAGCGGGACATAACGTGCGGAGCATCCCCCGTTCGAGGAGAGCCCCATGTCCTGGCTGTCCAAGCTGCGCGGGCCGCTCGACGACGAGGGGCCCGACGGCGTGGCGACGGCGTCCCCGGCCCCGCTGACCTCGTCGCGCCTGCGCACCGAGGTCGCCGCGCTCACCCGGACCAAGCTCCGGGAGGGCTACGCGATCGCCGACGTCGACGCGATGGTCGAGCGGGTCGCCGCAGCGCTCGAGGAGCGCGCCCGCGGGTACCGCCCCGCCCTCACGCCCGACGACGTGCTGACGGCAAGGTTCCGCGCGACCAAGTTCCAGGAGGGCTACGACCAGGCCGACGTCGACCGGCTGCTCGACCGCGTGGTTGCCGCGCTCCGCTGAGCCGTCGCGGCCGCGCGGCCCGGGCACGGTGCGTGGCCTGGGCACGGTGCGTGGCCCGGACCGTCGTCGGGCGTCTACTCGACGGTGAACGTGCGGCTGTCGCTCATCGGCGTCCCGGCGGCGCCGTCGGACGGGTCGTCCTCCGTGATGACGACGGTGTAGGTGCCGGGCTCGAGCTCGACGTCGAAGCCGAACGGCGCGAACGTCATGCCCTCGCTGGTCATCGTGAAGCCCGAGGTCACCTCGGCGCCCGACTCGTCGAGCACCTGCCACGGCACGTTGGCCTCGAAGGCGGCGGCCTCACCGGCGACGCGCACGGGGGAGGTCGCCGTCGCGCCCTCGCGCGGCTCGTCGATCTGCGTGAGGACGCGCGTGCCCAGCGGGTCGGCCCGCAGCACCGGCTCGTCCCAGACGACGGCGCCCCACAGCTCGCCCGCGGGCTCGCCCTCGATCAGCAGGGTCACCGCAGCCTCCGGGTCTAGGGCGGTCGCGGTGTGCACGAGCTGCTGGATCATCAGCGCGGCACCCTCGGAGCCGACGTTCGCCGTGCGCGCGTCGGCCGACAGGTCGACGGTGACGCTCCCGGGCTCCGATGCGACCGAGAGCACCGTCGTCGCGGGGTTCCACGTGGTGGTGTAGTCAGGGTCCTCCGGGCCGCTGATCATCGCCTCGACCGCGTGCTGCAACGGCTCGTCGTCGGGCACGGTGCGCCACTCGCGCGCGAGGCGCAGGCCCGCCCTCGTGTCGACCACGTAGTGCACGGCCACGTCGACCTCGCCCGCGGGCTCCTCGGTGGGCGTCGGTTCGGCGCTGGGTTCGGCGGTCGGTGACGGGCTCGCCGTGGGCTCGGCGGGCTCCTCGGTGGCGCATGCGCCGAGTCCGGCGAGCGCGAGGGTCGTGACCGCGACTGCGACGGCACGCCGGGAGGTCGATCGCGTGGCTCTCATGGCTGCCTCCTCGGTGCCGGGGGTCGCAGCCTCGCGGCCCTCTCTCGCATCGTGGCACGCCGCAGCTGCGTGCGCGGGCGGTGTGACCGCATCGAGACCTGAGCGCCGCCGGGCCGCGACCGGCCCGGACGCGTACCCTCACCGCGTGCCCGAGGGTCATACCGTCCACCGCATCGCGCTCCAGCTCGAGGCCGACTTCGTCGGTGAACGCATCGCCGTCTCCTCGCCGCAGGGCCGTTTCGCCGCGGGCGCCGCCCTGCTCGACGGGCTCGAGATGGTCGCCGCACGCGCCGTCGGCAAGCACCTGCTGGTGGGCTTCGACGCACCTAGTACTCCCGACGACGACGGCGCTGTGCCTGTCGAGCGCGACGACGCTGTGCATGTCGAGCCTGACGGCGCTGTGCCTGTCGAGCGCGAGGGCGCTGTGCTTGTGGAGCGTGAGGGCGCTGTGCTCGGCGTGCACGCTGCCCGGTGGCTCCGCGTGCACCTGGGCCTGTACGGGGCCTGGGACTTCCACGGGCGCATCTCGCCGATCGCGCCCGGCGTCGCCCCCGTGGGCTCGATGGGCGCGCCGCGGCTGCGCCGGGCCGTGCGCATGGGCGAGGGCGAGAGCACCCTGGGCGCGGACCGCGACGTGCCCGACGACGCGCCGTCGTTCCCGCCCGAGCCCGTGGGCCAGGTGCGGGTGCGCCTCGCGACGGCGCGGTCCCTCGCCGACCTGCGGGGCCCCACGGCGTGCGAGGTGCTCACGCCGCACGAGGCCGCCGTCGTGATCGCGAAGGCCGGGCCAGACCCCCGCGTGCCCGGCTGGGACGACCCCGAGCAGACCTTCGTCGACCGCCTGCGCAAGCGGCGTGTGCCGGTGGGCGTGCTGCTCATGGACCAGTCGGTGGTGTCCGGGATCGGCAACATCTACCGGGCCGAGATGCTGTTCCGCGCGCGCCTCGACCCGTTCACGCCGGGGGCCGCGGTGCCCGCCGACGTGGCGCGCGGCCTCTGGCGTGACTGGGTCGGCCTGCTCGACGACGGCGTCCGGACCGGCGTGATGATCACGCGGGAGGACCTCGACGACGACGCGCGTGCGGCCGCCGTGCTCGACCGCAACCTACGCCACGCCATCTACGGCCGCGCCGGCGAGCCGTGCCTGGTGTGCGGCACCCCCGTCGCCCTCGCCGAGATGGCCGGCCGCAAGCTCTACTGGTGCCCCACCTGCCAGACCTGAGGCCGCCCTCCCCGGGGCCCCCGTCCCGCCCTCCACCCGTCCGCGCGTCCGTACCTCTCCCGCCAGGCCGTACATCTCCCGCGACGCCGTACATGCGCATGTACGGCGTCGCTGCAGAAGTACGTCCTCGACGGGATGGGGCGACGGGATGGGGCGGCGGGACGGGCGGCGGGATGGGGCGGGGTGCTGTCGCGGCGCGGCGCGGCGCGGCGCGGTGCAGCGGGGCGTGGGGGCTCCGCTGCGCCGGCAGGTGTTCATCCGGTGTTCATCCCGCAGGGGCCGTCGCTGGTTCGATCCGTGTCAATATTGAGCCGTGTCGAATCAGCAGACGATCGCCGTCCCCGTGACCGCAGCGCCACCGCGCCTGTCGACCCTCGACCGGATGCTGCCGCTGTGGATCGGGCTCGCGATGGTGGCCGGCCTGCTCCTCGGACGCTTCGTCCCCTCGCTGGCCCCGGCCCTCGACACGCTCGCGGTGGGCGGCATCTCGCTGCCGATCGCCCTGGGCCTGCTGGTGATGATGTACCCGGTGCTCGCGAAGGTGCGGTACGACAGGCTGGGCGACGTCACCGCCGACCGTCCGCTGCTGATCAGCTCGCTCGTGCTCAACTGGATCGTGGGCCCCGCGCTCATGTTCGCCCTGGCGTGGGTCTTCCTGCCCGACCTCCCCGAGCTGCGCACCGGCCTGATCGTGGTGGGCCTCGCGCGGTGCATCGCGATGGTCGTGATCTGGAACGACCTCGCCTGCGGCGACCGCGAGGCGGCCGCGGTGCTCGTCGCGCTCAACTCCGCGTTCCAGGTGGTCGCGTTCGCCGGCCTCGGCTGGTTCTACCTGACCGTGCTGCCCGGCTGGCTCGGCCTCGACACGGCGGGCCTCGACGTGAGCATGGGCGAGATCGCCGTCAACGTGCTCGTGTTCCTGGGCGTGCCGCTGCTCGCGGGCTTCGCGTCGCGCTGGATCGGCGAGCGACGGCGCGGGCGCGACTGGTACGAGCAGAGGTTCGTCCCGGTGATCTCGCCCTGGGCCCTGTACGGGCTGCTGTTCACGATCGTGCTGCTCTTCGCGCTCCAGGGTGAGGCGATCGCGGCCGAGCCCTGGAGCGTCGTCCGCGTCGCCGTCCCCCTGCTCGCGTACTTCGCGCTGATGTGGCTCGGCGGGATGCTGCTGGGCCGTGCGCTCGGCCTCGGCTACCCGCGCACCACGACCCTCGCGTTCACGGCCGCAGGCAACAACTTCGAGCTCGCGATCGCCGTCGCGATCGGCACGTTCGGCATGGCCTCGGGTGAGGCGCTCGCGGGCGTCGTCGGGCCCCTCGTCGAGGTCCCGGTGCTGGTGGGGCTGGTCTACGTGAGCCTGTGGGCCCGCCGTCGTTGGTTCGCACCCGAGGAGGTCGCCGCATGAGCACCCTCACTCCCACCCCTGCGACGTCCGACGACGGCGCGTGCACGCCGCTCGCGGTCCAGGCGATGGGCGCCGAGCCCGCCGCCGTGCTCGCGTCGCGTCTGCGCGCGCTCGCCGACCCGGTGCGGCTGCGCATGCTCTCGCTCGTCGTCGCGAGCCCCGACGGCGAGGCGTGCGTGTGCGACCTCGCGTCCGTGACCGACCTGTCCCAGCCGACGGTGTCCCACCACCTCAAGGTGCTCAAGGAGGCGGGCCTGCTGACCTCGGAGCGCCGCGGCACGTGGGTGCACTACAGCGTCGCGCCATCGGCCCGGCGCGCGGTGCGGAGCCTGTTCGAGACGTTCGCGCTCGTCGCGGCGTCCCCCGAGGCGGAGCCGACGGCCGCGGGTGCGGGGCGGGCGCGTGACGGGCAGCCCGCGCTGCTCGACGACGAGGCCGTGCGCACCCATGTGGTCGACCGCCTCGCGCGACGGTTCACGGACGTCGAGCGCGGCCTGGTCGAGCGCGTGGTGCACGAGTCGTGGACGGCGCTCGCCCGGACGTCGCGGATCGGGCAGCACGTGCCGGTGCTCGCCGAGAGGTTCGCGCGGCAGAGGCTCGAGGACCTCTCCCGGACCCGCGCGGCCGACGGCCGCCCCCAGGTGCTGTTCGTGTGCGTCGCCAACGCCGGCCGCTCGCAGCTCGCCGCCGCCCTGCTGCGCCGGTACGCGGGCGACGCCGTCGTCGTGCGTTCCGCAGGGTCGGCGCCGGCCGAGGACGTGCACGACGTCGTCCGCCCCGTGCTCACCGAGGTGCTCGCGGGCCTGCCCGACGACGGCGCCCCGTTCCCCAAGCCGCTCACGGACGACGCGCTGCGTGCCGCCGACGTCGTCGTGACGATGGGCTGCGGCGACACGTGCCCGGTGCTGCCCGGGAAGCGCTACGAGGACTGGGCGATCGCCGACCCGGCGCTGGCCTCGCCCGACGGCGTGCGTGAGATCCGCGACGAGATCGACCGCCGCGTGCGCGCGCTCGCCGACGACCTGCTGGGCCGCGCATGACGCCACACCGACGTCGACCCCCCTGCCGAGTTCGCACCAGCGCACCGAGTTCGCACCCCCGGGCGTGCGAACTCGGTGCGGGAGGACGAACTCAGCGGGGTGCAGTGCAGAACCGCCCCGCCGTGCAGATCCGACCTGAGGAGAGACCATGACCGAGACCACCGCCGCCGATGCCCGCCCGAGCGCGCTGTTCGTGTGCGTGCACAACGCCGGGCGCTCGCAGATGGCTGCCGGCTACCTGAGGCACCTGTCCGGCGGCGCCGTCGAGGTGCGCTCGGCCGGATCGATGCCGGCCGAGCAGATCAACCCCGTGGCGGTCGAGGCGATGCTCGAGGAGGGCATCGACATCCGCGCCGAGGTGCCCAAGGTGCTCACCACCGAGGCCGTGCAGGCGTCCGACGTCGTCATCACGATGGGCTGCGGCGACGCGTGCCCCATCTTCCCCGGCAAGCGCTACGAGGACTGGGCGCTCGAGGACCCGGCGGGTCAGGGCATCGACTCGGTGCGGCCGATCCGCGACGAGATCCGCCGGCGCGTGCTCGTGCTGCTCGACGAGCTCGGGGTGCCCGCGGCCGGCTGACCGTCGGGATGGCAGGGTTGAGGCATGGACCTGCGCATCTTCACCGAGCCCCAGCAGGGGGCGAGCTACGACGACCTGCTCCGCATCGCGACCGCGACCGAGCAGCTCGGCTACGACGCGTTCTTCCGCAGCGACCACTACCTGGTGATGGGCGACGGCGACGGACTGCCCGGGCCCACCGACGCGTGGACCACGCTCGCGGGGCTTGCGCGCGAGACCGAGCGCATCCGGCTCGGCACGCTCGTCACGTCGGCGACGTTCCGGCACCCGGGCGTGCTCGCGATCCAGGTGGCGCAGGTGGACCAGATGTCCGGCGGGCGCGTCGAGCTGGGCCTGGGCGCCGGCTGGTACGGACGTGAGCACGAGGCGTACGGCATCCCGTTCCCCGAGAAGCGCTTCGGGCTGCTGACCGAGCAGCTCGAGCTGGTGACGGGGCTGTGGGCGACGCCCACGGGCGAGACCTACGACTTCGCCGGCCGGCACTACACGCTCACCGACTCACCCGCGCTGCCCAAGCCCACGCAGCAGGTCGCCGTCCGCGACGGGGCGCGCGTGCCCGGTGCGGCGGGTGTGCCCGTGATCGTGGGTGGTAACGGTCCGCGCCGCACCCCTGCCCTCGCCGCGCGCCACGCGAGCGAGTACAACGCGGCCTTCCCCGAGATCGCGGACATCGCACCGGCGTTCGCCCGGGTGCGCGCGGCGTGCGAGGAGATCGGGCGCCCGGCGGACGACCTCACGTACTCGGTCGCGCTCGTGCTGTGCGTCGGTGCGGACGAGGCGCAGCTCGCACGGCGCGCGCAGGCGATCGGCCGCGAGGTCGACGAGCTGCGCGAGCACGGGGTCGCCGGGACGGTGAGCGAGGCGGTCGACAGGCTCGGCGCGCTCGCCGAGGTCGGTGTGCAGCGGGTCTACCTCCAGGTGCTCGACCTGGCCGACCTCGACCACCTCGATCTCGTCGCGCGCGAGGTCGCCCCGCAGCTCGGCTGAGCCTCAGGCGCCGTCGCCCGACGGCGGTGCGGAGCGTTCCGGTGCCGATGTGGAGGGTTCCCCGCCCGTGTGGAGCGTTCCCGTGGCCGCCACCGGCGTGTCGTCACCGGAACGCTCCACACCGGGGTCTGGGGGACCGGAACGCTCCACACCGGGGTCTGCGCGGCGCACCACGCGCACCAGGTCGACGACGGCCGTGACCAGCACCCCGACCAGCAGCACGTTCCGCACGGTCAGCACGGCCACGAGCGTCGGGTCGCCCCCGAGCAGCGCGAGGTAGCCCCACGGGAAGACGAGCTGGGTCGCCGCCGCCGCGACCAGCAGCAGCGCGGGCCCGGCCGCCGCCCACAGCCCTCGCGCGGCGACGGTCAGCACGGCCGGCCCCGCGAACCACGCGAGCAGCTGCGGCGAACCCACCTTGTTCGCGACCACGAGCACCGCCGTCAGCGCGAACGCCCCGGGTACGAGCGCCGTCACCGCCGCGCCACGTCGCCGCGCGACGAGCAGCAGCACCGCGAGCACGGCGACGCCCACCGGCAGCAGCACGTCCAGCACGTCGGCCGCCGCCTGGGTCCCGGGCCCGTGCACCTGGTAGGTGACGAGCTCCTCGTCCAGGGCCACGACGACGTCGTCCCGCTGCAGCGAGGCGAGCACCCACCCGGTCGCACCGACGGACTCGACCTGGAGGCCCCGCCCGCCCTGGGTGGTGAGGAAGCTCGCGAGGTGCGCGACCGTCCCACCCGTGGCCGCGGCGCCCAGGCCCACCGCACCGACGACGACGGCGCACACGGCTGCGGCGGGAGCCACCACGGTGCGCCACGGACGGCGCGCCGCCGCCACGAGTGGCAGCAGCAGGGCCCCCGGCGCCACCTTGACCCACGCGCCGAGCGTCAGCAGCGCGCTCGCGACGGCGGGCCGGGAGCCCGCGAGGACCAGGGCGCTCAGCACGAGCGGTGCGACCACGCCGTCGAGCCGACCCATCGCGACCGGGCCGAGCAGCACGAGGAACGCCGTCCACCACCAGCCACCCCGCACGGCGCCGGGCATGCGCGCGAGCAGCAGCCGCAGCGCGACCACGTCCAGCGCGGTCACCAGCACGCACCACCCGACGGCATAGGCGACGGTCGAGCTCGCGGCCGCCCCGCCGGTGGCGAGGGTCGGCGCGAGGACGGGCAGCAGGGCGCCCGCCGGGTACACCCAGGGCTCGTGCAGCACGGGCCACGTGCCCTGCTCGAGCGCGAGGTAGGACCACCAGCGGTACAGGTCGACGTCGTGGAACGCCGCGGAGGGCACGACGACGACGCCCAACCAGGCCAGCCACACGTGCGCGAGGAGGAACCCCGCCCACAACCGGGCGCGCCCGCCGACGGCCGCGGGCGCAGCGGCCCGCCGGGCGGCCTCGGTCACATCGAGGCGGCGCTCGCGCTCAGCACCACGGCGAACAGGAAGAACGCGATGAAGGCGAGGACGGCGACTCCGGCGAGCGCGATCCCGACCCATCCGGTCACGATGCCCGCGGTCGCCATGCCCTGGCCGCCCTCACCGCTCTGCGCCATCTGGGTGCGCGCCGAGCGGCCCAGGATCACCGCGACGATCGAGCCGACGAGCGGGAACACCGTGAGGCCCGCGATGCCGAGCACCATCGACACGACGGCGAGGCTGTTGGTGGGCGGCGCCGTGTAGCCGTAGCCGGGCGGGTACTGCCCGGGTGCGTACTGCGCTGCCGGGTACTGGCCCGCCGGGTACTGCCCTGCCGGGTACTGCCCGGGTGCGTACTGCCCCGCCGAATGCTGACCGGGCGCGTCCCCGCCTTCCGGCTGGGCCGGGTCCGGCGTCGGCTGCGCGGGCGTCTGCTGCTCGCCCGGCTGGTCCTCGCCGGGAGGGGGCGGGACGGACTGGCTCATGGTGCGCTCCTCGGTCGGTCGCGGGCTGCGCGCTCGTCCTCCCAGGATCCCACAGCGCGCCTCGCACGCGGGCGCGGATCCGGCCACGCGCAGGTCCCACCGCTCGCTACTCTTCGTCCCGACCGCACGGCGGGCCCCGTGGCCGCCGTCCCGCAGCGACGCGGACCGGACCCACCGGCGAGGAGACAGGCATGAGCATCGGCTGGCGTGTGCACGGCGACGGACGTCGCGTCTCCCCGGGGGCCGTGGTCGCACCCGACGAAAGGCTCACCTGGCCTCGCACGATCGGGATCGGCCTGCAGCACGTGGTCGCGATGTTCGGGGCGACGATCCTGGTGCCCGCCATCACCGGCTTCCCCGCGTCGACCACGCTGTTCTTCTCGGCGATCGGCACCGTCGGGTTCCTGCTCATCACGGGCAACCGCCTGCCCAGCTACCTGGGCTCGTCGTTCGCGTTCATCGCGCCGATCCTCGCGGCGACCGCCTCGGGCGGGCAGTCGGTCGCGATCGGCGGCATCCTCCTCACCGGCGTGCTGCTCGCCGTCGTCGGCGTGGTGGTGCACCTGGCCGGCGCGCGGTGGATCGACCTGGTGATGCCGCCCGTGGTGACCGGGACGATCGTGGCCCTCATCGGCCTCAACCTCGCCCCCGTCGCGTGGGGCCTGTGCCAGAGCGAGGTCGTGGACGGCGAGATCGTGCAGACCGGGTGCTCGGGCTTCCGCGCGGCGCCCCTCACGGCCCTCGTCACGCTCGGCTCGATCATCCTGGTCACGGTGCTGTTCCGCGGGATGCTCGGGCGCCTGGCGATCCTCGTCGGCGTGCTCATCGGCTACGTGTTCGCCCTGGTGCGCGGCGAGGTGGACCTCGCGGCGGTCGACGAGGCGGCATGGGTCGGTCTGCCCACCTTCACGGCGCCGACCCTCGACCTCTCGGTGCTCGCGCTGTTCCTGCCGGTGGTCTTCGTGCTGATCGCCGAGAACGTGGGGCACGTGAAGTCGGTCGCGGCGATGACGGGTACCAGCTACGACGCGCTGACGGGCCGCGCGCTCCTCGCCGACGGCGTCGCGACCACCCTCGCGGGGGTGGGCGGCGGCTCGGGCACCACCACGTACGCGGAGAACATCGGCGTCATGGCCGCGACCCGGGTGTACTCGACCGCGGCCTACTGGGTCGCCGCCGCGGGTGCGTTGGTGCTGAGCATGTCGCCCAAGTTCGGGGCGCTGGTGGGCTCGGTGCCCGACGGCGTGCTGGGCGGGGCCGCGACGCTGCTCTACGGGATGATCGGGATCCTCGGTGCGCGCATCTGGGTGCAGAATCGCGTGAGCTTCTCCGACCCGGTGAACCTGACCACCGCGGCGGTCGCGCTGATCATCGGCATCGCGGACTACTCCTGGATCCCGCAGGCGGGCCTCGAGTTCAAGGGGATCGCGCTCGGCACCGCGGCGGCCCTCGGGATCTACCACCTCATGCGCGCGATCGCGCGGTGGCGTGGCACGTCGGCCGAGCCCGCGAGCCCGGCCTCGGTGCCGGGTGGCGACGAGGTCAAGGCCTCGGCGGCCGACAGCGCTTCCGCGAGCTGAGGGGTCGGACGCTCAGCCCTCGGTGGCCGCGTCCTCCTCGGCGCCCTCGTCCGTGGCGCCGTCCTCGGCGGCCTCGTCCTCGGGCGGCGCGGGAGCGGGGACTGCGGTGGTGAGGGCCTCCTCGAGGGGAACGCACCCCTCGACGGGCGTGAGCGGCGTCTCGGGGTCCAGCGCGACGCTCTCGAGCGGGACCGGGACGTCGAAGGCCTCGCCGAGGACCAGGTCCACCGTGGCGTCCTCGCGCAGGTCGAGCACGAGCACCGGGTCCGTGAGGTGGGCCGCGAGCGTGTAGGCCGCCGCGACGCCCTGGGCCCCGAACATGATCTGGGCGGTACCGGGCAGGGACGTCGGGAAGTTGCCGGTCCCGAGCACGGTGAACCCGCGCGAGGCGAGGTCGCCCTGCACCTGACCGGCGAGCCCCGCGATCCCGGCGCCGTTGAGGACGGTGACCTGCACGTCGGTGTAGGGCACCGGCAGGGTGCCCTCGGCGGGGCACGGTGGCGGCGAGGTGGACGCGCCGGCCTCGGGGGCGGGGGACGCGAACTCCCGCTCGAGGAACGGCAGGTCGAGCGCGCCGGTGTACGTGGCGGCGGCGCCGAGCCCCGCCACGGCCAGCCCGGCGATGAGGGAGCCGAAGACGACGGCCTGGCGCTCGCGGCGACGCCGTCGGCGCAGTGCCCGCTGCTGGTCCGTGGTGGTCATCAGTCGTCCAGCACCAGGACGCGGGCGTGCAGGACGGGGCGCTGCTGGAGGGCTGCGCGCACGGCCCGGTGCAGCCCGTCCTCGAGGTACATGACGCCCTTGTACTGCACGACGTGGGCGAAGAGGTCGCCGTAGAACGTCGAGTCCTCCGAGAGGAGGTTGTCGAGGTTGAGGGTGCGCTTGGTGGTCACCAGGTCGTCCAGGCGCACCTGGCGCGGCGGCACCTCGGCCCACTGCTTGGGCGTGGTGAGACCGTGGTCCGGGTACGGGCGTCCCTCGCCGACGGCTCTGAAGATCACGGGGGGAGTCTAGTCAGCGGACCGCATCCCGCGCGGGACGCGCCCGCGCCGGGCCCGATCCTCACGACACCCCCACACTCGCCTGGCTCACCACCGCGTCTCGGACGCCGGGATCGGGCTCTCTGTCGCTCAGGGGGCGGGAGAGCGACGGAAAGGTTGTTCTCGGCGGTGTTGGGGGTGCGGGGGAGGGGCGACGGGTCCAGGGTGGGCCGGGTCGGCCGCCGTCGTGCGGGTACTGCAGCAGGGGAGCGACATGCCACCGGAGGACTGGACCCAGACACTCACCGCGGGCCCGTTGCTCGCGATCGCCGCGGGCGCCGTGGGCCTGCTGCTGTTCCTGATCATCGTGCTGCGCCTGCACGCGTTCGTGTCGCTCATCCTGGTGAGCGCGTTGACGGCCCTGGTCGCCGGCGTGCCCGTGGGCTCGGTGGTGGACGTCCTGACCGGCGGGTTCGGGCAGACGCTCGGCTCGGTCGCGCTGCTCGTGGGGCTCGGGGCGATGCTCGGCCGGATGGTCGAGACCTCGGGCGGGGCCCAGGTGATGGCCGAGACCCTGATCGCGCGCTTCGGCGAACGTCGTGCACCGCTCGCGCTGGGCGTCGCGTCCCTCATCTTCGGGTTCCCGATCTTCTTCGACGCGGGGCTCGTGGTGATGCTGCCCATCGTGTTCGCGGTCGCGCGGCGGCTGGGCGGCTCGGTGCTGCTCTACGGCCTGCCGACGGCGGGCGCGTTCTCGGTGATGCACATCTTCGTGCCGCCGCACCCGGGCCCGGTCGCGGCCTCGGAGCTGCTCGGGGCAGACCCGGGCATGGTGATCATCCTCGGCCTCGTGGTCGCCATCCCCACCTGGTACGTGACCTCGTACCTGTTCGGCGTGTGGGCCGGGCGGCGCTGGGTGCTGCCGGTGCCGGAGATCCTGGGTGCGGCCGACGACGAGGACCGTCCCGAGAACCCGCCGAGCCTCGCCACGGTCATGGGGATCCTGCTGCTGCCGCTCGTGCTGATCTTCCTCAACACGGGGCTCGACACGCTGCGCGCGGCGGGCGTCGTGGACGGCGAGGCGACGTGGTTCGCCCTGCTGCGCATGGTCGGTGCGACGCCGGTCGCGCTGCTCATCGCGGTGCTGGTCGCGGCGTGGGTGCTGGGGCGCCGCCGCGGCCGCAGCAAGACAGTCATCGAGAAGCTGCTCGACTCGGCGCTGGGCCCGGTGGCGTCGGTCATCCTCATCACCGGCGCGGGCGGCATGTTCGGCGGGGTGCTGCGGGCCTCGGGCATCGGTGACGCGCTCGCGGACGTGCTGGGTGACCTGGGGCTGCCGGTGATCGTGGCCGGGTTCCTCGTCGCGACGATCCTGCGGATCGCGCAGGGGTCGGCGACGGTCGCGCTGATCACCGCGGCCGGGCTGATCCAGCCGGCTGTCGAGGCCGCGGGACTCAGCGCCGTCCAGCTCGCCGCGGTGGTGCTCGCCGTGGCGGCGGGCTCGGTGATGGCCTCGCACGTCAACGACTCGGGCTTCTGGCTCGTGGGCCGGTTCTTCGGGATGGACGTGCGCACGACGCTCAAGACGTGGACGGTGCTCGAGACGCTCATCGGCCTCATGGGCTTCGCGCTCGCCTACGTGGTGTTCCTCGTCGCCTGAGCCCGCCGGACGCGCGTCGGGGCGCCCACCGCGGTGGTGGGCGCCCCGACGACGACGTGGTGGCTGGTACGGTCAGCCGACCTCGCCCAGGGTGGCGAGGGCGGCGCGCAGCCGCGTCGCGGCCTCGTCGGCGACGTCGGCCAGTGCGGGCTCCTGCGAGATCGTGACCATGGTCGCGGGGTCGATCGCCTCGACCACGGTGCGGTCGTCCTCGGCGCGCACCACCACGTTGCACGGCAGCAGCAGGCCGGCCGACGCGTCCACGCCGAGCGCCCGGTGCGCGAGCGGCGGGTTGCACGCGCCGAGGATCACCTGCGGCGGGACCTCGACGCCCAGCTTGGCCGCGAGGGTCGCCGCCATGTCGATCTCGGTCAGCACGCCGAAGCCCTGGGTCGCGAGCGCATCACGGACGGCGCCCACGGCCTCAGGGACAGGGGCGGTGACCGTGGTGCGGATGCCGTAGCCCATGGTTCCTCCTCAGGCGTTCGTGCGGGCGAGCTCGGCGCGCACCTCGTCCATGTCGAGCTCGCGTGCCTGGGTGAGCAGGTCCTCGAGCGCGTTCCCGGGGATCGCCCCGGGCTGGGCGAACAGCAGGACGCCGTCGCGGAAGATCATCAGCGTGGGGATCGACGAGATGCCGGCCTGCCCGGCGAGCGCCTGCTCGGCCTCGGTGTCGACCTTGCCGAACACGATGTCCGGGTTCTGCTCGGCCGCCCTCTCGTAGACGGGCGCGAACATGCGGCACGGGCCGCACCAGGCGGCCCACCAGTCCACGAGCACGATGCCGTCGCGCTCGACGGTCTGCTGGAAGGTCTCGGCAGTCAGGTTCACGGTGGCCATGCGGTCTCCCTCGGTGGTCCGGTCGAGCTCTCTGCTCATACCCTAGGGGGTATAACGTCGAGCTGCGCGGACTATTCCTCCGGGAGCCGACGGCGGCGTCCCGCGAGGGGCCCGACGGCGGCGCGCCCCGCGGTCAGGAGGGCGCGATGCGGTCCACGAGCAGGCGCGCGAGCTCGGTGACGAGCGCGCGGTCGTGCGTCACCAGGAAGTCGAACTCGCGGTCGCCGTCGGCCTCGGCGCCCACGTCCGCCTCGCGCGCCACCAGGGCGACGGCGTCGTGCGCGCCCAGCACCACCACCGTCCACTCGGCCGCGAGCGCGTCGCCCGGGGGCAGGTGGGTGCCGCGCACACGCGCGACGGGCTCGTGCGGCAGCTGCTCGGCGAGGCACGCGACGAACGGCAAGTGGGCGGCGAGGCGTGCGTACCGACGCGCCGTCCCGGGCGTGAAGTGCCGCTCGTGCTGGAAGCAGCTCAGCAGCAGCGGAGGCACGCGTGCCTCGAGTGCCGCCGTCTCGAGGGTCGTCGACAGCGGCAGCAGCAGTCGCTTGGGCGCGCGGCGCACACGGTGGTGGACCGTCGCGAGCGAGAACGGCGTCGCCGAACGCGTCGCCACCGCGGGCCTGGCCGCGAAGCGCACGGGCGCCGGGACCGCCTCGCGCAGCGCCTGCTCGGGGCGTCCCCACAGCCAGCCCTGGCCGAGCGTCGCGCCCAGCACCAGCGCCCGGGTCAGGTCCTCCGGGGTCTCGATCCCCTCGGCCACCACCTCGGCACCCGACGCCTCGGCGTACGCCCGCACCGCCCCCGCGACCGTCACGGTCTCCGGGTCCTCGACCGAGCGCAGCAGGCCCAGGTCGAGCTTGACCACCTCGGGTGCCAGAACCGGGATGAACGCGAGCGACTCGCGCTCCACCCCCACGTCGTCGAGCGCGATCGCGCAGCCGGCGGCGCGCAGCCGCTCGGCGCCCGCGAGCACCGCCGCGGGGTCGGCCGCGAGCGCGCGCTCGGTGATCTCGACCACCACCTGCACGTCGTCGCCGGCCTCGGCGAGTGCGCGGACCACGCCCGCCGGGTCAGACGTCAGGGTGCTGGGCTCGACGTTGACGAACACGGTCACGGGCACGTCCGTCGCGCGCGCGTGGGACGCGGCGGCGCGGACGGAGGCCGCAGCCGAGTGCAGGTCGAGCTCGGCCAGGCGGTCGACCTCGCGCGCGGCCGCGAGCAGGGTCAGAGGCGCTTCCCAGGGGCTCCCGGCCGGTCCCCGCAGCAGCGCCTCGTGACCCACGGTGCGGCCCGTGTCGAGGTCGACCAGCGGGTGGAAGGCGTTGGACAGCCCGCCGGCGAGCAGCTCGTCGAGCGGGGCGGCGGGGTGCGAGGTCATCGTCACCATCGTGACATCGGCACGTGACGCCGCCACGTGAGCGGACGGACGGGCTCAGCCGGGTGGGTAGCGTCGCAGCCAGTCCTCGACGGCGTCGCGGTGCGGTGAGCGCTGCGGCCCGCCCTCGACCTCGGCCACGAGGTCGAGCGCGAGCTGGTCGGCGACGTGCCCCACGTCGAGCCGGGCGACGGCGTCGGGCGGCAGGGCCTCGACCCCGTGCGCGGCCCCGAGCAGCGCCAGGGTCACGGCGCCGGCCGCGGGGTGGGGAACCGACACCAGGTCGGCGATCGCGCCGTCGACCTCGGCGCGGCCGGGGTGCGCGAGTGCGCAGCGCAGCCCCTCGCGCACGGCCCCGAGGGCGGTCCGGTTGCCGCTCGGGATGCCGTGGCTGATGTCGTCGCTCGCCCGCGGGTGCGGCGGCATGAGGTCCGCGAGGGCACGGAGCGCGACCCGGGCCCGCACGACGTCGTCGGTGTGGGGGACCCCGCGGTACACGGCCGAGAGGTCGGGCAGGTCGACGAGCGGTCGCACCTCGCCGCTCACCAGCGTCTCGGCGAGTGTGCGGGTCAGGGCGACCGCGAGCACCTGGGCGACGATCCCGTGCGTCGCCGCGGCCACGTCGCGCGCCGCGACGGAGACCGGGTGGCCGCCGTCCTCGGGGGCAGCGGGGGCGGCGTCGTCGGTCGCGACCGGCGTCAGGCCCGCCACCGCAGCGAGTGCGACCGGGAGGGTCCGGGAGAGCACGAGGTCGCCCACGCTGTCCGAGGTGCCGCCCCCGGGTGTGCGGTCGTGGTCGGGTGCGTCGAGCGCGAGCTCGATCGCGGGGGCCGAGCCGCGTCCGCCGCGCAGCAGGCTCAGGTCCTTGAGCCACCCGTCGGGCCAGGTGTCCCCGCCCGCGGCGGCGCGCTCGACGACGGCGTGCAGGGTGCGTCGGTTGGCCCGGTGCGCCCAGCGCAACGTCGCCTCCCAGCACGCGTCCGCGAGGCTCGCCGGGCGCCCGGTGACCTGGCTGCGCACGTGCCAGCGCACCACGCCCTCGACGCTCGAGAGGAACACCAGGCCGGGCGTGCCGGCCACCAGGGCCGAGCGGTGGGCGTCGGGTGCCCGGCCGAGGGCGTCACCCAGGCAGTAGCCGACGACGAGGCCGCGCACGCGGCTGCGGACGTCCGGCCACTGGTCGTTCGAGGGCACCTGGTCTCCGCTGTCGTCCGGCTCGCGCGGCCCGGCTGGGCGCGACGACCACCGTACCGATCCGCGCACGCGTCCTCACGGGGGTGTCACCCGCGGTGGACAGGGCTCACTCCTCCCAGCGCACCGAGAGCACGGTCTGGCGCTGGTGGTTGAGGTACACGTCGACCGAGGTCGGCGACTCGAAGCCGTCGGCCCACACGCCCGTCCCGGCGCACGTGAGCACCAGGGCCTCCTGGCCGGCGGACGGCGTGCGGACGTCCGCGCGGTTGTCCTCGACCAGCGTCATGCCGTCGAGCGAGACGAGCGCGATGAGGTCGTCGCCCGCATCCTGCTGCGAGAGCGCGACGGCATCGGCCGCGACCTGCGTGCAGTCGATCTCCGCGAGGGCGGCGCGTTGCTGCTGGACCAGGAACACCGGGATCGCGACGGCCGCCACGACACCCAGCAGCACGATCGCGACGAGCACGGACGCGAGGACGACGAGCACCTTGGTCGCCGTGCTCCAGCCCTTGCGGCGCGGGGGCTGGGGTCCGACGACGCCGTATCCGGCACCCGGCCCGTACCCGGGGCCGGCGTCGTACCCGGGGCCCGCACCGTGGTTCGCTCCGGGGCCGCCGCCGAACCCGGGTCGTGCGTCGTACGCGTGACCGGTGTCGTGCGCGGTGGAGCCGTAGGGCCCGAGCTGCCCGACGACGATCCCGGGCCGCTGCGGCACGACGGCGGGCTCGGGGGTGCGGGCCGCGGCGGGTACGAGCGCGGGCGCGGCGGCACCCCGCGGCGCAGGTACGGCGGCGGCGCGGGCGGCCTCGGACCGGGCGGCCTCGGCCTGGGCGGGGGACGGCGCCACGCCGGG
>NZ_JAACYI010000025.1 GCF_009996735.1 Cellulomonas sp. APG4 | reverse complement strand
CGCGGCGCCGCGCACGGCCGCCCGGCGCAGCGCGAGGTACTCCTCGACACCGCCCGGCAGGTCGCGCAGGTGACCGTCCCCGAGCAGCGCCGCCTGCCGGTCGCACACACGCTCGAGGAGGTAGCGGTCGTGGGACACGACCACGAGCGTCCCCGGCCACCCGTCGAGCAGGTCCTCGAGCGCTGCGAGCGTGTCCGTGTCCAGGTCGTTCGTGGGCTCGTCGAGCAGCAGGACGTTGGGCTCGCCGACGAGCAGGCGCAGGAGCTGCAGGCGTCGCCGCTCGCCACCCGAGAGGTCGCGCACCAGCGTCTGGGCGCGCTCACGCGTGAAGCCGAGCCGCTCGACGAGCTGGCCCGCGGTGAGCTCGCGTCCGCCCACCACGACGCTCCGCCGCTCGGCCTCGACCGCCTCGAGCACCCTCAGGCCGCCGATCTCGTCGAGCTCGGCGACGTCCTGGGTGAGGGTGGCGACGACGGCGGTGCGCCCGCGTCGCACCCGGCCCGCGCCCGGCCGCAGCTCACCGGCGAGCAGGCGCATGAGCGTCGTCTTGCCCGCGCCGTTGACACCCACCAGGCCCCAGCGGTCACCCGGGCCGAGGCGCCACGTGACGCCGTCGAGCAGCACGCGCGAGCCGCCGTCGGCGTCCGGGAACGCGACGTGCACGTCCTCGACGTCGAGCACGTCCTTGCCCTGCCGCGCGGTCGCGAGCCGCGTCAGCTCGAGCTGGTCGCGCGGGGGCGGCTCGTCCGCGATCAGCGCGGCGGCGGCGTCCAGTCGGAACTTGGGCTTGCTCGTGCGCGCGGGTGCACCCCGCCGCAGCCACGCGAGCTCCTTGCGCAGGAGGTTGTCGCGCCGCGCGGCGGTCGCGCGCGCCGAGCGCTCGCGTTCCGCGCGGCTCAGCACGTAGGCGGCGTAGCCACCCTCGTAACCGAGCACGGACGCGGTGTCGGGCCCGGGGCGGTCGCCCGTCACCTCCCACATGCGCGTACAGACCGCGTCGAGGAACCACCGGTCGTGGGTCACCACCACGAGCGCGCCGCGGGCGTCCGACCTGCCCTCGACGCCGAACCGGCCCGCGAGGTGCTCGGCGAGCCACGCGACGCCCTCGACGTCGAGGTGGTTGGTGGGCTCGTCGAGCATCAGGACGTCGTGGTCGGCGACGAGGAGCGCGGCGAGCGCGACCCGTCGCTGCTGGCCGCCCGAGAGGGTCTGGACCTCGGCCTCGAGGTCGACGTCGGCGAGCAGACCCGCGTGGACCGCACGCACGCCCGCGTCCGAGGCCCACTCGTGGACGGCGGTGTCGCTCCCGTGCACGAGGTCCCCCACCCGCACGCCGGTCGGCAGCTCGTCGCGCTGGTCGAGCAGGCCCACACGGACGCCGCCGGCGTGAGTCACGCGCCCGGCGTCGGGCTCCTGACGGCGCGCGAGCAGCCGCAGCAGCGTCGACTTGCCGGCACCGTTGGGCCCGACGACGCCGATGCGCATGCCGTCGTCGACGCCCACGCTGACGCCGTCGAGCAGGGTCCGCGTACCGACCGTGAAGGAGATCTGGTCCGCACCGAGCAGGTGCGCCATCAGCCGCGTTCCTCGGCCGCACGCACCTCGGTACCGATGACCCTGGCGCCCGCCACGGGGCCGCTCACGCACATCACGTCGTCGGCGACGCCGGCCGCGGTGATCGCGGCCGCGATCGCGAGGGCCTGGTGCTGCGAGCGCGCGAGCGCCGCGACCGTGGGGCCCGAACCGCTCACGACGACCCCGAGCGCGCCCGCGTCCTCGGCGACCGCGAGGGTCTCGGCGATCTCGGGTGCGACCTCGAGCGCCGCGGCCTGGAGGTCGTTCGAGAGGGCCGCGCCGAGCGCCGGGAGGTCACCCGCCCGCAGGGCCCGCATGACGGCCGGATCGACGTCGGGCTCGTCGTCGACGGCCCCCGCGAGGAGCTCGTCGAAGACCCCGTAGGCGCGCGCGGTCGAGAGCCCGTCGCTGCGCAGCGCGAGGGTCCAGTGGTACTCGCCCCGGGTCATCGCCGGGCTCAGCGCGTCGCCGCGGCCCCTGCCGACGGCGGTCTGCCCCGCCAGCGCGAAGGGCACGTCGGCGCCGAGCTGCGCGCCCAGCTCCGTGAGCTCGGCACGGCTCATCCCCGTGCGCCACAGCGCGTCGCAGGCCACCAGGGTGGCGGCGGCGTCGGCCGAGCCGCCGCCCATGCCCCCCGCGACCGGGACGCCCTTGTGCAGGTGCAGCGCGACGCCCTCGTCCACGCCCGTGATGCGCGCGAGCAGGTCGGCGGCCTGGAGCGCGAGGTTGGCACCGTCGGTCGGGACGTGCTCGGCGTGCAGGCCGCTCACCGTGACAGTCCGGTCCTCGGCCGGCCACGCCGTGACGTCCTCGAAGGCAGAGACCGCCTGGAACACCGTCGCGAGGGGGTGGTAGCCGTCCTCGCGGCGCCTGCCGACGCCGAGGGTCAGGTTGATCTTGCCGGGCGCGCGCACGCGCACGCCGTCGGCGGCTGGTCGAGGACTCATCCGTCCCACTCTCGCACGTCGGCCGGGACGACGAGGTGCTCGGCGATCCGCGCGAACGCCTCGATGTCGAGCTGCTCACCTCGGACGTCGGGCCGCACCCCGGCGGCCACGAGCGCGCGCTCGGCCTGCGCGCTCGAGCCCGCGAGCCCGGCGAGCGCCGAGCGCAGCATCTTGCGCCGCTGCGCGAACGCGGCGTCGACCACGGTGAACACCTGCTCACGTGAGGCCGTCGTGCGGGGCGGGTCGCGGCGCTCGAGCGCCACGAGCGCCGAGTCGACCCGTGGCACCGGCCAGAACACGGCCCGGCCGATCGAGCCCGCGCGCCGCGCGCTCGCATACCACGCGGCCTTGGCCGACGGGATGCCGTAGGTGCGCGAGCCGGGCGGGGCCACGAGCCTGTCGGCGACCTCCGCCTGGACCATGACGAGCACCCGCTCGAGCGAGGTGAAGCGCGCGAGGAACGACAGGAGCACCGGCACGGCCACGTTGTACGGGAGGTTCGCCACGAGCGCCGTCGGGGCCTCCCCGGGGAGGTCGGTGACGGTCAGGGCGTCGGCGGGGAGCACGGTGAGGCGGCCCGCGGAGCCCGGCGCTCGCTCGGCCACCGTGGCGGGCAGGGCCTCCGCGAGCAGCGGGTCCACCTCGATCGCCACGACGTGCGCCCCGGCCTCGAGCAGCCCGAGCGTGAGCGAGCCCAGCCCCGGGCCGACCTCGACCACGTGCTCACCCGGCCCGACGCCGGCGGTGCGCACGATCCGCCGCACCGTGCCGGCGTCCACGACGAAGTTCTGCCCCCAGCTCTTGGTGGGGCGCACACCCAGGCGTCCGGCGAGGTCACGCACCTGGGAGGGGCCGAGCAGGGAGTCGTTCACGCCCGAGAGCCTAGGCCCGCGCGATGGTCCGGGCAGTCCGGTCCCGGTACGACGACGCCCGCCGGGTTCCACCGGCGGGCGTCGTCGTGCGGGACGTGCGGCTCAGCGCAGGCCGAGCTTGGACGAGCAGGCGGGCCACTGGCCCCAGCCCGAGCGCGCCTGCAGCATCTTCGCGCGCTTGGTCTGCTCGGCGGGCGAGGCCTGCGACGGCAGACCGCTGCCGCCGACCGACTGCCACGTGCCCACCGAGAACTGGTAGAGGCCGTGGTAGAGCCCGTTGCTCGAGACGATCGAGGGGTTGCCGCCCGACTCGCACTGCGCGAGCGCGGCCCACACGTCACCGCCCACCGAGCTGCTGCCGCCCGACGAGGACGAGGAGGACGACGAGGTGGTGGGCCGGGGCGCGGGGCGCGCCTTGGTGCCCACGTGGGTCACCTGGGTGACGGGCTCGGTGGTCACGGTGTCGCTGAGGAGCAGCCGGGACTCCTCGGCGCCGTCGACGGTCACGACACGGTGGACGGTCTCGCGCGTGCCCTCGACGCCCTCGACGGCGACCTCGGACTGCCCCTTGTAGAGCTCGTCCGTCTTCTCGCTCGTCTTCTCGAACGGGATCGCGGTGGTCGTGACGACCTCCTCGGCGACGACGCGCTGGACCTGCACCGTGAGGGGCGTGTCGCCCTCGGGCCGCACGACCGTCACGCGGTCGAGCTCGCCGACCTCGATGCCGAGGTCCGTGAGGACCGTGGCGAGCCCCACGGAGCCGTCGTCGACGGCGTGGGTCTGACCGTCGGCGACCACCTGGACGGGACCGTCGACCGCGAGGCGCAGCCCGAGCTCGGCACGGCCGTCGGCGGCCGAGCGCGAGGCGACCAGCCGCACGTCGTCGCCGCGCTCGGCGAGCGAGGCCAGGACGTCGTCGGCGCTGAGCGCCGTGGTCCACAGGTGCTCCTGCTCGCCGTCGGTGAGCACCTCGACCTGCCGCGCGTGCCGGACGACGATCTCGTCGCCGTCGCGCAGGCCGGCCCCGGGCTCGGGGGCCACGACGTCGCGGGTGCCGATCTCCAGGCCCTCGGCGGTGATGACGCCCGCGACGCTCCCGGCGAACGTGGTCACCTGGGTGACCTCGCCGTCGACGTCGAGCGTCACGGTCTTGTGGGCGGCCGCGTACGCGAGCGAGCCGCCCGAGACGAGCGCGAGCGCCGTGGCGAGGGCGCCGATCTGCAGCGCGCGCCGGTGGCGGAGGGGCGGGGCGGGCGCATCGGTGGAGGTCGAGGGGGTCGGGGAGTCCCCGCGTCCGAGTGCGCGGCGGAGGGAGTCGAGCACGATCACGAAGTGGAGTCCTGACGTCGTCCTGTCCGGGCACAGGGTGCTGCGCGGCTCAGCCCGTGAGGGGTGCGGCGCCGTGGCGCCGGGCTGGCCCGGACCCTGATCCGGCCGTCGGTCGGTGCCCTCGAGGACCGGGGGCGACCGGGGTGCGACCACCGGGAGGCCCCGGCAGCGACATGCGACCGTAACCGGTTCGTGACCTTGGGCCAACCGGTGGGCAGCCTGACGCGGTGCTGACGCGCTCGCGTGACCCGCTTGCGACCGGCTCGGCGCGGGTGCGCCGGACAGGTCAGTAGTAGTTGCGCGAGAGGAAGAAGCTCCAGGCGCCGCACGGGGTGTCGTAGCGGTTCTCGATGTAGCCGAGGCCCCACGCGATCTGGGTCGCCGGGTTGGTGCGCCAGTCGTCACCGGCCGACGCCATCTTCGAGCCGGGCAGTGCCTGGGGGATCCCGTACGCGCCGCTCGAGCGGTTCTCGGCCGTGGTGCGCCAGCCGCTCTCCTTGGTCCACAGGTTGTCGAGGCACGCGAACTCGGCCTCGTCCCAGCCGCGCGCGAGCGTCATCTCGAGGCCGATCGCACGCGCGGTCCCGGGTTCGACCGAAGGGAGGTCGGCCGGGTCCGGCATGGTCATGGTCCCGACGCGCACCACCTGGTCGACCGGCGCGGTGACGACCGACTCCGCGAGCACCGTGCGGCCGACCTCCTCGTCACCCACGAGCTGCGCGACGAAGGTGGTCACGCTCACGCCGGTGCGGCCCTCGACCTCGACCACCTCGCGCCCCTCGACGAGGCGCGGGTCGTCCTCGCGCACGGTCGCGAACGGCGTCTCGGTGCGCTCGGAGCGCGTCTCGGTGCGGACGCGCGTGACGAGCACGACCATGCCGTCCGCGACCGCCGAGTCGAGCGGGGCCGAGAGCCTGTCGTACGGACCGAGCACCACGCCCGCCTCGACCAGGACCTCGCGCACGGTCGCGGCCTGGGTGGTCAGGTCCTGCGTCGCGCCGTCGGCGGCGACGTGGACCGTCTTGACGGTCGACACCGCGAGCGGCTCGCGCCCGAGCACCGACGACCGCGAGGCCGAGGTGCGGACGGCCTGGTCCCGCAGGCCCAGCTCCGCCACCATCTCCTCGACCGTGAGGGCCGTGGTCCACACGGTGCGCTGGTCGCCGTCGACCACCACGTCCACCTCGCGCCCGTGGCGCACGACGACGGTCTGCCGTGTCCCGACCACGTCGGCCGTCCCCGGGCTCACGAGGTCACGCGGGCCGACGACGACGTCGTGGGCTTCGAGCACGTCCCCCACCGTCCGACCGAACGCCGAGACCGTCCG
Source organism: Cellulomonas sp. APG4 (assembly GCF_009996735.1). Lineage (GTDB taxonomy): Bacteria > Actinomycetota > Actinomycetes > Actinomycetales > Cellulomonadaceae > Actinotalea. The sequence goes on along the minus strand of NZ_JAACYI010000025.1, from coordinate 45,260 downwards.
GACGTCGCCGTCGACGTCGAGCGTCACGGTCTTGTGCAGGCTCGCGAACGCCGCGGTCCCCGCGACGACGAGCGACAGGACAAGGGCCTGGGCCACGGTGCGTCGGTGCGCGCGCGCACGGACCACGGTCCGGCTCACGAGCACGTGCGGCACGAGGGCTCCGTCCGTCCGGGGGCAGGGTCGCCGCCCCGACCAGCCGGGCACGGCACATGTGACCGTAGCCCAGCCACGGGCCCCGCCGGTAGGCACCCGTCGGGTGACGCCGCGACGGCGGCCCGACGGCGCACGCGTGGGCACCGCACCGGACGCGTCACCAGGGACCGTAGACCTGCTCGGCGGTGCGCGAGACGGTCCGGCAGAGCTCCTCGAGGTCGAGGTCGAGCTCCTCGGCGACCCGACGCGCGGTCGCGGCGACCAGGTACGGCCCGTTCGGACGTCCGCGGAAGGGGTGGGGCGTCAGGTAGGGGGCGTCGGTCTCGAGCAGCAGCTGCGACGCCGGGGTCTCGCGCAGCGCCGCCCGGAGGCCGTCGTTCGCGGCGAACGTCACGGGCCCTGCGAACGACAGGTACCAGCCCTGCTCGGCGCAGTGCCGGGCCATCGCGGCGTCACCGGAGAAGCAGTGGAAGACGGTCCGCTCGGGCGCACCGTCGGCCTCGAGCACCTCGAGCACCGCGTCATGGGCGTCCCGATCGTGGATCTGCAGAGCGAGACCGAGCTCCTTCGCCAGCGCGACGTGCGCGCGGAACGCCTCACGCTGGACCGCCCGGCCCTGGTCGCCTGCACGGAAGAAGTCGAGCCCCGTCTCGCCGACCACGCGCACGCGGGGGTGCCGGGCCGCTGCGGCGACCGTCGCCATCGCGTCGTCGAGGGAGATGGCGTGCCGAGGCTGCGGATCCGGGTCGAGCCCGTCGGGAGCGACCTCACGGACGCCCGCGTGCAGCACCGCCTCGTTGGGGTGGATCGCGACGCCGCCCAGCAGCTCGGGGTGGGCGTCGAGAGCCTCGAGCGTCCAGGGCACGGCGTCGAGGTCGCAGCCGATCTGCACCAGCCGCGTGACGCCGGCCGCGGCCGCCCGCGCCAGGTGCGCACGCACCTCGGGCCCACCGGCCGACGGCGTCGTCACCGGGGCGCCGGACCACCCGCCCGGCCCCGTGCCGCCAACCACGGCGTCGAGGTGGGTGTGGTCGTCGACGAGCGGGGACGGCAGCGGCTCGGGGTCCGGCGGCCAGGAGACGTCGCGCGGCCGGCGCGCCACGTCAGGCCCCGGCCGCGGAGCCGTCGTCGGGACGCAGCCGCGCGAGCTCGGTCTCGACCACGGACTCGTCGAGCTTGGTGAAGACCGGCGTGGGCCGCTCGACGCGCGCCCCCACCGGCACGGGCGTGCTGGCCCAGGCGGGCGTGGTCGAGTACTCGCCGGTGATGACCGGGTAGGCGTGGCCGTCGTCGAGGTCCTCGACCTCGACGACCTGCGGCATGGGCATGAACTCCCCGTCACCGCCCAGCACCCGGTGCACCGTGTTCGACGAGTGCGGCAGGAAGGGGGCGAGCAGGGTGTTGCAGTCCCAGACGGCCTGGGCGAGCACGTGCAGCACGGTCGCGAGGCGGGAACGCTCGTCGTCGGCCTTGAGCTTGAACGGTGCGGTGTCCGAGACGTAGCGGTTGACCTCGCCGACCACGCGCATCGCCTCGGCGACGGCCTGGCGCTGGCGGTGCCGCTCGATCAGCCCGCCCACGGTCGTGAAGCCCTCGCGGACGGTCGCCAGCAGCGCCTCGTCGGCCTCGGTCAGCTCACCCGCCGCAGGGATCTCGCCGAAGCTCTTGGCGATCATCGACGCGGTCCGGCTGACGAGGTTGCCCCAGCCGGCGACGAGCTCGCTGTTGGTGCGCGTGACGAACTCGCGCCAGGTGAAGTCGGAGTCCGAGCTCTCCGGGCCGGCCGCGCAGATGAAGTAGCGCAGCGCGTCCACCTGGTAGCGCGCGAGCACGTCGCGCAGGTAGATCACGACGCCGCGCGAGGACGAGAACTGCTTGCCCTCCATGGTGAGGAACTCGCTCGAGACCACCTCGGTGGGCAGGTTGAGCTCGCCGTAGCCGCCGGGCTCGCCGCCCCGCTCGCCCCGACCCGCGTAGCCGAGCAGCTCGGCCGGCCAGATCTGCGAGTGGAACGTGATGTTGTCCTTGCCCATGAAGTAGTACGAGCGGGCCTCGGGGTCGTTCCACCACTCACGCCACCGCTCGGGCTCGCCCAGGCGACGCGCCCACTCGATCGACGCCGAGAGGTAGCCGATCACCGCGTCGAACCACACGTACAGCCGCTTGTTGGGGTTGTCGGCCCAGCCCTCGAGCGGGACGGGGATGCCCCAGTCGATGTCACGCGTCATCGCGCGCGGCTTGATGTCCTGCAGGATGTTCCGGCTGAACCGGATGACGTTGGGCCGCCACGTGCCCGCGGCCTCGCGTCCGTCGAGCCACTCCCCGAGCGCCTCCGCGAGCGCCGGAAGGTCGAGGAAGAAGTGCTCGGTGTCGACGAAGCGCGGGGTCTCGCCGTTGATGCGGCTGTGCGGGTCGATGAGCTCGGTCGGGTCGAGCTGGTTGCCGCAGTTGTCGCACTGGTCACCACGGGCCTCGGTGTAGCCGCAGATGGGACAGGTGCCCTCGATGTACCTGTCGGGCAAGGTGCGGCCCGTCGACGGCGAGATCGCGCCGCGCGTGGTCCGCGCGACCATGTAGCCGTTCGCGTGCAGCTGGCGGAAGAGCTCCTGCGCGACGGCGTAGTGGTTCGCCGTCGTGGTGCGCGTGAACAGGTCGTAGGAGCAGCCGAGGGCTGCGAGCTCGTCGACGATCACCCGGTTCGCGCGGTCCGCGAGCTCGCGGGCGGTGGTGCCCTCCTTGTCGGCCTGCACCAGGATCGGCGTGCCGTGCTCGTCCGTCCCCGAGACCATCAGCACGTCGTGGCCCGCCATCCGCATGTAGCGGCTGAAGACGTCCGAGGGGACGCCGAACCCGGCGACGTGACCGATGTGGCGGGGGCCGTTGGCGTACGGCCAGGCGACCGCCGAGAGGATGCGCGACATGCGCCCGATCCTAGGGTGCGAGCACCCGCACCACGCGGTCGTCCCCGGGCCGCGGGTCCCCCGTCCATCCGTGCTTCCGGGCGCGCGGAGCGCGGGGCTACGGCCCGCCCAGGCGGTCTGCGGGACGGCGGGGGCACCTGTGAAAGGCGTGACGCCACTCCTGCCACGTTGTGCACGCACGTCACACGCACCGCGTGGGCGGACCATGATCGAGGCGACGAGACGGCGAGGGGGCACCAGCGCATGGCGCGGGCGGCGCACACGGCACGCGAGGCGGACAGCCCCCTCAGCGCCCGGGACGATGACGGCGCACGGCCTCCAGGACCTCGTCGACTGCGGACGCAGTCGTGTGCACGGCGTCGGCGTAGGTGAAGCGCAGCACAGGCAGACCCTGGAGCTGCGCCGTGCGGTCGCGGCGCCTGTCCTCACCGAACTCGCGCCTGCCCGAGTGATACGCGTAGCCGTCGACCTCCACGACCACGACGCCGTCGACGAGCATGTCGACGAAGCCCACGCCGTCGATCATCGCCTGCGGCCTGACGTCCGCTCCTGCAGCTCGGAGGCCCAGCCGGAGGAACGTCTCGGGCAGCGAGGCACTACGGCCGTCGAGGAGCCTGATGAACCTGTCGAACTCCAGCCGGCCGGCCGACGTCGGTCGTTGTGCCCGGAGGCCGGCGAGCGACACGCGCCCGCTGTTGAGCGCGGCGTCGCCCAGCGCCACGGCGTCGCGCAGCGGCAGGCACCGCACGGCGTGACGCAGCGCACGCGGCATCTCCACGGCCACCCGGACGCCGTCGGGCTCGATCCCGGAGTCCCAGTGCACGACATGCCCGCCGACCGCGGGCGTACCCCGGTAGGCGGGCAGCGCGACGTGCGTCGCGACTGGGGCTGTCTTCAGCGGCATGCCCAGGTGCGCTGCGAGGGAGACACACGTCACAAGGGCTGACACGCGGCGCGCGTCGACCACGACCGGATGCGCGTCGGGAAGCCGGTACAGCCCTCGAGCCACCCGGACGACCGCGCCGCTCGCGACGAGCGACGCGAGCTCGCGCTTCTCGCGCCGCGAGCGGACGATCCGGCCCGTGCGCGCGCAGCCGTGGTGCTCGACGAGGTTCTCGACGACGCCCATGTGGGAAGGGTCGTGCGCCTGCCCTCAGCGCCGGTCGAGGACACCTCGGCGCTGTGGACGAGCCGCGTCCACAGCGGGCGCTGATGGCGCGGTCCGCCGGCGCGGTCCGTGTGGCTCATGGGGACGCTGGGGCTCTCGACGCGACACACAGGACCCACGCGTCACAGGAGTCCCGAGGACCGCGTGGACGGACCGCGCGGCGTGGAGTCACGGGAGGGGACGGACGACGCGGCGCCGGCCGCACCGGGCGGGGGTTGTGCGCGCGGGCGACCGACCTAGGGTGGACGGCATGACCGACGAGCGCCGTGCCCTGCTGGTGGTGGACGTCCAGCCGACCTTCTGCGAGGGCGGTGCGCTGCCCGTCACGGGAGGCAACGCGGTGGCCGAGGCGATCGCGGCCTGGGCGCGCGACGAGCGCGAGCGGTACTCGCTGGTCGTCACGACACAGGACTGGCACGTGGACCCGGGCCGGCACTTCGCGACACCGCCCGAGGAGCCCGACTTCGTCGACACGTGGCCGCCGCACGGGGTCGCGGGCTCGGCCGAGGCCGAGCTGCACCCGGCGCTCGCGGACCTCGCCCCCGACGCGAGCGTCAAGAAGGGCGCCTACGCCGCGGCGTACTCCGGCTTCGAGGGCGTGGATGAGGACGGCCGCACCCTCGCGGCGATCCTGCGCGACGCCGGCGTCACGGACGTGGACGTGGTGGGCCTCGCCGAGTCGCACTGCGTGATGTCGACCACGCTCGACGCCGTCACCGAGGGGCTGCGTGCACGCGTGCTCACCGACCTCACCGCACCCGTGACGCCCGAGCAGGGCGAGACGGCGCGCACGCGCATGGCCCAGGCGGGCGCCGAGCTCGTCGCGTCGGCCAGCCTGTGACCCGCCACACCCGCACCTCGCGCTAGACGGTCGGTCGCCCGGGCCCGAGGACGGCGTGCGCGAGCGCCTCGGCGAGCGGCTCGACGTCCGCGTCCACGAGACCTGCGACGGTGATCCGGACGCCCGGCCCCGACACGAGCCGGAACTGGCTGCCCGGCGCGACGGCCCAGCGCGGGCGCAGCTCGGCCACCACGCGCGTCTCGTCGACCCCGGGCACCCACACGTTGATCCCCGTGCGGCCGTGCGCCCGCACCCCGCGCGCCGCGAGTGCGGCGACGAGGGCCGACCTGCGCCGTGCGTACTCCTCGCGCGCGGTGGCGACGGTCGCCGCGACGTCGTCGTCCTGCCACAGCTCGAGCACCAGACGTTGGAGCAGCGTCGAGACCCACCCGGCGCCGAGAGCCATGCGGCCTGCGACCCGCGCGACGGTCGCCGGGTCGCCCGCGACGACGGCGAGCCGCAGGTCGGGCCCGTAGGGCTTGGAGACCGAGCGTACGAACGCCCAGCTCGTCGTCGCGCCGGCGAGCGTGTGCAGCGGCAGCGGCGACAGCTCGGCCGCGTGGTCGTCCTCCACGAGCAGCACGTCACGCCCCGCGAGCTCGGCCCGCAGCCCTCGTGCCCTCTCCCGGCCGATCGCCGCCCCGGTCGGGTTGTGCGCCCGCGCGGTCAGGACGACGGCCCGGGCTCCGCGGTCGAGGGCCGCACGCAGGCCCGCCGGCGTGGGACCGCCGTCGTCGACGGGCACCGGCACCGGCTCGAGACCCAGCGCCGCGACCAGGTCGAGCAGCGCCGCCCAGCCCGGGTCCTCGACGGCGACCGTGTCGCCCGGGCGCAGGTGGGCGCTCAGCAGGCGCTCGATGCCGTCGAGCGCTCCCCCGGTCGCGGTGAGACTGTCGACCGGCACGCCGTCGGCCGCCAGACGGGCCGCCGCCGCGCGCTCGAGCTCGGGCAGCATGCCGGGCGTGTAGCCGGAGGCGCCGCCGAGCCCGGCGGCCACGCGGGTCAGCGCGGGGCCGAGGGCCGGGAGCAGGGCGGGATCAGGGCTGCCGCTCGCGAGGTCGCGTGCGCCGTCGGCCGGGACCAGCGCGCGGGACCTGCGCGAACGCACGGCGGGGCGCGACCGAATGCGCGTGCCCGCGCGACCGGCGGTCGTCACCACGCCGCGGCGGCGCAGCTCCTGGTACGCCTTCGCGACGGTCGCGGGGCTCACGCCGAGCTCGAGCGCGAGGGCGCGCACGGGCACGAGGGCCTGCCCCGCGACGAGCGACCCGAGCGCGACGCCCTGCTCGACGCTGCGCGCGATCTCCTCGGCCGTGCGCCCCGACACCCGGTATTGTTCTGCCACAGATCAGAGTTTGTCATAGTACGAACGAGGTTGGCCATGGACGACGCGCGCACGACCGTCACGAGGGCCGCGGCCCGGACGACGACGCCTCCCTATCCGGTCTCGCCACGCACCCGGGCGACCCGCGCGCGCGACCGCATGTCGTACGACCGGGCCGCGGTGCACGCCGTGCTCGACGAGGCGTGGACCTGCCACCTCTCGTTCGTCGTCGAGGGCGAACCGCGCGTGCTGCCCACCCTGCACGCCCGGATCGGCGACACGCTGTACGTGCACGGCTCGACCGGCAGCCGCCCGCTGCGTGGCGCGGCCCGCGAGGACGGCCTGCGGGTGTGCGTCGCCGTCACGCTCCTGGACGGCCTGGTGTACGGCCGCTCGCAGTTCCACCACAGCGCCAACTACCGGTCGGTCGTGGCCCACGGCGTCGCGCGCACGGTCACCGACCCCGACGAGAAGCGTCGCGTGCTCGCGGCGCTCGTCGAGCGCACGGGCGTCGGCCGCAGCGCCGACAGCCGTCCGCCCACGCGCAAGGAGCTCGCGGAGACCGCGGTGCTCGCGCTCCCGCTCGAGGAGGTCTCGCTGCGCAGCCGCACCGGCGGCGTCCGTGACGAGCCGCAGGACCTCGCCCTGCCGCACTGGGCCGGCGTCGTCCCCCTCACCCTCGTCGCGGGTGAGCCCGTGGCCGACGACGACGTCGTGGCGGACGTGCCCGCGTACCTGCCGGCGCGCTGACCAGGACGGGCACTCGCGGTCATCGCCGCCCAGGGTCAGCCGCGACGGGCGAGGGCGGCCGCGTACACGTCGCGCGTGGCCAAGCCCGAGGCCTGGGCGACCTCGGCCGCGACGGACTTGAGGCGCTCGCCGGCGTCGACCCTCGCGAGCACCTCGCCCACCACGTCCGCGACCGCGGGGGCCCGCGCAGGTCGGCCGCCGAGGACCACGCAGATCTCGCCGCGCGGGGCGCCGTCGGCCGCCCACGCCGCGAGCTCGCGCAGCGACCCCCGGACCACCTCCTCGTGCGTCTTCGTGAGCTCGCGGCACACGGCGGCGGGCCGCTCGGGCCCCAGCACCTCGACCATGTCCGCGAGCGCCTCGGCGAGCCGGTGGGGTGCCTCGAACAGGACCGTCGTCCTGCGCTCGTCGGCCAGGCCCGCCAGGGCACGACGGCGCTCGCCGGCCTTGCGCGGCAGGAACCCCTCGAAGCAGAACCTGTCCGTGGGCAACCCGGAGAGCGCGAGGGCCGCGAGCACCGCGCTCGGACCCGGCGCCGTGGTCACCGGCAACCCCGCGTCGACCGCCGCGCGCACCAGCGCCAGGCCCGGGTCGGAGACCGTCGGCATGCCGGCGTCCGAGACCACGAGCACCGTCCCGCCGTCGCGCACCACTTCGAGCAGCGCCTCGACCCGGCCCGCCTCGTTGTGCTCGTGGTGGCTCAGCACGCGCCCACCCACCCGGACGCCGAGGCGCTGGGCCAGCGCGCTCAGGCGGCGCGTGTCCTCCGCCGCGACGACGTCGGCGTCCTCGAGCAGCGAGCGCAGGTGCGCCGACGCGTCCCGGGAGTCCCCGATGGGCGTGGCGGCCAGCACGATCCTCCCGGTCATGCCGGTCAGGCTACGGCCCCACCTACGATGACGGCGTGACCAGCACGGGGACCACGCGCGCCCTCGACGTGGCGGCCCCCGGGGTCGACGCGCTCGGCCGTCGCGAGCGCCTCGCCGCCTGGGCCTGGACGCTCGTGGTCGCGGCCCTGGCCGCCGCGGCACGCCTGCCCGCGCTGGGCCGCCCCGACAGGCTGGTGTTCGACGAGACGTACTACGTCAAGGACGCGTGGACCCTGCTCAACCTCGGCTACGAGGGCGCCTGGCCCGACGACGTCGACGCGGCGTTCGCGGCGGGCGAGGTGGACACCTGGTCGGCCGACCCTGCGTACGTGGTGCACCCACCGTTCGGCAAGTGGGTCATCGCCCTCGGGCTGCGCCTCATCGGCGCGCAGGACCCGGTGGGCTGGCGCCTCGGCACGGCCGTCGCCGGCATCCTCGCCGTCGTCGTGCTCACGCGCGCCGCGCGCCGCCTCTTCCGCTCGACCGCCCTCGGGGTGCTCGCCGGGACGCTCCTCGCGATCGACGGCTCGGCGATCGTGCACTCGCGCGTCGCGCTGCTCGACGGCGTGCTCATGCTGCTCGTGGTCGCGGGCTTCGCGGCGCTGCTCGTGGACCGCGACCGCGCGGCCGAGCGACTGCGCGCGCTCACGGGCCCACCCCGGGCGCCGTCGGGCTGGGGACCGTGGCTGGGCGTGCGGCCCTGGCGGCTGCTCGCGGGGGTGCTGCTCGGGCTCGCGGTCGGGACCAAGTGGTCGGCCCTGACGTTCGCGGCCGTCCTCGGGCTGCTGAGCGTGGGCTGGGACGCCACCGCGCGTCGTCGGGCCCGCGTGCGGCACTGGTGGCAGGCAGCCCTCGTGCGCGACGCGCCGTGGGCGTTCGTGAGCGTCGTGGGCGTGGGCGCCCTCACCTACGTCGCGACGTGGACCGGCTGGCTCGCCACGTCCGGCGGCTACCACCGCCGCTGGGCCGAGCTGCACCCGGGCGAGGGGATCACGTGGCTGCCCGGGCCCCTGCGCTCGCTCGTGCAGTACCACCAGGACATGTGGGCGTTCCACACCCACGTCACCACCGAGCACCCTTACGAGGCGCACCCCCTGGGCTGGCTCGTGCAGGCGCGGCCCACGAGCTTCTTCTACGAGTCGCCCGACGGCGCGCTGTGCGGTGCCGAGCGCTGCGCCCAGACCGTCACCTCACTCGGCAACCCGCTGCTCTGGTGGGCCGGGACGGCCGCCGTGCTCGCATGCGTCTGGTGGGTGCTGCGCCGACGCGACCACGTGGCGCTCGCCGCGCTCAGCGGGGTGGTCGCGGGATGGCTGCCGTGGTTCGCCTACACCCACCGGACCATCTTCACGTTCTACGCCGTGGTGCTGCTGCCGTGGCTCGTGCTCTGCCTCACGTGGGCCGTCGCACGCATGCTCGAGTGGGGCCGGCGCGACCCACTGGTACGGGTCATCGCGGTGGTCGCGCTCGGCCTCGTGGTCGCGACGTCGGTGTTCTTCTGGCCGTTGTGGACCGGGCAGGTCACGACGCTGCGCTTCTGGCAGCTGCACCAGTGGTTCCCGAGCTGGGTGTGAAGGGGGTGGCGGGGGGCGAGGCTCCGCTGCGCGGTCGCCGCGGAGGGCTGCGCTGCGCGGTCGCCGCGGTGGAGCTGAGGGGACCCCGTCGGCGCTCCGCGCCTCCTCCTCGAATCACTGAGTCTTCCACCGCATGACGAAGGGCCCGGCGCTGCGCGCCGGGCCCTTCGTCATGCGGTGGAGCTGAGGGGATTCGAACCCCTGACCTTCTCATTGCGAACGAGACGCGCTACCAACTGCGCCACAGCCCCTTGAAGCGGTGAACAGGTTAGCACCCGCGGGCGGGTGCTCTCGACCTCGTGCGGGTCACTCGCCCGACGCGCGACGGCGGGCCAGGACGGCGTCGAGATCCAGGCCGGCCGAGGGTGCGGGAGCGGTGCTCGCCGCAGGTGGCGTCGACTCCGCGACGGCACCCGTCCCGGCGGCGTCCTGGTCGGCGTCCACCTGTTCCGCGACCTGCTGCGGTGCGAGGTGCTCGGCGGTGAGCGGGGCCGGCTCGCGGCGCGGGGCCGCGGGCTTGAGCGCGTACGTGGGGCGCGGCACCGGCACCGGGGCCCACGTGGGTTCCTCCGTCGCCTCCTGCTCGCGCACCTCGGGCTGCGACGGGGCGGCGGTCGTGGACCGCTCCGGCTCGGTGCGTGCCTCGCCACGCGCGGCCGCGGCGGCGCTGCGGCGCACGGGCGCCGCGGGAACGCGTGCGATGACCTCGGTGGTCGCCTCCGAGGGGTGGACGGCGCGCCCGATCACGTGCGCGGTCCGCGCGAGGGGAAGCCTGTCGGACGCACCGGCGGCCCACGCGGCGTCCGCCCGGTGCCCGGCGACGACGGCGCGCCGGCCGAGCACGAGCACGCCACCGAGCAGCACGGTCGGCACCGCACCGAGCAGCAGGCTCGCCGACGCGAGGCCGGCCACGGCCCAGCCACCCACGGCCGCGACGAGCAGGACGACGGTGAGGAGGGCGCGCCGTCGGGCAGCGGCACGGCGCTGGGCGAGGTGGGCGGCCCTGCGGGCGTGCTCGGCGGCCGAGCGGCGCACCGCGTCCGCGACGATGCGGTCCCCCGCGGCATGCGGTCGATCCATGGCCCCGCCTCCTCCTCGAGCTGCTGCAGGGTGCAGCAGCGGCCGTGCCGTGCGGACCTCTCGCACCGGCGCCGGCACCTCGGCGACCCGCAGCACCCGCAGCCCGTCCGAGAACCTGTCCTCGGCACGTGCGTCGAGCAGCTGCTGGCGGAACCGCAGGCGCTGCGGCACCAGGTACGCGATCCAGAGCCCGACCATGGCTGTCGCCACGAAGCCTGCCGGGTCCACGCCACGACGGTAGGTGAGCCGCACGACGCCGTCGGGCAGGCCCCACGGCGTGTCGGCGGGCGAACTACACGCGTGTGGTTCGCCTGTCGCCGCCACCGCCCCGGGCAGGGTCAGCCCGTGGCGGTGCGCTCGCGCCAGCGGGCGAGCAGGCCGTCGGGGACCTCCTCGGCGGTCACGGCGAACGACCGGTGGTCACGCCACTCGCCCTGGATGTGCAGGAAGCGCTCGCGGAGTCCCTCCTCCCGCAGGCCCAGCTTCTCGACCACGCGCAGGCTCGCGGCGTTCTCGGGCCGGATGTTGATCTCCACGCGGTGCAGGCCGACCGGGCCGAAGCAGTGGTCCACGGCCATCGCGACCGCCGTCGGCACGATCCCCCGGCCGGCGACGTGCTCGCTCACCCAGTACCCGAGGCTCGCCGAGCACATCGACCCCCGTGTGAGGCCCGAGACCGTGAGCTGGCCCACCAGCAGGCCGTCGTACTCGATCACGAATGGCAAGGTGGTCCCCGCGCGGGCCTGCTGCGAGACCGTGCGGACGTACTCGCCAAAGCTCGGCCCCGGCCCGGGATCCGGGCTGGGCGACGTCGCCTCCCACCGGTCGAGCCAGTTGGCGTTGCGGATGCGCGTCTCGATCCAGACGCGCGCATCACGCCGCCGCAGCGGCCGCAGCACCACCGGACCCTCGCGCAGCACCACCGGCCATCCCCGCGCCATCAGCCCTCCAGCAGCAGGCACGCGAGCGTGTCGCCCGCGCGCACCGTGGCCGTGTCCTCACCGACGACGGCGAGCGCGTTGGCGCGCGCGAGGTCGCTCAGCGACACCGTGGCCGGATCGCCCACGGGGGTCAGCACGTAGCCGTCCGTCGGCGAGCCGACGACGGTCGCGGGCACGAACTGCCGCAGCCCCGCCGGTGACGCCCAGGGACGCGTCGACGCCGCCCGCACCGACGGGCGGAACAGGTCCTGGTGGCCGGCCATGGTCCGCAGCGCGGGCCGCACGAACACCTCGAACGCGACGAGCGCGGCCGCCGGGAGCCCGGGCAGCGCGAGCACCGGCACCCCCTCGACCGTCCCGAAGCCCTGCCGCCGCCCCGGGGTCATCGCGACGTGGTCGAACCGGACCGTGCCGAGCGGTGCGAGGACGTCGGTGACCGTGTCCCACGGCCCCTCGCTCAGCCCGCCGGTCACGACCAGCAGGTCGGCGCGGACGAGCTGGTCCTCGAGGGCCTCGCGCAGCGTCGAGCGGTCGTCGGGCACGGGCCCCACCCGCACCGCCGTGGCGCCCGCGTCCTGCACGGCGGCGACCAGGGCGTGGCCGTCGGCATCGTCCACCGTGCCGCCTGCGGCCCTGCCGACCTCGCGCAGCTCGTCGCCCACGGTCACGACGACCACGCGCGGGGTCGGGTGCACCCGCAGCCGGCTGCGCCCCACGGCCGCGGCGACCGCGAGGTGGCGCGCGGACAGCCGCGTGCCCGGTTCGAGGACCACCTGCCCGACGGCGGCGTCCGACCCGACCTGCCGCACGTGCGTCCCTGGCTCGACCCCACCGCGCAGACGCACGCGCGCCCGGCCGCGGTCCGTGCGCTCGAGCGGGACGACCGCGTCCGCACCCGCCGGCAGCGGAGCGCCCGAGGCGACGAGCGCCGCCGACCCCGGGACGAGCTGGAGGGGCTCGACCGCCGTCACGGGGACGTCGTCGACCACGGGCAGCACGAGCTCGGGCGGCTCACCGGGACCGGGCAGGCCGACGTCCTGGGCACGCACCGCGAAGCCGTCACAGGCTGCGACGGCGCGCGACGGCAGGTCCGCGGGGGCCACGACCTCCTCGGCCAGGATGCAGCCGGGCGCGTCCGCGAGCACGACGTCGAGTGGCTGGACGGGGCGTGCGGCCGCGAGGACGGCGGCGAGGTGGTCGTGGACGGCTCTCATGGCCGGGACATCATCGCAGCGTGGGCACGTACTCCGTGAGCCAGGCGCGCAGGTCCGGGCCGAGATCGGGCCGGTCGACGGCGATCCGCACGACGGCCTTGAGGTAGTCGAGGCGGTCCCCCGTGTCGTACCGCCGCCCGCGGAAGACCACGCCGTAGACCCCGCCGCCCTGCTCGGCCGGCGTCCCGGCGAGCGTCGCGAGCGCGTCGGTCAGCTGGATCTCGCCGCCGCGGCCGGGCGGGGTCTCCTCGAGCACGTCGAAGACGGCCGGATGGAGCACGTAGCGCCCGATGATGGCGAGGTTCGACGGGGCGTCCGCAGGGTCGGGCTTCTCGACCAGGCCGGTGATCCGCACGACGTCGGCCTCGCCCGTGCCCGCGACGCCGTCGGCGGGCTGGACTGCGGCGCAGCCGTAGAGGTGGACCTGCTCGGGGTCGACCTCGAGCAGGGCCACGACCGAGCCGCCGGTCGCACGCTGGACCTCGAGCATCTGCGTCAGCAGCTCGTCGCGCTCGTCGATCAGGTCGTCCCCCAGGAGCACCGCGAAGGGCTCGTCGCCCACGTGCCGCCGCGCGCACAGCACCGCGTGACCCAGCCCCTTCGGCTCGCCCTGACGCACGAAGTGCACGTCGGCGAGCGCGGTCGACTCGCGCACGCGGTCGAGGCGCTCGGTGTCGCCCTTGGCCTCGAGCGCGCTCTCGAGCTCGGGGACCGCGTCGAAGTGGTCGGCGAGCGTGCGCTTGGAACGACCCGTGATCATGAGGACGTCGTCGAGGCCCGCGCGCACGGCCTCCTCCACCACGTACTGGATCGCCGGCTTGTCGACGACCGGGAGCATCTCCTTGGGCGTCGACTTGGTGGCGGGCAGGAACCGGGTGCCGAGACCGGCGGCAGGGATGACTGCTTTGCGGATCGTCATGGCCCGAGGCTAGCCACCCCCGGTCACATGTGCTCCCGCAGCGTGTGACGGTCGCGTGAACGTGCGCAGACCGGGTGAAGGCCCGGCGAGGCGCGCGGCGCACGGGACCCGCGAGAGACTTTCTTTGCCATGATGTGACCATGAGCGTCCCTGCGCAGCCCTATCCGGAACGCATCGAGGCGCTCGACGTGCTCGACGCGAAGGACGAGCTGCGCCGGGCCGTGCGCTCGGCGCGCGACCGTCGCTCGGCGCGGGCCCGCTCCGAGGCGGCGCTCGGCTTCGCCCAGGTGATCGGCGACCTCCCCGCCGTGCGGCAGTCCGCCGTCGTGGCCGCCTACGTCTCGCGCCCGAGCGAGCCGGACACGGTGCCGCTGATCGAGCGGCTCGCGCGGCGCGGCACCCGGGTGCTGCTGCCCGTGCTCGGCGCGGGGCTGCAGCGCGACTGGGCCTGGTACACCTCGACCGAGCAGCTCGAGGTGCGCGCCCCGGGCCGTCCGCCCGAGCCACCCGGGCCCACGCTGGGGGCCGAGGCGCTCGGCGAGGCCCAGGCGATCATCGTGCCCGCGCTCGCGGTCGACACGTCGGGGGCACGGCTGGGCCAGGGCGGCGGCTGGTACGACCGCGTGCTCGCCCACGCCCACCCCGACGCCGTCGTGGTCGCCATGGTCTTCCTCGAGGAGCTCTACGACGCGCAGGTGCGACCGCTGCCGCAGCAGGAGCACGACCAGCGCGTCGGCTTCGTTGCGACCCCGGGCGGCGTGCAGCGCGTGGGCGACTGACCGCGCGGGCGACCTAGGGGACGTTCGCGCCGTCCGGCCGGAGCGTGAGCTCGCGCACGGAGGCCTCGCGCACGGCCGGCTCGCTGAACGGCCACGCGTAGGACTCCCCGTGCGCCCACGCCGAGAACTGGTCGGTGTAGTGGACGCTCCCCGGGTGGCCGGACGTGCCGGTCAGGTTCACCCAGGTGGACGCGTCGAGGTCCGCGAGGTCCACGACCATCCGCATCGAGGGTCCGGCGGTCACGGTAAAGTCGCCCGACGCGGCATCCCACGACATGGCGTTGACGATCGAGGAACCGCCCGGGACCGGGAGCGGACGCGGGTTCATGAGCTGCCGCACGGGCGCCGGCACACCCTCACCACCGAGCACCGGGTGCTCAGGCGCGGCGGTGTGGAGCCGCCCCCACTGCCACTCGGTCGCGTCCTTGCCGAGCTTGCGCGTGAGCTCGAGGCGCGCGCTCTCGAGCGAGCGAGCGAGGATCTCGTCACGGGTCTCGACGACGTTGACGGTGGTGCGGTCGTCCCACCACGCGCTGCTCGGGTCCTCGAGCAGGTCCATGACGACGGCGAGCCACCGGCTGTCGCCGCTGGGCCACTGCTCCTGGGGCAGGTCGTCCCAGAACGTCAGCTCGAGCAGCGTGGACCACACGGCCGCGAAGTAGGCCGCGGCGGCTGAGTCCGTGGTCTGCACGCCGTCCCACCCGCGCAGCAGGTCCACGCCCTCGCGCGTGAAGTCGTCGGTCACGGGCGCCTCGAGCAATGCCGGCACCAGGGCCGCGGCGTACGGGCTCCACGCGTCGTTCTGCAGCTCCCCGGTCATCGCGACGTCGATCGGCGTCCCCGCGGCGATCGCCTCGTCGAGCAGGTCCCGGATGCGCTGGGAACGGAAGCCGTAGTCCCAGTCCGCCGTCAGGAACGGTCCGGTGCCGGCGGCGGTCACGGCCTGGTTGGCCGCGACGACGTAGCCCACGGCGGGGTCGACCGCGGCCGGCATGTCCGCGGCGTCGACGTAGCCCTGCCAGTCGTACCGCGCGTCCCACCCCGGCCGTGGCCAGGTCCCGTCCGACGGCACGGGGCCGTCGGTGACTCGCGCCCGGACGGGGATCAGCCCGGGGGCCTGGTAGCCGATCTGACCACCCGTCGTGGCGAACACGATGTTCTGCGACGGCACCGCGAACAGGGCCGCGGCCGCGGCCACGTCCTGCGCCGTCGAGGCGAGGTTGAGCGCGAACACCGCGTCGGCCGTGCGGCCCGGCTCGAGGGCGGTCCAGGAGAGGGCGACCTCCATCGAGCGCCGCGGCCCCTCGGGCAGCGGCGACCCGGTGACGCGTGCGACGCCCAGGGCGTCCGAGACGAGCGGGCCGTGGACCGTCGAGCGAACCTCGAGCTCGATCGGGTCGCTTCCGTTGACCTCGATCCGCTCGGTGCGGACCTCGAGGGGCACCTCCTCGCCCTCGCGCTCGTACGTCGCGGCCTCGTCGTCGACGCGCTCGAGGAAGAAGTCGGTGACGTCGGCACCCAGGTTGGTCAGGCCCCAGGCGAGCTCGGCGTTGTGCCCGATGATCACGCCGGGGAAGCCCGAGAACGTGAAGCCCGAGACGGAGAAGGGGCACTCGGGCCCCACCTCGCGGCACTGGAGACCCATCTGGGACCAGATGCCGGGGGCCGACAGGCCGAGGTGCGGGTCGTTCGCGAGGATCGGGGCGCCCGAGGCGGTGTGCTCGCCCGCGACCACCCACGAGTTGGAGCCCGTGCCGTCGCCCTCGGCGACGAGGTGCGGCACCGCCGCCATCGCGCGCTCGGTCGCCGCGAGCGCCCGCGTCAGCTCGGCGCTCAGCTGCAGACCCTCGCGCGCGGCCGCGTCATCCACCGCGGCCGACGTCGGCTCGACCTCGCTCAGGATCGGGGCGTTGACCTCCTGCGGGTACCGCGGGAAGAGCTCGTTCACGCGCGCGACGTCGCGCACCGTGCCGTAGCTCAGGGCGCGGGCGAGCTCGTCGTCGTAGTTGCCCCGCAGGTCCCACGCCATCGCCTTGAGCCACGCGAGCGAGTCCACGACGTCCCAGGGCTCGGGGCTGTCGACCTCGACCTGCAGGCCGAGCACGGTGTACTCGACCCCCAGGGCGTCCGTCGAGTGACGGTCGAGGTAGGCGTTGACGCCGTCGGCGTAGGCCTCGAGGTACGAGCGGGTCGAGGCGTCGAGCAGCTCGACCTCCTGCTCGGCCACGCGCCGCCAGCCGAAGGTGCGGATCACCTTGTCGGCCGCGATCGCCTCGGCGCTCGCACCGACCAGCTCGGCGAGCCGGCCCGCGGTCACGTGCCGGCGGTAGTCCATCTCGAAGAACCTGTCCTGCGCGTGCACGTAGCCCTGCGCGCGGAAGAGGTCCGTCGCCGTGTCCGCGTAGACGGTGGGCACCCCCCGGGCGTCCCGCAGAACCGTCACGTCGGCCTCGAGACCCGACAGCGTGCGCGTGCCCGCGTGGTCGGGCAGCGGGCGGCGCACGACGGTCGTCGCGACCGCGAGCGTGGCGACGACGGCGAGCACGACGGTCGCGGCGACGCCGATCAGGAGGGCACGGAGAGCACGACGTCGGGGCACGGGGCCGAGACTAACGGCTCACCGCGACCGCCACCGCCCGTCCCGCGGCACCCGCGCGGTCCCGGGGCGGGCCCCGTCGCAGCCGTGGCGGCGCAGCGCGTAGCATTGGCACTCGCGGCGCGCGAGTGCCAAGCCGGACGTCGCGTCCGCCCGACCGCCAGGAGGAACAGTGCCCACGTACGCGTACGCCTGCACCGTGTGCGACCACCGCTTCGACGTGCAGCAGTCCTTCTCCGACGACGCCCTCACCACGTGCCCCGAGTGCTCGGGTCACCTGCGCAAGCTCTTCTCGAGCGTGGGCGTCGTCTTCAAGGGCTCGGGCTTCTACCGCACCGACTCGCGCGCCGACCGCAAGGGCGGCTCGTCCTCGAGTGGCTCGGGCGGTTCGAGCAGCAAGGACAGCTCGAGCAGCAAGGACGGCTCGAGCAGCACGTCCTCGGCGTCGACCGGCTCCACCAACACGGGAAGCGCGTCGACCTCCGGCTCGACGGGCTCCTCGAGCGGGTCGAGCACGAGCACGCCGAGCGCCGCCGCGTCCTGACACGCGGCACCTCACCACCTCCCCAGGGCCGCCGCACCGCGCCTCTCCACAGGCGCGGCGGTCCTCGTGCGAGGTCCACGGCATCGCGGCCTAGCGTCGCGCCATGCCCACGGCCCCGCTCCTGCTGACGCTGCGCATCGCCGCCTGGCGCGTGCGGCACGCGCTGCGCGCCGTCGCCCTCGCCCTGCTCGTGCTCATCGGCGTCCAGGTCGCCGTGCCCGCGCCGCCGTCGACGTCGGCCGTGGTGGTGACCGCGAGGTCCGTGCGGGCCGGCAGCCCGCTCACGCAGGCGGACCTGCGCACGGTCGATCTCGCCCCCGCCCCGGAGGGCGCGGCGCGCACGGTCGACGAGCTGCTCGGCCGGACGCTCGTGGTCGACGCGCCCTCCGGGCTGCCGGTGGTCGACGACCTCCTCGCGGGCGCCCGGTTCGACCTCGACCCACCGCCCGGGACGGTGCTGCTGCCCCTCCCGCTCGGTGACGCCGGGCTGGGCGCGGTGCTGCGCCCGGGGGACCGTGTGGACGTGGTCACGACGGTGACGGACGAGGCAGGGCCGCGGACCGAGGTGCTCGCCGAGCGCGCCCTCGTCGTGGACGTGCGCGAGTCCGAGGACGCAGCCCTCGCCGGGACGTTCGCCACCTCCACCGGCACGTCCGCCCCCCAGATCACCGTGGCGGTCGAGCCCGAGGCCGGCCGGCGCCTCGCGGCAGGCGCCGGACAGGCTCCCCTGGGCGCCGTGCTGGTGCCATGATCGAGGGGCCGGAGCCGCCGGCACGAGCGAAGGGGACGGTCATGCTCAGCGGGTTCAAGGACTTCATCATGCGCGGCAACGTCGTCGACCTCGCGGTCGCGGTGGTCATCGGCGCCGCGTTCAGCACCGTCGTGACGGCGCTCGTCGAGGGTCTCATCAACCCTCTGATCGCGGCGCTCTTCGGCTCGCCAGACCTCACCGGGGTCGGGGTCTTCGAGGTCAACGAGGCGGTCTTCTCGGTCGGCCTCGTGCTCGACGCGATCCTCAAGTTCCTCATGGTCGCGGCGGCGATCTACTTCCTCATCGTGCTGCCGATGAACAAGCTCGCCGAGCGCCGCAAGGCCGGGGTCGAGCCCGAGCCCGAGAAGCCGGGCGAGGACATCCTCCTCCTCCAGGAGATCCGCGACCTGCTCGCGCAGCGGCGCGAGGTCTGACCCGCGCGCCGCCCGGCCGGCGACGCGTCACCAGTGCGGCGGGACGTCCCGGAGGAAGCGTTCGTCGTCGTCCCGGCCCTCGGGGCGTTCGCCCCAGCCCACGTCGGCGTCGTCGGCCGACCGCGTCTCCCCCGTCGCGGGGTCCGTGACCGCACCCTCGCCCGTGGGCGCCGTCCCACCGACCGCCCGGCGGCGGCGTCGCGGCCGCTTCCCGGGCTCACGGGGTCCCGTGGCGCGCGCGTCGTCCGGCACGCGCTCAGCCCCGACGACGCACCGCGGCGCCGACGACGGCGTCGATGCGTGAGCCACGACGCGTGAGACCGAGCTCCGCGCGCAGCGCGGCCGCGAGCTCGTCGTCCGTGCGCTCGACCCCGTCGGAGCGGATCCAGGCCACGAGGTCGTCGAGCTGGTCGTCCGTGTAGGCGGCGATCGGCAGGCCGGGCTCGACGCGCGGACGCGGACCCCGCACGCCGCGCGCGACGACAGGCGGTGCGGGGTGGTTGCGTGAGGCCTCGAGGATCCCCGTGGCCGTCAGGTCGTGAGCCGCGCCGAGCGCGGTGCCGGGCACCGGAGCCGGCACAGGCGCGGACGCGGCCTCACCGGCGGCATGCGGCGCGTCGACGCCGTCGACCCCGCCCGGCCCAGCCTCCTGGCCCGGGACGTCCGCTGGTGGCTGCCCCCCGACCGCCGTCGCGTCGGGCGTCGCGTCGGCGGGCTGCGCGTCCACGAGCACGGGCGGTGCCGCGGCGACGGGGCGACGGGAGCGCCGCTCGGCCAGCCGGCGCCCGCACGCCTCGACCGTCACGTCGCAGATCGCGTCCGCCTCACCCTGTGGGTCGAGGAACGCGGCCGCCGACCACACCTGCACGACCGACCAGCCGAGCCGCTCGAGGCGCTCGGGCGCCTGGCGGTCGCGCACGCGCACGCTCGGCTCACCCACGTAGTCGTCGTCGTCGGTGAGTACCGCGACGAGCATCTCGTCGGGCAGGTCCGGGTGCCCGACCGCGAGGGGGATGCGGTGCTCGCCGATCCCGTGGTCGAGCTCGACCGTGAGGCCCGTGCGCCACAGCCGCTCGGCGAGGTCGAGGACCAGCCGGTCGGGCTCGCCGTGCGGTTCGGGCGCCGAGCGCTCACCGGGCGCAACACCCGTGCGGCTGCCGGCCAGCTCGAGGAGGTCCGCGAGCAGCCGGGCACCAGGGGCGCGCAGTCGCTCGGGGTCCAGGTCACCGGCACCGAAGCAGCTCACGACGGTGAGCCGGTGCCTGGTCGAGCCGAGCGCCTCGAGCAGACGTCCCTCACCGCCCGGCTCGCTGAGCGCGCCGAAGCGGTGCAGCACGCGCCCGTGCGGCGTGCGCCCGAAGCCGACGGACAGGATGACGGCCGCACGGCTGAGGCCCTGCGTCGCACCCACCTCGACCACGGCGAAGGGCTCCGGGCGCCCGGGGCGGAAGAAGTCACCGAGAGACGGGTTCTGCCGCACCTCGGTGAGCACGGCGTCGCGCACGCGCTCGGCGTGCACCGCGGAGGCCGTGACGACCGCGAGCGACTCCTCGGGTCGCGTGAGGGCGTGCTCGAGCACCAGCTCGACGACGTGCTCGACCTCCGCGGGCGTGCCCTCGACCGCTCCGTTCGACGCCGGCATCCCGGTGCCGTCGACGAGGTCGAGGCGCAGCAGGGACGTGCGCGTGGGCAGGGGCGTCGCCGAGAGCCTGCCCGCGTAGCCGTGCTGCGCGAGGAACTCCGTCAGGTGCGGGTCGCGGCGCGAGGTGTCCGCGTGCAGCGCGACGGCCGGCAGCACCGCGGCCAGCTCGGTGAGGGCGGAGCCCGAGGCGGAGCGCGTGTCACCCACCACGAGCACCTGGCGACCGCGCGCGAGCGCACCGACGACCGTCTCGAGAGGCAGGTGGCCGGCCGCGTCGAGGATCACCAGGTCCTCGGTGCGTGCGGGCGGCAGCACGTGCGGCACGAGCATGGGCGACGCGACCAGGCACGGCCGCAGGTGTCGCGTGACGTCGGGGTAGCGCTCGACGGCCTGCCGCAGCCCCGCGAACCGCTGCTCGACGACCTCGGCGAACAGGCTCTGGGTCTGCTCGTCGGCCGCGCGCAGGCGCGAACGGAGGTCCTCGCGGACCATCGCGAGCGCGAGCACGCCGCGGTCGGACAGGTAACGACGGTCGAGCGTGCGGAACTCGGCCACGAGACGCGTGAGCGCGGCGCCGTCGTACCCCGCGAGCGCCGGGTCGAGCCCCAGGATCTCCTCGAACACGGTGCTCCACCACGCGAGGTCGAGCTCCGCCGCGACGAGGCCCGCCCCCACCCGGCGGTCGGCGAGGTCGGTCAGCAGGGCGCCCAGCCCCCGGCGGTCGAGGCTGCGCACGAGTGCCGTGCGCTCGGGCAGGGTCTCGAGCGCACCGCGGTCCTGACGCAGGCGCTCGAGGCGGTCGACGAGTGCGTCGAACCGCAGGCCGACCAGGTCCCCGCCGGTGGGGGTCGTCGCGAGCACCGCGGACAGCTCCTCGATCTCGGCGAGCGCGTCGGCGTGGTCCGCCTCGATCTCTGCCATGCCGGTCGGGACGCGCGGCCACCCACCCGCGGGGCAGTGGGCCTGCCACACCTCGCGCTGCGCCTGCACGTCCACGAGGGCGGCGTGCAGGTCGGCCACCGGGCGGCCGGGCCGCACCATGTCCTTGGCCTGCTTGCGCAGCCGACGGCGCAGCGAACCCGGCATGTCGATGCCGCGCTCGGCACGCCACTCCTTGGTGGCGGTGGCCGCGACCATGTCGGCCGCCGACCGCTCGAAGACGAGCGGCTGGAACACGTCGAGCGCACCGCGCACGCCCGCGAGCATGCGCAGCTGCTCACCCCACTCGCCGAGCGTCGTCGCGGGTGTCAGCCCCGTCGCGTCGGCCACGTCGACGGCCTGCTCGCGCAGGCGCGGCAGCGCGTCGTCGAGCAGGTGGTCCAGCCGGGCGAGCGCCCGGTGCGCGCGGTCGGGGGTGGGCAGGTCGGCGCCGTACCACGGGGTCTGGCGCGCGGACGTCGAGAAGGCCCCCAGCCCGGCGGCCCGCACCAGGTCGGCCGCCGCCTGCGCGAGCCGCTCACCCGTGAGCGCCTCGGCGACGGGTCCCGGGAGGCGCACGCGGGTCGACGGTGCGGGGCGCGTCGCGGTGAGCCGGGCGAGCGCCTGGAGCGCGTCGTAGGCCGAGCACCCCCACGGCTCGCGCCGCTCGTGCAGCCCGGCGACATAGCTCTGGAGCCTGCCGCGCCGGTTGAGCAGCTCACGCTGGACGATCGCGACCTTCTCGCCGTCGACGTCCACGGGCTCGACCGTCATCGCGCTCAGCAGGCGCTGCGCGACGTGCGCGCGCCAGCCCGAGTCGGGCGGGACGTCGACGACGAGGCTCTCGAGTCCCAGGGCCGTCAGCCGCTCGACCAGGGCCTCGCCCGCGCGACGGTGCCCCGGCACGTAGAGCACGGTGCGTCCGCTCGCGGCGGCGTCCGCGACCACGGCCGCGAGGGTGCCTGCGACGTCGCTGCCCGACGGCGCGTCCACCAGCAGGTGGTGCCCGGCCGCCACCGCGTCGAGCACGTAGGCCTGGGCCGGGTCGAGGTCACCGACGCCGCGCTCCTGGTCGAGCGGGCGGTCCCCGCGCAGCCTGCCCGGCAGCGGGTGTGCCAGCGCGTCGATCGACCGTTCGTCACCCGCGAGGGCACGCAGCACCTCGTGCCGGTCCAGGGCCGTGGCCTGGGCGTCGAGGTCGTCGAGCAGCACCTGCTCGGGGTGCACGAACGTCCCGACGAGCAGCCGGTCGTCGATCGCGAAGTCCTCGAGCACGGCCTCGCCCAGGGCGCGCAGGCGGTCGAGCGCCGGCAGCGGGTCGAAGCCGTTCTCCGTGAACGCACCGCGCGCGAGGGCCGACGGGTCGAGCAGCGCACCGCGCCTGCGCAGCGCCGTCGCGAGCAACGGGTTGATCTCGAGCGACGGGTCGAGCACGAGTGCGTAGTCGCTCTCGCCACGGCCCCGCGCGCGGATCGCGACCGGACGCAGGAGCACCGGGGCGCGCACCGTACGGGCGGCCTCGGCCGGCGCGTCCGCGACGTCGTCGTCCGCAGCGCCGTCGGCCGCGTCGGCGGTCGCGTCGTCGACGCCCCGCGGTGCCGCGGTCGCGGCGGCCAGCCGCACGACGTCGTCCGTGGTGGGCTCGGCCTGCTCGGTCCAGGTGGCGACGCCGATCGCGAGGAACGCCGACGCGAGGCCGTACCGCTGCGCGTGGTCGTCGGCGAGGGCGCCCACGGCGCGTGCGCGGCGCTTGGCGCTCGAGAGGGCGGCACCCTCACGCACCAGGTTCGACAGATGGGTCTCACGGCCCGCGAGCAGCTGGGCGAGGCCCGAGGGATGGGCTGCGGAGAGGTCGAGCTGCGCGTCACCGAGGCGGTCGACGTCGGCGAGCGCGGAGTACCCGGCGCGGTCGACCAGCGCCGCACGCCACTGCGCGGCGGCACGTGCGACGAGCTCGGCCGGGTCGGGGGGACGGACGGCCTGGGGGCGGGCGTCGTCGGGCACGCCCGGGCCACCCGTGGCGCCGTCGGGGCCCACGGGTCCCTGGTCGCTGGAGCGGGCGGGAGCGTTCACGTCCAGCACGCTAATCGCGTGGGCCGCTCGGGGAGCCCCGGCGCGCCGGGGAGGGTCCAGCCCGCGCGGGTGAAGCACGCTGCGGGTGACTGCGGGCCGCGTGGGGATGGGCGCGACGTCGGGGTGGGCACGACGTCCGGGCGGGCACGGAGCCGGCGGTCCCGGGGCAAGAGAAGACGGTGCGCACCGCGCAGGGGGCAGGCGATGCGCACCGTCGGATTCAGTGTGGACCTTGAAGGCTCAACCGTCAAACGTCTGGGCCGTACGGGTGAGGGATGACGCGAGCGTGAACACGACGGGGTGGACGCATGACCTCCCGGTGACCGCTCCGGTGGCCCTAGGGTCGGGTCGAGCACCCTGGCGAGCAGGCCCCGCGACGGCGGGGCGGAGGGAGGGCACGTGCTCCGCACGGCTCGTGGTCCGCGGTCCCGGCCGCGGGCCCGCTCCGCCACGGCCGCTCTCCTGGTGACCGTCGCGCTCGCTGTGACCGGGTGCACGGGCTCGCCCGGCGACACCCAGGACGGCTTCGGCCTCCCCACGTCCTCCCCGACGATGCTGGCCGAGCTGCCCGGCGCGACGCGTCCCGTCGAGGGCACGCTGCGCGTCGCCACGAACGGCTGCTTCCTCTGGTCGGACGACGGCGGGGCCGAACGCTGGGTGCTCTGGCCGCCGGACGCGAGGCACGACGGCGACCACGTGCGGCTCGCGGACGGGACCCGCGTGGGTGAGGGTGCCGAGCTGCGCGGCACCGGGATCGCGGTGGACGCCGCGGACCTCCCGACGTGGCAGGAGGAGGACGGCTACCTGCACTCGTTCGGGACCTACTGCGCCGCCGACGAGTCCGGCGTGCTCGTGCTCGACGAGGTCTCACCCGTGTCGTAGGGCGACCGCCCCACGCGCGTCACCTCGTCCGCACGCGTCCTCCAGCGCCGCAGGTCACGCTCGTCGTGCCCCGCGGCCTCGAACGCCGTCGTCAGTGCGGGCACGTGCGCCAGGACGGCCTCGCGCGCAGAGGGGTCGAGCGCGCTCCGCGCGACCCGCTCGACGAGGTCCAGGGTCGCCAGCATCACCGCGGGCGCACCGGCGGCGTACCAGCGCATCGCGTCGAGCACGGGTGCGACCAGCTCCGGCAGCTCGGGGCGAGGTGCGTGCACGCGCACCACGCCGTCGTCGTCGCGCCGCAGCGCGTCGGGCGGCGTGCGCCCCGCCATCCGCGCGAGACCGGCCGAGAGGTCGTCCAGCGCGTTGATCGCCGTGGTCGGGTCGTTGGTGCCGGGTGACAGGGCGCGCACGGCGAGCTCGGTGAGCTGCTGCACCGCGAACTCGACGTCCTGGGCGGGGGTGCGGGTGTCGCCGATCTCGAGGGCTCCGCGCACCGCATCGCGGACCTCCCGGCTCGCCGCGTGCGAGGGGTGCACGACGGCGAGCGGTACCCCCGGGATCACGTACCGTCCCGGCCGCACCAGGAGCGCGACGAGCACGTCCCCGTCGCGTGCCGCGGCCATCAGCGCCTCCTCGCGGACGAACCGCACGTAGCCGGCGTCCTCGGCCGCGACCTCGCGCCCCGCACGGAGCGCCGTCGCGAGCCGCTCCTCGTCGTCGGCACCCCGCCCACCGGCGGGCACGCCGAGCCTCTCGGGGTACATCCGGTCGACGGTCGAGGCCAGCTCGGTGCGCACGCGGCGCGAGATCGTCGAGACCTGGATCGAGTCGCTGACGTGGTGGATGAACCAGATGAGCACGCCGATGTTGGCCACGGCGAGCAGCACGGCCGCGTTGGTCGCGAGGTGCGGGACGAAGACCCCGTCGTCACCGTCGAGCGTCCGGATCGCCCGCAGCACGAGCAGGCTGTAGAGGAAGGTGGCGACGTAGACGCCCAGCACCGTCTGGTTGCCGCGGTCCGCCATGAAGTTGCGGACGAGGCGCGGCCCGTAGCTGGACGAGGTGAGGGCCAGGACGGCGATCGTGATGGAGAACGTCGTACCGGCGACCGCGAGGCTCGACGTCGCGATGGCACCCAGCACGTCGCGACTGCCGCTCTCGCCCACGCGGTAGAGCACGACGTCGGCCCAGGAGGGCAGGTCGACCCCGCCCAGGCCGCGGTCGAGCGCGACCAGCCCCTCGGCGAGCACCACGGCGGCGACGCACAGGAGCGAGGGGATGAACCAGAAGCTCTCGCGCGCGCGGTGGACCATGGTCATCACGGCGCGACCAGCCCCTCGGACCGGACGGCGCACCGGCGCCCACCGCAGCTGGCTCGTGTCATGCCCTGGTCCTACCACCGCGCTGATCGCGCCGCGCGGTCAGCCGTGGCGTGGCCCCCTCGCTCAGCGCGCGGGACCACCGGCGCCCTCCGACCCGCCGACCAGTGCGGCGAGCTCGGGACGGCGCTCCAGCAGCGCGACGA
Source organism: Cellulomonas sp. APG4 (assembly GCF_009996735.1). GTDB lineage: Bacteria > Actinomycetota > Actinomycetes > Actinomycetales > Cellulomonadaceae > Actinotalea. The sequence goes on along the minus strand of NZ_JAACYI010000025.1, from coordinate 19,362 downwards.
CGAACGGGCACTGGGGGACGATCCGCACCCCACGGTCGTGGAGGTCGCGCAGCGCGGCCTCCACGAGCCGGCCGCCGAGCCCCGTCTCGCGTCGGTGCGGGTCCACCTCGGTGTGGTCGAGCACGACGGCGTCGCCCTCGCGCCGGTAGCCGAGCTCGCCCGCCTCCTGCCCGTCGATCTCCAGCACGTAGCGCTGCTGCTCGGGCACGTCCCGGACCGTCGCCCCGTCCGCCGTCGTCGCCCCGTCCGCCGTCGTCGTCCCGTCCGCCATCACGCCTCCACCCACGTCCCGATGCCCGCCGCGAGCAGGCCGTCGTCGGCCGCCCGTGTCCCGGCAGCGTAGGACGGGAGGCGCGACGGCGCGCCCGGGACCCCGGGCGCGCCGTCGGGTGCGTCAGTCGCAGACCAGCGTGTCCACGGCGTCGTCGAGCGCCGCGAGCTCGTCCTCGTCCGTCGGCAGGGCGGTCACCGCGAGCGTGACCCCTGCGCCCTCGGAGGTCGCGCCACCGCGGGTCGAGTAGCCGAAGATGTCGCCGCCGTGCCCCCACAGCTCGACGCCGCAGCTCAGCACGTCGAGCGACAGGCCCAGGCCGTAGCCGTCGCCCGGCCACTCCGGGGGCATCTCGACGGTCCGCTGCATCTCGGCGAGCTGCGCGGGCTCGAGCAGCTCGCCTCCCACGAGGGCCTCGAAGAAGGCCGTGAGCTCGCCGGGCGTGGACACCACCTCGCCCGCGGCGCCGCCCCAGGACGGGTCGATCCGCGTGATGTCCGCGAGCTCGCCGTCGGCGTCGGGGTGGTAGCCGCGCGGGTGGTCCTCGCGCAGCTCGCGCTCCCCCGGCAGCGGCACGTAGGTGTGCTCGAGGGCGAGCGGCTCGATGATCCGCTCGGTGACCTGCTCGGCGTAGGGGCGCCCGGTCACGGCCTCGATCAGCAGGCCGAGCACGGTGTAGTTGGTGTTGCTGTACTCCCAGCGCTCGCCCGGGGCGAACAGTGCGGGGTGCTCGAGCGCGACGTCGAGCAGCTCGCGGGCCGGCAGGTAGGTGTCGCGCAACGCGAACGGGTCCTCGAGGCCCAGGTGGAGCGTGTAGTTCGGCAGGCCGCTCGTGTGCTGCAGCAGCTGGCGCACCGTGATGGCGGAGCCGTCGATCCCGTCGCCGCGCAGCAGCCCGGGGAGGTAGGTCTCGACCGGCTCGTCGAGCGCGACCTCCCCCTCGCCCACGAGCTGCAGCACCACGGTCGCGGTGAAGGTCTTGGTGTTGCTGGCGATGCGCACCTGCCCGTCGACGGGCACGTCGGCGCCGGACGCGAGGTCGCCGACACCGGCCGTGACGTCGTACGTGGTGTCCGCCAGGTCGACGTGCGCGAGCGCGGCAGGGAAGACGTGGTCGTCGATCAGGGCGTCGAGTGCGGCGCGCGCGTGCGCCGGCGCCTGGCCGGTCGCGTCCGCGCCGGCGCCGTCGGGCTCCGCCGGGGAGGTGGGCCCGACGACGCCGCACGCGCCGAGGAGCAGGGCCAGCCCGGCGCCGACGACGGCGGTGCGGGTGGCCGTGGGAGGGACGGGACGGGTGCGCATGGCTTCTCCTGGGACGGACGGTCGATGACACGTCCAGCCTTCTGCGCCGGCCGCCGCGGCTCGATCCGGCCTGCACCCGTGCTTCGGGTGGTCCGGGCACCACCCGTCCGCGGGTGCGGGCACCCGCACCCGTGACTCAGGCCGCGGCGCGCACCCGCCGGACGGCCTCGGCTGCGCCGCCGTCCCACGGCTCGCCGTGCCCGGGCAGCACCCACCGCACGGGCAGGTCCGCGAGCCGGTCGAGCGAGTCGAGGGCGCGCGCGGGCTCGTCCGTGAAGGGCGCCGGCTGTGGTCCGCGGCGCCCGGTGAGCACGTGCCGGGTGGTCAGCGCGTCGCCGACCATCACCGCGTCCGCCACGGGGACGTGCACCGCGATGCTGCCCGGCGAGTGACCCGGCAGACCGATCACGCGCGGCCGGCCAGGGAGGTCGAGCACGTCGCCGTCCTGCACGAGCACCACCTCGCGCACGTGCCGGGGGCGCAGGCCGCCCTTGCGGGAGGCGTAGGCGAGGAACCTGAGCGTGGGCCCGATCCTCAGCCGGCCCCAGGCGGGCGACGTCGACTCCTCGCCGCGCGCGCGGGCCGCGTCGGCGTGGTGCACGTGGACCGGCACGCCGTGCTCGGCGCGCAACCTCTCTGCGAAGCCCAGGTGGTCGGTGTCGCCGTGGGTCAGCACGACGCCGCGCACGTCGGCGACGCCCTTGCCGAGCGACGCGAGCTCGGCGATCAGCTCGCGCCAGTGGCCCGGCAGGCCCGCGTCGACGACGAGCACACCCTCGGGGGTGTCGACCAGGTAGGCGGCGACGACGTCGTTGCCGATGCGGTGCAGGTGCGGCGCGAGCTTCATGGGGTCCTCCGGTACGCTGGCGTGATGACTACGCTACATAGCCATGAAGGCTAACGTCAATAGCCAACTGTTGGAGGACCTCCGTGCCCGCTCCCGAACGCACCACGCTCGACGCCATCGTCGGAGCCGGCCTCGCGCTGCTCGAGGAGGCCGGGCCCGACGCGCTCACCATGCAGGCCGTCGCCCAGCGGGTGGGCGTGCGGGCCCCGTCCTTGTACAAGCGCGTGCGCAACCGCGCCGACCTGGTGCGGCTCGTGACGGAGGCCACCGTGCGTGACCTCGGCGACCAGCTCACGCGGGGCGCGGGCGGCGCGGCCCCCGCCGACGAGCTGATGAGCCTGGGACGCACGCTGCGGGCCTTCGCGCACGCGCGCCCCGCGGGCTACCACCTCGTCTTCGCACCGGCGCCCGACGACGCCCGGGCCGACCCTGCCCTCCTGGCCGCCGCGAGCGCCCCGGTGCTCGACGCCGTCGGGCGCTTGGTGGGCCTGCAGGACGCACTCGCGGCGGCCCGCACGCTCACGGCCTGGGCGCACGGCTTCGTCTCCATGGAGCTCGCGGGCGCCTTCCGCCTGGGCGGTGACGTCGACGCCGCGTTCGACTACGGCCTGCGGGCCGTGGTCGGCGCCCTCACGCCCCGGAGGTGACCGGCACGACGTCGTCCGCGGCCGGCTCGGTCGCCGCGAGCGCGCGCGGCCCCGCGACGAGGGCCGCGATGCCCGTGGTCACCGGGATGGCCAGGACGAGCCCGATCGTGCCGACGAGCGTGCGCACCACCTCCTCGGCGACCTCGCCCGAGGTCAGCACGTCCAGCAGCGCGCGGTCGCTCATCGCGACCATGAGCACGAGCGGCAGCGCCGCACCCACGTAGGCGAACGCGACGGTGTAGACGGTCGAGGCGATGTGGTCGCGGCCGATGCGCATCGCGCTCGCGAACACCGAGCGACGGCTCGCCGCCGGGCTGGCCGCACGCAGCTCCCACACGGCGGAGGCCTGCGTGATCGTCACGTCGTTGAGCACGCCGAGGCTCGCGAGCACGAACCCGCACAGCAGCACGCCCGAGAGCGACATGCCGGGAGCCAGCTGGAGCAGGTCGAGCGACACCTCACCGCTCAGTCCCGTGAGCCGGGCGGCCCCGACCGCCCACGCGGAGACCCCGGCGGCCAGCAGCACGCCGACGAGGGTGCCGAGCAGCGCGGTCGAGGTGCGTGCCGAGGGGCCGTGCGCGAGGTAGAGGACGGCCGTCATGATCGCGACCGCGCTCACCACGGCCACCAGCAGCGCGGGCCGGCCTGCGAGGAGGGCGGGCAGCGTGAAGGCGCCGATCGTCGCGAGCGAGATCACCAGCCCGGCCAGCGCCGCGAGGCCGCGCAGCCGCGCGACCGCGACCACCAGCACCGTCATGACGACCGCGAGCAGCAGCATGGGCGGGCCACGCTCGAGGTCGACGAACACGTGGGTCGCGCCGTCCACCGACATACCCTCGGGCAGGGTCATCGCGCGCACCCGGTCACCGGGACGCAGCTCGTCGAGGTACTCGGGCGGCACGTGGACCAGGGCCTGCGAGCCGTCGGGGGCGGTGCCGCGGGCCTGCGGCTCGAGCTCGGCGCCCGGGTCCACCGACGTGAGCTCGACGCTCTCCATGACCGCCCCGGGCGCGGTCGTCGGGTAGGAGGGCAGCTGCTCGCCGCGGGGGAGCAGCAGCCAGCCGCCGACGAGCGCGGCGAGCACGGCGGGCACCAGCAGGGCGGTCAGCACGACGCGTGCGCGCCGGCTCGCGCGGACCGGGACGTGCGGCTCGCCGACGGCGGGGTGGTGGGCTCCCATGGGCCCAGCCTCACGCACGCACGCGGCCCCGCCCGGCACGACGCGCAGCGGTGCGGAAGGTCACCCGCGGGATGCGCGGGCGACCTTCCGCACCTGGGCGCTGCGACCCCGGGCGGCTCAGCCGCCCGCGTTGAACTCCTCGATCGCCAGCAGCGGCCGGATCTCGCGCTTCAGGTCACCCCTGGTGGTGTACCTGCGCACGTTGTCGCGGCTCAGCTCGTTGCCGAGTGCGGCCATGATCATCCCCTGGTCGAGCGACAGGTAGCGCTGCGCCACGGTGCCGCTGCGCACGGCCACCGCGTCGTAGAACCCTCCCGGGCCGTACGCGTCGAAGTCCGCGCGGATGTTCGCGAGGTTCTCGAGCGCCTCGTCCTTGGCGTACGGCAGCGCGAGGAACGAGGCGTGCGGGGTCACCACGCCGTCGCCGTACTCGACCGGCTCGCTCGCCGGTCGCTCGCACTCCGGGTCGTCCCAGCCCGGGTCGGTCACCGTGCGCTCGGTGTCCGACGAGTAGCCGTTCGGCTCCATCCCGATCGCGTCCACGCCGTACTCGCGGTAGCCGCCCTCGGGGTTGCTCGCCGGCGAGAAGCCCCAGTAGCCGTACCCGGCCTCGTCGAGCCCGTGCTCGATGTGCGCGCGCACCGTGAGCGGGTGGTTGACGCCCCAGCTCTTCGGCCCCCACTGCGCCTCGGGCACGAACAGGTCGACCATGAGCGCCTCGAACATCGAGCCACCCCACGTGGGGACGAGCTGCATGTCGCGGTACCGGTAGGCGCCCTCGAACACGTCGACGCCCAGGTACTCGGTCCACTCCCCCACGGGCTTCTGCTCGGGCCACGACCAGTCGCACGTGTCGGGGAAGGTCCGGAACATCGAGAAGTAGTGCTCGGGCGGGATCTGGCCCCACGCGATGCCCAGGTAGCTCGCGATGCGCGGCTCGGTGTTGAGGGTTCCGTAGTGGTGACCGGTGTACCAGACGTCCGGTCCGCGGTCGCGGTAGTTGTCCACGACGGCGGCCTGGTCGGCCGGCTGCTCGTCCCAGAAGCCGCCGCGCAGCTGACGCACCTGCGGGTCGTGGTAGAAGCCGAAGTCCATCGTGTCGCGGATCTCGGCCGCCTGGCGTGCGAGCCGTGGCTCGGCGTTGCCCACGAGCACCAGCGCCGTCGCGAGCCAGCCGTTGTCGACGCTCGACAGGAACGGGTAGATGCGCTCACCCGAGCCCGGGAACTCCGTGAGCTTCTCGCCGGTCGCCTCGTCGTACCAGTTGTAGAACATGCCCGAGTCCTCGTGCCGCTCGAGCCCCGCGACGCTCGCGAGGGTCTGCGCGAGCCGGTCCTTCGCCTCGTGCCGGCTGATCAGGCGCAGGTCGCGCGCCACCACGGTGCTCCACAGGTAGGCGCCGATGTTGGTCGGCGAGGTGTACCCGCTGCGGCTGTCGGCCGAGAGGTCACCGTCGATGTTGTCGGACGGCAGGCCCGTGTCCGGGTGGGCCATGGCCTCGAACGAGGCCCACGTGTCGCGCGCGTACTCCATGAGCACGGCCCGCTCGGCCTTGTCGCCCTTGCCTGGGTGGTCCTTGCCGGGGTGGTGCCCCCAGCCCGAGCCGTGGGTCGGTGCGCCGGTGCTGGGCGCGGGGGCCGCGGTCGCGGGTCCCGCGGCCACGAGCCCGACGGTGGTGAGCGCCGCGAGGGTGAGCCCGGCGGCGCGTGTGCGCATGCTCATCTGTGCTTCCTTCCGTCTGAACGTCATCGGTCGGACGAGTGGGTGGGCACCTCCCCGGGCTCGGCGGTACGCCCGTGAGGCGCGGGAACGACGTCGAGCTCGGCGCTCGACCCGGCCCCGGCGTGCGGGCCGGCGGTGAGGACGAACCGGCCGCCCTCGTGGCACGTGTGCCCGACGGCGTCGCGGTGGGCGAGCAGGCCGTGGTCCACCTCGAACGAGACGACGCGCTCGTCGCCCGGCGCGAGCTCGACCCGCCGCACGCCCACGAGCTCGCTCACGGGTCGCGAGACCGAGGCGCGCCGCGCGCGGGCGTAGAGCTGGACGGTCTCGACCGTCGGCCGGTCCCCGCGGTTCGCGACGCGCACACGCGCGGCGACACGCCCCTCGCGCTCGAGCCGTGAGGACGAGAGCTCGAGCGCGCCGTACTCGACGGGCGCGTAGCCGAGGCCGAAGCCGAACGGGTACATCGGCCCGTCCTGGTGGTCGCGGTACCGACCCACCGGCCCGCCCGGGTCGAGCGGGCGACCCGTGGGCAGGTGGTCGTGGTGCAGCGGCACCTGGCCGGTGACCCACGGGATGCTCGACGGCAGCCGGCCGCTCGCGGGCACGTCACCCGTGAGCACGTCGACCACGCCGTGGCCGCCCTCGACGCCGGGGTGGGGCACGAGCGCGAGCGCGTCGCCCAGGTGCGCGAGCCTGCCGAGGGCGAGCGGGCGTCCCGTCACGACCACCACGACGAGCCGCCGGCTCACGCGTGCGAGCGCCTCGAGCTGCTCGACCTGGCCGGGCGGCAGCTCGAGCGACGTCACCGAGTTGGCCTCGCCGCTGCGCATCGGGTGCTCGCCGACGCACGCGAGCACCACGTCGGCCTCGCGTGCCGCGACCAGCGCCGCATCGGGCCAACGGCCGTCGTCGACCGTGACCTCGGTGCCCGCGAGGCGCTCGCGCACCGCGTCGGCGATCGGCACGGCGTCCTCGCCACGGCCGTCGAGGGTCCACGTGCCGAAGAGCTCGGCCCGGGCCGTCGCGAACGGCCCGGTGACGTGCACGCGCGCGGGGGCACCCGTGCCGTCGGGCGCGAGCAGCGGGAGCACGCCGTCGTCGTCGCGCAGCAGCACCACCGCGCTCGCCGCGGCCCGGCGTGCGAGCGCGCGGTGCTCGGTCGTCAGGTGGACGCGCGCCGCGCGCGCCGGGTCGGTGAACGGGTCGTCGAGCAGACCGAGCCGCACCTTGAGCGCGAGCACACGCCCGACGGCGTCGTCGACCAGCTCCTCGGGCACCTCGCCCGAGCGCACGAGGTCCGCCAGGTGCCCGCCGTAGGCGCCCGTCACCATGTCGACGTCGACCCCCGCCCGCAGCGCGAGGGACGCGGCCTCGCGCGTGTCGTGCGCGACGCCGTGCCGCACGAGCTCGCCGACGGCGTCCCAGTCGCTCACCACCGGGCCGGCGAAGCCCAGGTCGCCCTTGAGGTGCGCGCGCAGCAGGCCCTCGTGAGCGGTCATCGGCACGGTGTCGAGGGTGTGGAACGCGCTCATCACGGTCGCGACGCCCGCGTCGACCGCGGCCCGGAACGGGCGCAGGTGACGGTTCTGCAGCGTGCGCGGGCCCACGTCGACCTCGGCGTAGTCGCGTCCGCCCTGCGCGAGCCCGTAGCCCACGTAGTGCTTGGCGCACGCCGCGAGCGCGTCGGCGGCGAAGGTCCCGTCACCCCGTGGGCCTGCGTCGTCGGCACCCTGAAAACCCTCGACCGCCGCCGCACCCAGGTGCGCGCCGAGCCAGGCGTCCTCGCCCCAGCTCTCGGCGACCCGGCCCCAGCGCGGGTCCTGCGCCACGTCGAGCATCGGGGCGAAGGTCCAGCGCACGCCGTCGGCCGTCGCCTCGCGTGCGGCGACGCGGGCGCACGCCCGCACCAGGTCGGCGTCGAACGAGGCCGCCTGGCCCAGCGGGATCGGGAACACCGTGCGGTGGCCGTGGATGACGTCGCGCGCCACCACGAGCGGGACGCCGAGCCGCGAGGACTCGACCGCGGCGCGCTGGAGCGCGTTGACGGCCTCGGCCTGCGTGCCGGCGTCGCGCACGTTCCCCGCGTGCTCACCGCTCGCCACGATGCACGTGCCGAAGGCCCCGGCCGCGAGCGCGTCGGCGTCGCGCACCGGGTCGGGGTTGGCGACCTGGACGAGCTGGCCGACCTTCTCCTCGAGCGTCATCGCCGCGCGCAGCAGCGCGACGCGCTCGGCGACGGGCAGCGTCCGGTCGAGCCAGGGGCGGTGCGCGGGCGCGGTCACGGCAGCTTCACCTCGAGCTCGTGCGAGCCGTCGAGCGCGTCGGCGAGGTCGGCGAGCGCGACGACGAGGCCCCCGGTGCGGTACGGGTGCTCGACGCGCCGGGCGGGCAGGTCGCGCCCCGCGACCCGCAGCGCCGTCGGGCCCACGCCGCGACCGCCGACGCGGTAGCGCACCCGCAGCGTGCGGCCGTCGAGGGGTACCGTCGCGCGCAGCCCGTCGAGATGTGCGGGCAGCACGGGGTCGATCTCGACCGATGCACCGCGGCGCCGCACACCGAGCAACGACTGCGTCAGCACACGCACCAGCACGCCGGGACCCGACGAGTAGATGCGCCAGCCACCCTCGAGTCCCGTGGCGCCGGTGAGCACGTCGCCGTACCGGGCCGCGAACTCGGCCCTGTCGGCCACCGCGGCGTCCGAGCTCGACGCGTAGGCGGTGGCCTGCCGACGGCGCGCGCCGGGCACGTGCGTCGGGTCCGTCGCGAGGACCTGCCGCACCCCGGCCCACAACGCCTCCGGGTCGCCCCAGTGCGCCATCGCCTCGCACCAGCGCAGGTGCGCGTGCACGTACATGAGGCCGATCTCGCGTCCCACGAACGTCGCGGTCTCCGCACGCTGGAAGTGCCGCATCTGCCCGCCGTGGTAGCCGGGCGGGCGGTCGAACAGGCGCACGCCGTCGACCCCCATGAGGTGCGTGCGCACGAGGTCCACGTGGTGCGCGGCCCCTGCGCGGTCGAGCACGCCGTCGCCCACCGCGTGGATCATCTGGAGCGCACCGCGGCGCAGCCCCGTCTCGGTGTCGCGCGGGTGGACGAGGTACCGGCGCACGCGCACGCCGTCGGCCGCGGGCTCGAGCTGCGCGTAGCCCGTGAGCTCGCCGTCCACGACGAGGTGGCGGTGCAGGTCGGCGGCGACCTCGGCGGCCTCGGCGCGCAGGCGCGCGACGCGCTCGTCGTGCCCGCCCGCCGCCTCCAGGCCGTCGGCGAGCGTGCGCAGCGCCTGGTGGTGGAGCACCACGGTCCACGTGCTCACCAGGGTGGTCGCCATCTCGGGCTCGGCGGGCTGGAGCGAGTCGTTCCAGTCGCCGTGGCCGTAGGCGACCAGGTGCGTCCCGGGCAGCGCGCCGGCACGGGCACGTGCGAGGGCCCGGTCCAGGTGCTCGAGCACCGAGGCCGGGGCCGCGCCGCCGAACCAGCCCACCTGCTCGTCGAGCAGGCTCGCATCGGCCGTGGCGAGCAGCAGCCGCCCGACGGCGAGCACGGGCCAGTGCACCACGTCGCCGTGCGGCGGCTCGTGGCGGAACTCCTCGTCGCCGGGCACGAACCCGAAGGCCTGGGGCCACGAGCCGTCGTCGGACTGCGCCGCGAGCACCGTGCGCAGCAGCGTGCGCGCGTCGTCCGTGCGGTCGAGCGCGAGCAGCAGCTCGAGCGGACCCTGGGTCACGTCGCGCGTGCCCCACGCCCCGCCCGTGTACTGCTCGAGTCCGCGCGGCGACAGGTGGTGGACCAGGGCGTCACGCACGAGCCACGGCAGCGCCGCGTCGAGCGCGTCCACCTCGGCGCGCGCCGGGCCGTCGGCCTCGACGCGCAGGGAGGTGACCGAGGGCCACCAGGCCGACGAGGACGCGGGCCCGTCCGGCCCGTGCGCGGGTGCGGTGTCGGGCGCCCCGTCGGCCAGCCCTGCGGCGGCGACCGCCGCACCGACGGCCGGGCCACCCGGCTCGTGGACCTGCAGCTCGAGGTCGAGCACCGGGACCGGCTCGGTGGTCAGCGTGACCACACCGCCCTGCCGCGACACGCCGTCGTCGAACAGCGGGCCGTCGTCGCCCGCGTGCAGCGGCGTCGACGCACGCACCGCGAGCAGCAGCGGCTCGCCCCCCGCCTCGACCCGCACGACGACGCCGTCGGGCGTGGTCTCGACCGCGGGAGGCTCCGACCCGCGCGGGGGCAGCGGCTCGTCCGGGGTCGCCAGGTGCAGCGCGAGGAGGACGCGTCGTGGAGCGCCGTCGACCGTGACGCGCAGGCGCACCACGTGCTCGTCCGCGGGAACGTGCGTGCGCACCTCGACGCGGGGGCCGCCAGCGCCGAGGCGGTGCACCCAGCGGGCGCCGTCGAGCGTGGTCGCGTGCACGAGCGGCAGGTCGAGCAGGTGCCACGCGTCGCCGTCCTCCACCAGCACACGCAGCCCGTAGGCGCGGTGCAGGTTGAGGTAGCCCCGCACGGTCGTGAGCACGCGGCCCTTCGTCGCGTGGCCGCGGGTCAGGTAGGACGCGGGCGAGCCGGTCATCCACGCGGTGGTCGTGAGGCCCGCGGGATCGGGCTCGGCCCTGTCGCCGGTGCGCAGGATCGTGCCGTGCGGGCGCAGCACAGCGAGCTCCTTGGCACGCGTGACCACGTGCTCGTCGCCCGCGAAGAACGAGAGCAGCCTGCCGTCGTCGGCGCGCTCGACCACGCGCCACTCGCCCGGCCAGCCCGTTTGCAGCTCGGCCTCGGTCAGGTCCGGCACCTCGCGCACGCGCACGTCCGCGGTCGCCGCCCCCGGGCGGGCGACGTGGGCCGCGGTGCGCACCGTGTAGACGCTGCGCGGCGCCTCGTGCGCCTCGGCCCCGGACGGCGGCTCCCAGGCCGCCGTCGTGTGCGCGAGCTCGAGCGCCTCGCGTGCGTACGTCGCGTCATCGGGCGTGGTGGGGGCCGGGTGGTCCGCCACGAGCAGCCCCGCGAACGTCACGCGCCACGGTGTCCCCGGCTCGAGCCGCACGCGCTCGGTCTGCAGCGTCGCGAGCGTGTGCTCGTGCTGACGGCGGCGCGAGGGCAGGTCGCCCGTGGGGCCCGACGGCGCACCCGCGCGGGCCGCGAGACCGTGGACGTCGAGCGCGTCCGTGGCCCAGCCCGCCACCCGGGCGTCGCACGCCAGCACGCACCACGGCGTGCGCCCCGCCTGCGCGAGGTTCTGCCGCACCGCGAGCGCGGTGCCCGTGGGGCGGTCGAGCGGGCTCACGTCGAGGTACTGGCTCACGTACAGCTCGTTGGCGCGCAGGGCCCCCGGGGCCGCGAGCGCGACGTCGTGCGCGTGCACCAGGTCGACCTCGCGGGGTCCGCCGGTCGCGGTCACCGCGACGTGCCACGCCCACGCGGACCGCTCGGGGTGCAGCACCCAGCGCACGTCCCAGCGCAGGCCGGCGTGCTCACCCACGTAGCCGACGCCGTCGTCGTGCACCGTGACCCGGGACGGCGAGCCCGCGCCCAGCAACGGGATCACGGTGCCCGCCGCACCCTCGCGCAGCCACAGCTGGACCAGGCCGGGCTCGAAGGCCGAGGCCGCGTGCTGCACCAGCTCGACCTCGCCGGCCGTGAGCGACGCGAGCCCACCACCCTCGACCACGAGCGCGTGCAGCGTCGACGAGGCGACCCGCCACGGGCCCCTCGCGTGCGCGGCCGTCACTTGATCCCCGTCATCGCGATGCCCTGCACGAAGTACCGCTGGAGCAGCAGGAAGACGATCAGCACGGGCACCACCACCACGACGGCGCCCGCGAGCAGCAGCCCGTAGTCGGTCTGGTTCTGGCCCGTGCTGTAGAGCGCGAGCGCGACCGGGAGCGTGTACTTGTCCTCGGTGGTCGCGACCACCAGGGGCCACAGGAAGTTGTTCCACGAGCCCAGGAAGGTGAGGATCGCGAGCGTCGCGAGCGCGGGCTTGGCGAGCGGCACGACGATCTGCACGAAGATCCGGGCCTCGCTCGCCCCGTCGACGCGGGCCGCGTCGATGAGCTCGTCCGGGATGCCCAGGAAGAACTGCCGCATGAGGAACACCCCGAACGGCGCCGCGAGGAACGGCAGGATCAGCCCCCCGTAGGTGTTGACCAGCCCCATGTTCGCGACCAGCACGAACAGCGGGACCAGGGTCACCATGCCGGGGATCATCAGCGTTCCGAGCACCACGCGGAACAGCAGCTGCTTGCCCGCGAAGTCGCTCTTGGCGAGGACGTACCCGAGCATCGAGCAGAACACGAGGTTCCCGAGCGTCACCGCCGCGGCCACGAGGGTCGAGTTGGTGAAGAACTGCGGGAAGTCGAGGCGCTCGAACAGGTCGCGGAAGTTCTCGAGCGTGGGCGCCTCGGGCCACCAGGTGGGTGGCACGCGGCGGATCTCGCCCTCGCTCTTGACCGACGCGAGCGCCATCCACACGAACGGGCTCATCACCACGACCAGGCCCAGGCCCAGCACGAGGTAGGCGGCGAGGTGCGGCCGCGCGGTGCCGATGGGCCGCTCGCGCGTGCGCCGGGGGCGGCCAGGGGCGTCCGTCGGGGGCTCGGTGGGCGGCAGGGGCGTGCGCGTCGGGGCGCTCATCGTCCGATCTCCTTGCTCGCGACGGCGGCGGGCCGGCGGTGCCACCAGCGGCGGCGGCGCACGGTGTCGCGCTCGCCGAGCAGGCGGAACTGGATCAGCGTCAGCACGACGACGGCCAGGAAGAGCACGTAGCTCATCGCGGCGGCGTAGCCGTAGTTGCCGAAGCCGAACTGGTTGTAGGTGTGGAAGGCGACCGAGAGCGTGCTGTTGAGCGGCCCGCCCTGGGTCATCACGAACGGCTCCTCGAAGAACTGCACGTAGCCGATGCCCGTGATGACGGCGCCGAACAGGAGCGTGGGGCGCATGGTCGGCAGCGTGATGAAGCGGAACCGCTGCCAGGCGTTGGCGCCGTCGAGCGCCGCGGCCTCGTGCAGCGACGTCGGCACGCCCTGGAGCCCGGCCAGGAAGATGATGATGAGGGTGCCGATCGAGCGCCACGTGGCCATCGCGATCATGGCCGGCATGGCCCAGGTGGTGCTCGCGAGCCAGTTGGGCCCCTCGATGCCGAACCAGCCGAGCACCTCGTTGAGCAGGCCCTGGTCGGGGTGCAGCAGGAACCGCCACACCACCGCGACCGCCACGATGCTCGTCACGACGGGCATGTAGTAGCCCACACGGAAGAACGTCTTCAGCCGCGTGATCCCCGCGTTGAGCACCACGGCGACCGCGAGCGAGACCGCGAGGGTCAGCGGGACGCCCACGAGCACGAAGTACGCGGTGTTCGCCGCGGCCTTGCGGAACATCGGGTCCTGAGCGACGGCGACGAAGTTCTCGAGGCCGACGAACTCGACCGCGAAGGGGTTGCGCAGGTCGCGGCTGCGGATGTCCGTCACGGCCATCGCGAGCGACATGAGCACCGGGCCGGCCGTGAACGTCACGAACAGCAGCACGAAGGGCAGCGCGAAGCCCCAGGCCGCACGCGTCCGACGGCGGTACAGGGGCGGGCGCGTACGGATCCGCCGCGGCTGGTCGGGGGTGCCCCGACCCGGCGCGGGTGCGCCGGGTCGGAGCGCGGGCTGGGCGGTCATGTCAGAGACCGGTCCCGATGGCCTCGGCCTGCTGCTGGATGGTGGTCGCCACCTCCTGCGGGTCGGCCCCGGCCTTCGCGAGGCGCTCGAGCTCGGTGTCGATCACGCTCGCGACCTCCTCCCACGTGGGGATCGCGGGCGGCGCCACGGCGGTCTCGAGCTGCTCGCCGAAGACGCCCAGGTACTCGTCGTCGGCGATCGCCGGGTCCTCCCACGCCGAGGCGACCGACGGCAGGTCGTTGACCGTCTCGTACCAGGCCACCTGGGTCTCGGGGCGGCTCAGCCACTCGACGAGCTTCCACGCGGCGTCACGGTTGTCCGAGTCCTCGAACACCGCGAGGTTCGCTCCACCGATGAACGAGGCCTGCTCCTCGCCCGCGGGCAGCGGGGAGAGCGCGACGTCGGCCATCCCCGCGGCGTCGAGCTCCTCGAGGATGCCCACGTGCCACGGACCCGAGACGAAAGCGCCGATGTCACCGGCCATGAACGACGGCTCGAGCGAACCCTGCGGCAGGTCGGTCGGCGCGAGCCCGTCGGTGAAGAACGACTGGTAGTACGCGAGCGCCTCGACCATCTCGGGGCTGTCGATGGTGAACTCGGTGCCGTCCTCGTTCGTCATCTCGGCGCCGGCCTGCCACGCGAACGGCATGAACGTCTGCCAGGCGCCGGTCTGACCGGGCTGGAGGTTGACGCCCCACTCGGCGCCGGCCGCCTGGGCGTCGGCAGCCATGGCGGTCAGCCCGGCCCAGTCGGTCGGCGACTCGAGGTCGGCGCGGTGGTAGAGCACACGCGTCTCGACGTACCACGGCACGCCGTAGTGGGTGCCGCCCACGTTCGTGCTCTCCCACGCGCCCTCGAAGAACGCGTCGCCGTCGATGAGGTCGGGCGTCGGGTCGAGCGCACCGGTCGCGGCGAACTCGCCCATCCAGGTGGTGCCGATCATCGTGACGTCGGGCGTCTGGCCGCCCGCGATCGCCGTCGCGATCTTGTCGTGCGCCGCGTCCCACGGGATCGCGGTCACCTGGACGTCGACGTCGGGGTTCTCCTCGGCGAACGCGTCGGTGAACGCGCCGAGGTTCTCGCCCTCGGTGCCCATGGCCCACACCTCGATGGTGCCGCTCGCGGCGCCCTCCTCGACGGCCGCGGCCTCCTCGGGCGCCGCCTCGCCGTCTCCGGCGTCGCCGCGCCCGCATCCAGCGAGCCCGAGAGCGGTGATGGCGAGCGCCGCGGCGCCCACCCGCACGTTCCTGTTCATGGCATGTCCTCCTCGTCGAGTCCCCCGGGGGTGGGGTGCCGCGCATCTATGCGCTTAACTACCGTCCCGTGGGCACCTTAAGCGCTTAGAAAGTGATCCGCAACACAGGACGCCGTCGTCGGCCGTCCGCCCAGGTCAGGCGTGCGGGGAGGGGCAGCCGCAGGACTCGCGGTGCAGCAGCCGCACCGGGAGCGTGCGGTCCACCGGCGGCGCGTCGGGATCGGCGAGCGACGCCATGAGCACGTCGACGGCGAACCGGCCCATCGCCTCCATCGGCTGCCGCGCGGTGGTGAGGCTCGGCCGGTGCAGGCGTCCCGCGACCACGCCGTCGAACCCGGTCACCGCGACGTCACGCGGCACGTCGCGCCCCTCGGAACGCAGCACGGTCATGAGGTCCATCGCGTGCTGGTCGCTCGCGCACACGAGCGCGTCGGGCAGCGCGTCGGTGCGGCTCAGCGCCCGCACCACCGGGAACGGGTCGTCGGCCGCGAGGGGCGTCGGGTCGAGCACCCGCTCGGGCACGCGCAGGCCGCGCTCGCGCAGCGCCGCACGCATGCCCTGGAAGCGCTCGGCGTAGTCCGTCATCTCGGGTGACCCGACGAACTCGACGTGCCGGGCGCCGTGCTCGGTGATCAGGTGCTCCGTCAGGTCCCGGGCACCTCCCACGTTGTCGACGCGCACGTGGTGCAGCGCCCCCTCGCCGTACGGCATCGCGAACGCGACCACCGGCAGGCGGCGCGCGAGCTGGTCGAGGATCTCCTCCGAGCGGTCGCCGGGGAACACCGCGAGGCCGTCGACCCGGCTCGCGACGTCGATCACCCCCCGGTCCTCGCCGCCCGGGCCGCGGCCGATGAGCAGCGCCCGACCCCGCCGGGCGCACTCGAGCTCGAACCCACGCTGGACCTCGTCCACGTAGAGCGGGAACACGCGGAAGTCCTCGTCGTC
Organism: Cellulomonas sp. APG4; assembly: GCF_009996735.1. Taxonomy (GTDB): domain Bacteria; phylum Actinomycetota; class Actinomycetes; order Actinomycetales; family Cellulomonadaceae; genus Actinotalea. The sequence continues at coordinate 3,535 of NZ_JAACYI010000025.1, read as the reverse complement.
GGCGTCGTCCGCGAACGCACGCTCGGCCACGTCACCACCGAAGTACGCGCCGGGGTCGCTGCGCACGGGGCGGCCACCGCTCGTGCCGTCGGCCTCGAGCAGCATGTCGAACGAGTACAGGCCGAGGGCACCCGTGCGTCCGCGCGCGAGCCCCCGAGCGCTCGCGCTCGGCACGTAACCGAGGCGACGCGCGGCCTCGAGCACCGCCGCGCGCGTGCTCTCGCGCACGCGCTCGGGCTGGCGGAACGCGAACGACACGGTCGCGATGGACACGCCGGCCTCCTGCGCGACGTCGTACACCGTCGGCCGCTTCGCCATGCCCACCTCCTCGTCCGCGTCGAAGCCTAAGCGCTTCACAGCTCAAGGCTCCGCACCACGCCCTCGAACCGCGCCCGCCCCGGCACGCCCGCACCGCGGGTCCGCACGCACGCCGTCCGATGCCCGCGCGCACGCAGCCCCGCCCACGCGCGGTCCGGGTGCGACGGCACGTTCCGCAGGAGACCGGACAAGTATGATCAACCCGCGGCGCCAGCGATCCACCCCCGACACCGACTGGCGCGGGAGGGCGAGCCGGTGAGCACCGCACCCCGTCGCGACGAGGCCCCCGCACCACGTGCGCGACCGCGCGCGACCATGCGCGACGTCGCCGCGCTCGCGGGCGTCAGCATCAAGACCGTCTCCCGCGTGGTCAACGGTGAGACCGGGGTATCGGTCGCGATGAGCGAGCGGGTCAAGGCCGCTGCTCTGGAGCTGAGCTTCCAGCCCGACCTCATCGCCGGCAACCTGAGGCGTACCGGTCGGCGGTCCCGCAGCCTTGGGCTGGTGCTGGCGAGCGTCGACAACCCGTTCTGCGCCTCGATCCACCGTGCCGTCGAGGACGTCGCGCACTCCCGGGCCGTGGCCGTGTTCTCGGCGAGCACCGATGAGAGCCCGGAGCGCGAGCGTGCCCTCGTCGCAGCCTTCACCGCGCGGCGGGTCGACGGGCTGATCATCTCGACCGCATGCGCACCGCAGGACTACCTCCAGCCCGAGGTCGATGCCGGGACGCCGATCGTGCTCGTCGACCGTCCGCCCGTCAACCTCACGGTCGACACCGTGCTCGTCGACAACACGGCGGGGGCCCGCGGCGCCACGGCCCACCTGCTGCGGCGGGGCCATCGGCGGATCGCCTTCCTCGGCGACCTGACGACGATCGCCACGGCACGCGACCGGCGGAACGGCTACCTGCTGGCGATGCGGACCGCCGGGGCGCCGGTGGACCCTGCGCTCGTCGTCGAGAACCTCCGCTCGGTCGATGACGCCTTCGAGGCCGTGCAGCGACTGCTCCGCGCCCCCGAACCACCCACGGCACTGTTCACGAGCCAGAACCTCGTGACCATCGGAGCGATCCGGGCCCTTCGCTCCCTCGGGCTGCACCACGATGTCGCCGTGGTGGGTTTCGACGACTTCGATCTCGCCGACCTCCTGGACCCCGCGGTCACCGTGGTCGCGCAGGACCCTGTGGCGATCGGCCGCACGGCAGCCGAGCGGGTGTTCGCGCGCCTCGAGGAGCCCCACCTCCCCCCGGCCGAGACCCTCCTGCCGACGCGACTCGTCGTGCGCGGCTCGGGCGAGATCATGCCTCGGCCCGCGATCGTCAGTGCACTCTGACCTGTGATGTCCGCCCAGCGATGGGACAACGTTGTCCACGTTGCCCGCAGGCCCCGTGGCGCACGGCGGCACTAGCCCAGTCATGGTCAACTGCACAAGAGTCTTGCGCGAAGTTCACCCATAGGTGTTCAGTTGAGGACGGCACCTCGGTGCCGCCTCTCGGGGGCTCCCCGACGCAGGAAGCTCCTCACGCCGGTGGCGACCGGCTGCATGGTTCTGCGCTGACATCGGTGTCAGCGCGGTCGAAGCGTGACGGCAGTGCGGCCGTGCCGCGCCGCCGCCCGCGCAGGACTCTGGGGGACAGAACGATGAGAAGAGCTGTACGAGGCGCGCTGGGCGCCGTGTGTGCCGTGACGATGATCGCTGCGCTGCAGCTGCCGTCCGCGGCAGTCGACCGGCCGGACCTCACCCCGGACCGGGGTAAGGGTGGCGTGGAGACGAAGGCCGTCTTCCACCCGGGTTCGACCTATGTCGCCAACTGGACCCGCGCCGACGCGCTCAAGATCGCGCCGGACGACAGCAACACCAAGCCACGGATCCCCGAGGACTTCCCGCTCATGACCGAGGAGGTCTGGGTCTGGGACACCTGGCCGCTGACAGATCTCGACATGGAGCCCGTGGCGTACGAGGGATGGAACATCATCTTCTCGCTGGTGGCACCCCGAGACATCTTCTTCGGGGACCGGCACTGGCAGGCCCGGATCGGGTACTTCTACTCCCAGGACGCGCAGAGCTGGACCTACGGCGGAGAGCTGTTCCCCGCCGACTCGTCCTTCGGTTCGCGGGAGTGGGCCGGCTCGACCGTCATCACCGAGGACGACGACGTCCACGCGTTCTACACGGCCTCCGGGCGGGACGACGGCGGCATCGATCCCACCGACGCCCTCCAGCGGCTCGCGCACGCCGAGGGCCGCATCCACGCCGACGACGACGGGGTGTGGTTCACAGGCTTCGAGGACCACACGATCATCGCCGAGGCGGACGGCAGGCTCTACCAGACGCTCGAGCAGTCCGAGAGCGGACCGATCATCTACGCCTTCCGCGACCCGTTCGTCTTCCGCGACCCGACGGACCGCCAGATCTACGCCCTGTTCGAGGGGAACAACGGAGGTGTGGCCGGTTCGCACAGGTGCGACCGCAAGGAGATCGGCCGCGTCCCACCGGGCCACGTGGTGCCGGACGACGCCCGGTACTACACAGGCAACATCGGGCTCCTGCGCCTCAACCGCGGCTCGGACTTCACGAGCTGGCGGCTCATGCCGCCGCTCCTCTCAGCGGAGTGCGTGAACCAGCAGACCGAGCGCCCGCACCTCGTGGTGCACGAAGGCCGCTACTACCTGTGGACCATCAGCCACGAGTTCACCTTCGCACCGGGCCTGTGGGGACCGGACGGTCTCTACGGGTTCGTCGGAGCCGGGCTCCGCAGCGACTACAAGCCGCTCAACGGGAGTGCCCTCGTTCTCGGCAACCCGCAGGACGCACCGCTGCAGAACTACTCGGACTACGTGATGCCCAACCTGCTGGTCGAGAGCTTCATCGACACCGTGCCCACCGCCGACGGTGGTGTCCGCTACGGAGGCACCCTCGCGCCCACCCTCGAGATCGAGCTCGACGGTGCGGCCAGGACCTCCGAGCTCGTCGCCGAGCTCCCGTACGGGTACATCCCGGCCAACCGGTCGGTTCCCTGACCCGGCGGACGAGCTCCGTCGCGGAGGCTCGTCCCACGGACGACCGTAGGGGCGGGGCCGGGGGCCCGCTGCCCCCCCCCCCCCCCCCCCCCCCCCCCGCCCCCCCCCCGCCGCCCCCCCCCCCCCCCCCCCCCCCCCCCCCCCCCCCCCCCCCCCCCGCCCCCCCACCACGACGCCCCCCCCACCCCCCACGCCGA
>NZ_JAACYI010000024.1 GCF_009996735.1 Cellulomonas sp. APG4 | reverse complement strand
GTGCCGGGGACCCCGCGCGCGCGGCCGCCGGCACGCCCGCGGCCGTCAGGCCGGACGCCGCCGGCAGGCAGTCCGGTGCGGGCGCACCAGGCAGGCCAGGGACGCGCGGCGCGCTCCCCGTGGGCGTGCCGTCGCGTCGTCGCCGCGGTCGACGCGCACTCGTGGTGCTCGCGCTCGTGCTCGCGCTGCTGCTCGCCTGGCCGCTCGGCCTCGCGTTCTGGGCCAACGGCAGGCTCGAGCGCGTCGAGGCGACGTCGGGCGCCGCCGACACCCCCGGCACGACGTACCTGCTCGCAGGCTCGGACTCGCGCGGCGACGGCTCGGTGGTGCGCCAGGACTCCACCGAGGGCGAGCGCACCGACACGATCATGCTGCTGCACGTGCCGCCGTCGGGCCCGAGCACGCTGCTCAGCCTGCCGCGCGACACGTACACCGACGTGCCCGGGTACGGGCCTGCCAAGCTCAACGCGGCCTTCGCCTGGGGTGGTCCACCGCTGCTGGTCGCATCGGTCGAGGACCTCACAGGCTTCACCGTCGACCACTACGTCGAGGTGGGCTTCGACGGGGTGGCGGGGCTCGTGGACGCGCTCGACGGCGTCGAGCTGTGCCTCGACCAGGACGTGAGCGACCAGAAGTCGAAGCTCGAGTGGACCGCCGGCTGCCACGTCTCCGACGGGAAGACGGCACTGGCGTTCGCCCGTATGCGGTACTCGGACCCCGAGGGCGACGTCGGGCGCGGTGCACGCCAGCAGCAGCTCATCAAGGCGGTCACGAAAGAGGCCGCGAACGTCGGCACCCTCGTCAACCCCGGCGAGCAGGTCAGGCTCGCGCGCGCGGGCACCGACGCGCTCGCGGTCAGCCAGGGGACGAACATCCTCGACCTCGGGCGCATGGCCCTCGCGTTCCGTTCGGCCACCGGGCCCGATGGCGTGACCGGCACGCCGTGGATCGCGTCGATGGACCACCGCCCCGGCGGCGTCGGGTCGACCGTGCTGCTCGACGACGCGCGCAACGCCGAGCTGTACCCCGCGATCATGAACGGGACGCTCGAGCCCGGGAAGGTGGGCGGCGTCCCCGAGTGACGTCGCGCGAGTGACGCCGTGCGGGTGACGCCGTGCGGCGGGCGCACGCCGAGCGGCTCCGGCCGGGTGACGTCCGGGCGTCGGTCGCCGTTCAGGCCCGCCCAGGACCCGGCCGCAGCGCGCGCTCGAGGACGTCACGCACCGGGCCGTGCAGACGCTTCTCCACCCCGTGGTGGATCACCAGTGCGAGGCCGATGCTCACCGCCACCGCGGCCGCGAGGGTGAGGTACGGCGGCAGGTGGTCGTGCAGCAGGTCGATGACCCACAGGCCCCAGAACTGGTGCACCAGGTACACGCCGTAGGTGATCGCGCCGAGACCCGGCAGCACGCCCCAGCTGAGCCGCGCGAGCGGGCTCATCGTGAGCAGCGCGACGCCCCCGAAGGTCGACAGCACCGCGAGCGTCACGAGCCGCGGATCCGCCTCGAACACCGTGACCTGGGCGATCGTGCTCACCGTGGGCTCGACGGTGGTGTGCAGCGCGAGCATCACGTTGCCGCCCACCAGCGCCCACAGCCACGGGCGGTGCCCGTCCCGGAAGACCAGGAACAGGAGCATGCCGCCCGCGAAGTACGGCGCGTAGCGCGGCATGAGCAGCATCGTCGGCACCTCCCAGCCGAGCCGCTCGACGAGCAGCGCGAGCGGTGGCCACAGGGCCGCGAACGCGATCACCCGGCGCGTGCTGAGCCCCACGGCCACGAGCACGGCGACGAGGGCGTAGAAGCGCAGCTCGGCCCAGAGCGTCCAGTAGACGCCGTCGACGTGGCGCACGCCGAGCGGCTCCTGGAGGAGGGTCGTGTTGACGAGTGCCTCACCCCAGGTGAGGTCCTTGCCGGCGGGCCAGAGCACCAGGAGCAGCACCGACGTCAGCGCGAGGGCGGCCCAGTACGGCGGGTACAGGCGCGCGAGCCGCGAGGCCGCGAAGCCCGCGACGTCGCGCCCCCACGCGGTCCACAGGATGACGAACCCGCTCACGACGAAGAAGAGCTCGGGCGCGAGCGTGAGGTAGATCATCGCGCCACCGAGGGTCGGGAAGATCTCACCCGGGCTCCGGTCCCACGACTCGCTCCACATCGCAGTGAAGTGGTAGAGCATCACGCCGACGGCGGCAGCGAAGCGCAGCCCGTCGAGGCTGTGCAGGCGCCGCCGCTCGCGCCCCGACCCCGCCGCGCGTGTCCGCGGCCGCGCGGGCGTGGCGGGGGTCGGGCTCGGAGTCGCGGCGCCGGCAGCCGCGACCGGGGCAGTCGTTACCATTCTGTGACCTTAGGTCGGTCACGTACGACGCGCGACCCGGGGTGCGTCGCGGCGCGTGGCGCCACTGGCGGTGGCGCGTGGGCGGTGGTGTGGCGCGCGCGGGCTCCGATGAGCCGAGCGTCAGGCGCTGAAGCCGACCGAGCCCTGCCGACGCGAGCGCAGCCGCTCACCCTTCGCGAGTGCCTGCTCACGCAGGCCGTCACCGAAGCGCACGAGCGCGGCACGCAGGCGCTCGGCCTCGGCTCCCTCCCCCGCGCCGAGGATGCGCGCCGCGAGCAGGCCCGCGTTGCGCGCACCGCCCACCGACACCGTCGCGACGGGGATGCCCGCGGGCATCTGCACGATCGAGAGCAGCGAGTCCATCCCGTCGAGGTGTGCGAGCGGGACGGGCACGCCGATGACGGGGAGCGGCGTGACCGAGGCCAGCATGCCCGGCAGGTGCGCGGCTCCCCCGGCCCCCGCGACGACGACGCGCAGGCCGCGGTCCGCGGCCGAGCGGCCGTACTCGATCATCTCGAGCGGCATGCGGTGGGCCGAGACCACGTCGGCCTCGTACGGCACGCCAAGCTCGTCGAGCACCGTCGCCGCGGCCTCCATGACGGGCCAGTCGGAGTCCGAACCCATCACCACGCCGACCAGCGGCTGCTCACCCATGGTCCGAGTCTCCCCTCAGCAGCGCCGCGGCCGCCAGGGCCCGCGCGCGCACGTCGTCCAGGTCGTCACCGCACACCGTCACGTGGCCGAGCTTGCGGCCCGCGCGGATCTCCTTGCCGTACAGGTGCACGTGCACCCCCGGGTCCGCGGTCACGGCGGGCAGCGCATCCGTCAGCCGCTCGAGCGAGCTGCCGAGCACGTTCGCCATGACGGACCACCGGTGCACCGCGCGCGTCTCTCCCAGCGGCAGGTCGAGCACGGCCCGCAGGTGCTGCTCGAACTGGCTCGTCACCGCACCCTCGATGGTCCAGTGGCCCGAGTTGTGCGGGCGCATCGCGAGCTCGTTGACGAGCACACGCGCAGGCTCGTCGCCGGCCGCGGGTACCTCGAACATCTCGACCGCGAGCACACCGGTCACGTCGAGCCCCTCAGCCACCCGCACGGCCGCGTCGACCGCGCTGCGCTCGAGCGCCGGATCCAGGCCCGGCGCCGGGGCGATCGCCTCCGCGCACACGCCGCCGGCCTGCACGGTCTGTGTCACGGGCCACACGCGCACCTCACCCGAGGGCCGGCGCGCGAGCAGCACGGCGAGCTCTCGCACGAACGGCACACGCTCCTCCGCGAGCAGGCCAGGGCCGCCGTCGGCCGCCGCAGCGAACCAGTCGGCCACCTCGTCGGCCGAGCGCACCACGCGCACGCCCTTGCCGTCGTAGCCCCCGCGCGCGGTCTTGACCACGGCGACGCCGTCGTGATCGGCGAGGAACGCCTCGAGCGCACCGGCGTCCGCCAGCTCGGCCCAGTCCGGGCCGGGGACGCCCAGCTCGCCGAGCCGGCGACGCATCGCGACCTTGTCGCGCGCGTGCAGCAGGGCCTCGGGCCGCGGGCGCACCGGCACACCGCGCTCGGCGACCGCGTGGGCGACCTCGGCGGGCACGTGCTCGTGCTCGACGGTCAGCACCCGGGCGGCCGGCCGCCCGGTGTCGCCCGCGACGAGCTCCACCACCGCGTCGACGTCGGCGGGCAGACCCACGGGCGCGTCGGCGAGCACCTGGGCGGCCGAGCCCGTGGGCGCCTCGACGAGCACCCTCAGGTGCACCCCGAGCGCCGAGGCCGCGGGCGCCATCATCCGTGCGAGCTGGCCGCCGCCGATCACTGCCACCACTGGTCCGGTCACGAGCGCCGAGACTAACAACGCCGGGCACGCACCTCGGCCGGTGTCCGTCTACGCTCGGTGGGTCACCCGAGCGGAAGTGGAGGCGCCCGTGCGGTCACGTCTCGCCGAGCTCGCGCGCTTCGGCTCCGTCGGGGCGGTCGCCTACGTGGTCGACGCCGGCCTGTTCAACCTGCTGCTGCTGGGGCCCGGCGGGTTGCTCGGCGAGAAGCCGCTCACCGCCAAGGTGGTCTCGGCCTCGGTCGCGACCGTGGTCGCCTGGCTGGGCAGTCGGTACTGGACCTTCCCGAGCCGACGGCGGCACCCGGTACCGGCCGAGCTCGTGGGGTTCGTGCTGGTCAACCTGGGCGGCATGGGCATCGCGGTCGCGTGCCTCGCCGTCTCGCGGTACGTGCTCGGCCTCACGTCGCCCCTCGCCGACAACGTCGCCGCCAACGTCGTGGGCCTCGCGCTCGGCACAGCCTTCCGCTACGTGGCCTACCGCTGGCTGGTGTTCCCCGGCGCGGCCGCCGTCAGCCCCGTGGCCGACGGGGCGGGGAGGGGCGTGGACGACGACGACACGCGCACGACGTCCGGGACGGGCGCCGATGCGGTGGGCACCGGCGTGAACGCGGTCGCGAGCGTGCCGGCTCCCCGCACCTGAGCGGGCCCGTCGGCTGCCGCGACCAGCGCCGCCTGCCCGCGGGTCAGCGTGAGCGAGCCGCCGTCGGCCTCGAGCTCGACCCGACCCTCGAGGCACAGCACGATGCGCGGACCGTCGCCCGGGAGCGCGACCGTCCCCGCCGAGCGGCGCACGGTCGTGACGCCGAGCGCGAACTCGCGCGCCGGCCCGCGGTAGACGGCCGTCGTCGGGTCCGGTCGGTCGGGCTCGGGACGTAGCGTCGGACCGGGCTCGTAGACCGTGCACTCGAGCAGCGCGGCGACGTCCACGTGCTTGCCCGTGAGCCCGGCACGCAGCACGTTGTCCGAGCACGCCATGATCTCGAGCGCCGAGCCCGCGAGGTACGCGTGCACCGAGCCCGCGGGGACGAACATCGCCTCCCCCGGCTCGAGCGTGACGCGGTTGAGGAAGAGCGAGGCGATCGCCCCGGGGTCCCCCGGGTACCACTGCGCGAGGCCCACGACGGTGCCGTCGGCCCGCGGGCAGTGGCTGCCGGCCCGCAGCCGCGCGTCGCACGCGGCGGCGGTCGCGACCACCTCGTCGGCCGGGGCGGGGGCGAGCAGGCTCTCGAACGCGCGGCGCACCCCGTCGGCGTCGGGCTCGGCCGTCAGCATCGCGCGCAGCCGTGCGGTGAGCGGTGTGTCGAGGCCGTCGAGCAGCTCGAGCACGCGCTCGGGCCGGCGGAACCCGCTCAGCGCGTCGAACCGGGTGAGCGCGACCACCAGCTCGGGCTTGTGCTCGGCGTCCTTGAACGAGCGCAGGGGCGAGTCGAGCGGGATGCCCGCGGCCTGCTCGCGCGCGAAGCCCGCGCGTGCGTGCTCCAGGTCGGGATGCACCTGGAGCGAGAGCGGCCGCTCGACCGCGAGCACCTTGAGCAGGTAGGGCAGCTGCGTCCCGTGCGCCTCGCGCACGCGCTCGCCCAGCAGCTCGTCGGGCGTGCGGTCGATGACCTCGTCGAGCCGCACCCGCCGGACGTCGCCCTCGGGGTCGGCCAGCAGCGCGGACGACGGCGCCGCGGGGTGGGCACCCATCCAGAGCTCCGCGAACGGGCGCCCGTCGGGCTCGACACCGAGGAGCTCGGGCAGCTGGGTGGTCGAGCCCCACGCGTAGTGCTGCACGGGGCTGTCGAGGCGGAACATCGTGGGACGCGGCCTTTCGTCAGGAACCCGGGAGTCTAGTCGGGGCAGGTGCCGGGGCGGTGGCGGCCCCGTGCAGGACCTGGGTCGCGCGACACGGCTCAGCGCGCGGGACCGCGGCGCAGACGGCGGCCCTTGCGGGGTGAGACGAGCGCTCCGCGCGGGAGCACGAGGTCGGGGTCGAGGGTGCGCGGCACCCCCGCGAGGAAGACCGCGAAGACGGGCGGACGGCGCTGCGCGAGCTCGAGCCGACCGCCGTCGGCCGCCACGAGGTCACGCGCGAGCGACAGGCCGAGGCCCGTGCCACGCCCCGAGGTCACCTCGCGCTCGAAGATGCGCGGGGCGAGGTCGTCGGGCACGCCCGGGCCCTCGTCGGCGACCTCGAGCACCACCATCCCGGCCGGGCCCGAGGCGCGCGAGCGCACCGTCGTTGTGCCGCCGCCGTGCGTCAGCGAGTTCTCGATCAGCGTCGCGAGCACCTGGGCGAGCGCACCCGGGGTCGCGAGCACCGTGACGTCGTCGGGCACCTCGACGGCCAGGCGCCTGCCCGCGGCGGCGTAGGCCGGACGCCACTCCTCCTCCTGCTGACGCACCACCTCGACCAGGTGGACCGCCTCGGTGGTGCCGCCCGACGCGCGGCGCGAGCGGGTCAGCAGGTCGTCGACCACGGTGACGAGCCGCTCCACCTGCTCGAGCGAGATGCGGGCCTCCTCACGCACCTCGTCCTTGTCGGTGGCCGCCGAGATCTCCTCGAGCCGCATCGACAGGGCGGTGAGCGGGGTGCGGAGCTGGTGCGAGGCGTCCGCCGCGAACTGCCGCTCGGCCGCGAGGCGCCCCGCGAGACGGTCGGCCGAGCGCGCGAGCTCGGCCGCGACCAGGTCGATCTCCTCGACCCCCGACGCCTCGAGCCGCGGGCGCACCTGACCCGAACCGAGCTGCTCGGCGCTCGCCGCGAGGTAGACCAGCGGTGCGGCCAGACGTTGCGCCTGCCAGAGCGCCATCGCGATGCCGGCGCCGAACGCGACGACCGACGCCGCGACCACGAGCCCGACGGCCCGTGCCGTCCGCCAGAAGATGGACCAGGCGTCGACCGAGATCAGCACGATCGCGCCGCTCTCGGTGCGCACCACCTCGGGGTGGGCGCGGCCCTCGACGGGCTCGCCGACGCTCAGCCGGGTGCCGTCGGGAGCCACCACGGAGACGGATGCGGCGAGGTTGCCCTCCTCGCCGCCGACGTAGGGCTCGAGCAGGTCCTCGGTGATGTCACGGCCGCTCGCGACCCGGCTCTCGACCTGGCGCGCGAGGTTCTCGGCCCGCGTCTCGACCTCGTTGACCTCACCCTCGCTCACCAGCTGGGCCCCGTAGAACCCGAGCGGGATGCCGAGCAGCACGACGGCGACCGTGACGGCGGCGATCGTCGCCTGGAGCACGCGGCGTCGCACGGCGCGTCAGCCCGTCACGTGCCGGTCTCGAACCGGAAGCCCATGCCCCGCACGGTCGAGATGTAGCGCGGCGAGTTCGCGTCGTCGCCGAGCTTGCGGCGCAGCCACGACACGTGCATGTCGAGCGTCTTGGTCGAGCCGCTCGGGTCCGAGCCCCACACGTCGCGCATGAGCTGGTCGCGCGACACCACCGAGCCTGCCTCGCGCACGAGCACGCGCAGCAGGTCGAACTCCTTCGCCGTCAGATGCAGCTCACGCTCGCCCTGGAACGCACGGTGCGCGGCGAGGTCGAGACGCACGTTCTGCGCCGCGACCTCGTCCTCCTCGGTGCCGTCGGTGTGTGACCTGCGCAGCAGCGCGCGCACGCGCGCGAGGAGCTCGGCCAGGCGGAAGGGCTTGGTCACGTAGTCGTCCGCACCCGCGTCGAGGCCCACCACGAGATCCACCTCGTCGGCACGCGCCGTGAGCACGAGCACCGGGGTGGTCAGGCCCTGGTTCCGGATCCACCGCGCGACGTCGAGGCCGTCCATGTCCGGCAGGCCCAGGTCCAGGATCACCATGTCCGCACCAGAGGCGGAGTCGATCGCGCCTTGACCCGTGCCTTGCACGACCACGTCGTACCCCTCTCGGCCGAGGGCCCGCGCCAACGGCTCGGCAATGGCCGGGTCATCCTCTGCCAAGAGAACCTGGGTCATGGGGGCCATGCTAGCCACACCCGATCACGGTGTGGTGGGACGCCGCGACGCCCTGTCGGGACTTCTGCGCCGCCTGGCTCCGGGCTCCGCGACGCCCGTGGCCGCTCGTAGTCCCGGGGGTGGAGCGAGGGTCGGCCCACGGTCCGATCCCGGGCCGGCGCCCGGCCCCTACGCTGGCGCGGTGCGGTGGTGGGAGCGCGTCGGCGCGTGGGACGAGACGAACCGGTTCACGGTCGACGCGGCCTGGGCCGCGCTCACCGCGCTGGTCGTGGTGCCGGCCTCGGCGACGTTCGACACCACGTACGGCACCCCCGCGGCGCCGTGGATCGCCCTCGGCATGTGCGTCGCCCTCGCCTGGCGACGCGTGCGTCCCGCGGCGTCCGCCGCGGCGGTCTTCACGGTGGGGCTGTTCCAGCTCGTCATCGGCGTCGACCTGATCTTCCCGGCGGACCTGCTCGTGCTCGTCGCGCTCTACTCCGTCACGGTGCACGGCCCGCGGTGGGCCTACCGCACGGCGATCCTGGGCGCGCTCGCCGGCTCGGCGGGCGTCGGCGCCCTCGCGCTGCAGGGCGTGGGCCTCGACGCGGGCCTGGGCCTCACGATCGTGTACAGCCTGTGCGCCGTCGCGACGTTCGCGATCGGGCTCGTGCGCAGGTCCCGCCGCGAGATGGTCGACTCGCTGCGCGACCGTGCCCGACGCCTCGAGGTCGAGCGGGACCAGCAGGCGCGCATCGCGACGGCGGCCGAGCGCGCGCGGATCGCGCGCGAGATGCACGACATCGTGGCCCACTCGCTCTCGGTGATCATCGCGCAGGCCGACGGCGGCCGGTACGCGGCCGCGCAGGACCCGGACGCCGCGACGCGCTCCCTCACCACGATCGGCGAGACCGGGCGTGCCGCCCTCGCCGACATGCGACGGCTCCTCGGCGTGCTGCGCCCCACCGAGAACGGCGAGCGCACGGCCGAGCGGACCGGCGAGGCGGTGCCCTCGGTCTCGACCCCGCGCGGCGCGTCCCAGCCACCGCCCGCGCCGCAGGGCCCTGCCGACCTGGTCCCCCAGCCTGCCGTCGGCGACGTCGAGACGCTCGTGGAGCAGGTGCGCGGCTCAGGGGTGCGGATCTCGCTCGTGCGGATGGGAGTCGCGCGACCGCTGCCGCCGGGGACAGGCCTCACGGTCTACCGGATCTGCCAGGAGTCGCTCACCAACATCCTCAAGCACGCCGGGCCCGAGCCCACCGCGACCGTGCTCGTGCAGTGGACCGCTCGGTCCCTCGTGCTCGAGGTGACCGACGACGGCCGGGGGGCGGCGGCCGACGCCGAGTCGGACGGCGCCGGCCAGGGCGTGCTCGGCATGCGCGAGCGCGCCGCGATGCTCGGCGGCACCCTGACCGTGGGGCCGCGTCCCGGCGGTGGGTACCGTGTGCGCGCCGAGATCCCCATCCCCGCCCTCGAGGAGTCGTCGTGACCGAGCAGCCCCTCGCCGCCATCCGGGTGGCGCTCGTGGACGACCAGCAGCTGGTGCGCGCGGGCTTCCGCATGGTGATCGACTCCCAGCCGGACCTCGAGGTGGTGACCGAGGCGGGCGACGGACGCGAGGCGCTGCACCGGCTCGCCGCGGTGCGCGCCGACGTCGTCCTCATGGACGTGCGGATGCCGCACCTGGACGGCCTGGCGGCGACCGAGCAGCTCACGGCCGGCGGCACCGACGCCCGACCAGCCCCGCGGGTGATCGTGCTCACGACGTTCGACCTCGACGAGTACGTGCTTGCCGCGATCAAGGCCGGTGCGAGCGGGTTCCTGCTCAAGGACGCGCCGCCCGAGGAGATGCTCGCGGCGATCCGGACCGTGCACGCGGGCGACGCGGTGATCGCGCCGTCGTCGACCAGGCGTCTGCTCGAGCACCTGGTGACGGCCCTGCCCGACGACGCCCCCGCGACCCCCCACCCGGGCATGGACGAGCTGACGGACCGCGAGCGCGAGGTGCTCGTGCTCATGGCGCGCGGCCGTTCCAACACCGAGATCGGCCACGACCTGTTCGTCGCCGAGGCCACCGTGAAGACGCACGTCGGGCGCATCCTGGCCAAGCTCGGCGCGCGCGACAGGGTCCAGGCCGTCGTCGCCGCCTACGAGTCGGGGCTGGTCCGCCCGGGTTCGTGAGCGACCGGCCGCAGGCGCGGCGCCACCCGGGTCACCGTGGGCCACGCCGACGCCGACCCTCCGGGCTGACGCGCCGTCCGACCACGGGATGACACGCCCTCCCACGGGACCATGCCGCGGCCCGACGCGCCCGCTCCCCGACCGTCCGTAGCGTCGTCGTCGTGAACGAACGAGCACCAGGAGACACCGTGGACCTCAGCCCCAGCACGACCCCGGCCCCGTCGGGCGCCCCGCGCGAGCACGACGGCGCGACCGCCGTCCGCGCGCGCGGCCTGCGCAAGACCTACGGCAGCGGTGAGGCCGCGGTGCACGCGCTCGCCGGGGTCGACATCGACTTCGAGGCGGGGGCCTTCACGGCCATCATGGGCCCGTCGGGCTCGGGCAAGTCGACGCTCATGCACCTGCTCGCGGGCCTCGACCAGGCGACCGCGGGCCAGGCGTGGCTCGGCACGACCGACGTGACGACGCTGGGCGACCAGCAGCTCACCGAGCTGCGCCGCGACCGCATCGGCTTCGTCTTCCAGTCCTTCAACCTGCTGCCGATGTTCACGGCCGAGCAGAACATCCTGCTGCCCCTCGAGCTCGCCGGCACCGCGGTGGACCGCACGTGGTTCGCGACGCTCGCGGACACGCTCGGCATCGCCGACCGGCTCACGCACCGCCCCAGCCAGCTCTCGGGCGGCCAGCAGCAGCGCGTCGCGATCGCGCGCGCCCTCATCGCCAAGCCCGAGGTCGTCTTCGCCGACGAGCCCACGGGCAACCTCGACTCCCGCTCCGGCGCCCAGGTACTCAGCTTCCTGCGCCGCTCGGTCCGCGAGCTGGGCCGCACCATCATCATGGTCACGCACGACCCGTCGGCGGCCGCGTACGCGGACCGCGTCGTGATGATCGCGGACGGGCGCATCGCGGGCGACATCTCCTCGCCCACGCCCGAGTCCGTGCTCGCGGGTCTCGACGCGCTGCGTTCGCTCGACGAGCCGGCGGTGCGCTGATGCTGCGCCTCACCCTGGCCCAGATGCGCCGCAGCCTCGGCAGGCTCGCGGCGGCAGGGGTCGCGATCGCGATCGGGACCGCGTTCCTCACCGCGACGCTGCTCGCGGGCAACGCACTGACCCGCACCACGTACGACGCGCTCACCACGACCTTCGCCGACGCCGACCTCGTCGTGCTCTCGAACGCGGGGCTCACGCCCACCGAGCTCGACGCGCTGCGCGAGGTCCCCGGCGTCGACGCTGTCGGCACCGAGCACGTGCTCGGCGTCGAGATGGCCGGTCCCGGCGGCGTCGCCTGGACCGGCGTGCGCACGGAGGCCGTGCACCCGCGCCTGGAGTCCTCGAACCCGGCCGAGGGTCGCCTGCCGTCGTCCGGCTCCGAGGTCGCGCTCCCCGGTTCGCTCGCCGACCGGCTCGAGGTCGGGCTCGGCGACACCGTCACGAGCCTGGTGACCGCCTTCACCGAGGATCCGGCGGCTGCCGACGGGACCACGACGACCGAGGTGCGCAAGGAACGGCTGACCGTCGTCGGCGTGCTCGAGGACGGAGCGGCCGAGGTGCTGGGCATGCCCGGGGACGCGATCGTGAGCGACACGACCTTCGACGCGTGGGCCGGGCTCACCGGGAGCAGCGACGAGACGGCGTACCTCGACCTCGCCCTCATGGCCCTGGCGCCCGGGAGCGACGTCGGTGCGACCCAGGACGCCGCGCGTGCGGCGCTCGAAGGCACCGACGCGATCGTCCGCACGCAGGACGAGCACGCGATGGCGCTGCTCGAGGAGCTGACGGGCCAGACCCGCGGCCTGACCAGCGTCGTCCTCGCCTTCGGGGCGGTCGCCCTGCTCGTCGCGGCGCTCGTCATCGCCAACACGTTCCAGGTGCTCGTCGCCCAGCGCACGCGCACCCTCGCGCTGCTGCGCTGCGTGGGCGCCGACAGGCGGCAGCTGCGCCGCTCGGTGGTGGTCGAGGCGCTGCTGCTCGGCGTCGCCGCGTCGCTCACGGGGCTGCTGGTCGGCGCGGGCGTCATCCAGGTGGTCCTGGCCATCCTCGGCAGCAGCACCGACGTGCCGGTGCCCGCGACCATCACGCCGTCCGTGGCCGCCGTCGTCGTCCCGCTCCTCGCGGGCGTGATCGTGACCGTGGGCGCCTCGCTCACCCCGGCCCGGGCCGCGACACGCGTCTCGCCCCTCGCGGCGCTCGCACCGGTCACCGCGCCGCGGCTCGCCGAGCGCGGCGGGCGCGTGCGCGCCTGGTTCGCCGGCCTGCTCGTGGTGGGCGGGACCGCCGGTCTCGTGCTCGGCATGCTCGCGGTCTCGATCGACCCGATGCTCGGCCTCGGCATCGCCGTGCTCGGCGGCGCGGTCTCGTTCGTCGGGGTGCTCGTCGGAGCGGTGTTCTGGGTGCCGCGCGTGGTCGGCCTGCTCGGCCGCGGGGCCGCGCGGCTCGGCGGCCCGCCCGCGCGCCTCGCCGCGGCCAACAGCATCCGCAACCCGCGGCGCACGTCGGCCACGAGTGCGGCCCTGCTCATCGGCGTGACGCTCGTCGCGATGATGGCGACGGGTGCCGCGACCACGCGGGTCGCGCTCGACCGGACGCTCGACGAGCGGTTCGCCGTCGACGTGGCCGTGACCGGGGCGGCCCCCGAGGTCACCCGCGACGGCCTGCCCGAAGGGTTCGTCACGACGGTCTCCGAGCTCGACGGCGTGGGTGCCACGAGCCTGCTCACGGGTGCACCGGTCGAGGTCACCTGGCCCGACGGCGGCGACGCGCCGATGAGCGTGACCGCCCAGGGCGTCGAGCTCGACGAGGTGCGTGAGCTCATGCGTGCCCCCGAGCACGTCGACGGGCTCACGGACGGCACGGTGCTCGTGCCCGAGCAGGTCACGCGCTGGTACGGGATCCCCGAGAGCGGCACCGTCACCATCAGCGGCAGCAGCGGAGAGCTCACCCTGGACGTCGTCACGACGTCGTTCGAGGCCGACGCCGTGCTGCTGACGAAGGACACCCTGGACGAGATCGCCCCGGGTGCTCCCGCGAACGCCCTGTGGCTCACGCTCGACGATCTCGACTCGGCCTCCGAGCTCGTGACCACCATCGCGGACACCGCCGCTGACACGGAGCTGGCCGTGTCGACCGCCGGGGCGGCCGTCGAGCGCGCCTTCTACCAGCGGGTGGTCGACACCCTGCTGGCGGTGGTCGTGGGCCTGCTCGGCGTGGCCGTGGTGATCGCCCTGGTGGGCGTCGCCAACACGCTCTCGCTCTCGGTGATCGAGCGCAGGCGCGAGTCCGCGACCCTGCGCGCGATCGGGCTGTCACGGCGTCAGCTGCGCAGCACGCTCGCCGTCGAGGGCGTGCTCATCGCGCTGGTCGGTGCGCTCGTGGGGTCGCTCCTGGGCCTCGTCTACGGGTGGGCCGGGGCGTGGACGCTGCTCGGCGAGCTCGCCGACGTGTCGCTCGTCGTGCCGTGGGCCCACCTGGGCCTCGTGCTCGTGGTCGCGGTGCTCGCGGGGCTGCTCGCCTCGGTGCTGCCCGGTCGCTCGGCGGCGCGCACCTCCCCCGTGGAGGCGCTCGCGGTCGACTGAGCCACGGCGCCGCGGTCGGGGGTCCGCGGCGTCGCTCGAGGAGGGCCGGTGCGCGGCCAGGAGGGGCCCGCGCGCCGGCCCTCGTGCGTGCCGCGACACCGTGCGGCGGCACCCGTGGCGCGGTGCGGCCGGCCGTGTCCCCACGGACCGCGAGGCGTACCGCCTGTCCCCAGCCGCCACGGCCCACGCCGACCCGAGGCCGACGCCGTACGCAGACTTCCTCCCGTGCGGGTGGTGATCGACACGGGCGGGGAGCTCGAGCTCGAGCCGGGACGCACCCTCGGCGAGGCGCGCGAGGCGATCGCCGCGGCGGGTGGTCCGCCCGCCGGAACGCCGCTGCGCGTCGGCGGACGCGTGCTCGACGACGCCCACGTGGTCGGCACCCCACCGCTCGTGGCAGGGGCGGCGCTCAGCGCGTCCGAGAGCGCGAGGGTGGACACCGCGGCGCTGGCGGCGCGCGCGCCGTGGCACGTCGCCGTGCTGACGGGGGACGACGCAGGCACGGTGCTCGTCCCACGCGCCGACGGCACGGTGCTTGTCCCACGCGCCGACGGCACGGTGCTCGTCCCACGCGCCAACGGCACGGCGGTCCCGAACGGCCGGCGCGGCGTGCGGGGTGGTGTCGTCGTGCGGCGCGCCGCGCCGTGGACCGTGCTCGTGCCGGCAGCGCTGCGTCGCGCACCGGGCCGACGCATGCTGCGGCCAGGTGAGCGCACGAAGGTGGGGCACGGGGCGGGCGCGGCGCTCGTCGAGCTCAGGCAGCCTGCGCGTCCCGGTGCGCGGTCGCCGGCGTCGGCGGGCAGCACCCAGCCGACCGAACCCCTCGCGGGGACCCCGCGGACCGCGGCTCCCGCGCCCATGGTGTGGCTCGCCCCCGCCCTCGTCTCGGTGGGCCTGGCGGCGCTGCTCCGCAGCCCCGTGCTGCTCGCGTTCGCCGCCGTCGGGCCGCTCACGGCGCTCGGCCCGTGGCTCGCAGGACGGCGGCGGCGCGGCCGGACGACGCTGGTGCCCGATCCCGCGGCGATCGCGCTCACGGTGGGCGACACCGCCGAGCAGGGCGGATGGGTCGCGCACGCACGCGACGGTGGTCTCGTGCTGCGGGGCCCGGACGCGCACGCGGTCGCGCGTTCGCTCATGCTGTCCCACACCGGGCCGCTCACGCTGCTCCACCCTCGTGACGAGGACGAGCGCTGGGCCTGGGCCCGGTGGCTCGTGCCCAGGCTCGCCGTCGCGCGGTCGGACGGGTCGACGCGCGCGGCCCTGGCCCGCGACGTCACGGGTCCGCACCTCGTCGTCGTCGTGCGGCCCGCACGGGTCGAGAACGCTCTCGAGGGCTGGGGCACCCAGCGACGCGGACCCGCGGACGCGCTCGTCGTCGTGGCCGAGGAGCCGCGGAACGGCTCAGCCCCGCCAGACGCCCCCGGCCCCCGGGCGGACGACGGCACCGCGGACCGCGACGTCCCGTCCTGGTGCCGGTGGACGCTCGGCACCGGGCCGCGCGCACGGCTCACGGGGCCCGGCACCGACCGGCGCCTCGAGGTGTGGACCGCAGGCACGACCTGGGCCGAGCGCACGGCTCGCCGACTGGCCCCCGCCGCCGCCCCGGCCGACACGGGCGGAGCCCTCCCCGCACGTGCAGCGCTCGCCGACCTGCTGCCCACCGAGCCGGCAGACCTCGCCCGGCGGTGGAGCGCGCTGGGCGCCCCGACGTGCCCGATCGGCGTGGGCACGTCGGGCGTGGTCGAGCTCGACCTGCGCCGCGACGGCCCGCACGCCCTGGTGGCCGGGACGACGGGCGCCGGCAAGTCCGAGCTCCTGCAGAGCCTCGTCCTCGGGCTCGCGCACGCCCGCCCCCCGGGCGAGCTCGCCTTCGTGCTCGTCGACTACAAGGGTGGCGCCGGGTTCGGTCACTGCCGCGACCTCCCGCACGTGGTCGGCACGGTCACGGACCTCGACGAGAACGGCGCCGCCAGGGCCGTGCACGCGGTGCGCGCCGAGCTGCGCCGCCGCGAGCAGCTGCTGGCCGCGGCCGGGGTCGCCGACCTGGAGAGCCTGCGCGCGGTCGACCCCCACGCGCCACCCGCCCTCGTGATGGTGGTCGACGAGCTGCGGGCGCTCGTCGACGACATGCCCGACGCCGTGCCGGCGCTGATCCGCATCGCGACCCAGGGACGTTCGCTCGGCGTGCACCTGGTGCTCGCGACCCAGCGACCGGCCGGGGCGGTGAACGCCGAGCTGCGGGCCAACCTCGCCCTGCGGATCTGCCTGAGGGTCGCCGACGAGGCCGACTCGCTCGACGTCGTCGACGCGCCCGACGCCGCCGCGATCGCCCCGGCGTGCGCGGGGCGGGCGCTCGTCCGCCGAGGGCCAGGAAGCCCCGAGGCCGTCCAGACGGCGTGGGCGGCGGGTCAGCCGCGCGCGGCTCGGCCGCCCGCACGGCGAGCCCCGGCGTGGAGAGAGGTCGAGTGGCCGGCCCACGACGAGGCCACGCAGCACGGGCTCGCGGCGGCGTCCGACGACGGTGTCGACCACGCCCTCACGCTCGTGCGCACCGTGCGCGCCGCCGCACGGCTCGCGGGCAGCGCTGCCCCGGCGGCGCCATGGCTCGCGCCCCTGCCCGCACGGATCTCGCCCGACGACGTGCCCCGGCTGCTCGCGGCCGGAGCGCCCGCCCACGACGGACCCGCGCTCGGGACGGCCGACACCGGCCCCGCGCGAGACGAGGGTCTCCTGCTGGGCATCACGGACCTGCCGGCCGAGCGTCGCCGTGGCGTGGTGCGCTGGCGACCGGCGTCGGGGCCGCTGCTGGTCGCCGGCCCACCCGGATCGGGACGCAGCACCGCGCTGCGGACCGTCGCCGCGGCCGCGCTCGCCTCGGGCCACCACGTCCACGTGCTCCACGCGGCCGCGCGTCCCCTCGCGCTGCCTGCGACGGTCGGCACGGTGGTGGGGGCCGACGACCCGCGGCGGGTCCAGCGACTCGCGGACCTCCTGTCGCGCGGGCACGCGCCTGCACCCCACGTGCTCCTCGTCGACGACGTCGGCGCCGTCGTGCGCGCGCTCGACGAGACCACCCGGGAAGGCGGGACCACGCTGCTCGACCAGCTCGTCCGTGCACGCGTGCCCATCGCTGTCGCCGGCCTGCCCGGCGACGCGGCCCGTCTGCTCCCCCACGCCCGCGACCTGCTGGCGCTGGGCCGCCCCGACGTGGCCGACACAGCCCTGCTCGGCCTGCCCGCCCACGCACCCGGGACGCGGCCCGACGCCTCGGTGGCTGGGCGCGGGCGGCACCGGGGGACGTCCGGGGTGCAGGTGTGCCAGGTGGTGCTCGCCGACCCCGCCGCGGCGACGCTGCCGGCAGGCACGCCGGAGCCACCACGCCTACGCGCCCTGCCCGCGCACGTGCGACCCGACGACCTGCCGGCCGACCCGCCGGGCACCCTGGTCACGGTGGGCCTCGGTGGTGACGAGGCCGGGGCCGTGCGGCTCGAGGTCGCCGCCGGCGCCCTCGTCGTGGGCCCACCCGGCACCGGGCGCACCACCGCGCTGCGCACGCTCACGGCACGCCTCGCCCGCCAGGGCTGGGAGGTGATCACGCCGCCACCGCACCGCCTCTCCACCGAGGCGCTCGGCGAGCTCACCGTCGCGCGTGCGGCACCCCGCGCCCTCGTCGTCGACGACCTCGACCTCCGCCTGCGCGCCGACCCCCTGATGGAGGCCGCCCTCGAGACGCTCGCCGAGCCTCGCGGCCCCCACGTGCCCGGGACGCCTGCACCACCCGTGCTCGTCGCGTCGAGCCGCACCGAGGCCGCCGCGACTGCGTTCCGCGGCCCGCTCGCCACCCTCCGCAACCACGCCGCGCTCGTGCTGCTCGCCCCGCTCGAGCCGGGATCGCGCGAGGTCGCCGGCACGGACCTCAGGGCCGAGGCCGACCCGGCCCACCCGCGCCTCCCCGGTCGAGGCGTGGTCGTCGAGCGCGGCCGTGTGACCGGGGTCCAGGTCGCCGACGCGCAGGCGGGCCCGCCCTGAGGCGTCGGACGCGTCGCGCGAGGTGCCTAGCCGCGCGCCTGCGGCACGGTGCCTACCCGCGCGCCTGCGGCACGGTGCCTACCCGCGCGCCTGCGGCACGGTGCCTACCCGCGCGCCTGCGGCACGGTGCCTACCCGCGCGCCTGCGGCACGGTGTGCACGACGACCGGGCGCGTCATCATCGCCACCCCCACCACCACGGCCACCGCGAGGGCCGCCCACGCCGCCCACACGGCCGGGGCCGGCAGGGCCCGCACGAGCGTCAGGGCCGTCGCCGCCTGCAGCAGCTGCCACGTGACCACGGGCGCACGACCGCCGCGGCGTCCGTCGCGCAGCGCCCGGACCGAGGCGACGAGCACGGCCGCGACCGCCAGGCCCGCGACCACCAGGAACACCGCGACCCCCGGCGCCGTCGTCACGCCGCGCACCAGGTCGACCACGCCCCACCCCGCGAGCAGCACGCACACGGCCGCCTCGAGCAGCACCAGCACGCCCACGAGGACGACCGGGCGGGGCACGGGGACCGGGGCGGGCGCGGAGGCGGTGGGACGGCTGACCACGGCCCGACCCTAGCGCCGTCCGGCACCGGCCTGGAGCCGCCCCTGAGCACGCCGCGACGCACTCGAACCGATGTGACCAAGACCTCACGGCCACCGCGCCGAAACCTCTTCGTGACCTCTTGTGCACGACGAAGACACGTGTGAGGCTTGTACGCAGTCATAGGACGTTCGCACGACCCCCCAACCGAGCCGCTCCCCGACCGGGAGTCGGCTCGCCGTGTGCCCGAGAGGTGATCCCATGGATTGGCGCCACCGCGCTGCCTGTTTGGACGAGGACCCTGAGCTCTTCTTCCCCATCGGCAACACCGGCCCGGCCCTGCTCCAGATCGAGGAGGCGAAGGCCGTGTGCCGTCGCTGCCCCGTCATGGACACGTGCCTGAAGTGGGCGCTGGAGTCCGGTCAGGACGCCGGCGTCTGGGGCGGCCTGTCCGAGGACGAGCGCCGCGCGCTCAAGCGACGCACCGCGCGCGCCCGTCGCGCAGGCTGACCCGCCGCAGCACGACCGAGGGCCCTGGCCCGGCGACACCGCCGGCCAGGGCCCTCGGCACGTCCGACCCCGGACGCGTCCGGTCCCGCCGCGCCGTGGGTCTCAGCTGAGGACGGCCTGCTGACGCGGGTCGCGCAGGTCGAGGTCGATGACCACCTCGGTGCCCCCGCCCTCACGCGGGCCCCACGTGATGGTCCCGCCGAGCTCGTTGCGCACGAGGGTCGAGACGATCTGCGTCCCGAGCCCCGACATCGGCACGCGCCCCTCGGACAGCCCGACGCCGTCGTCGCTCACGACCGCACGCAGGTGCGAGCCCACGCGCTCGGCCACGATCTCGACCGTTCCCCGCTCGATCCCCGCGAGGCCGTGCTCGACGGCGTTCGTCACCAGCTCGGTCAGCACGAGCGCGAGCGCGGTCGCCCCTTCGGCCGGGACCATCCCGAACGTCCCGGTGCGCAGCGTGCGCACCGAGGCCCCCGCCGACGCGACGTCGGCCGCCAGTCGCAGGCTGCGGTCCACGAGGGCGTCGAAGTCGACCGTCTCGTCCAGCGTCTGCGAGAGGGTCTCGTGCACCAGGGCGATCGTGGTGACACGTCTCATCGCCTCGTCGAGCGCCGCGCGCGCCTCGGGGGACGTCATGCGACGCGACTGGAGCCGTAGCAACGCGGCCACCGTCTGGAGGTTGTTCTTCACACGGTGGTGGATCTCGCGGATCGTCGCGTCCTTCGTGATGAGCTCGCGCTCACGGCGTCGCAGCTCGGACACGTCACGGCACAGCAGCACCGCACCGATCCGCTGGCTCTGCTCGGTGAGCGGGACCGCGCGCAGGGACAGGCACACACCACGCGCCTCGAGCTCGGTGCGCCAAGGGGCACGCCCCATCACCACGAGGGGGAGGGACTCGTCCATGGGCGAGCTCTCCTCGAGCAGGTCCGTGGTGACCTCGGCGAGCGACCTGCCCACGAGCGAGCCGAGCACGCCGAAGCGGTGGAAGCAGCTGAGCGCGTTGGGGCTCGCGTAGAGGACCTCTCCCTCGGAGTTGAGCCGGATCAGGCCGTCGCCCACACGCGGTGCGCCACGTCGCGGGCCCGTGGGAGCGTTCGGGGCCGGGAACTCGCCGCGCGCGATCATCGCGACCAGGTCGTCGGCGGACTCGACGTAGTTGAGCTCGAGCCGGCTCGGCGTGCGGGCACCGCCCAGGTTGGTCTGGCGGGCGACGACGGCGATCGCGCGCCCGTCGTGCACCACGGGCACGGCCTCCTCGCGCACCGCGTACGTGCCGAACCACCGCGGCTCGCGTGACCGCTGGATCGCGACGTCGGTCAGTGCCCGCTCGAGCTGGGGACGCTGCCCCTCGGGCGCCGTCGAGCCCACGACGTCGTCGTAGTGCACGGTCGCACCGGTCGAGGGACGCGCCTGGGCGACGGCGACCCAGCTCTCGTCGCGCGTGGGCAGCCAGAGCACGAGGTCGGCGAACGCCAGGTCGGAGATGAGCTGCCAGTCCCCCACCAGCAGGTGGAGCCACTCGATGTCGGCCGCCCCCAGGTCGGCGTGGCGCTGGACGAGGTCACTGAGCGTCGACACGTGCCCAGGGTAGGCGCAGCGGACGAGCCCCGCCGCCGCCTCCGGCTTGTTAGCCTCGTGCCACCCACCGCACCCCGCCCACGGGGGCGCCGATCCACGAGGACCACCGTGCACCTGACCGCCCAGGCCCGCTACGACGCCGACGTCGTGACCGTGGCAGCGATGCTCGCCGACGAGCGCTTCGTCGAGGCCAAGGTGCGCGCGTCCGGGGCACTGTCCCAGCACGTCGACGTGGTCGGCTCGGCCACCGAGGCGTTCACCGTGACCACCCGACGCCAGATGCCCACCACGGGCATCCCGCCGCAGTTCCGCTCGCTCGTGGGCGCGACGCTCGAGGTCCGTCAGGTGGAGGCGTGGGAGGCCCCCGAGTCGGGTGACGCGGGCCGCCGCGGCACCGTGGTCGTCGAGATCCAGGGCGCCCCGGTGCGGCTGAGCGGCCGCCTGCGGCTCGTGCCCGACGGCGACGCGACGGCCCAGCACGTCGAGGCCGAGCTCAAGGCCTCGGTGCCGCTGTTCGCGTCGGCCGTCGAGGAGGCCACGGCGGGGGCCGTCCGCGCCGCCTTCGACGCCGAGGAGGCGACCGCGCGCGAGTGGCTCACGGGCGCCCACCCGGACGGCTGAGACCGCTTGACTTCCCCCAGGGCGGCCCCGAGGATGCCTCCCACGTGGAACCGCTTCCATGCCGCCTGACGACGGCAGGAGGAGCCCCACCACCCAGCGACGGTCGGCCGCCATGCGTGCCGGCCCGGACGCGGCAAGGAGATGCCGATGACGGCAGACGTGCGACCAGGCCGGCGCGCGCCCGGGACAGCGGCACCCCACGCCCCCACGCTCGAGCAGGTCGCCGCGCGCGCCGGGGTCTCCCGCTCGACCGCGTCGCGCGCCATCAACGGCGGCTTCAAGGTGAGCCCCGAGGCCCAGGCCGCCGTCGACTCCGCGGTCGCCGATCTCGGCTACACCCCCAACCGCGCCGCCCGCACGCTGGTCACCAGACGCACCGACTCGATCGCCCTCGTGGTGCCCGAGCCGGACGAGAAGGTGCTCACGGACCCGTTCTTCGCGGGCACCCTGCAGGGCCTCAGCGCAGCCCTCGCCGAGACGGACATCCAGCTCATCCTGCTCATCGCGCGGCGCGGTGACGAGGTGCACAAGACCACCCGCTACCTGCGCAACGGTCACGTGGACGGCGCCGTCGTCGTCTCCCACCACCGCGACGACGCCCTCGAGTCCGTGCTCGCCGCCTCACGCCTGCCGTGCGTGTTCGTGGGGCGTCCGTGGAGCTCCCAGCCCGGGCTGCAGTACGTCGACGTCAACAACTACCTGGGCGGACGGCGGGCGACCGAGCACCTCATCGCCGCGGGCTGCCGCCGCATCGCGACCATCGCGGGGCCACTCGACATGGCCGCCGGCGTCGACCGGCTCGCCGGGTGGCGTCAGGCGCTGCAGGACGCGGGGCTCTCGGACGAGGCGATGGTGCGCGGGGACTTCACCGCGACGAGCGGCGCGGCCGCGATGGACCGGCTGCTCGACGCCCACCCGGACGTGGACGGCGTGTTCGCGGCCTCCGACCTCATGGCCGTCGGGGCGTTGTCGGTGCTCACGGCGCGCGGGCGTGCGGTGCCCACGGACGTCAAGGTGATCGGCTTCGACGACCTGGGCGTCGCGGTCTCGACCGCTCCCCCGCTCACCACCATGGTCAACCCCGTGGTCGAGATGAGCCGTGTCGCGGGCGAGCTGCTGCTCGAGCAGATCGCGGGGCTCGCGGGGTCCACCGAGCCGCGGATCTTCGGCGCGCAGGTGGTCGTGCGGCAGTCCGCCTGACCGCACCGGCCCAGGACGCGGAGCGCCCCCGGCGTGTCAGCGCACGAGCCTGATGCCGCGGATCTCCTCGCCGTGCAGCTGCGTCGCGATCCCGCGGGCCCAGCCCTGGACCTCCTCCCACGCGCGGAAGTCGCCCTCCTCCGCACGGACCAGGGCGACGACGGCCCGCTCGGCGAGCCCGAGCGCAGCCGCGTCGAGGCGTCCCGCGAAGCTGCGGTGGTCGCGCGCGCCGAGCCGCGCGACCAGACCCGGTACCTCGTCGGGGTCCTGGGCCGGCACCGCCGGGAAGCCGAGGGGTCCGGACGAGAACAGCCACACCGGCCTCTGCACGAGGCCCGAGGCGCACCGGTCGACCATCGCGCGCGCCGAGGCCGCCCAGCGTCCCACGTAGACCGCCGAGCCGAGGACGACGGCCTGGTACGGGTCCACCGCGTCGACGTCGTCCGGGTCTGCGAGGTCGACGTCGAAGCCCTCCTCGCGGAGCACCTCCGCGATCGCCTGACCGATCTCCCGGGTCGAGCCGTGCCGGGACGCCACCGCGACGAGGACCTTCATGACGCACCTCCTGCCGGCCGGGCCGTCGCACCGACGACCACGTCCCGTCCAGCGTCACCCGGCCCGACGCCAGGCGCCTGGGTCGCAGGTCCCGCAGACTGGGGCCATGAGCGACACCATCCCGACCATCGACCTGCGCACGCCCACCGGTGACCTGCCGATCCCGCTGCTGGGTCTGGGCACCTGGCAGTCCGAGGGCGACGACTGCTACCGCGCGGTGCGCCACGCGCTCGACGTGGGCTACCGCCACATCGACACCGCTGCGGCCTACGGCAACGAGGACCAGGTGGGCCGCGCGCTCGCTGACTCGGGCGTCGCGCGCGAGGACGTCTTCGTGACGACGAAGCTGCCGCCGGACGCCGCGGGCCGCGAGCGCGAGACCCTCGAGCAGAGCCTCCGGCTGCTCGGCACCGACCACGTGGACCTGTGGCTCGTGCACTGGCCGCCGAACAAGCAGGCGACGCCGAGCACCTGGCAGGCCTTCCGCGAGCTGCGCGACGAGGGCAGGGCACGGGCGATCGGCGTGAGCAACTACTCGGTCGCGCAGATCGACGAGCTGGTCGAGGCGACCGGTGAGGCCCCCGCGATCAACCAGATCCCGTGGAGCCCGAGCGACCACGACGCGCAGCTGGTGAGCGAGCACGCGCGGCGCGAGGTCGCCCTCGAGGGGTACAGCCCCTTCAAGCGCACCGACGCGCAGGACCCTGTGCTCACCGACGTCGCCCAGGCGCACGGCGTCACGCCGCAGCAGGTGGTGCTGGCCTGGCACCTGCGCCACCGGGTCGTGGTGATCCCGAAGTCGGTGACCCCTGCGCGGATCGAGCAGAACTTCGACGTCCTCGGGCTGCACCTGAGCGACGAGGAGGTCGCACGCATCGACGGCCTCGGCGGTGCCGGCGGCGCATGAGCTCCCGGCCGGTGCCCCGCCCGTCGGGGGCGGGGCACCGCTTGACCGGACGGGCGGGGACGGGTGAGGGTCTGACGCGATGACCGACCACACCCCTGCACCCGAGCGGGTCCGAGCACGAGCCCGGACCCGGGCGCACCCGTGGCGCGACCGCCGCGTCCTGGCCGGGCTGGCGCTGCTCCTGGTGGCGCTCGTCGCGGTCGTCGTCGTCCAGGTCCGTGCGCAGCAGGCCGAGGACGAGCGCGCACGGCTCGCCGCCGTCGCCGCGGAGGCCGCCGCGCAGGCCGAGCGCGCCGAGCTCTCGCTCGCCCGGACCGCGCTCGAGGAGGCACGCGCGGGCCACGACGCCGCGGTCACCGAGCTCGCGACCCTGCTCGCCGCCGTGACCGAGCAGCGGGCCGAGGGTGCGCAGCTGCTGACCGACTCCGCGGGCGAGGTGGCCGACGACGCGGTGCGGGACGGCCTGGCGCAGGCACTCGACGTGCTCGACGCCGAGGTCGCGCGTGCGGCGGCGGCGCTCGAGGCGGCCCAGGAGGCGGCCGACGACGACGCGGCGTCGGACGGCTCGGCGACGGCCGAGGACGTCGACGCGCAGACCGCACGCCTGAGCGAGGCGGTGCGCGGCCTCCCCGTGGACGACCTGACCACCGCCGCCGCGGGCCTCGAGGAGGCGACCGCCGCGGTGGCCCAGTCCCGCGAGGCGTGGGAGGACGAGCAGGCCGCGCGGGCGGCCGAGGAGGAGGAGGAGAAGGCCGCCACCGCCGAGAGCTCGGGCCACCCGTCCGGACTGGGCGGCCCGCCGTCGACGGGTGCCGGCCCCGACTGCGGAGGCCCCGAGTCGCGCGAGCCTCCCAAGAACGACGGCAGCCCCGTCTTCTACACCTCGACGCCCTCGACCTCGGGCGACGGGAGCAACGGCCGCATGCCGCGGAGCTCGATGGCGCCGCTCGCGTGGTGCACCGACAGCCAGGGCAACCAGCAGTGGCTGCGTGCCGACGCGGCCGCGGCGCTGACGCGCCTCAACGAGGAGTTCCGCGCCGAGTTCGGGGAGAACATCGCAGTCGACCTGAGCTACCGCTCGTACGAGGACCAGGTCGAGATGCGCGAGTGGTACGGCTCGGTCGCGGCACGTCCCGGGACGTCCAACCACGGCCTCGGCACCGCGTTCGACGTCTGGGAGTGGCGCGCGTACGGGTTCGGCTCGGCCCGCTACCGCTGGCTCGTCGAGAACGCGCCCCGGTTCGGCTGGGTCGCACCCGGCTGGGCGCGCGAGAACGGCTCCAACCCCGAGTACTGGCACTTCGAGTACACCGGCTGAGCGGACCGCCCGACGGCGCGGCCGGAGCGACACAGGGCGCCCCGGGGCCGGTCGGCGTGAGAGATTGTGGCTCGCGGGTCCGAACGGCCCGCCGAACCCACGCCCGGCCGGGCGCCCACAGGCGCGCGGCCCGACGCTCGAGGAGGCGCGTCCGTGACCGATCCCGCCCTGCCGTCCGCCGCCGCACCGTCCCCCGGTGCACCGTCCCCTGCACTGCCCGACGAGGCCCCCGGAGACCTCGCGGGCCCGAGCCGGCCCGGTCCGCTCGCGACGGCTCAGGCGCAGCTCGCGAGCGCGATCTCCCAGCTCGGCTACGACGAGGGCATGCACGCGATGCTCGCGACCCCGCGCCGCGAGATCAACGTCGCGATCCCGCTGCGCCGCGACGACGGCCGCACCGAGCTGTTCCACGGCTTCCGGGTGCAGCACAACGTCTCGCGCGGCCCGGGCAAGGGCGGGCTGCGCTTCCACCCGAGCGTCGACGTGGACGAGGTGCGTGCACTCGCCATGTGGATGACCTGGAAGTGCGCGGTGGTCGAGCTCCCCTACGGCGGCGCGAAGGGCGGCGTCGCGATCGACCCTCGGTACTACTCGGCGGGCGAGCTCGAGCGGGTCACGCGGCGGTACACGAGCGAGATCATGCCGATGATCGGTCCCGAGCGGGACATCATGGCGCCCGACATCGGCACCGACGCCGCGACGATGGCCTGGGTGATGGACACCTACTCGGTCAACCGGGGCTACACGATCCCCGGCGTGGTCACGGGCAAGCCGCTCGAGGTGGGCGGCTCGCTGGGCCGTGCGACGGCGACGTCGCGGGGCGTGGTCCACAGCACGCGGGCAGCCCTGGCCGAGGGCGGGCGCAAGCTCGACGAGGTGAGCGTCGCCGTCCAGGGATTCGGCAAGGTCGGGGCGCACGCGGCGGACTTCTTCGACGACGCGGGGGCGCGTGTCGAGGCCGTCAGCGACCAGTACGGCGCGATCCACTCGAGCCGCGGGCTGCACGTGCAGCGGGTCATGGAGCACGTGCGCGAGACCGGATCGGTGGTCGGCTACCCGGACGCGGACCCGATCGACAACGCGCAGCTGCTCGCGCTCGACGTCGACGTGCTGGTCCCGGCCGCGGTCGAGGGCGTCCTCACCGCCGACAACGCGGGCGACGTGCGGGCACGTTGGGTGGTCGAGGGCGCCAACGGCCCGACGACGCCCGACGCCGACGCGATCCTCGCCGACCGGGGGGTGGTCGTGGTGCCGGACATCCTCGCGAACGCGGGCGGCGTGGTCGTGTCGTACTTCGAGTGGGTGCAGGCGCAGCAGGCGTACTGGTGGACCGAGCCCGAGATCGAGGCACGGCTCGCCGAACGCATGCAGATCGCCTACGACGCCGTCGCGCAGATGGCGCGGACGAGGGACGTCTCGCTGCGGGACGGCGCTCTGCTCATCGGCGTCCAGCGGGTCGCGACTGCGCACCGCACGCGCGGCCTCTACCCCTGACCGGACCGGCCGAGCGGGGTGAGCACGCGCGGTGCTGCGGCCTGCGTGGGGACGGAGACCTCGGCCGCGGCCAGGGCCCGGTCGCGGCCGGCGTCCTTGGCCGCGTAGAGCGCCCGGTCGGCGTCGCGCAGCAGGTCCGCCGCGCCGTGGTGGCGGGGCTCCCGGGTCGCGACACCCGCGCTCGCCGTGCACCGCAGCAGGGCGCCCGGCACCTCGAGGTCGACGGCCGCGAAGGCGCCGACGAGCTCACGGACACGCCGCAGCGCGACGTCGGGCGAGCACGGCCCGAGCACGACCGTGAACTCCTCGCCGCCCGTGCGGGCCACGACGTCGTCACCGCGCACGTGCGCGCTGAGGACCTCGGCGAAGCGGACGAGCACGAGGTCACCCGCCGCGTGGCCGTGCGCGTCGTTGACGGCCTTGAAGTGGTCGAGGTCGAGCACCGCCACGTGCAGGTCCCCAGCGGCGGCCCACGCGCGGTCGAGCACGTCGTCGAGCCCACGTCGGTTGAGCAGTCCCGTGAGCGGGTCGCGCCGCGCGCGGTCGTCGAGGCTGCGCATGAGCGCCTCCGAGCGCTCCGCGACCAGGCGCACGCTCACGCTGCAGAGCACCGCGATGAAGACGGTCACGGTCCAGCCGAGGGTCGAGAAGAGCGGGTCGGGCGTGCGCGCGAGCGCCGTGGCCATGCCGACCGCGACCACCGCGACTGTCAGGACGGTGCCCAGCCGTGACGAGAAGTACGGCGCGGCGACCGCGGGCCACACCAGGAGCATGGGGAGCACGCCCACCTGGGTCGTCGACGCGACGAGCACGAGGGTCGTGAGTGTCGGCGCACCGATCGCGACGGTGTCGACGACCCACGGCCGCGTCGTGGGCGCCACGTGCAGCACGACCGCGCACGCGGCCAGTGCGAGGCCCACGAGCGCGTAGAGCGGTCGTTGGTCGGCGGGTCGCTGCCCGATGAACGGCGCGAGCGCGACCACGACCGCCGTGACGAGCATGATCGGCACGCCGATGCGCCGCAGCGCCCGGCTGCTCGCGCCGTCCGACGGCCCGTTCGCACTGGCACGGGGTCCGGTCGAGACCGCGTCGAGGCGGCCGAGCCACAGCTCGCGGGTCCTGTCGGTCACCCCCGTCCCATCGGCCACCGGACGGGGGGTGCGAGCGCTTCGCGCCGGACTCACCCGCTCCCCGCCGGGGTCGGCGTCCGGCCACCCCGGCGTCCGGGCGTGGCAGGAGCACCGGTCCCGGGCGTGCGGGACATAGGCTCGGGGCGTGAGCACGGTGAGCGAGGGCGCGCGGCGGACCTACCTGCTGGTCGACGGCGAGAACATCGACGCGACCCTGGGCGGGTCGATCCTCGGGGCGAGGCCGGCGCCCGAGGAACGGCCGCGGTGGGAACGGGTGCTCGAGTTCGCGCGCACCGCGTTCGGTGGCGACGAGGTGACGGGGCTGTTCTTCCTCAACGCGTCGCACGGGACCATGCCCATGTCGTTCGTGCAGGCGCTGCTCGCGATCGGGTTCCGGCCGATCCCCCTCGCGGGCTCGGCCGAGGAGAAGGTCGTCGACATCGGCATCCAGCGCACGCTCGACGCGCTCGCCGACCGCCCCGGCGACGTGCTCCTGGCCAGCAACGACGGCGACTTCGCGCCCCAGCTCGCCGCGCTGCTGGGCCCCGGACGCGAGGTGGGCGTGCTCGCCTTCACCGAGTTCGCGAGCACGGCGCTGCAGGGCCTCACCGAGGGCGGGCTGCGGATCTTCGACCTCGAGCAGGACGTGCGCGCGTTCAACGTGACGCTGCCGCGCCTGCGGATCATCCCGCTCGACGAGTTCGACCCGACCCGCTACCTCTGAGTCCGCGGGTCGTCGACCGCCGAGGGCCGGAGGGCTACCGACCGCGCACGCGCAGGACGACCGCCGTCCCGAGGACGACCACGGCGGCTCCGGCGGCCGCCACGGCCGCGGGGGTCGAGGCGGGCTCGCCCGTGCTGCGCGCGACCGCGATCCACGCCAGGCCCCACGCGAGGGCCGCAGCGGCCGACACCCGCGCGTGCGAGACGCGCGCCGCGTGCAGCGCGACGCCCACGCCGATCGCGGCAGCCACCACCAGCACGACGACGGCCCACGCATCGGGTCCGAGGCCCAGCTCGTCGACCCCCGACGCGGCGAGCGTCGCGGCGACGTCGGCGACTGTCGCGATCGTCACCCACCCGAAGTACAGGCCGAACGTCGTGTCGACGACCACGGCCTCGACCCGTCCCGAGGCCCTCGTCCGCACGAGCCGCACGTGGATGACGGCGAGCACCACGAGGAGGGCGACGATGACGGCGACCCCCAGCCCGAGCGCGTCGGCCTGCACCGTCCCGATCCACGCCGCGTTCAGCACGAGCGAGGCGAGCGCGAGCCACCCGGTGGCGCGCTGGCGCGGGTCGGTCCGCTGCGCGGGCAGCACCTGCCAGACCGCGTAGGCGACGAGCCCGGTGTAGATGACGGACCAGATCGAGAAGGCCGGCCCACCGGGCGCGACGTGCGTCGCGTCCGCCGCGAGCGCACCGCCGGCCGCCTCATCGACCGGCGTGCCACCCAGGGCGCCCGACCCGAGGAACGCACCCGCCACGGCGAGGAGCGAGCCGACGAGCACGACCACCTGACGTACGAGATCCGAAGGCCGTGCGGCCGCGGAGGCGCTCTCGCGCGTGCGTGCGGGGACCGGCGCGGTGGTGTCCATGTGCCCATGGTCACCCCGCACCGCGGCGCACGCGACCGCTGCACCGCAGGTGAGGGCCCTGTCCGGGCGCCGGTCGCGGCGAAGGGCGCACCGGGCGTCGCGAGTCAGCCGGTCGATGACGTGGCGACCTGCGGATCTCGTCGTCCTGACCCGTTCGGGGTGCGCGACGGTCACGGTCGTATTACGGTCGGATCACTCCTCCAGAGCCACCCGCGAGAGCGGTGGCCGGCCCCTCGGGGCCGTCGGCGGGAGCCACACCCTGTGCGGGTGAGACTCCGCTGCTCGCCCCCGCTCGCCCTCGGGTGAGCGGGGGCGCATCATGTCCGCACCAGGACGAGGAGGCCGAGAGTGCGCGAGCACGTCGCCGGGGACGGCACCGATCCGGAGCGGACGCCCGACCGCCACGAGACGCCCGTCGAACGGCTCGACCGCAACTGGAACGAGATCCTCCAGGAGCTGCGCGTCACGCAGACCGGTATCCAGATCCTCACCGGGTTCCTGCTCACGGTGCCGTTCCAGTCGCGCTTCGCCGACCTCACGCACGACCAGCGCATGCTCTACCTGGTGCTCGTGGTGCTGGCTGCGATCACCACGGGCCTCATGGTGGCGCCCGTGAGCCTGCACCGTTGGCTCTTCCGCAAGCACGCGAAGTCGACGCTCGTCTCGGGAGCGGACCGGTTCATGCGGATCGGCCTGGTGTTCCTCGCGCTCGTCGTGGCCGGGGTCGTGCTGCTCGTCTTCGACGTCGTCGTGAGCCGCGTCCCGGCCCTCGTCGCCGCGGGCTCGATCCTGCTGCTCCTCGTGGGCGCGTGGTTCGCGCTCCCCGCGCTGCTGGCGCGCGGGCCTCGGGGCCGGCTCACCGAGGGCACGCGGGAGCGCGGCTGACACGTGCCCGCCGGGCGCCCGCTCAGCCGCACGTGCGGGCGCGGCTCAGGCGATCTCGCGGGCCACGAGGTGCTGGAGCAGCACCGGACCGGGGCGGCCGAGCAGGTAGCCCTGGACGATGTCGCACCCGGCAGCGCGCAGCGAGGCGAGCTGCTCGGCGTCCTCGACGCCCTCGGCCACCACCTCGATCGAGAGCTCGCGCGCGAGGGCGAGCACGCCACGGACGACCGCGACCGACGCGCCGTCGTCGGGCAGACGCATCACGAAGCTGCGGTCGATCTTGATCTGGTCCACGGGCAGCGAGTGCAGCCACGACAGCGTCGAGTAGCCCGTGCCGAAGTCGTCGAGCGACAGGCGCACGCCGAGCTGGCGCAGCTCGCGCATCGCGTCGACGACGCCCGGCAGGTCCGCGAGCGCGCGACTCTCGACCACCTCGATCTCGAGACGGCCCGGCTCGAGGCCGCGCGACGCGAGGGCCGTGCGGATCGTCGGCAGCATGCGCGGGTCGAGCAGCGTCGCGCTCGCCATGTTCACCGCGATGCGCAGCGGGACGGGACCCGGCTCGAGCCCGGCGAGCGCACCGCACGCGGCGTCGACGGCCCACAGGTCGAGCTCGGTCACGAGCCCGCTCTCCTCGGCGAGCGGCAGGAAGGCCGCGGGCGAGAGCAGCCCCAGGCGCGGGTGCGCCCAGCGCAGCAGCGCCTCGGCACCCACCACGCCGCCGTCAGGCGTCGTGACGTCCACGAGCGGCTGGAAGAACAGGCGCAGCTGGTTGCTGCCCGCGGCCTGCGCGAGCTCGGCCTCGAGGGACGGCACGACGGGCGCGCTCTCCTCGGCACCCGCCATGACCACCTGGTTGCGACCCCGCTGCTTGGCCTCGCGCATGGCCTGGTCGGCGGCGGCCAGCAGGCGGTCGCCGCGCCCCCCGCCACCGTCGTGGACGGCGAGGCCGACGCTCACGGTGATGCGCAGGTCGCGTCCCTCGATGCGGAACGCGCTGTCGAGGCTGTCGACCAGACGGTGGGCGACGGCGTCCGCGCGCTGGTCGTCGACGTCCACCAGGAGTACCGCGAACTCGTCGCCGGCGAGCCGGGCGACGACGTCCTGCGCGCGCAGCTCACCACCGAGGCGGGCCGCGACCTGGCGCAGCATCTCGTCGCCAGCGCTGTGCCCGAAGAGCTGGTTGATGCCCGTGAAGCGGTCGAGGTCGCACAGCACGACGGCCGTGCCCTCGCCGTCGACGGCGTCGCGCAGCACCTCGTCGAGGCGGTTGCGGAAGCTCGTGCGGTTCGCGAGGCCCGTCAGGCCGTCGTGCGTGGACTGGTGGTGCACCGCAGCCAGCAGGCGGAGGTTGTGCCACGAGGTCGAGGCGAGCTCGGCGAGGGAGACCAGGGAGTCGAGCACCTCGGCCTCGCCGTCGGCGAGCGCGTCGACCTGCCCCCACCCGGCCGTGAGGACGCCGAGCAGCTGGTCCTCGGCCACCAGCGGGACGGAGAGGACCGTCGCGCTCCCGGTGATGCGGAACAGCTCGCGCAACGGCTCGCTCGCGGTGGCGATGTGCAGCACCGCGGGCTCGCGCCGGTTGAGCATCGCCGCGAGCTCGGGCACCTCGCTCGCCCGGATCGGGGTCACCAGGAGGTGCTCGCGCTGTGCGTCGTCGTGCCCGTGCGCGGCGACCACGTGCAGCTCGCCGACCTTGGGCTCGAGGCGCATGACCGTCGCGGCACGCGCTCCCGTGAGACCGGGCAGCGCCCGGGCGACGACATCGGCGAGGGTCTGCTCGTCGGCCGCCGTCGCGACCTCGTGCGTGAGACGGGCCAGACGGGTCATCCGCTCGGACTCGCGCGTGCCGACCTCGAGCACCGTGCGCAGCTCGAGCGCGACGCCCGCGTGGGCGGCCGCGGCCTCGAGCAGCCGGTCGGCGGCGGGGTCGAGCGGGGCCGCAGGGTCGTGCACGACGGCGAGCACCGCGGTGCAGGTGCGGCAGGGCACCTGCGTGACGAGCACGTGCTCGGGCACCGCACCCTGCTCGAGCACACCCTCGGCGAGGGCCTCGGCGTCACGGACGTCGAGGTCGCCCGCGTGCCACACGTGCCGCCCGTCGGCGCACTCGACAGCGAGCACCGCGGCGACCGCACCCGCGCTGCGCGCGACCTGCTCGAGGACACGGTCGAGCGCGACGTCGCCGTGGACGTCCGCGAGCTCGTGTGCGTGTGCCATCCCCCTCACCATCGGCACGCACGGTCCGGACTGAAGCGTTCCAGGCAGATTGCCCCTGGCGGGGCCGGAAGATCTGGGCCGATCGGATCACGCGTCACCCGTCCGGCCGCGCCGCACGGGTGGTCGCGTGTCAGCCCGGGGCGCCCGACCGGTCGACGTCCTCGACGCGGTCGTAGCGCACGCCGTCGGCGGCCACGCGCGCACCCGCGGCCGGGACGTGCTCGGTGAGCCCGCCGTCGTGGCCCAGGTGGTGCACCGGGACGCCGTGCAGCAGCACCGCGACGTCGGCCACCAGGCGGCGGTGGCAACGCCACCACAGGCTCTCGCTGCACAGCACCGTGGTGCGCTGCCGCGCGACCCCCTCGAGCAGCTCGGCCGTCGCGGCCCGGAACTCGTCGGTGCGCGTGTGGGCCGCGTACGCGGCGAACGCCGCGACCCGCCACCACGGGTCCGGGTTCGCCGGCTCCCCGGTCTCGTTCGCGGGGCCCTCCCCCTCCTTCGGGCGGCTGCGCCGGCCCCCGAGCCGCGGCTCCCACCGGTAGGCCAGGCCCGCCTCGGGCAGCCAGCGCGCGAGCTCGTCACGCGCGACGTGCGGGTGGCGGCGGCTGCCCGGGAAGCGCCGGACGTCCACGACCGCCTCGACGCCCGCGCCCCGCAGCACGTCGAGGAGCTCGTCGCGCGACGCGGTCCCGTGCCCGAAGGTCAGCAGGCCGGAGAGCGTGGTGGCCTGCGCCCGTGGCGCACCCGTGGCCGCCCCCGTCACCGACGCGAGGAGGTCTCGCGCGTGCGCTCGACCCGCTCCCAGCCCGCGCGTGGCGCGCGCGCGCCGAGGCGAGAGGACTTCGAGCGGTACACGACGTACGGGCGGACCAGGTACCCCAGCGGCACGCTGAACACGTGAACGAGGCGCGTGAACGGCCACAGCGCGAACAGCAGCATCGCGCTCATGCCGTGGGCCTGGAACCCGAACGGTGCCTCGGCCATGAGCTCGGGGTGCAGGTCGAAGCGGAAGATCCCGCGGAACCACACGGAGACTCCCTCGCGGTAGTCGTAGTGCCCACCGAGGTTGAGGATCGAGCCCGCGATCGTGTTCCACATGCCGAGGAAGATCACGATCGCCAGCACCAGGTACATGACCTTGTCCATGGGCGTCGTCGCGCTGAACACCGGTCCCACGGTGCGGCGCCGGTAGATCAGCAGCACCATGCCGACGACGGTGCAGACGCCCGCGACCGCGCCGATGCTCACCGCGAGGAAGTGGTAGATCTCCTCGGTCATGCCCACGGCCTCGGTCCACTCCTTGGGGATCCCCAGGCCCATGACGTGCCCCAGGAACACCGCGAGGATGCCGAAGTGGAACATCGGGCTCGCCCAGCGCAGCAGCCGGCTCTCGTAGAGCTGCGACGAGCGCGTGGTCCAGCCGAACTTGTCGTAGCGGTAGCGCCACACGTGACCCAGCACGAAGAACGCGAGGCACACGTAGGGGATGACGACCCACAGGATCGTGTCGGCGGTCGAGGTCATCGTCGGGCTCCCGGGATGGGCTCGGGCATGCGGCCGGGCTGCGGCGCACGGGTGGTGGGGAACGGCAGGGCGACCGGCGGCGGCGTCATCGGCTGGACCGAGCCCGACGACGGGTACGGGTCGAGACCGACCTCCTCCTCGGGTGGGCCCTGGGCCGCGAGCCGCGCGACCGCCTCGCGCTCGTCGCCGTCGAGCGCGGGCAGCGTCGCGCACACCGCGACGAGCGCACCCGCCCAGGGCGAGCCGGAGTCGAGCAGGGCGAGCCGGAGCAGCTCGAGGCCCGCGCGGTGGCCGAGGAGCAGCCGCAGGCCCTCCTCCTGCGCCTGCTCACCCTCGGCCGAGCACAGCTCGAGCACCACGCACAGGTGGTCGGGCAGCTCGTCGTCGGCGATCTCGTACCCCGCGCGTCGGCACGCCTGCTTGAACTCGACCAGCGCGACGCCGCGCTTGCGCGTGTCGCCGTACGCGAAGTAGGTGAGGTAGAGCGAGCAGCGTCGGCGCAGGTCGAACGTCGTGACGTACTCGGCCTCGAGGTCGACGAGGTCGCCCTCGGCCAGATGCTCGACGAGCCCCGCGAGCGGGGCCGCGAGGCGCGGTGGGAGCTCGTCGAGCGCGGCCCGGACGGTCGGCAGCAGCGCGACCAGCTCGGCCGTCGGGTACTCGAGCAGCAGCCCCGCGACGCGGTGCACGACGGCGGTCTCGCGGCTCGCGGCGCGACGGGCCGCGGCGGTGCGGTGGGCGCGGTTCATCGTGGCGCCGTCCCGTCCCCCGCAGGCCCGGCGTCGCTCCCGCCCGCGGGCCGCGGCTGCACCTCGGCCGGTGCGGCACTCGCCGGGACCTCGGCACCCACACCCGCCGCGGTGCCGTCGGCCTCGTCGTCCGCGCGCGGCGGGAAGAGCCCCGGCGGGGCGCCCTTGCCGTCCCAGTTGAGCAGGTTGACCCTGGCCTTGCGCGTCGCGGGGTCGGCGACCGTGTCGGCCGTCTGCCGGGCCTGGAGCATGTGGAAGTTCTCGACCGCGATGGGGTCGGAGAACCCGGGGCCCGAGCCCTCGCCGAACGGTCCCGAGCCGCCCATGCCCGGACCACCCTCGTAGTCCAGGCTGCACTCGGTCGCGAGCTCCTCGAGGCTGTGCGCCTGCTCGGCGTGCGCGCTCGGGATCACGTACCGCTCGTCGTACTTGGCGAGCGCCAGCAGGCGGTACATCTCGTACATGCTCTGCTCGTCCATGCCCACGGCCGCCGGGATCGACGCGTCGCCCTCGCGGCCCATGTTGAGGTCGCGCATGTAGGAGCGCATCGCCGCGAGCCGCTGGAGCACGGCGGTCACCGGCGCGACGTCGCCCGCGGTGAACAGCTCCGCGAGGTACTCGACCGGGATGCGCAGGCGGTCGATCGCCGCGAACAGGTTGCCCGCGTCCTCGCCGTCCTCCCCGGTCTCGGTCACCACGTCGACCACGGGCGACAGCGGCGGGATGTACCAGACCATCGGCATGGTGCGGTACTCGGGGTGCAGCGGCAGCGCGACCTCGTAGTCGTGGATGAGGCGCCAGATCGGCGAGCGCTGCGCGGCCTCGACCCAGTCGCGCGGGATGCCCTCACGCTCGGCCGCGCGCTGGACCTCCGGGTCGTGCGGGTCGAGCAGCACGCTGCGCTGCGCTGCGAGGAGCTTCGTCTCGTCGGGCTCGCTCGCGGCCTCGAGCACGCGGTCGGCGTCGTAGAGGACCAGGCCGATGTACCGCAGGCGGCCCACGCAGGTCTCCGAGCACACCGTCGGCAGGCCCACCTCGATGCGCGGGAAGCAGAACGTGCACTTCTCGGCCTTGCCCGTGCGGTGGTTGAAGTAGACCTTCTTGTACGGGCAGCCGGTGATGCACTTGCGCCAGCCGCGGCACTGGTCCTGGTCCACGAGGACGATCCCGTCCTCCTCGCGCTTGTAGATCGCGCCCGAGGGGCAGGACGCCGCGCACGACGGGTTGAGGCAGTGCTCGCAGATGCGCGGCAGGTAGAACATGAACGTCTGCTCGAACTCGAGCTTGACCTGCTCCGAGACCTTGGCGAGCACCGGGTCGGCCGTCGCGAGGTCGGCCGAACCGCCCAGGTCGTCGTCCCAGTTGGCGCTCCACGACACGTTCATGTCCTTGCCGGAGATGAGGGACTTGGGACGCGCGACCGGAGTGTGCTCCTGGAGCGGGGCGTTGGTCAGGTTCTCGTAGTCGTACGTCCACGGCTCGTAGTAGTCGTCGATGGACGGCATCTTGGGGCTCGAGAAGATCGTGAACAGGTTCTTG
This sequence comes from Cellulomonas sp. APG4, assembly GCF_009996735.1. Lineage (GTDB taxonomy): Bacteria > Actinomycetota > Actinomycetes > Actinomycetales > Cellulomonadaceae > Actinotalea. Next base: position 17,214 of record NZ_JAACYI010000024.1, on the reverse strand, counting down.
AGCCGGCCGCCCGCCTTGAGCTGCAGGCGCCCCCGCTTGTTGAGCGTCCAGCCGCCCTCCCACGTCTCCTGGTCCTCGTAGGTCCGGGGGTAGCCGCGACCGGGGCGCGTCTCGACGTTGTTGAACCAGACGTACTCGGTGCCGGTGCGGTTGGTCCAGGCCTGCTTGCAGGTGACCGAGCACGTGTGGCACCCGATGCACTTGTCGAGGTTCATGACCATCGCCATCTGTGCCATGACCTTCATCGGAGGCCTCCCGTCGTCGTCGAGCTGGTCGAGCGGCTGGTGGTCGAGGGTGTGCGCATCAGTACTCGACCTCCTGGCTGCGGCGGCGGATGACCGTGACCTCGTCCCGCTGGTTGCCGGTGGGACCGAGGTAGTTGAACGCGTAGGACAGCTGGGCGTAGCCGCCGATGAGGTGGCTCGGCTTGACCAGCAGGCGCGTGAGCGAGTTGTGGATGCCGCCGCGCCGGCCCGTGGTCTGCGAGCGCGGCACGTCGATCAGCCTGTCCTGGGCGTGGTGCATGTAGACCGTCCCCTCGGGCATGCGGTGGGAGACGACGGCGCGCGCGACCACCACGCCGTTGCGGTTGACGGCCTCGACCCAGTCGTTGTCGGTGATGCCGACCTTCGCGGCGTCGCGGTCGCTCATCCAGATGGTCGGACCGCCCCGGGACAGCGACAGCATGAACAGGTTGTCCTGGTACTCGGAGTGGATCGACCACTTGTTGTGCGGGGTCAGGTAGCGCACCGTGACACCCAGGGACCCGGCCCCGCCCGTGGCGGCGGCGTCGCCGACCTCGCCGAGCGCCGACTCGCCGAACAGCGCCTCCATGTTGAGCGGTGGTCGGAACACCGGCAGGCCCTCGCCGATCTCCGTCATCCAGTCGTGGTCGAGGTAGAAGTGCTGGCGGCCGGTGAGGGTGTGCCACGGCTTGAGCCGCTCGACGTTGACCGTGAACGGCGAGTAGCGCCGCCCGCCGTGCTCGGTGCCGGACCACTCGGGTGAGGTGATGACCGTCGTCGGCGCGGCCTGCGTGTCCGCGAAGGTGACCATCTTGCCCTCGTGCTCGGCCGCGAGGTCGGCCATGCGCGTGCCCGTGCGCTTCTCGAGCGTGTGGAAGCCCTGCACCGCGAGGCGCCCGTTGGTGGTGCCCGAGAGCGCGAGGATCGCCTCGCACACGTGCACGTCACGGCTCAGCAGCGGTCGCCCGTCGGCGACCCCGCCCGGGGTGCCCCCGGCGACGCCGTTCTTGCTCGCGAGGTACTGGATCTCGCGGTCGACGTCGAACGTCACGCCCTTGGTCGTCAGGCCCAGGGTGTCCGCGAGTGGGCCGAGCGTCGCGAGCTTCGCGGCCGTCGCGCCGTAGTCCCGCTCGACGACCACGAGCTTCGGCATGGTCTTCCCGGGCACGGGCGCGACCTCGCCGTCCTTCCAGTCGACGACCCGGCCGTGCGGGGTCGCGAGCTCGTCCGGCGTGTCGTGCATGAGCGGCACGGCGACGACGTCCTTGCGCACGCCCAGGTGCGTGGCCGCGAGCGCGCTGAACCGGCGCGCGAGCGTGTGGAAGATGTCGAAGTCCGTGCGGGTCTGCCACGGCGGCGCGATCGCGGGGCTGAACGAGTTCACGAACGGGTGCATGTCCGTGGTGTTGAGGTCGTGCTTCTCGTACCAGGTGGCCGCCGGCAGCACGACGTCGGAGTAGACCGTGGTGCTCGTCATCCGGAAGTCGAGGGTGAGCAGCAGGTCGAGCTTGCCCGTGGGCGCGTCCTCGTGCCAGACGACGTCGCGCGGCCGGGCCGCCTCGGGGGCCTCCTGGGCGCGCAGGTTGGAGTCCGTGCCCAGCAGGTGGTGCAGGAAGTACTCGTTGCCCTTGGCCGAGGAGCCCAGCAGGTTCGCGCGCCAGATGGTCAGCACCCGCGGGAAGTTCTCCGGGGCGTCCGGGTCCTCGGCCGCGAACCGCAGCCGGCCCGCGGTGAGCTCCGCGGGCACGTGCTCGCCGATCGGGACACCCGCGGCCTCGGCCTCGTCGGCCAGGTCGAGCGGGTTGCGGTCGAAGGTCGGGTACGAGGGCATCCAGCCGAGGCGCGCGGACTGCGCGATGACGTCGGCCGTCGTCTTGCCCGCGAGACCGCCCGGCCCCGTGCTGCGCGCCGCGGTCGCGGCCGTGAGCGTGTCCGCCCCGAACGCGTCGTAGCGGAACTGGTCGGTGTGCAGGTACCAGTACGCCGTCTGGATCATCGTGCGCGGCGGGCGCGCCCAGTCGTTCGCGGTCGCGTACATCTGCTGACCGGTGACCGGCCGCACCTTCTCCTGGCCCACGTAGTGCGCCCAGCCGCCGCCGTTCACGCCCTGGCAGCCCGTGAGCGTCGTGAGGGTGAGGAACGCGCGGTAGATCGTGTCGGAGTGGAACCAGTGGTTGGTCCCCGCCCCCATGAGGATCATCGAGCGCCCGCGCGACTCCTCGGCGTTGGCCGCGAACTCGCGCCCGATGCGCTCCGCCTTGGCGGCCGGGACCCCGGTGAACTGCTCCTGCCAGGCCGGCGTGCACGGCTGCGTCGGGTCGTCGTAGCCCGTGGGCCACTCCCCCGGCAGTCCCTCGCGCCCGACGCCGTACTGCGCGAGCAGCAGGTCGAACACCGTGGTGACCAGGTGGTCGCCCACGCGGCGCACCGGGACCCCGCGGCGCACCGCGTCGGCCGCGCCGTCGAGCGCGTCGAAGCGCGGCAGCGCGATCTCGACGGTCTCGGGGGCCGACGACGCCGCGGACGGGTCGAGCAGCGTGAGCTGCGGCTCGACGTCGCCCAGGTCGAGGTTCCACCGGCCCTCGCCGTCGGGCCCGTAGTGGTGACCGAGCGAGCCGTTCGGCACCGCGGGCGCGCCGGTGCGCGCGTCCATGAGGACCGTCTTGAAGGCCGCGTTCTCGGTGTGCGCCTCGGCGCCCGGCAGGTCGGCCGCGGTCAGGAACTTGCCCGGGACGTACGCGTCGCCGTCGGGCTCGAGCCGCACCAGGAACGGCAGGTCCGTGTAGTGCGTGACGTAGTCCATGAAGTACGGCACGCGACGCTCGACGAAGAACTCGCGCAGCGTCACGTGCCCCATGGCCATGGCGAGCGCGCCGTCGGTCCCCGGCTGGACCGCGAGCCACTCGTCGGCGAACTTCACGTTGTCCGCGTAGTCGGGTGAGACGGCGATGACCTTCTGGCCGCGGTAGCGCGCCTCGGCCATCCAGTGGGCGTCCGGGGTGCGCGTGACCGGGAGGTTCGAGCCCCACATGATCAGGTAGCCCGCGTCCCACCAGTCCCCCGACTCGGGCACGTCGGTCTGGTCGCCGAACACCTGGGGTGACGCGACCGGCAGGTCGGCGTACCAGTCGTAGAACGAGAGCATCGGGGCGCCGATGAGCGAGTGGTACCGCGCGCCTGCACCGTGGGACACCATCGACATCGCCGGGATGGGCGAGAAGCCCGCCACCCGGTCGGGGCCGTAGCGGGCGATCGTGTGGACCTGCGCGGCCGCGGCGATCTCGACGGCCTCGTCCCACGTCGCTCGGACCAGCCCGCCCTTGCCGCGGGCCTGCTTGTAGCGCCGGGCCTTCTCGGGGTCGTCGACGATGCTCGCCCACGCCTCGACCGGGTCGCCGCCCACCGCGGCCTTGGCCTCGCGGTACATCTCGAGCAGCAGGCCGCGCACGTAGGGGTAGCGCACGCGCGTGGGCGAGTAGGTGTACCAGCTGAACGCCGCACCGCGCGGGCAGCCCCGCGGCTCGTACTCGGGGCTGTCCGGACCCACCGACGGGTAGTCCGTCTGCTGCGACTCCCACGTGATGATGCCGTCCTTGACGTACACCTTCCACGAGCACGAACCCGTGCAGTTGACGCCGTGGGTCGAGCGGACCACCTTGTCGTGGCTCCAGCGGTCCCGGTAGAACGTGTCGGCGTCCCGGCCGCCCTCACGGTGCAGCGTGCGCAGGTCCGCGCTGACCTCGCCGCGGCGCAGGTGGCGACCGAGGCGCAGGAGGGCGTCCGACGCCGGTCCGTCCAGGCCCGGGGCGGCGCCCCGCTCGGTGCGAGCGTCCGGCGTGGTGGTCATCTACGGCTCCTCACGGTCGTGCGGCGCCCCCGGTCGGGACGGGTGGGTCAGCTGGGCTTGGGCGCTCCCGGGCGGGCGTAGTACACCCAGGTCAGGAGGGTGCACACGGCGAAGAAGACGGTGCAGCCGAGGAAGAACGCGCGCGGCGCGACCATCGACAGCGCGATCCCCACGAGGAACGGGCCGAACGCCGCGATCGAGGCGGTGAAGCCGATCACCCCGCCCGCCTGCCGGCGCGGGAAGATCATCGGCATCTGCTTGAACGTGCCCGCGTTGCCGATACCCGCGAAGAAGAAGATCGCGAGCATCCCGGTGAGGAACCAGGTGAACTGGCCGCGGTCGGTGGGGCTCAGGAAGAACAGCGTGAAGGCGGTGCTGAGCGTCATGCCGACGCCCGCGACGAACGTCCACACCGCACCGCCGAACCGGTCGCACAGCGGCCCCCACCCGGCTCGCGTGGCCGAGCCGATGAGCGGGCCCAGGAACGCGAACTTCAGCGGGTCCGGTGCGTTCTCGAAACCGCCGTACTCGTTGACGATGATGAGGCCCAGCTGGGCCGCGAACCCGCTGAAGGCGCCGAACGTCATGAGGTAGATCGCCGTCATGATCCACGTGTGCTTCTCGCGGAAGATGTCGAGCTGCTCGCGGAAGTTGGCGGTGATGGGCACGCGGCGCAGGAAGACCGCGGCGAGCACCATGCCGAGCACCACCCAGGGCACGAGCACGAGGGCCGCGTTGTGCAGCCACAGGTCCTCGCCCGTGCGCGTCTGCTGCGGCGTGAGGGCCGCGGTGCCCAGCAGGCCGAACCCCACGACCCACGGGGTGAGGAACTGGATGAGGCTCACGCCGAAGTTCCCCAGGCCGGCCTGCAGGCCCAGCGCCGTCCCGGAGAGCCGCTTCGGGAAGAAGTAGCTGGTCGAGGGCATGAACCCCGAGAACGCGCCGCCGCCCACCCCCGCGGCCGCGGCGAGCAGCAGCAGCACCGAGTACGGCGTCGAGGCGTCGCGGATCGCGAGGGTCCAGCCGAGCATCGGCAGCAGCATGAGCGTCGCCGAGCCGCCCACGAGCGTGCGCGTACCCACGATGGGCGGCAGGAACATGTAGATCAGCCGCATGAGCCCGCCCGCGAGGCCCGGGATCGCGACGAGCCAGTAGAGCTGGCCCTTGGTCAGGTCGAAGCCGATGTCGTTGAGCCGCGGGGCGATCGCGCTCACCAGGTACCAGACGCAGAACGCGAGCGTCAGGTTGTAGGTGGTGATCCACAGGGTGCGCCACGCGAAGCCGCTGTCCCAGCGCTCCGGGTCCTCCGGGTCCCAGGTGGCGAGGTCCACCTTCGGTGAGACGAGTGACGCCATCGCTCCTCCTGGTCCGTGCGCTCGAGCCCTGCCCGCGGCTCACCCTGGGCCTGCTCGCAGTCTCGCGGTGGAGCGCCGCGTGATGAAGCGGCGAACACCGTGAAAAATCGGCGTGCGTGTGACCCGAGTCACCTCGACCCTAGCGGCGATGTCGCCGCCTGCAAGATCGACGCGCGGCCACGCGGCCGGCGCCGACGATCAGCTCCGGCGCAGGTGCAGCACGCAGTGCTCGGGACCCACGAACGGCTGCAGACGGGCGGCCTCGAGCGGCCCGCCCTGGCGGTTGAGCACCCCCCGGGTGAGGCCCAGGTGCACGCTGCACACCACCTCGGTGCGCTCACGCGCGAGGTCCACGAGCGGACACCTGAGCAGGTGCACCTCGAGCGCGTCGCGGTCCACCTCGGGCTCGAAGCCGAGCTCCTCGAAGTGCTGCTCGAGCGCGACCAGCTGGGCGACCTCAGGGTCGTCCGTCGCCTCGACCGGCGCCGGACCGCGCTCCTCCGCCCAGCGGCGGCCCGCGTGCTCGGCCTCGACCTCGACGGCCGCCATGGGGCGCCCGTAGCCCGCGACGAGCAGCCGCGCGAGCTGGTCACGGGCGCGCGCGTCCATGGTGCTCGCGGCCTCGCGCTCGACCGCGCGGTAGCTGAGCCGCGGCCGCCCGCGTGCCCCCGTGTGCTGCGCCTCGCGCGCGACGAACCCGCCCGCGACCAGCCGGTCGAGGTGCTCGCGCGTCGTGTTGGGATGCAGCTCGACGTGCCGCGCGATCGCGTCGACGGTGAGCGCACCGTCCGTCTGCTGGAGCAGGTGGAGGATCTCCATGCGGCTGCGCGAGGCGAGCGTGCGGTAGGCGTTCTGCGCCGCGACGACCCGCGCCTCGTGCCGCCGGCTGCCCTGGACCATGCCTCGATCTTTCACGGTCCCCGACTGGTCAACCTGGGACCTTCGATGGGTACGGTGGCGCGATGGGGCACTCCGAGCAGCTGCGCGCAGGGGTCCGGGCGGCCGTGGTGGTCGCCTCCGACCGCTGCGCGAGCGGCACGGCCGAGGACCGCTCCGGCCCGCGGGCCGTCGAGCTGCTGCGGGCGGCCGGCCTCGAGGTCGACGACGCCGTCGTCGTGCCCGACGGCGTGGCCAGCGTCGCCGACGCGCTGCGGGCGGCCCTCGCCGCGGGTGCGCGCGTGGTCGTCACGAGCGGAGGCACGGGCGTGGGGCCGCGCGACCTCACCCCCGAGGCGACACGCACCGTCGTCGACCGTGAGCTGCCCGGCGTCGCCGAGGAGCTACGGCGCCGCGGCGCCGAGCGCGTGCCCACCGCGGTCCTGTCCCGCGGCGTGGTCGGGGTGACCGCCGAGGGCGCCGTCGTCGTCAACCTGCCCGGCTCGCCGTCGGGCGTGGATGAGGGCCTCGACGTCGTCCTGCCTCTGCTCGGCCACCTGCTCGCCCAGCTCGAGGGAGGGGACCACGCATGACCGCACCCACCGACGTCCGGGGGCCGACCCCTCACGCCGGGCCGCAGCCCGTGCACGCGGCCCTCAGCGCGCAGCCGCTCGACCTCGCCGCGCACGTCGCCGCCGTGCAGCACACGCGAGCGGGGGCCGTCGCGACGTTCGTCGGGCAGGTGCGCGACCACGACCCGTCGGTGACCGGCGAGGTCACCGCGCTCGAGTACTCGGCGCACCCCGACGCACCGGCGGTGCTCGAACGACTCGCATCGACCGCCGCCGCGCACGACGGCGTGCTCGGCCTCGCGGTCAGCCACCGCGTGGGCCGCCTCGAGGTCGGCGAGCCCGCGATCGTCGTCGCGGTCGCCACGGCGCACCGCGAGCTCGCGTTCACCGTGTGCCGCGACCTGGTCGAGTGCGTCAAGGCCGAGCTGCCCGTGTGGAAGCGCGAGCTGCTCGCGGACGGCTCGCACGTGTGGGTGGGGTCGGCATGAGCACCGAGCCCCGCACGAGCCCCGCGCCGCGTGGCACGACCGGCACCGGGCCTGCGCCCCTCGTCGACCGGCACGGCCGGCTGCACCGGGACCTGCGCATCTCCCTGACCGACCGCTGCTCGCTGCGCTGCACGTACTGCATGCCCGCCGAGGGCGTGCCGTGGCTCGCGGGCTCGACGATGCTCAGCACCGACGAGCTGGTGCGGATCGCGCGCGTCGGCGTGGGTCTGGGCATCACCGAGGTGCGCCTCACGGGCGGTGAGCCGTTGCTGCGGCCCGACGTCGTCGACGTGGTGCGGCGCATCGCCGAGCTCGAGGGACCGCAGGGGCGCCCCGAGGTCTCGCTCACCACGAACGCACTGCGGCTGCCCGCGCTCGCCGCCCCGCTGCGCGATGCGGGCCTGGCTCGCGTCAACATCAGCATCGACACGCTCGACCGCGAGCGGTTCCGCACGCTCACGCGCCGCGACCGCCTGCACGACACGCTCGCGGGGATCGCGGCGGCCGACTCGGTGGGCTTCACGCCGATCAAGCTCAACGCCGTGGCGATGCGCGGCGTCAACGACGACGAGGTGGTCGCGCTCACGCGCTTCGCGATCGAGCGCGGCTACCAGATGCGGTTCATCGAGCAGATGCCGCTCGACGCGGGCCACACCTGGGAGCGCACCTCGATGGTCACCCAGGGCGAGATCCTCGAGCGGCTGCGCACCGCGTTCGAGCTCACCGAGGTGCCCGGGCGCGGCTCGGCGCCGGCCGAGCTCTGGTACGTCGACGGCGGCCCTGCGACCGTCGGCGTGATCGCCTCGGTCAGCGCGCCCTTCTGCGGCGCGTGCGACCGCGTGCGCCTCACGGCCGACGGCCAGCTGCGTGCGTGCCTGTTCGCGCGCAGCGAGACGGACCTGCGCACGCTGCTGCGCGAGGGCGCCGACGACGACGCCCTGGGCGCCGCCTTCCGGGCGTGCCTCGCGGGCAAGAAGCCGGGCCACGACATCGACGACCCGTCGTTCCTCCAGCCCGACCGCCCCATGAGCGCGATCGGCGGCTGAGCGCCCCGCACGACCGGTGTGCCGCGCGAGCGCTCGGGCATCCGCCCGTCCCACCGAGCCCGCCGAACCCCACCGAGCCCGCAGCCCGCCGCACCCCACCGAGCCCGCCGCACCCCGTCGAGCCCGCAGCCGGCCCGTGCCGTGGTCCGTCCACGCGGTGCGTGTGACTCGTGAGCACCGTGGGGCTCGTGCGACGTCCCACGAGCCACACCGGCCCCACCCGTCACATGCACCGCGTGGACGGACCGCAGCACGCGTCCCGACGGTGAGCCGGAGCGTCGCGACGTCCGCGGCGGCACCGACTCCGGGACCGAGCCGGTCAGCCGCCGGCGAAGGGCGGGAGCACGTCGACCGTGGCCCCCGCGGGGACCGGCGCGTCGTCGGTGTCGAGCCGCACGCCGTCGGCGAGCAGCGAGCAGCGCGTGAGGACACGCGCGAGGTCCGCCCCGTGGGTCGAGGTCATCGCGGCGCGCAGCTCACCGGCCGTCGTGGCGGTGACCTGCTCGCTGTCGGTGCCCGCAGCCTCGGCAGCGGCCGCGAAGTAGCGCACCGTGACGGTGCCGGTCACCCGGCCTCACCCGCCCCGTCGCGGTGCTGCGCGAGCTCGGTGACCCGCGCGACCACCGCGTCGAGCGCCGCCCTGTCACCGCCGCGCGCAGCGACCGCGTAGCCGACGAGGAAGCTCGTCACCGGCACGGCGGGGCGCGCCACGTGGTGCGCGACGTCCCGCGCGAGATCGAGCAGCACGTCGATGTCGAGGGCGTCGGCACTGGCGTCCAGGTCCTCGACCAGCGTCGCGGCCCAGGCGTGCAGCGTGCCTCCTGGCAGCGTCGGGTCCTGGTGCGCGCCCTCGGGTGCCGGCTGGGTCATCGTCTGCCTCCCGGAGATCGCCTCGTCGAGCGTCCGGACATCGTGCCACGTGTCCGCGTCCGCCCCCGCGCCGCTCGGGTCGGGCACGTCCACCACGTCCAGGTGCTCGTCGAGGCGTCGCACCGAGACCCCGTGCACGCCACCGGTGGCCATGAGCTCGGCGAGGGCGCGACGCAGCGGGGCACGGCGGTAGGCGGCGACGAGCTGGCCGTGGCCGTCGGCGTCGACGAGCCGCGCGGCGTCGGCCTCGGGGTGGGCGGCGAGAGCCTGGAGCACGGTCGGCACCACGAGCGCCGCCCTCGGCACGTCGCACGGCAGCACGAGCACCGCGGGCTCCCCGGGCTGCGCGGACGACGGACCGGGCGACGCCCGGTCCTCGGACGCCGTGCCGGGCGCGGCGCCCGGCACCGCGTCGCGCACCGGGTCCAGCGCCGTGTCGTGCGCCGGGTCCAGCGCGGTGAGCCCCGCGTCGATGCCCGCGACCGGCCCGCCGGACGCCGGGTGCTCGAGCGTGGTCGCCACCCCGGGACGCGCGAGACGCTCGGGCCCCACGACGACGACGCACCGCGCATGCGTGGCCGCGTCGAGCACGTGGTCGAGCAGCATGCGCCCGGCGACGAGCACCTCGGCCTTGCTCACACCGCCCAGGCGGCGGGCGGCACCACCGGCGAGGACGACGACGTCGTGCTCGGGGAGCCGGCCGTCCGGGACCGGGGCGCTCACGGTCGTGCGTCGGGCTCGTCGCGTCGCCACTCCCCCGACCGCCCGCCGCTCTTGGCGAGCAGCCGCACGTCGGTGAGGCTCGTGGCCTTGTCGAGCCCCTTGACCATGTCGAGCACGGCGAGGCCGGCGACGGAGACGGCGGTGAGCGCCTCCATCTCGACGCCCGTGCGGTCGGCCGTGCGGACCGTCGCGGTGACCTGCACGCCGTCGTCGGTCACCTCGAGGTCCACGGTCGCGCCGTGCACGCCGATCACGTGCGCGAGCGGCAGCAGCTCGGCCGTGCGCTTGGCCCCCGCGATGCCCGCGACGCGCGCGACCGCGAGCACGTCACCCTTGGGCACCGCCCCCGCGCGCAGGGCCTCGACCACGTGCGGCGAGCAGCGGACCACTCCCGCGGCGGTGGCCGAACGCACCGTCGGAGTCTTCTCGGTCACGTCGACCATGCGCGCGTGGCCCGCGGCGTCGAGGTGGGTGAAGGGCTGCTCGGTCATCGGTCCAGCACCATGACGCGCACCCTATCCCCGGCCGCGACCGCGTCGACCTCGGCCGGGACGACGGCGAGCGCACGCGCCCGGGCCAGACCCGCGACCAGGTGCGAGCCCGACCCTCCCGCGACCGCGGGACGCACGAGCACGTCGTCGGGCGCGTCCTCGAGCACGGCCGGCAGGTACTGCTGACGCCCCGCAGGACTGCGCCAGCCGACCGCGGCGACGGCCTCCACCACGGGCCGCTCGAGGTCCGTGAGGCCGCGCATGCGCAGCAGCGCCGGACGCACGTGCACCTCGAACGACACGTGCACGCTCACCGGGTTGCCGGGGAGCGCGACCAGGGGTGTCCCTCTCGGCAGGCGACCCAGGCCCTGGGGCTTGCCGGGCTGCATCGCGACCTCGACGAACTCCATGCCGGCCTGGGTGGCGAGCACCTCCTTGACCACGTCGAACGCACCCTTGCTGACCCCGCCCGAGGTGAGCACCAGGTCGACGTCGCCGTCGAGGCGCGCCAGGAGGTCGCGCAGGACCGCCGCGTCGTCGGGCACCGCCGCGTGCCGCACCACGTCGCAGCCCGCGTCCGCGACGGCCGCCGCGAGCAGGTAGGAGTTCGAGTCCGGGATCTGGCCGCGACGCAGCGGCTGCCCCGGCGGCACGAGCTCGTCGCCCGTCGAGAGCACCGCGACCCGCGGGCGCCGGTGCACCTCGAGCCGCGCGCGGCCCACCGAGGCCGCGGCCGCCACCTGCGTGGGGCCGAGCAGCGCGCCGACCTCGAGCACGACGTCACCCGGGACGACGTCCTCGCCCGCACGGCGCACGTGCGCGCCCGGGGCGGCCGACGTGCGGATGAGCACGTGCGCGGTGCCGCCGTCGGTGTGCTCGACGGGCACGACGGCGTCCGCCCCCGGGGGCAGCGGGGCGCCCGTCATGATCCGGGCCGCCGTGCCCGGCAGCACGGTCGGCTCCGCTGCGCTGCCCGCCGCGAGGTCGGCCAGCACGGGCAGGCACACCGGGTGAGCGTCGTCGGCCCCGGTCACGTCGGCCGCGCGCACCGCGTAGCCGTCCATGGCCGAGTTGTCCCAGCGCGGCAGCGGCTCGGGCGCGCGGACCTCGTGCGCCAGCACGTGGCCCGCCGCGGACTCGAGATCCACCTCGACCACGGGCAGGGGCGCGACGAGCGCGAGGACGGCGGCACGGTGCTCGGTGACGGTTCGCATCGACGGCAGGATCCCACGGGTGCCCCGTCCGGGTCAGCGGGCGAGCACGCTCAGCAGCAGTACCCGTCGGCGCCTTCAGCAGCAGTGACCCGGGACCCGGCCGATCCGCACCCGCCACACCTCGGGGCCCTCGGCGAGGTACTCCCAGGTGATCTGGCCGGGCTCCTCGGCGTCGAGCTGGTAGCGCAGCGGCTTGGGGTCGTGGTCGTTGACGAGCACCAGCTGCTCACCCGGCTCGAGCTGCGCGATGCGCGCGAAGATCTGCTGGTGACGCTGGGCAGGCGCGAGGGTGCGCACGTCGAGGTCGTCGGGTGCGAGCTCGACGGCCGGCGCGGCCTCCGCCTCGGCCCCGCCGCACCCGCATCCGCCGCACCCGCAACCGCCACCGGCGTTCTCGGCCTCGACCGAGGTCAGGCTCAGCTCGGGACGGTCGCCCGCCGTCGGGACGTCGACCAGGTCGGTGCGCTCGGTCATGCGGGTTCTCCTTCGACTCGCCCCGAGCGGCACCCGAGGTCCTGGCTTGTTCTTACTCCCTTAGCAGTGGAAAATGCAAACCATGCCCGTCCCGCGTCAGGACCCCACGCTCCGCCTCCCTCCCGGCGAGCGCCGTCGCGCACTGCTGGCCGTGCTGCGCGAGCACGACGACGGCCTCGGGGTGGCTGACCTGGCCGCGCAGGTGGGGCTACACGCGAACACCGTGCGCGCGCACCTCGAGGCGCTCGTGCGCACCGGCCATGCGACCCGGCGGTCCGAGAACCGCGGCCGAGGCCGACCGCGCGAGGTGTACCGCGCGACGGGTGCACCCGAGGGTGACCGGCGGTACCAGGTGCTCGCGCAGATGCTCATGGCCCGCCTCGCCGAGCTGGCGGAGGACCCGCAGGCCGAGGCCGTGCGGGCAGGTCACGCGTGGGGAGCCGCGGCCGCGCCGCTCCCGACCGTCGGGTCGCCCGACCGCCCCACCCCCGGGGCGGAGGACGAGGTGCGCGCCGCCGTCGGGCCCGTGCTGCGCATGCTCGAGGACACCGGCTTCGCGCCGCGCCTGGCTCCCGACGCGCGGACGATCGAGCTGCACCACTGCCCGTTCCTGGAGCTCGCCGAGCAGCAGCCCGACGTCGTGTGCGGCGTCCACCTCGGCCTCGTCCAGGGTGCGCTCGACCGACTCGGCTCACCGGTCGCGGCGACACGGATCCTGCCGTTCGTCCGACCCGGCCTGTGCCTCGCCGAGCTCTCCGGCCCGGAGACCGACCGGACGACGGTCGACGAGGTCGCGCCTCGATAGGACGTGCGCCCGCGGGCGCGGGGGACGTCGCACGAGGCGTGCGCGGCGGGCCCCTCCCGGCTCCGGTCAGACCGGCGGCGTGCCGGACGCTCCGCGCCCCCTCCGACGGCGGGTAGGGTCGCGAGTCGTGCGCACCCTGTACCCCGAGATCGAGCCCTACGCGTCGGGGATGCTCAACGTCGGTGACGGCCACGCCGTGTACTGGGAGACGTCGGGCAACCCGCAGGGCAAGCCCGTGGTGTTCCTGCACGGTGGACCGGGTGGCGGCACCAACCCCGCGCAGCGCCGGCTGTTCGACCCCGAGCGCTACCGGATCGTGCTCCTCGACCAGCGGATGTGCGGGCGCTCGACGCCGCACGCCGCGGCACCCGACGCCGACCTGAGCGCCAACACGACCTGGCAGCTCGTGGCCGACCTCGAGCGTCTACGCGAGCACCTCGGCATCGAGCGCTGGCAGGTGTTCGGCGGCTCGTGGGGCTCGACCCTCGCGCTCGCCTACGCCCAGACCCACCCCACGCGCGTGACCGAGCTCGTGCTGCGCGGCATCTTCACGCTGCGCCGGTCCGAGCTCGACTGGTACTACGAGGGTGGCGCCGCAGCCCTGTTCCCCGACCTCTGGGAGAGCTTCGTCGCACCGATCCCGTCTGCCGAGCGCGGCTCGATGATCGAGGCGTACCACCGGGCGCTCACGGACCCGGACCCAGCGGTGCACCTGCCCGCCGGGGTCGCGTGGACCACGTGGGAGGCGTCGACGGTCACGTTGCGCCCGCGCCCCGAGCTGGTCGAGACGATGGCCGAACCGGCGCACGCGCTCGCCTTCGCCCGGATCGAGAACCACTACTTCCGGCACGGCGGGTGGATGACCGAGGGTCAGCTCATCGCGGGTGCGCCGGCCCTCGCCGGCATCCCGACGGTGATCGTGCAGGGCCGCTACGACGTGTGCACCCCGGCGACCACGGCCTGGGACCTGCACCGGGCCCTCCCCGGCTCCGAGCTCGTCCTCGTGCCCGACGCCGGTCACGCCTACGACGAGCCGGGCACCCTCGACGCGCTGATCACCGCGACCGACCGGTTCGCCGCCCCCTCCTGAGGCGTACCGGGGGTCAGGACGGCCGACTCCCACAGCTCGACGGGCCTCGCCCCGCATCACGGTTCGTCGAGGAAGCCCTCGAGGAACTCACCGAACGACGCCCACCGTCCATGGATCGCCATGTCGTCGGCGGACGCGTAGAAGCACACCCCAGCCGACTCGCCGTCCCCGTGCAGCGCGAAGACGTTGCCACCCTGATCGCACGCGAACGGCAGCAGACGGGCGGGGTCGAGACCTGCCGGCACCGTGTCCACGTCCAGATCGCGCTTGAAGAACCGCAGGTCGTCGACGTCGTAGAACTCATGGACGCCGAACACCTGGTTCCCATCGCTCACCGCGCCATGCGTCGGGGTACCCCCGTTGTGGAGACGGTAGAGAGCGACGAACTCCCGCGGGAGATCGACGGGGAGCTCGGCGGCCAACGCGTCCAGCTCATGCGCCGACACGGGGCTGCTGCTGTCCGTGAGCTCGATCATGGGTGCCTCTCCTCGTCAGTAGGTCGGCAGCGACGGGTCCACGTCGCGCACCCACGCGAGCACACCGCCGTCGAGGTTCGTCACGTCGTGGCCGAGCGCGCGCAGCACCACCGCGGCCTGGGCCGAGCGCGCACCCGACCTGCAGTGCACGACGATCGGCTGCCCCTCGGGCAGTTCGCCGAGCCCCGATCCGTCGAGCACGCGCGCGAGGGGCAGCAGGCGCGCACCCGGGATCGCGACGAGCTCGTGCTCGCCGGGCTCACGCACGTCGAGCAGCTCGAAGTCGTCACGCCCCGCCGCCCTCGCCTCGAGCCGCGCGGCGAGCTCACGCGCCGTCGTCGTGGGCAGGTCCGACGACGGCGCCACGGCCGCCTCCGCCGGACCGCGGGCGGGCAGGCCGTCCTGGGTCCCCGAGCCCTCCGCGACCACGGCCGCCGCCGTGCCGGGACCGCCACTCCCCCGCTCACCCGCCGGCCGCCCGCGCAGCGGGACCTCGGTCCACCGCGCCGCGAGCGCGTCGAGCACGAGCACCCGGCCCAGCAGCGGCCGTCCCACGCCCGTGATCAGCTTGAGCGCCTCGGTCGCCATGAGCGAGCCCACCTGCCCGCACATCGCGCCCAGCACCCCGGCCTCGGCGCACGAGGGCACGGTGCCCGGCGCGGGCGGCGCGGGGAACAGGTCGCGGAGGTCCACGGGCTCCACACCGGCCGGCGGACGGCCCCAGAACACCGCGACCTGGGCGTCGAAGCGGAACACCGAGCCCCACACCTCGGGCAGGCCGAGGCGCACGCACGCGTCGTTGACCAGGTAGCGCGTCGGGAAGTTGTCGGTGCCGTCGATCACCAGGTCGTAGCCGCCCAGCACGTCGTCGACGTTCGCCGCGTCGAGCCGCACGTGGTGCAGCACCACGTCGGCCTCAGGATCGACCGCGAGCACCGCGTCCCGCGCGCTCTCGACCTTGGGGCGGCCCACGTCGGCCTCGCCGTGCACCACCTGCCGCTGGAGGTTGGTCACCTCGACGTCGTCGACGTCGACGATGCCGATGCGCCCCACGCCGGCGGCCGCCAGGTAGAGCAGCACGGGCGCCCCCAGGCCGCCCGCACCCACCACGCACACGCGCGCCGCGGCGAGCCGGCGCTGGCCCTGCTCCCCGACCTCGGGCAGCAGCAGGTGCCGCGACCACCTGCCGGCCCGCGCCGCGGTGAGCGGCGGGCCGGGCTCGACGACCGGCGGGACGCGCATGCCGTGGGTGCTCACCGGCTCAGGCTAGCCACGCGCGCTCACTCGACCCGCACCAGCCCGTGCGCCCCGCGCTCGGCGTCGACCATGAGGTGCGAGACGAACGGGTAGTGGCCGGCCTCGGGGAAGGTCAGCTCGACGAACCCGCCCTGGGCCGGGTGCAGCCCGAGCACCTGCGCGCCACCCGTCGTCGGCGTCGCACCCGGGCCGCCCAGGGTCCAGGCCCCCTCGTGGAACACCGTGTCGAACTGCCCGCCCACCACGTGGAAGGCGCTCGGCCGGTTGGGCCCCACGTCGAGCACCCACAGCCGCACACGCTCGCCCACGCGTGCCTCGAGCGGTGCGTGGTCGTACTGCGTCGCGTGCCCGTTGAAGACGACGGCGTCCGGGCGCTCGCCCGTGATCTTGTCGGCGTCGGCCACCCCGCGCTGCGGGCCGAGGTAGAGCTCGCTCTGGACCAGGAGGTACTCGCGGTCCACGGGCGGGAGGTCGGGCGGGTCGATCACGACCGCGCCCGCCATGCCGTTGGCGATGTGCATCGACATGGGCATGGTCGAGCAGTGGTACATCCAGATTCCCGAGCGCGTCGCGGTGAACGTGTACGTGAGCGTCTCGCCGGGCTCGATGGTGCGCATCGGACGGTCGGGCGCGAGCGCACCCGCGTGGAAGTCGATCGAGTGACCGAGCGAGCCGTCGTTGACCAGCGTCACCTCGAACCGGTCGCCGACCTTGCCGCGCAGCACCGGGCCCGGCGCGGTGCCGCCGAAGGTCCACACGGTCTGCTCGACGCCCGGCGCGACCTCGCGCACGACCTCCGTGACCTCGAGCCGCACGCGGTGCACCGTGGACTCGGGGGCCGGCGCGAGCACCGGGTCGTACGTGGTGAAGGCCTCGCCCGGCGGCGCCATCAGGTCCATGTCCCCCTCGGCGGTCGGCGCGGATCCCTCCGCGCCGTCCGTCCCGGCCGCTGCCCCACCGTGCCCGACGGCGTCGTGGTGGCTCGCTCCGCCGGACGGGTCACCGTCCGGCCCGTCCTGCGCCGCGGCGTCGTCGGGCACTCCGCCGGTGCCCACCACCTCGACGTCGAAGGTCATGCCCATCTGCCGGTGGCCGGCGACCGAGCACCAGCCCTCGACCGCACGACCGACCACGCCCGCCTCGACGCGCGTCGTGGCACCCGGGGCCAGGCGTCCGGAGGCCACGCCGGTGTCGAGCACGAGGTCGTGGACCGTGTCGTCGACGTTGGTCACGACCAGCACCAGCTCGTCGCCCGCCTCGACCTGCACGGACGCGGGCACGAACCGCATGTCGCGCGCCTCGACCTCGACCTCCACGACGCGGCCCGACGCCGGAGCCGTGGCCGCCGTCGCCCCCAGGCCCGCTGCGGCCTCTTATACACATCT
>NZ_JAACYI010000023.1 GCF_009996735.1 Cellulomonas sp. APG4 | reverse complement strand
AGCGTGCGGCCGAGCGGGCCCGCGTGCGGGCCGAGCAGGCGCGCCGCGCCGAGGCCGTCCGGTCCGGTGCCGAGCAGGCCCTCGGCCGGCTCGAGGACTCGCTGCGCAGGGCGTCGGTCGAACGCGACCAGGCCGAGCGTGCGCGGGCCGAGCGCGACGCCGGTCTCGTCGAGGTCCGCGCCGAGGTCGACCGCTGGTCCCGGGAGCTGGCCGAGCTGACGGACGTCGCGCACAAGGACGAGGTCGCGCGGGCGCAGCAGCAGCTGCGGGTCGAGCAGCTCCAGACGCGCGCCGTGGAGGACCTCGGGCTCGACCCCCAGGTGCTGGTCGACGAGTTCGGACCGGACGTGCCCGTGCCCGTCCCTCCCGCCGAGGGGGAGGACGAGGCGCGGACGGTCCCGTACGTTCGCGCCGAGCAGGAGAAGCGCCTGCGGGCGGCCGAGCGGGCGCTGTCGTTGCTGGGCCGGGTGAACCCGCTCGCCCTGGAGGAGTTCGCTGCCCTCGAGGAGCGGCACACGTTCCTGACGACCCAGCTCGCGGACCTGAAGAAGTCGCGCGCCGACCTCCTGCAGATCGTCCAGGAGATCGACGAGCGCGTCGAGCAGGTGTTCACCGAGGCCTACCGCGACACCGCCGTCCAGTTCGAGCGGGTCTTCGCACGGCTCTTCCCGGGGGGTGAGGGACGCCTCGTGCTCACCGAGCCCGAGAGCATGCTCACCACGGGCATCGAGGTCGAGGCGCGGCCTGCGGGAAAGAAGGTCAAGCGGCTGTCGTTGCTCTCGGGCGGCGAGCGGTCGCTCACCGCGGTCGCGCTGCTCGTCGCGATCTTCAAGGCGCGGCCCAGCCCGTTCTACGTGATGGACGAGGTCGAGGCCGCGCTCGACGACGTGAACCTGGGCCGGTTGCTCGAGATCTTCACCGAGCTGCAGGCGGACTCCCAGCTCATCGTCGTGACCCACCAGAAGCGCACGATGGAGATCGCCGACGCGCTCTACGGCGTCACGATGCGGGGCGACGGCGTCACCACGGTGATCAGTCAGCGCATGCGCGAGGACTCGACCGCCTGACGCGCCGGGGCGGGGCCGAGTGTGGAGATCGTGTGTCCGATTCGGCCGGGCCCGTCACGCGTGCAGTGAGGACGCGTCACACGGGCCGATACTGGCTCCATGGAACCCGTCGTCACCTGGACCCTGCTGGCCTTCGCGGCCGCGCTCGTCGTGCTCGTCGTGGGTGGCCTCGCCGCGGGCGGGGTGGCCGGTGTCCGGCAGTTCCTGGCCGACGCGCGCGCCGGTCTGCGACGTGATGCCCGCCGCGGTGGGCCCGGGGTCCTTGACGAGCTGCGCACCGTGGCGGAGGACGACGACGACGCCACCGTGGCCGACCTGTTCTCCCTGGGCGCGACCGACAGCCCGGCGTACCTCAGCACGGAGCGCTACCTGAGCGACGAGCGCATCGGGCAGGTCGTGGGCCGGGTCAGCCGCGTCGTCCCGCACCCGCGGTCGGGTGGCGGCCGCTCGGGCGCCCTCATCCCGCGCGCGCACCCCGGAGGCGCGGTCGAGCGCCGGCCGGTCGAGCCGCACGCCTCCGACGACCGCGCCCACGCCTGACGACTCCGCGGACGCCGTCGGCCGCACCGCCGCGACTGCCCTGGCACGGAAGGCCTGAGAGACTGCCGTCGTGAACGAGCTCAGCGACCTCCTCCTCGTCGGACTTCCCGCCCTGCTCCTCGCGGGGCTCGGCGTGCTCGGCCTGCGGGCACGCCGTCGTCGCGGCCCGCGCGAAGGAGCGCCGCCGCCCACCGTCGAGAGCACGTCGCCGGGCGGGACGACGACCGCGGCCCCTCCCGCCGCCCCCGAGGCCCCCGCTGCTCCGGAGGCCCCTGCGCTCGAGCGGCCTGAGCCCGTCGCAGGCCGGCTCACGCGGCTCCGCGAGCGGCTCGCGCGCTCGGGCTCCCCGCTCGGCACCGCCCTGCTCACCGTGCTCTCGCGGGACCACCTCGGTGAGGACGACTGGGACGAGATCGAGGAGACCCTGCTCCTCGCCGACGTCGGTGCGGGCCCCACGGGCGAGCTCGTGGACCGCCTGCGCGAGCGGGTCCGCGTGCTGGGTGTGCGCGAGCCCGCGGCGGTGCGCGACCTGCTCCGCGAGCAGCTGCTCGAGCTCGTCGACCCGAACCTCGACCGCGGCCTTGCGACCGCCCCCGCCGTCGAGGGCGACGACCACCACCCCGCCGTCGTGCTCGTCGTGGGAGTGAACGGCACGGGCAAGACGACCACGGTGGGCAAGCTCGCGCGGGTGCTCGTGGCCGAGGGCCGCACGGTCGTGCTCGGGGCCGCGGACACCTTCCGCGCCGCCGCCGCCGACCAGCTGCAGACGTGGGGCGCACGCGTGGGTGTGCCGACGGTGCGCTCCGACCGCGACGGTGCCGACCCGGCCGCAGTGGCGTTCGACGCGGTGCGCCGGGGCCGCGAGGACCGCACCGACGTCGTGCTGGTCGACACCGCGGGGCGGCTCCAGAACAAGGCCGGGCTCATGGACGAGCTCGGCAAGATCACGCGGGTGATCTCGCGCGAGGCGCCCATCAGCGAGGTGCTGCTGGTGCTCGACGCGACCACGGGGCAGAACGGGATGAACCAGGCCCGCGTCTTCGCCGAGGTCGCGGGCGTGACGGGGATCGTGCTCACGAAGCTCGACGGCACCGCCAAGGGCGGCATCGTCGTCGCCGTCCAGCGCGAGCTGGGAGTGCCGGTCAAGCTCGTGGGTCTGGGCGAGGGGCCCGACGACCTCGCCCCGTTCGAGCCCGAGGCGTTCGTGGACGGCCTGCTGCAGGCCTGACGACCGTCCGCGCGGCGGGCCCGGCGTCCGTCATGCGGACGCCGGGCCCGCGCGCGAAACGCGACGTTCACATGCGCCGGACTCTTGTCACCGTGCCGTAACGACCAGCGCCCCGCACCGAAACAGCGCTCCCCGAAGGTTGTCCCGACCGGCCGCCCGGCCGGCGAGGGGAGAGATCCTATGGATTCCGGGAACGCGGCATGGATGCTTGTCTCAGCATCCCTCGTGCTGCTGATGACGCCAGGCCTTGCCTTCTTCTACGGCGGCATGGTGCGTGGCAAGTCCGTGCTCAACATGATGATGATGAGCTTCGCCGCGATGGGCGTGGTGGGGATCATCTGGGTCCTGTGGGGCTACGCCATGGTGGCCGGCGACAACGTCGCGGGCGGACTGTTCGGGTGGAGCAGCGACTACCTGGGCCTGTCCGGCATCATGAACGGCGAGGACCCGCTGACCGACCTGATCACGGTCGGCTTCCAGGTCACGTTCGCCATCATCACCGTCGCGCTGATCAGCGGAGCGATCGCCGAGCGTGTCAAGTTCAGCGCGTGGCTCGTGTTCGCCGCGATCTGGGTGACGTTCGTCTACTTCCCGCTCGCGCACATGGTGTGGTTCGGCGGCCTGCTCTTCGGTGAGGAGTGGTTCCTCGGTGGGTCGCTCCCCGCACCCATCGACTTCGCGGGCGGCACCGTCGTGCACATCAACGCGGGCGTCGCGGCGCTCGCCGTCGTGCTCCTGATCGGCAAGCGCAAGGGCTTCGGCAAGGAGCCCATGAAGCCCCACAACCTGCCGTTCGTGATGCTCGGCGCGGCCCTGCTGTGGTTCGGCTGGTTCGGGTTCAACGCGGGTTCGGCCTTCGGCGCGAACGAGACCGCCGCCCTCGCGTGGCTCAACACGACCGTCTGCACGGGTGCGGCCCTGCTGGGCTGGCTCGTGGTCGAGAAGATCCGGGACGGGCACGCGACGTCGCTCGGCGCGGCGTCCGGCATCGTGGCGGGCCTCGTGGCCATCACGCCCGCCGCGGCCGCGGTCAACCCCGTGGGTGCGATCATCCTCGGTGTCGTCGCCGGTGCCCTGTGCGCGCTGGCCGTGGGGCTGAAGTACCGCTTCGGCTACGACGACTCGCTCGACGTGGTGGGCGTCCACCTCGTGGGCGGCCTCGTCGGCACGGTCGCGATCGGCTTCCTCGCGACCGAGGGTGGCCTGTTCTTCGGCGGCGGCGCGGACCAGCTGGTCGCCCAGGTCGTCGCGGCGGCGTTCGCGATCGTCTTCTCCCTGGTGCTCACCTTCGTGATCGCGGCCCTCGTCAAGGTCACGATCGGCTGGCGGGTGCCCGAGGACGTCGAGGTCGCGGGGATCGACCTCGCCGAGCACGGCGAGACCGCGTACGAGACCCTCGGGGGCACGCGCACCCGGCAGGCTGAGACCCCGGTCGCCGCTGCTCGCGGGACCGACTCGACGACGGAGGTGAAGGCATGAAGCTGGTCACGGGAGTGATCCAGCCGCACCGGCTGGACGACGTGAAGTCGGCCCTCGAGGCCGCGGGCGTCCGCGGGATGACCGTCAGCGAGGCGAGCGGCTACGGCCGTCAGCGCGGGCACACCGAGGTGTACCGGGGGGCCGAGTACACGGTCGACCTGATCCCGAAGGTGCGGATCGAGGTGCTGGTCGCGGACGTCGACGCCCCGAGCGTGACCGACGTGATCGTCACCGCCGCGCAGACCGGCAAGATCGGTGACGGCAAGGTCTGGACGGTGCCGGTCGAGGACGTCGCCCGCGTCCGCACCGGCGAGCACGGTCCCGACGCGCTCTGACGGCACGACGATGATCCGACGGCCGCACGACGCGGCCGGGTCTCCCCTCGGAGCCCCGCACCCCGGTCACGAGACCGGGGTGCGGGGCCTGCGGGCCGACCGGCTCGACCTCGCGGCCCGCATGACGGGGCCCGGTGCGGACGGCCGGACCCGCCGGGAGGCCGGGGCCGCACTCGTCCAGCACCGGCTCGCGGGGCTGTGGCGCGAGGCGGTCGCGCAGCTGCCGACCGCCGACGGCGTCGCCCTGGGAGCCGTGGGCAGCCTTGGGCGCCAGGACGCGAGCCCGGCGAGCGACCTCGACCTGCTCCTGGTCCACGACGGGCGTACGCACCGGCCCGACGCCGTCGCCCAGGTGGCCGAGCGGGTCTGGTACCCGATCTGGGACGCGGGCCTCGACCTCGACCACTCGGTCCGTTCGCTCGCACAGTGCCGGCAGGTGGCCTCGACCGACCTCCCCGCCGCCGTCGGGCTGCTCGACCTGCGGCTCGTCGCAGGGGACGCGGGTGTGGTGCACCGCGCACGGACCGCGTTGCACGAGGACTGGCGGTCCGCGGCCCGGCGACGGCTGCCTGAGCTGCTCACGAGCACGCGCTCCAGGGCGGAGCGCGCGGGTGAGCTCGCCTACCTCGTCGAGCCCGACCTCAAGGAGGCGCGCGGTGGCATCCGCGACGCCGTCGTCGTCTTCGCGCTGGCGGCCACGTGGCTCACGGACCGCCCGCACGGAGCCGTCGACGAGGCGTACGCCCACCTCCTGGACGTGCGCGACGCCCTGCACGTGGTGACGCGACGCCCCACGAACCGGCTGCTGCGCGCCGACCAGGACGAGGTCGCGTCACTGGTCGGGGCGGCGGACGCCGACGAGCTCCTCGCGGGTCTCGCGGAGGCGGCGCGCACCGTCTCGCACGCGCTGGACACCACGGTCCGTCATGCGCGTCAGGCGCTCGCGCGCCCGTCCCTGCGCCGCCCGGTGGTGGTCCGGGGCCGGCGCCTCGCACCGCGCCTGCGTGCGGTGGGTGACGGGCTCGTCGAGCACGACGGCGAGCTCGTGCTCGCGGCAGGAGTGCGCCCGGAGGACGATCCGCTCCTGCCGCTGCGGGCAGCGGCGACCTCGGCACGCACGGCGCTCCCGTTGTCGCCCGTGACGGTCGCGAGCCTCGCGCGCAGCCCCGACCTGCCCACGCCGTGGCCGGCCCCGGCGCGCGCCCACCTGCTGCACCTCCTCGGCGCCGGCCATGCGCAGGTGCCCGTGTGGGAGACGCTCGACCTCGCCGGCGTCGTCACGCGCTGGATCCCCGAGTGGGCCGCGGTGCGCAACCGCCCCCAGCGCTCGCCGGTGCACCGGCACACCGTCGACCGGCACCTCGTCGAGACCGTCGCACGCGCGGGTCGCGGTCGGCGCGGCGGTGCCGGCGACGAGGTGCTGCTCCTCGCGGCGCTGCTGCACGACATCGGCAAGCGGGCGGGAGCGGCGGACCACAGCGTCGAGGGCGCGGCGCTCGTGCCGCAGATCCTCCGCCGGACCGGCGTGGACGAACGCGTGGTCGCCGACGTCGAACGGCTCGTGCGTCACCACCTGACGCTCGCGGAGCTCGCGACCCAGCGCGACCCCGACGACCCCGCGACGGTCGCGGCACTCGTGGCGGCCGTCGACGGGCGACGCGACCTCCTCGACCTGCTCCGGGCGCTCACCGAGGCCGACGCGTCGGCGGCCGGGCCCACCACGTGGACCCCGTGGCGTGCGCGCCTCGTGGACGACCTCGTGCGGCGCGCGCACGCGCGGCTGGACCCGGCGACCGCGGGGGCGCCAGGCAGCCGGGTGCCGCCCGGGTAGGCTGAACCGCTGACGAGGGCACCGCCGCGCCGTCGTCGCCAGCTCCACCACCTGTGCACCCGACGCGCCCGTGAGGTCCCATCCGTGTTCGCCACGCTGTCCGACCGTCTCACTGCGACCTTCAAGAACCTGCGCAGCAAGGGCCGCCTGTCCGAGGCCGACATCGACGCGACCGTGCGCGAGATCCGGCGGGCGCTGCTCGACGCGGACGTCGCGGTCAGCGTGGTCCGGGCGTTCACCGGCACGGTCCGTGAGCGCGCGCTCTCGGCCGAGGTCTCGGGTGCGCTGAACCCCGCGCAGCAGGTCGTCAAGATCGTCAACGAGGAGCTCGTCGCGGTGCTCGGCGGCGAGCAGCGCGCGCTGCGGTTCGCCAAGACCCCGCCGACGGTCATCCTGCTCGCGGGCCTCCAGGGTGCGGGCAAGACGACCCTCGCGGGCAAGCTCGCGCGCCACCTGCGCGAGCAGGGCCACACGCCGCTCCTCGTCGCGGCCGACCTCCAGCGCCCCAACGCGGTGACCCAGCTCCAGGTGGTCGGTGAGCGCGCGGGCGTCCCCGTGCACGCGCCGCACCCGGGGACGCAGGAGAGCGCGGAGGCCGCGGGCCCCGCTGTGCCGCCCGGGGACCCCGTGGCCGTGGCCCGTGAGGGTCTCGATCTGGCCCGGACCCGCCAGCACGACGTCCTGATCGTCGACACCGCGGGACGCCTGGGCGTCGACGCCGAGATGATGCAGCAGGCGGCGGACATCCGCGACGCGGTGCAGCCGGACGAGATCCTCTTCGTGATCGACGCGATGATCGGCCAGGACGCGGTCACCACCGCGCAGGCCTTCGCCGACGGCGTCGGTTTCACCGGCGTCGTGCTGTCGAAGCTCGACGGTGACGCGCGCGGCGGCGCCGCCCTCTCGGTCGCGAGCGTGACGGGGCGGCCCATCATGTTCGCCTCGACGGGGGAGAAGCTCACCGACTTCGAGGTCTTCCACCCCGACCGGATGGCCTCGCGCATCCTCGACATGGGCGACGTGCTCTCGCTCATCGAGCAGGCCGAGAAGGCGTTCGACGCCGAGCAGGCCGAGCGCATGGCCGGCAAGCTCGCGGGCGGTGAGGACTTCACGCTCGAGGACTTCCTGGTCCAGGTCCAGGGCCTGCGTCAGATGGGCTCGATGAAGAAGATGCTCGGGATGCTCCCAGGCATGGGGCAGATGCGTGAGGCCATCGACAGCTTCGACGAGCGCGAGGTCGACCGGATCGAGGCGATCGTCCGCTCGATGACGCCCGCCGAGCGCAGCACCCCCAAGATCATCAACGGCTCGCGCCGCGCGCGCATCGCCCGCGGCTCGGGTACCACGGCCTCCGAGGTCAACCAGCTGCTCGAGCGCTTCGCCGCCGCGCAGAAGATGATGCGGCAGATGGCCCGTGGTGGCGCGACCCCGGGCATGCCCGGCATGGGTGCGCTGCCGGGCATGGGCGGCAAGAAGTCCCGCGGCCGGATGGCGCCGCAGCCCAAGAAGGGCAAGAAGGGTCGGTCGGGCAACCCGGCCAAGCGCGCGCAGCAGGAGCGCGAGGCCGCCGAGCGCGCAGCCGGGCGGACGCCGCAGGCACCGGCGGGGTCGGCCTTCGGGCTGGGCGGTGCGCGCCCGCCGGCCGAGCCGGCCGACGTCGAGGTGCCGCCGGGGCTCGAGCGTTTCCTGGGGCGCTGAGGTGACGGTCGACGAAGGCCGCTGCCCGATGCTGCACGTGCGCGGGCGCGTGCTGGCCGGGGACGACGACGTGCGCGACCAGCTGTGGGTGGTCGACGGTCGGGTGACCTTCGACCCGCCCCGCGGCCGACGCTCGGCCGACGTCGTGACGCTCGACGGCTGGGCGCTGCCGGGACTCGTCGACGTGCACTGCCACATCGGGCTCGGGGCCGACGGCCCGGTGGAGCGGGACGTCGCGGAACGTCAGGCGCTCGCGGACCGCGACGCCGGCACCCTGCTGGTCCGTGATGCGGGTTCGCCCGCCGACACGCGGTGGGTCGACGACCGGCCCGACCTCCCGCGGGTGCTGCGGGCCGGACGCCACCTGGCGCGGCCCAGGCGCTACCTGCGCCACTACGGCCGCGAGCTCGCCGACGTGGGCGAGCTGCCGGCGGCCGTCGCCGAGGAGACCGCGCGAGGTGACGGCTGGGTCAAGCTCGTCGCCGACTGGATCGACCGCGACCTGGGCCCGGACGGTGACCTGCGCCCGTTGTGGCCCGACGACGTGCTCGCCGAGGCCGTGCGGACCGCCCATGCGGGCGGCGCACGCGTGACGGCGCACACGTTCTCGACCGAGGCGGTGCCCGGCCTGCTCGCCGCGGGCGTGGACTGCATCGAGCACGGGACGGGTCTGCTGCCCGAGCACGTCGACGAGGTCGCGCGGCGCGGGATCCCGGTGGTCCCGACCCTCCTGCAGGTCGACCAGTTCGAGGCCATCGCGGCCCAGGCGGTGCGCTACCCGCGGTTCGCCGAGCGCATGCGACGGCTGCACGCGCGGCGGTACGCGCACGTGCGCGACCTGCACGACGCGGGTGTGCGGCTGCTGGTCGGCACGGACGCGGGCGGGACGATCGAGCACGGCCGGCTGCCCGACGAGGCCGCCGAGATGGTGCGGGCCGGTGTGCCCGCCGCGGACGTCGTCGCCGCCGCGAGCTGGCGGGCGCGCGAGTACCTCGGCGTCCCGGGCCTGAGCGAGGGCGCCCCGGCGGACCTCGTGGTGCTCGCGGCCGACCCGCGTGACGACGTCCGCGCGCTCGGCCACCCGCGCGCCGTCGTCCTGCGCGGTCGTGTCGTCGGCACGCACGGATGACGGCCGTCGAGCGGCCGGCGACGCGGCCCGAGCGGCTGGACCGCCTGCCGTTCACCCGGCGCCACCGCCGCCTCGTGGTGGGCTCCGGCATCGGCTGGGCGCTCGACGCGATGGACGTGGGCCTCATCTCCTTCGTCATCGCGGCGCTCAAGGTCCAGTGGGAGCTCAGCAACGCCGAGATGTCCTGGATCGCGTCCGTCGGCTTCCTCGGGATGGCGCTCGGCGCGAGTGTCGGGGGACTCCTGGCCGACCGCGTCGGACGGCGGCAGGTGTTCGCCCTCACCCTGCTCGTGTACGGGCTCGCCACCGGCGCGTCCGCCCTCGTGGGCTCGGTGGCGGCGCTCATGGCTCTCCGCTTCGTCGTCGGCCTGGGTCTCGGTGCCGAGCTCCCCGTCGCGTCGACGCTCGTGAGCGAGTTCGCCCCCGCGCGCATCCGCGGTCGCGTGGTCGTGGTGCTCGAGGCCTTCTGGGCCGTCGGCTGGGTGCTCGCGGCGGTCATCGGCTACCTCGTGGTGCGCGACCACCCCGAGGGCTGGCGCTGGGCGCTGCTCATCGGAGCCGTGCCGGCGCTCTACGCGCTCGTCGTGCGTCGTGGCCTGCCCGAGTCGGTGCGCTTCCTCGAGCGGGCCGGCCGCACGGCCGAGGCCGAGGCCGTGGTGCGCGAGTTCGAGGCGTCCGCAGACGTCGTGTCGCCGGAGCCCGGCCCGGACCAGGACACGCGTGGCACCGACGCCGCCGTCGTCGGTCGCGCGCGCACGGGCCCCGTCGCGCTCTGGGCTGCCGGGGTCCGACGCAGGACGGCGGCGATCTGGCTCGTCTGGTTCTTCGTCAACTTCTCCTACTACGGGGCGTTCATCTGGTTGCCCTCGTTGCTCGTGGCCCAGGGCTTCTCCCTCGTGCAGTCGTTCGGCTACACGCTCGCCATCACCGCAGCCCAGCTGCCGGGCTACGCCGTGGCCGCCGTGCTGGTCGAGGTCTGGGGGCGCCGCGCGACCCTCGCCACGTTCCTGGTGGGCTCGGCCGGGGCCGCCGCGGTGTTCGGCTGGGCCGACGGCGCCACGGGCGTGCTCGTCGCGGGCATGCTCCTGTCGTTCTTCAACCTCGGGGCGTGGGGAGCCCTCTACGCGGTCACGCCCGAGATCTACCCGACGCGGCTGCGGGCCACCGGCGCCGGCTGGGCAGCAGGCTTCGGCCGCATCGCCTCGATCCTCGCCCCGCTCGCGGTGCCACCGCTGCTCGCCGTCGGGGGCGAGCAGGTCACGTTCGCCGCCTTCGCGATCTCCTTCGTCCTCGCTGCCGGTGCGGCCCTGCTGCTGCCCGAGCTGCGAGGCCGCTCGCTCACGGAGCACTGAGTGCAGGCCCCGCCCGGGGCCCGCGTGCCCGGTGCCGCGCACGCGGGGGATCTGGCAGAATGGCCCGCTGTACCCGGCACGTCGGACCCTCTAGCCGTGCGTGACCGTGTCCTCAGGCCTCCTCGCCCACCTACCCCACGGGTCGGTGCGTGGCGGCCGTCCCCAGCAGAACCAGGAGAGACCACCACTGTGGCCGTCAAGATCCGTCTGAAGCGCCTCGGCAAGATCCGGGCGCCGTACTACCGCATCGTCGTCGCCGACTCGCGCACCAAGCGTGATGGTCGTGTGATCGAGGAGATCGGCAAGTACCACCCGACCGAGGAGCCCTCGCTCATCGAGGTGACCTCCGAGCGTGCGCAGTACTGGCTGAGCGTGGGTGCGCAGCCCAGCGAGCAGGTCCTCGCGATCCTGAAGATCACGGGCGACTGGCAGAAGTTCAAGGGCCTGCCGGGCGCCGAGGGCACGCTGCGCGTCAAGGGTGAGGCTGCCGACGCCTCCGTCGCGATCGCCGCCGCGGCCGACGCCGCCGAGAAGGCGAAGGCCAAGGCCGCCGAGAAGAAGTCGGCCAAGGCCGAGGAGCCGGCCGCCGAGGCCGGGTCGGCCGACGAGGCCCCCGCGGACGAGCAGGCCTGATGCTCGCGGACGCCCTCGAGCACCTCGTGCGCGGCATCGTCGACCACCCGGACGACGTCCAGGTGCGCGGACGCTCGCTGCGCCGCGGGGAGCTGCTCGAGGTCCGGGTCCACCCGGAGGACCTCGGCCGGGTGATCGGCCGCAGCGGTCGCACGGCGCGCGCGCTGCGCACCGTGGTCAACGCGTTGTCCGCGGACGGTTCGGTGCGGGTCGACGTCGTCGACGTCGACCGCCGCTGAACGTACCGCTCACGGGTCAGGCCCGGTCCCCGTCCGGGGCCGGGCCTGACCCGTCCTCGGACACCCGGGGAACCGACTCGACCGGAGGCACGGATGGAGCTCACCGTCGCGGTGATCGGACGACCGCACGGCCTGCGCGGTGACGTCGCGCTCGACGTCCGCACCGACGACCCGGAGACTCGCCTCGCGGTCGGCGCCGTGCTCCGCAGGGCGCCCGGTGCGGGTTCGTTGACCGTCACCCGGGCGCGTGTGCTCAACGGCCGGTGGGTCGTGGCGTTCGCGGAGGCCGAGGACCGCACGGCCGTCGAGGCGCTGCGCGGCACCACGCTCGTCGTGGACGCCGAGACCTCCGACGAGGAGGACGCCTGGTACCCGCACGAGCTGCGCGGCCTGCGGGCCGAGCTGCCGGACGGCACCACGGTCGGTGAGGTCGTGGGACTCGAGCACCTCCCGGCCCAGGACGCCCTCGTGGTGCGCGAGCCGGACGGTCGCACGAGCCTCGTGCCGTTCGTGCGGGCGATCGTGCCCGAGGTGGACGTCGCGCACGGCCGTGTGGTGATCGACCCGCCCCGCGGGCTCCTCGCCTCGGACGCCGACGCCGCCGAGAGTGCCGCGGGTGACGGTGTGACGGAACCCGTGGACGGGCCCTGACGTGCGCATCGACGTCGTCACGATCTTCCCCGAGTACCTCGCCGCGCTCGAGCTCTCGCTCGTCGGGAAGGCACGACAGAGCGGTCTGCTCGACCTGCGCGTGCACGACCTGCGTGACTGGACCACCGACCGGCACCGCACCGTCGACGACACGCCCGTCGGCGGGGGAGCGGGGATGGTCATGCGTCCCGACGTGTGGGGGGAGGCGCTCGACGACGTCGTCGAACCCGGCGCGACCGAGCTGATCGTCCCCACACCCGCGGGTGACCGGTTCACCCAGCGCACCGCAGAACGCCTCGCGACGCAGCGCCACCTCGTGGTGGCGTGCGGGCGCTACGAGGGCATCGACGCGCGCGTCACCGAGCACTACGCCGAGGCGGGTGTGCGCGTGACGGAGCTGTCGCTCGGCGACTACGTGCTCAACGGGGGTGAGGTCGCCGCGCTCGTCGTGGTCGAGGCCGTCGCCCGGCTGCTGCCGGGCGTGGTCGGTAACCCCGTGTCGCTGGTCGAGGAGTCCCACGGCGGGGCCGGCCTGCTCGAGTACCCCGTGTACACCCGACCGCCGGTGTGGCGCGAGCACGAGGTCCCGGAGGTCCTGCTGTCGGGCCACCACGCGCGGATCGACCGCTGGCGGAGGGACCGCGCGCTCGAGCGGACGGCGGCGCGCCGCCCGGACCTGGTCGCGGCGCTCGCGGTCGCCGACCTCGACCGGGCGGACCTCGCCCTGCTCGCGACGCTCGGCTGGCGCCCGGGCGCGGACGGCCGACTCGTGGCCGACGCCGCTCCTGTGGCAGACTGATCGGTCGGTGCGCCGGTCGCGTCTCTGCCACAGGGGAGACGGTCCCGGCCGTCCGGGCAGCACGACACCGCCCGGACGCAGGCGCGCCGCACCCACGACGGACGAGGCGGCACGGCTGCCCGTGATGACGCGCTGACCTGTGGCAGGGCGGGAGAGTGAACTGACATGCACATCCTCGACTCGGTCGACGCGGCGTCGCTGCGCTCGGACATCCCGGACTTCCGTCCGGGCGACACCCTCAAGGTCAACGTGAAGGTCGTCGAGGGCACCCGCTCGCGCGTCCAGGCGTTCCAGGGCGTCGTGATCGCGCGCCAGGGCGGCGGGGTCCGCGAGACCTTCACGATCCGCAAGATCAGCTTCGGTGTGGGTGTCGAGCGCACCTTCCCGGTCCACTCGCCGACCCTCGAGTCCGTCGAGGTCGTCACCCGCGGTGACGTGCGGCGCGCGAAGCTGTACTACCTGCGCAAGCTCCGCGGCAAGAAGGCCAAGATCAAGGAGAAGCGCGAGACGCCGGCCAAGCAGGGCTGAGTCTCCGCAGCATGCCGCGGCCCACGGGCCGCGCCCACGCACGGGCGGTCGTCCTCCGGGACGGCCGCCCGTCGTCGTCCGTGGCAGGACCGGTCCGGTCCGCGGGCCGAGGCGTGGGCCGCCGCACGGGCGTGGCAGAGTTGAGGGCGTGACGTCCCGCCCCGAGCAGCCCCACCCGCCGAGCGACTCCGCCGCGCTCGACGAGGCACCCGCGGCAGGGCGCACCCACTCGCCCTCGCACGCGCGCGAACGTGCGCGTGGCGGCGTCGCCGCATGGTTGCGTGAGACCGCCGTCATCGTCGTCAGCGCCCTCGTGCTGTCGCTCCTGATCAAGACCTTCCTGGTGCAGGCGTTCTTCATCCCGAGCCAGTCGATGGAGGACACCCTCCTCGTCGGCGACCGGGTGCTGGTGACGAAGCTCGCCCCCGGCCCGCTCGACGTCCACCGGGGCGACGTCGTGGTGTTCAAGGATCCGGGAGGCTGGCTGCCTCCGGCCGACGAGACCCCGCAGCCCGCGTGGCGGGCGGCGCTGACCGAGGCCCTGACCTTCGTGGGCCTGCTGCCACAGGACTCGGGCGAGCACCTCATCAAGCGTGTGATCGGCCTCCCCGGCGACACGGTCGAGTGCTGCGACGCCCAGGGGAGGCTCCTCGTCAACGGCGTCCCCCTGGACGAGCCGTACGTGGCCGACGGCGCGGTGCCGAGCGAGGTCGAGTTCACGACGACGGTTCCGGAGGGGGGCCTGTGGGTCATGGGGGACAACCGGCAGAACTCCCAGGACTCGCGCTTCAAGCAGGGTGCCCCTGGTGGCGGCAGCGTCCCCGTCGACAACGTCGTCGGCGTCGCCTTCGTGACGCTCTGGCCGCTCGACCGGGTCCAGCTCCTGCGCAACCCGGGGGCGACGTTCGCGGAGGTGGACTGATGACCGCGAGCAGGCCCCGCCCACACCTGAGGCACGAGAGGGCGCTGCTGCGTCAGGGGGCGCGCGTGGTCGTCGGCATGGACGAGGTGGGTCGTGGAGCCCTCGCCGGGCCCGTCAGCGTGGGTGCGGTCGCGGTGGACCTGGGCACGCGCACCTGTCCGGCAGGCGTGGCCGACTCCAAGCTGCTCACGCCCGCCGCCCGCGAGCGGCTGCGTCCCGCGCTCTCGCGGTGGGGGCTCGCGCGTGCCGTGGGCCACGCGGGACCCGACGAGATCGACCGGTTCGGCATCATCGCCGCACTGAGGCTCGCGGGCATGCGTGCTCTCGCTGCGCTGGGCGTCGAGGTGGATCTCGTGCTCCTCGACGGCACGCACGACTGGCTCTCGCCTCCCGCGCAGCCCAGCCTCTTCGAGGAGCTCGCCGTCGGGCCCGACGCGCTGCCCGTACCGGACGGCGTGCACGTCCCGCGCGTCGTCGTGCGTGTCAAGGCCGACCGGACGTGCGCGTCGGTCGCCGCGGCGAGCGTGCTCGCCAAGTGCGAGCGCGACGCGCTGATGGTGCAGCACGCCGCGCAGCACCCGGCGTACGGCTGGGCGGACAACAAGGGGTACGGCTCGGGCGACCACGTCCAGGCCCTGCGCGACCTCGGGCCGTGCGGGTTGCACCGGCGCAGCTGGCGCCTGCCGCTCGTGGGCGGGACGGCGGCGGACGCCGTCGGCCCGGACGCCGCGTCGCCGCCGGTGGGCGAGCCGGCTCAGTCGGCCGGGTCGGCGGGCTCGGTGGTCAGCAGCACGAGCTCGTCGGTGCGCGCGACCGCGGCGCCGGTGCTCGTGACGAGCGTCGGCACCACGTAGCCGGATCCTGCGGGGCCCTCGTAGGCGATCGCGTCGGCACCCGTGAGCGCGTTGAGCACGCGGACGGCGCCCTCCTCGCGCAGGTAGACCAGCGCGCCCCCGGCGGCCGCGACGTCGACGTCGCCGTCGGGCAGCCTGCGTGACCAGAGCGGCCCGTCAGGGCCGTGGCCCGTGGCCGTCCCGGCGGCGACGGTGACGATCGTGCCCGTCGCGCCGTCACGCGCGGCGCCCGACGCGCGCGGAGCGACGGCACGTCCCGTGGCGAGCTCCAGGAGCACGCCCTCGTCCGCGTCGGGCTCGCCCAGCAGCACCGTGCCCGTCGGGGCAGGTGCCGCGAGCGCGCGCGGCGTCGTCAGGCCGATGCTGGTGAGCGCCGTGCGCCACGCGGGCCTCCCGTGGTCCGTGGGGGCGTAGCCGAGCAGCTCGGGGCCGTCGACGGTCACGACCCAGCCGTCGTGCTCCGCCACGGGCGTGCCGGTCGTGGGCAGCGGTGTCCCCGTCGTGGGGTCGAGGGCGGTGGCGGCCTCGTCACCGAAGACCAGGCCTGGTCCGACGAGAGGTCCCGGGACCTCGACCGGCCCCCAGAGCAGCTCGCCGGTGACGAGGACGTGGCCCGTCGCGATGGTCGTCCCCGCGTCCTCGTCCGTCAGTACGACGACCGGGGTCCGCGAGGTGTCGGCCGCGCGGCTCAGACCCACCTCCCCGTGGCCCGGTGCCCGCCGCGCGCTCCACAGCGCCTCGCCCGTGCCCGCGACCGCGGAGACGTCCACGCCGCCCTCCGGTTCGGTCCGCGCGCCCACGACCACGCCGTCACGGCTCCCGAGCGCGCGGTCCCAGCCGGGTGCGACCGTCCGGGCCCCGCTCCACGTGGATGGCAGGACCCAGCGGTCGGTGTCGGCCGCGGCCGGCGGCTCCGCCGGTCCGGGCCGGGTCGCGGGAGCGACCTGTGCCGGGACGGCCGGGGGCTCACCCGGCGTGCACGCGGCGAGGACGGCGACGAGGACGGCGGCGACGGCAACCGGCACCCCTCGTCGTGCGCCCGGTCCGTGGGCCTGCCGGACGCTCATCGCTGCTCCTGGCGGTCGACCGCCGCCGAGCGCCGGCGGGCGTTCCTGCCCCGCCCCCACCAGGCCAGGAGCACGACACCCGCGACGACGAGCACGAGCGCGACGTCGGGCACCTGAGCCCCGGCACGTGCGATCCCCGCCTGGAGGTCGGCCAGGACGGCGGCGGGCACCAGCTCGGGCAGCGCGGCCATGCCGTTCGTCAGGAGGAAGACGACGCCGACGGCGACGAGCAGCAGGCCGGTCGCGAGGGACATGGTGTGCGTGCGCACGCGGCCGAGGCGGAGCTCGCGGCCCCGGAGCGCCGCGCGGCCACCTGTGCCGAGGCGCGCCCACACGGCGGCGATCCCGACCAGCGGGACGACCATGCCCAGGGCGTAGAGGGCGAGGGTGACGCCGCCACCGAGGGGTGAACGCGTCGCGGCGACCGTCAGCACCGCACCGAGGATCGGCCCCGCGCAGAAGCCCGCGACCCCAGAGACCCCGCCGAGCGCCAGCGTGCGCAGGTAGGTGCCCGTGCGGCCCACCCGGGCGGCCCGTTGCCGCGGCACGAGGCGTCCCAGGTCCACGCCCTTGCCGAGCGCGGTCACGAGACCCAGCGCGATGACGAGCCATCCCGCTGCGGTGACGAGTGCGGTCCGCTGGGTGACGAGGCTCCCGAGGAGCGCGGCGCCGAGGCCCAGCGGCACGAGCACCGCGGCGAGACCCACGTAGAAGACCGCCGCGTGTGCGAGCAGCCCGCGCAGGTCGCGGGCGACCGCCGCGAGGAAGGCCGGCAGCAGGAGGGCTCCGCACGGGCTCAGGAGGGCGAGCGCCCCGCCGAGGACCGCCGCGAGGTAACCGACGTCCACGCTCAGCCCTGAGCCTGTGCGAGAGCCTGCTCGACCGCCTCGACGAACACGTCGGTGGGCTGTGCGCCGACGACCGGCTGGTCACCGATGAGGAAGCTGGGCGTCGAGAACGCGCCGACTGTGAGGCCGAGGTCCTCGTTCTCCTGGACCCCGCGTGCGACCTCGGCGGACGCGAGGTCACGCGTGAAACGGTCCACGTCGAGGCCGAGGCCGTCCGCGAGCGAGCGCAGGGACTCCTCTCCGAGCTCCGCGGGGCTGGGCTTCTCGCCGTCGGCGAAGAGCGCGTCGTGGAACTCCCAGAAGCCGCCCTGGAGGCCCGCGGCGTAGGCGGCACGAGCGCCGCGGCGCGAGTCCTCGCCGTACACGTTGACGTCGCGCCACTCGATCCGCAGGTCCCCTGCCTCGACGTAGGGCTCGAGCGCCGGCTGGGTCTCGTGGACCCAGCGCGCGCAGAACGGGCACTGGTAGTCCGAGAACGCCACGAGCACGACGGGGGCGTCGACCGGCCCCGCGGCCGTCGGGTCCGCGGGGTCGCGCCGCGCGACCTCGAGTGCGTCGGCGCCGGGCTCGGCCACCTCGCCCACGGGACCGTCGGCAGCAGGCGCGTCGGCGGTGGGGGTGCCTGCGGCTGTCGGGGGCGCGACGGCTGGCTCGGCGGCACCGCGGTCGCGCTCGAGCGCGGCGAGCACGAGCCCGCCCGCGACGAGGAGCACCACGGCCGGGACGAGCCAGGTGCGGGGGGAGGTGCGACGGTCAGGCATGGCTCTCTCTCGGGAGGGGGTGCGCGGGCTCGTGATGGCCTTCTATGCGGAGTAGTAGTTCTATGCGGCATAGTAGGCACATGCCAGCGACCAGCACCACGCCGCCGTCTGCGACCCCGACCACCGTGCGTCGCGGCGGGCGCCCCTCGCTGCCCGGGGTGGGCCGCCACCTCGGGTTCGCGCGCCTCGCCCTGACGCGCTGGACCTCCCGCCAGTGGTGGGCTGCGGCTGCGTCCGCGGCAGGGACGGCACTGCTCATCGGGCTGCCGACGGTGCTCATCCCCAACCCCGTGTTCGGGCGCGAGATCCCCGTCGTGGCGTGGAACTACCCGGTCTGGCTCGTCACCTCCGCACTCGCCGGCCTGCTCGCGGCGACGTACGTCAGGCCGAGGCGTAGCCCCGGTGCGGGCGTCGACGAGGACACCTCTGGGGAGGGGTCGGGAGACGCGCCGTCGCGCCTCGGGCTCGCCGGCGGGGTGCTGGCATGGTTCGCCGTCGGCTGCCCCGTGTGCAACAAGATCGCGCTGCTGGCACTCGGGTACTCGGGTGCGCTGACCTGGTTCGCCCCCGCGCAGCCGGTGCTCGCCGTGGCCGCCGTGGCCCTCACCGCGGTCGCGCTCGTCGCCCGCCTCTCGGGTCAGGTCGCGTGCGGGACGCGCCGTGGCTGAGGTCCCGGCGCTCGGCGCCCTCGAGCGCCAGGTGATGGAGGTGCTCTGGGACTGCCCGGACGACCTGTGCACCCGGGACGTCCTCGCCGCCATGACGGCGCACACCCTCGCGTACACGACGGTCGCGACCGTCCTGACGAACCTCACCCGCAAGGGCATGGTCGAGCGCGTCCAGGTGGGTCGGCGCTGGGTGTTCCGGCCGTTGCGGAGCCGCGAGGGCTACGCCGCCGAGGTGATGCTCGCCGCGCTCGACGGCGCACGTGACCGCAGCCGCGCGCTCGCCGAGCTGAGGCAGATGCTCGACCCTGCCGAGCGCGCCGCGCTGTGCGCGCCCGAGGACGCGGTCGTGCCGCGAGGTCCGGTCGCGGCCCGCGATGGGTCATGATGGACCGGTGAGCGCGGAGGACCTGGAGAACTACGAGACCGAGATGGAGCTCGCGCTCTACCGCGAGTACCGCGACGTGGTGAACCTCTTCGCGTACGTGGTGGAGACCGAGCGGCGCTTCTACCTGGCCAACCAGGTCGACCTGCAGGTCCGGTCGGCGGCGGGGGAGGTCTTCTTCGAGCTGAGCCTCGCCGACGCCTGGGTGTGGGACGTGTACCGCTCGGCGCGCTTCGTGAAGTCCGTCCGGGTCGTCACGTTCAAGGACGTCAACGTCGAGGAGCTCGCGAAGCCCGAGCTCGACGTGCCCGACGGCGGTCCCTTCCGCCGCTAGGCCGGCCAGGCCGGTCCACAGCGTCCACGCGCGGACACCGTCCCCAGGCGGGGCGGTCCTGCGGCCGGCTCGTGCCGCATGACGGCGAGGCTGCGTCGCGGAGGTGGTCGCGTGCGCGCCAAGGATGCAGTGGGACGGTACGGCGAGGAGGTCGCCGCGGCGCACCTCGTCCGCGCGGGGTGGGAGGTGGTCGACCGCAACTGGCGGGGTGCGTCGGGTGAGATCGACATCGTCGCGCTCCACGGCGAGGAGCTCGTCGTGGTCGAGGTCAAGACGCGCACCGGCACCGGGTACGGGCACCCGGCCGAGGCCGTCACACCCGCCAAGCTCGCGCGACTGCGGCGTCTCGCCGGGCAGTGGCTCGCGGCGCACGAGCTGCGGCCGCGCGGCGTGCGCATCGACGTCCTCGCCGTGCTCGTGCGCCGCGGGGGCACACCGAGCGTCGAGCACCTGGTCGGGGTCGTCTGATGGGGCTCGGGCGTACCGGAGCCGTCAGTCTGGTCGGGCTCACGGGTCACCTGATCGAGGTGGAGGCACACCTCGCCGCCTCGGTGCCGGGCTTCACGTTGGTCGGGCTGCCGGACGCGTCGCTCGCCGAGGCGCGCGACAGGGTGCGCGCGGCGATCACGTCGTCGGGGCTCGCCTGGCCCCAGCGGCGGATCACGGTGAACCTGTCGCCTGCGGCCCTGCCCAAGGCGGGTGCGTCGTTCGACCTCGCGATCGCCGTCGCGACCCTCGTCGGGGCCGGACAGTGCGAACCCGGCGGGCCCGAGCGGGCCGTCCACCTCGGTGAGCTGGGCCTGGACGGGAGGCTGCGCCCGGTCCGGGGTGTCCTGCCCGCGGTCGCCGCCGCCGTCGCTGCGGGCAGGTGCGAGGTCGTGGTGCCGTGGGCGAACGCCGACGAGGCCCGGCTGGTCCCCGGCGCACGGGTGCGTGCCGCGAGCAGCCTGGCGGAGGTCGCCCGCGCCTACGGTGCGGACGTCCCGGTCGACGACGTCGAGCCGGTGGTTCCCTCCGTCGAGGTGGCACAACGGCCGGCGGTGCCCGACCTCGCCGACGTCGTGGGCCAGCGTGAGGCCCGACGCGCGCTCGAGGTCGCGGCGGCCGGAGGGCACCACCTGCTGATGGTCGGGCCTCCGGGCGCGGGCAAGACGATGCTGGCCGCGCGACTGCCCGGCCTGCTGCCCGACCTCACCGAGCGCGAGGCGGTGGAGGTCACGTCGGTCCACTCGGTCGCGGGCACGTTGCGTGCGGCTGACGGCCTCGTGCGACGCCCGCCGTTCGAGGACCCTCACCACACGGCCACGCCGTCCGCCGTCGTCGGCGGGGGCTCAGGGCTGCCCCGACCGGGCGCCGCGTCGCGTGCGCACCGAGGGGTGCTCTTCATGGACGAGGCGCCGGAGTTCTCGCCCCGGGTGCTCCAGACGCTGCGCCAGCCGCTCGAGCACGGCGAGATGGTGATCCATCGCTCGGGAGGTACCGCCCGCTACCCGGCTCGCTTCCAGCTGGTCCTGGCCGCCAACCCGTGCCCGTGCGGCATGTCCGTGGGGCGTGGGCTCGAGTGCACGTGCTCGGCACTCGCGCGGCGCAGGTACTTCTCCCGTCTGTCGGGTCCGCTCCTGGACCGCGTGGACCTCCAGGTCGAGGTGCTCCCGGTCACCCGTCTCGACCGGGAGCCGGGGTCGGGCGAGGCGACGGCCGACGTCGCGCGGCGCGTGGGCGAGGCGCGTGCGGCGGCCGCGGGCCGGCTCGCGGGCACGCCATGGCGTACGAACGCCGAGGTCCCCGGGTCGTGGCTGCGCGCGGCGAGCGGCCGGAGCGCGGTCCGCGATCTCGACCGTGCGCTCGACGCCGGGACCCTGAGCCTGCGCGGCGTGGACCGTGTGCTGCGCGTCGCCTGGACCCTCGCCGACCTCGGTGGCCGTGCGGCCCCGACGGCGGCCGACGTGGGTCAGGCGCTGCTGCTGCGCACGCGTGGGCAGGTGCGGCTGTGAGCGACGACCTGCGCGAGGCGCGCGCGACGTGGAGCAGGCTCGTCGAACCGGGGGACGGGGTCGCCGGTGCGCTGGTCGCCGCGCTCGGTCCGGTCGAGGCGCTCGCGTGGTTGCGTGAGAGCAGGGGTGCCCTCGACCTGCCGGGTGCTCTCGGTGCGCCGCTCGCACCGGGCGCGGCAGGCAGGCTCGGGGTGTGCGCGCGCAGGTGGTCGCAGCGGTTGGAAGGTCTCGACGTGCGTCGCGACCTCGACCGTCTCGAGCGGCTCGGCGGGCACCTGGTCGTGCCGGAGGACGACGCGTGGCCCGAGGGCTTCGCCTCGCTCGGCCCCCAGGCGCCGCTGTGCCTGTGGGTGCGCGGGAGGGCCGACCTGGCCCGCGCCCTCGACGCATCGGTCGCGGTGATCGGTGCGCGTGCGTGCACCGGCTACGGGGAGCACGTCGCCGCGGAGATGGCGGGCGGTCTGGGTGATCGCGGCTACACGGTGGTCTCGGGCGGGGCCTACGGGATCGACGCCGCCGCCCACCGCGGCGCGACCGCCACGGGCGCCTGCACGGTGGCGTTCCTCGCGGGCGGCGTGGACCGCGCCTACCCGGCGGGCAACGTGCGCCTGTTCACAGCCCTGGTCGAGGCCGGGGGCGCGCTCGTCGCCGAGGCCCCACCGGGCGGCATCCCGAGCCGCAGCAGGTTCCTCCAGCGCAACCGACTCATCGCGGCCGCGGCGCACGCGACGGTCGTCGTGGAGGCGGCGTGGCGGTCGGGAGCGTTGAACACGGCTGCCACGGCGGCGCGGCTCTTCCGCCCGGTCGGCGCGGTGCCGGGCCCCGTCACGTCCGCCGCGTCGGCCGGCTGCCATCGGCTGCTGCGCGAGGGGCTCGCGGTGTGCGTCACAGGCGCCGACGAGGTGCACGAGCTCGCGGGTGCCGCGGGCAGCCTCGCTCTCGAGCCCGCCGTCACGCCGCGTGCGACGGACGGGCTCGACGAGGTCCAGCGGCGCACCTTGGACGCGCTCCCGGTACGGCGGGCCGCGCGCGTCGTCGCGCTCGCGCGGACCGCGGGCCTGACGCCCGAGGAGGTCGAGGCAGGGTTGGGGGTCCTCGAGCTCCGCGGGCTCGCGCGACGTGACGACGGCGGGTGGTTGCGCGACGGGCGGCGTGGCACGGGTGGGGGCGGCCCTGTCGCGTCGCGCTGACCAGGCAAAACGGACAACTCGGGCAGCGGACAAAACCGGACCCACCGGAACCGGGTGAAGTCTGCGTGTCCCGGCTTGTGAAGGAAGGATGAAGACGCCACGGTAGGAGCCATGTCGTCCCTCCGCGCCGCCGTGCCGACCTCGGAAGGGGTCCTCGAGGCGTACGAGGTGCACCTGGCGGCGTCCCGCGGGGTGTCGCGTCACACGGTGCGGGCGTACGCGGGCGACGTGCGGCACGTCCTCGCGTTCGCGCGGCGCCGTGGGGTCGCCTGGCACGACGTGGACCTCGCGCTCCTGCGGGCGTGGCTGGGGGCGATGGTGACCGCGGGCGCGGCCCGGGCCACGGTCGCACGGCGGGGAGCGGCCGTCCGCGGCTTCTACGCATGGGCCGCGCGTGAGGGTCTCGTCGCGACGGACCCGGCGCTCCGGCTCGTCACGGCACAGCCCGGATCGCCTCTGCCCACGGCGCTCGCTCTCGAGCCCGTGACCGCGATGCTCGACGCGGCACGGCAGGCGGCTGACGACGGCGACCCGGTCGCGCAGCGCGACTGGGTCGCGCTCGAGCTCCTCTACGCCACCGGGGTGCGCGTCGGTGAGCTCGTCGCGGTGGACGTCGACGACGTCGACCGCGGGGCCCGGCTGCTGCGCGTCATGGGCAAGGGTGCCAAGGAGCGCGTGGTGCCGTTCGGTGTGCCGGCGGCCCGGGCGGTGGATCGCTGGCTGTCGACCGGCCGCCCGGCGCTCGCAGGCGACGCCTCGGGAGCCGCCCTGCTCCTCGGCCGGCGCGGGGGTCGGGTGGACCAGCGCCAGCTGCGCTCCGCCGTCCACCGTCTCGCCCGTGCGGCCGGGGTCGACGACGTCGCCCCGCACGCGCTGCGCCACACCACCGCGACCCACCTCCTGCACGGTGGATCGGACCTTCGGAGCGTCCAGGAGATGCTCGGGCATGCGACCCTGGCCACGACACAGCGCTACACCCACGTGAGCGCCGACCGCCTGCGTACCTCCTACCTGCAAGCCCACCCGAGAGCCTGAGGCCCCTGATGTCCGCTCACGCCGGGACGACGTCCTCGTCCGCGACCCGCGCCACCTCGCGTGTGGTGCCGCGCCCGCACACCGAAGGCGCGGGCGAGGACGCGACGAGCGTCGAGTCGCTCTGGCGGGTGTTCAAGGAGACCGGCGACAGGGTGGCGCGGGAGCGGCTGATCCTGCACTACGCGCCGCTCGTGACCATGGTCGCCGCCCGGGTCGGGGCGGGGCTGCCGTCGACCGTCGAGCAGGCCGACCTCGTCTCGTACGGGATGTTCGGTCTGATCGACGCGATCGAGAAGTACGAGACCGACAGGGCCGTCAAGTTCGAGACCTACGCGAGCTCGCGCGTCCGCGGCGCGATCATCGACGAGCTCCGGGCGATCGACTGGATCCCGCGGTCGGTGCGCACCAAGGCGCGCGCCGTGGACCGTGCGTTCGCCGAGCTCGAGGGCGAGCTGCGCCGACCCCCGACCGAGGAGGAGGTCGCGGCGCGGCTCGAGATCGGCGTGGGCGAGCTCCGTGCGGTCTTCACCCAGCTCTCCACTGTGAACGTCGCGGCTCTCGACGAGCTGATCGGTGCGGGCTCCGAGCGCGGTGACTCGCTCTCGCTCCTCGACACGCTCGAGGACCCTGCCGCGGTCGATCCCGAGGGGTCGGTCGAGGCGCAGGAGACACGCGTGCTGCTCTCGCGCGCGATCGAGCGGCTCGGCGAGCGCGAGAAGATCGTGCTCGTCCTCTACTACTACGAGGGCATGACCCTCGCGGAGATCGGACGTGTGCTCGGGGTCACCGAGTCGCGGATCTCGCAGATGCACACCGCCGCGATGCTGCGGCTGCGCACCAGCCTCCAGGAGAGCGAGCGGGGCTGACCTCCGCCTGTCTCAGCCGAGCGGGAGCAGGACGACCGGCTCGGCCGCTCCGAGGAGGCTGAGCGGGTCCACGTACGTCTCCCCCCGACGGACGCCCCAGTGCAGGCACGACGTCGGCCCGCAGTGACCCCCGTGGTGCTGCGGCCGCGCCACGGTCGCGAGCGCGTCACCGACGCGCACGCGCGTGCCCACGGGCAGCCCGCCCTCGACCGGCTCGAACGAGGAGCGCAAGCCGTCGTCGTGGGTCACGGTCAGCACGCCGCGGTCGACGACGACCCCCGAGAAGGTGACGACGCCGTCGGCGGGGGTCCGGACCGGGCCCGTGCCTGTGAGGTCGATCCCGCGGTGACCCGGGCCCCACGGCTGGGCGGGCGCGCGGAACCGGGCGACGAGCGTCGCGGCCTCGAGGGGCAGACGGTGGTGCGCGTGGTCGTCCGGCCGCGCGGGCGTACCGGACGTCGCGTCGTCCGTGGCGTCCGCCGTCGGCGGGCCTGCGCCCAGGAGGAGCGCGGCTACCAGCACCCCGACGGCGGCCGTGCGGATGATCGTCCCGTCCGGGCGGTCACGACGTGCGCAGGTCATGCGGCACCCTCGCGTGCGCGGGACGTGCCGAGCGGCGAGGTCCGTGGTGGTGGTGGAGGACGTCGCCGGCCACGGGACGTGGACACCCGTCCTCGCCGCGGGGCCCGGCACCCGGCTCTCGTGCGCCCCGGTCGGGCCGAGGGGTCGTTCGGGGTAGGATGATCGCTGCACCCGGTCCGCCGGGTGACATCGCGCGCCATCCTTCCCGAACCACCCCGGGCGCACCGGGGCCGGGAGCGTGTACCGACGTCGGTCCGGAGGCCCGCCGCTGAGCGGAGGACCTGCGGTGTCGGTGCCGCGTGGCGCCAGGGGCGACCGGTCACCCGACCGCCGCCGACAACCGGATCGCGGACCGCACCCGTGCGGGCCGCCAGCACTCGCGCGGCCCGCGGCCGCGCCGGAAGGACGTGCCATGGCCGTCGTGACCATGCGCCAGATGCTCGAGAGCGGTGTCCACTTCGGGCACCAGACCCGGCGCTGGAACCCCAAGATGAAGCGCTTCATCCTCACGGAGCGCAACGGCATCTACATCGTCGACCTGCAGCAGTCGCTGTCCTACATCGACCGCGCGTACGAGTTCGTCAAGCAGACCGTCGCGCACGGCGGGACCATCCTCTTCGTCGGCACCAAGAAGCAGGCGCAGGAGCCCGTGGCCGAGCAGGCCGCGCGCGTGGGCATGCCCTACGTCAACCAGCGCTGGCTCGGCGGCATGCTGACCAACTTCGCCACGGTCAACAAGCGTCTCCAGCGGCTCAAGGAGCTCGAGGAGATCGACTTCGACGACGTCGCCGGCAGTGCCTTCACCAAGAAGGAGCTGCTGATCATGCGCCGTGAGAAGGACAAGCTCACGAAGACGCTCGGCGGCATCCGCGACATGACCAAGGTGCCCTCGGCGGTGTGGATCGTCGACACCAACAAGGAGCACCTCGCGGTCGACGAGGCCCGCAAGCTCGGCATCCCCGTCGTCGCGATCCTCGACACCAACTGCGACCCGGACCTGGTCGACTACCAGATCCCGGGCAACGACGACGCGATCCGCTCGGT
Organism: Cellulomonas sp. APG4; assembly: GCF_009996735.1. GTDB lineage: Bacteria > Actinomycetota > Actinomycetes > Actinomycetales > Cellulomonadaceae > Actinotalea. Next base: position 31,631 of record NZ_JAACYI010000023.1, on the reverse strand, counting down.
CACGCTGCTCACGCGCGTGATCGCCGACGCCGCCGCCGAGGGCCTGATCGCACGTCACTCGGGTCGCTCCGCTGCGGCCGAGGGCTCCGCCACCGAGGCCGAGCCGCTCGCCGAGTGGGAGCGCGAGCTCCTCGCGGGCCAGTCGGACGCCGTCCAGACCGAGCCCAAGGCGCCCGCGAGCCCGGCGGACGAGACCGCCGCGGACGCCCAGGCGGCCGAGGCCGAGGTCGACAGCCCGGTCGAGGCCGTGGGCACGGTCGACGAGCCCGGTCTGCCCTCGGGCCAGGACGCCGCTCCGGCCGCCGAGGCCGAGGGCGTGGCCGAGCCGGCCGCGGACGCCAAGGACAAGTGACGGACCGCCCCGGGCCGCGAGGCCCGGGGCGCCCACGATCGAAGACCAGCACGATCGACAGACAAGGACGTTCCATGGCGAACTACACCGCTGCAGACATCAAGGCCCTGCGCGAGCGCACCGGCGCGGGCATGCTCGACGTCAAGAAGGCGCTCGACGAGGCCGGCGGCGACGCCGACAAGGCGCTCGAGATCATCCGCGTGAAGGGTCTCAAGGGCGTCGCCAAGCGCGAGGACCGCGCGGCCTCCGACGGCCTCGTCGCCGCCCAGGTGAGCGACGACGCGTCGGGCCAGACCGGCGTGCTCATCGAGCTCAACTCCGAGACCGACTTCGTCGCCAAGAGCCCGAACTTCATCGAGCTCGCGCAGACGGTGCTCGACGCGGCCGTCGCCTCCGGGACCGACGACGTCGCGCAGGTGCTGGCCTCGACGCACGACGGCTCGACGGTCCAGGAGACGATCGACGGCACCGCGGCGACGCTGGGCGAGAAGATCGTGCTGCGTCGCGTCGCGCGCCTGTCGGCCGAGAAGGTCACCGTGTACCTGCACAAGGTCAACAAGGACCTCCCGCCGCAGGTGGGCGTGCTCGTCGGCACCGACGCAGCGGGCGAGTCCGTCGCGAAGGACATCGCGATGCACGTGGCGGCGTTCGCACCGAAGCACGTCACGCGTGACGAGGTCCCGGCCGAGACGGTCGAGGCCGAGCGGCGCGTCGCCGAGGAGACCGCGCGGAACGAGGGCAAGCCCGAGGCCGCCCTCCCGAAGATCGTCGAGGGACGCCTCACCGGGTTCTTCAAGGAGTCGGTGCTGCTCGACCAGGCGTTCGCGAAGGACACCAAGAAGTCGGTGGGCCAGGTGCTGACCGAGGCCGGCGGCACCGTCACCGGTTTCGCGCGCTTCCGCGTCGGCGCCTGAGCCACGCGTCGGCGGCCCGGCCCGAGGGCCGGGCCGCCGACGCACATCCGGGTGCCCGGCAGCGCCGGCACCCGCACGGGGCCCTGAGGCCCCCGCACGTGCCGAGAGCGAGCGGGCCCGGGTCCGCACGGGGGAGGAGAGACCGTGACCGACATGACGGTGCAGGGCGCCGGAGGTGAGGGCGCACGGCGCGTGCTCCTCAAGCTCTCGGGTGAGACGTTCGGCGGGGGCAGCGTGGGCCTGGCGCCCGACGTCGTGCAGCGCATCGCCGCCGAGATCGCCGAGGCGGTGCGCGCAGGCGTGCAGGTCGCGATCGTCGTCGGCGGGGGCAACTTCTTCCGCGGCGCCGAGCTCTCGCAGCGTGGCCTGGACCGCGCGCGCGCCGACTACATGGGCATGCTCGGCACGGTGATGAACTGCCTCGCCCTGCAGGACTTCCTCGAGCAGGCAGGCGTCAGCACGCGGGTGCAGACCGCGATCGCGATGGGACAGGTCGCGGAGCCGTACATCCCGCTCCGGGCGATCCGGCACCTCGAGAAGGGCCGCGTGGTGATCTTCGGTGCAGGCGCCGGCATGCCGTACTTCTCGACCGACACCGTCGCTGTGCAGCGGGCGCTCGAGACGCACTGCGACGAGGTGCTCATGGGCAAGAACGGGGTCGACGGCGTGTACTCGGCGGATCCGCGCACGAGTCCCGACGCGGTGTTCTTCCCCGAGCTCACCTACACCGACGCCCTCATGGGCGGCCTCGAGGTCATGGACGCGACGGCCCTGAGCCTGTGCCGCGACAACGGGGTGCGCATGCGTGTCTTCGGCATGGGCGACGCGGGCAACGTCACGCGGGCCCTGACAGGTGAGAGGATCGGCACGCTGCTGACGGCGGGCTGACCGGCACGAGCACACGAGACGAAGGAGCACTGCGGTGATCGACGAGACCCTCCTCGAGGCCGAGGAGAAGATGGACAAGGCTGTCGAGGTCGCCAAGGAGGACTTCGCGACGATCCGCACGGGCCGCGCCAACCCCGCGATGTTCACCAAGGTGACCGTCGACTACTACGGCGCGCCGACGCCGCTCCAGCAGCTCGCCTCCTTCACGACCCCCGAGGCCCGCACCATCCTGATCTCGCCGTTCGACGTCAGCGCGCTGGGCAACATCGAGCGGGCGCTGCGTGACTCCGACCTGGGCGTGAACCCGAGCAACGACGGGAAGATCATCCGTGTCGTGCTGCCCCAGCTCACCGAGGAGCGTCGCAAGGACTACGTGCGTCTCGCGCGGCACAAGGCCGAGGAGGCCCGCGTCTCGGTGCGGAACGTCCGCCGTCGCGCCAAGGAGGAGCTCGACCGCATCGTGAAGGACGGCGAGGCCGGCGAGGACGAGGTGACCCGTGCCGAGAAGGAGCTCGAGGCACTCACGCGCCGTCACGTCGAGCTGATCGACCAGGTGCTCGCGGCCAAGGAGAGCGAGCTGCTCGAGGTCTGATGACTGGACTCGCCGGATCCGACACCGCCCTGGGAGGCGCCGCACCGCGCGCGGGTCGCAACCTCCCGATCGCCGTCGCCGTGGGCGTCGGCCTCCTCGGCGTGGTCGCGGCGTCCTTGTTCGTGCGCAAGGAGGCCTTCATCCTCCTCGCGGCGCTGGCGTGCGGCGCCGCGCTCTGGGAGCTGGCGCAGGCGCTGCGCCGGCGCGGCATCCAGCTGCCGCTCCTGCCGCTGCTCGTGGGCCTCGCCGGCGTCCTCGTGTCGTCCTACGTCGCAGGGCCCGAGGCGCACCTCGTCGCGGTGATGCTGACCGTCGGCGGAGCAGTGGTCTGGCGGGCCCTCGACGGCAGCGACGGTCGAGCCCTGCGCGACGTGTCGGCTGCGGCGTTCGCCGCCGCGTACCTCCCCTTCATGGCCGGTTTCGTCATGCTGATGCTCGCCGCGCCCGACGGCGACCGTCGGGTCGCGCTGTTCATCCTGCTCGCCGTCGCGAGCGACACGGGCGGCTACGTGGCCGGGGTCCTCGCGGGGCGGCACAAGCTCGCGCCCTCGGTGAGCCCCAAGAAGACCTGGGAGGGCCTCGGTGGTTCCCTCGTGCTCGCGTCCGCCGTCGGCGCCGTCGGCATGGTGTGGGCGTTCGACGCCTCGGCCCTCGTCGGCGTGGCCCTGGGTCTCGCCGCGGTGCTGACGTCGACGCTCGGGGACCTCGCGGAGTCGCTGCTCAAGCGGGACCTGGAGCTCAAGGACATGGGCTCGCTGCTCCCCGGCCACGGAGGCGTGCTGGACAGGCTCGACTCGCTGCTCCTCACCGCGCCCGTCGTCTACCTGGTGCTGCTCCTCGCCCTCCCGGTGGTGACCTCGTGAACGGGCGGACGCCGCGCGGCGAGGCGCCCGCCGTCGCGCAGGTGCGACCGGCCGACGAGGGCCGCGCGCCCCTCACGCTCCAGATGGCGGCACCGCGCCGCGGGAAGCCGCCACGCCACTTCGCGGACCTCGACGCCGAGGCCCGGGCCGCCGCCGTGGTCGAGCTCGGCGAGCGTCCGTTCCGCGCCAAGCAGCTCGCCACGCACTACTTCGGTCACCTCACCGACACCCCCGAGGAGATGACGGACCTCCCCGCGGCGAGCCGCGACGCCCTCGTGGGGGCGCTGTTCCCGCCACTCCTGCGTGAGGTACGGCGGCTCGAGGCGGACAAGGGCGCGACCGTCAAGACGTTGTGGCACCTGCACGACGGCGTGAAGGTCGAGTCGGTGCTGATGCGCTACCCGGGACGAGCGACGCTGTGCGTCTCGAGCCAGGCGGGCTGCGGCATGGCCTGCCCGTTCTGCGCGACGGGTCAGCTCGGGCTGACCCGGAACCTGTCGACGGCGGAGATCGTCGAGCAGGTGCGGCGCTCGGCGCGCGCCCTCGTGGACGGCGAGGTCGCGGGCGGGCCCGGTCGGCTGTCGAACGTCGTGTTCATGGGCATGGGCGAGCCCCTCGCGAACTACCGCACGGTGGTCGAGGCCGTCCGACGGTTCGTCGCCCCGGCGCCCGAGGGCTTCGGGCTGTCGGCGCGCAACGTGACCGTCTCGACCGTGGGGCTGGTGCCCGCGATCGACAAGCTCGCGAAGGAGGGCATCCCGGTGACCCTCGCGCTCTCGCTGCACGCCCCCGACGACGCGCTGCGCGGCGAGCTCGTGCCGATCAACACCCGGTGGACGGTCGACGAGGCACTCGACGCGGCGCGCCGCTACTTCGAGGCGACCGGCCGCCGGGTGAGCATCGAGTACGCGCTGATCAAGGACATGAACGACCACGCGTGGCGTGCGGACCTGCTCGGCGAGAAGCTCAACGCACGGGGGCGCGGCTGGGTGCACGTCAACCCGATCCCGCTCAACCCCACGCCGGGCTCCATCTGGACCGCGTCGGAGCGGCACGTCGAGGACGAGTTCGTCGCCCGGCTACGCTCGCACGGGATCCCCACGACCGTGCGGGACACCCGCGGCAGCGACATCGACGGGGCGTGCGGACAGCTCGCCGCGGAGGAAGGACCATGACGGCGATGTTCCGCACGGTGGGGCGGCTCCACCAGGGCTACGAGTCCGAGCAGGTCGACGCGTTCTTCGACCACGCGCGCAAGGTGTACGAGGGCGACGCCTCCGAGCCGCTCAGCGCGGACGACGTCCGCACCATCGCGTTCGACCTGGTGCACGGCGGGTACGACCCGGTGCACGTGGATGCCGCCCTCGACCGTCTCGAGCGCGCGTTCGTGCACCGGCGGCGCACCGAGTACGTCGCGAACCACGGCCAGCAGGCGTGGATGGACCACCTCGCGGGGCAGGCTCGGACGCTCTACGGCCGGCTCACCCGGCCCGACGGCGAGCGCTTCGCACGGGCACGGCGAGGCGAGCCGGCCTACGACCCGGACGACGTCGACGACCTGTGCCACCGCCTCGTCGACTACTTCGACCACGGACAGCCGTTGACGTCGGACGAGGTGAGGCACGCGACGTTCGCGCGTCGCACCGGACGTCGTGGCTACGCCGAGCCCGCCGTCGACGCGTTCTTCGCGCGCGCGGTCGAGGTGCTGCTCGGCGTCGAGTAGCCGTACAGGACGCGGGCGACGCGGCCTCAGGTCTCGTCGCCCGGGCCCTCGGGCGGTGTGCCCTCGGCAGGGATCTCGCCCTCGAGCACGACCTCCTGCATCTGCAGGAGACGGCGCTCGATGTGCGCGACGTCGTAGAGCTCGACGTCGCTGTCGTGACCCGCGGTCTGGACCACGAGCGTGCCGCAGCCCAGCGTCCGGTCGAGCAGCGACTGCCGGTAGCTGACCGAGTGGACGCGGTCGATCGGGATGTCCTTGCCCTCGCGGGTGAGCACGCCGCGCCGCGAGATGAGCCGGTGCGTGGTGAGCGTGTCGGTCGAGGCCAGCCAGGAGAGAAACGGCCACACTCCGAGGACGAGCACCAGCACCGTGCCCACGGCCACGGTGGCCCAGCGCTGCCAGGCGTGGTCCTCCGGGCTCGGGACGACGGTGACGAGCAGCAGCGTGGCGCCCGCCACCACGGCCAGCGACGTCAGCACCGGGACCACGAGGTTCTTCCAGTGCGCGTGGGCGGTGAAGACGACCTTCTCGCCGGCGGCGAGCCTGGACTGCGAGACCATGTCCCGGATCCTGCCACCAGGACCGGCACCGTGTCGTCGCCTCGGGGATGATGTCCGGGTGACGACCCCCAGCCCCGCCCCTGCCGACCCCACTGCCCAGCTCCGCGCGGAGGCGCCCGAACCCGAGCGCGGCGTCGTCGTGCTCGGCTCGACGGGGTCGATCGGCACCCAGGCGCTCGACGTCCTGGCCCTGCACGGCGACAGGTTCCGCGTCGAGGGGCTCGCGGCTGGTGGGGGCGACCCGCGGCTGCTAGCCGAGCAGGTCGTGGCGACCGGGGCGCAGACCGTCGCGGTCGCAGATCCCGCGGCCGGCATCACGGTGCTCGAGCACGTCTCGCGCATCGCGGCCGAGCACGGGGTCGGCGCCCTCGGCGTCGAGCTGCTCACCGGGCCCCAGGCCGCGACAGACCTCGCGGGTCGCGGCGCCGACGTCGTCCTCAACGGCATCACGGGGTCGATCGGGCTCGGGCCCACGCTCGCCGCCCTGCGGGCGGGCAGCACGCTCGCGCTCGCGAACAAGGAGTCCCTCGTGGTCGGGGGATCCCTCGTCCAGCGCGCGCGGGTGCGGGACGACCAGATCGTCCCGGTGGACTCCGAGCACTCCGCGATCGCGCAGTGCCTGCGCGGGGGCCGCCGGTCCGAGGTCCGCCGGCTCGTGCTGACGGCCTCGGGCGGGCCGTTCCGCGGCCGGTCGCGCGACGAGCTGAAGCCGGTCACGGTCGACGAGGCCCTCGCCCACCCCACGTGGGCGATGGGTCCCGTGGTGACCATCAACTCGGCGACCCTCATGAACAAGGGGCTCGAGCTCATCGAGGCCCACCTGCTCTTCGACGTGCCCGTGGACGACATCGCGGTGGTGGTCCACCCGCAGTCCGTGGTGCACTCCATGGTCGAGTTCGTGGACGGCTCGACGATCGCCCAGGCCTCGCCGCCGGACATGCGGCTGCCCATCGCACTGGGCCTGTCGTGGCCCGAGCGGCTCGACCCCGTGACGCCCCCGTGCGACTGGACGGCGCCGACGGCGTGGACGTTCGAGCCGCTCGACGACGTCGCGTTCCCCGCGCTGCGTCTCGCGCGGGAGGCCGTGACCGCCTCACCCACCCACCCCGCGGTGTACAACGCCGCCAACGAGCAGGGGGTCGCGGCGTTCCTCGCGGGTCGCATCGGGTTCCTCGACGTCGTCGACACCGTCGAGCGCGTGCTCGGCGAGCACGACGGCGCGTACGGCGAGGTCACGCTCGACGCGGTGCTCGACGCCGAGGCGTGGGCGCGGACCAGGGCCGACGAGCTCCTGGCACGCGCCTGAGCCGTCCGGCCGGGCGCGGGTGCGCGCTCAGCCCCCGACCAGCGGTGCCATCACGCGCGCCGCGAGACTGGGCCGCCCGGTCAGCCGCTCCTCGGCATCCGCGAGCCGGACCGCGGCCGCGCCGGCCGTGACGCCCGCCCAGCGCAGCGGCTCCGGCTCCCAGCGCGGCGAGCGGTGGCCCACCCACGGCAGCGCCGTGAGCGCCGTCGCGTGCCCGGTGAGCAGGTCGGCGAGGGTGCGGCCCGCGAGGTTCGCCGTCGCGACGCCGTCGCCCACGTAGCCACCCGCCCACGCGACGCCGTCGTCGTCGAGGCCCACGGATGCGTGCCAGTCGCGCGGCACGCCGAGCGCGCCGCCCCCAGCGGTGCGTGAAGCGGACCCCTCGGAGCGCAGGCAGCAGGTCGACGACGGCGTGCTCGAGCGCCCGGTGCACGCGCGGCACGCGCTCGTGCTCGGGCCGGACGGTCGAGCACCAGTGGTACGGGGCGCTCCGCCCGCCGAACGCGAGCCTGTCGTCGGGCGTGCGCTGGCCGTAGACGATCAGATGGCGTCCGTCGGTGAAGGTCTCCCGGTCCCCGAGGCCCACGCGGGCCCACGTCGAGGCCGGCAGTGGCTCCGTGGCGACCATGAGCGAGTACACCGGGACCAGCGTGCGGCGTCGGCCCGGCAGCCGTGGGGTCCAGGCCTCCGTCGCGCGGACCACGTGCCGCGCGCGCACGGTGACGGTCGACGGACGGGGCGCTCCCGCGGGCCCCACGGCGACGTCCACCGCACCAGGCCGCAGCGTGACGACGCGTGAGCCCTCGCGCACGCGGGCACCGCGTCGCTCGACGGCCCGGGCGAGGCCCGTCACCAGGGCTCCCGGGTCGATCCGGGCGCAGTCCGGGTTCCAGGTGCCGCCCAGCACGCCGTCGGCCGCGAGGCGGGTGCGCGCCTCGGCGGCGGTGAGCACCTCGGTCGCGTCACCCCAGCGGCGGTCCTCGACGGCGTGCGCGTGCAGACGCGTGAGCTGGGCCGCCGAGCGCGCGACGGTGACGGTCCCACCGCGCACGAATCCGCACCCGAGGTCCTCGGCCGCGGTCACGTCGCCCACCTCGCGCACGGTCGCGCGCATGGCCGCCCGCAGGTCCCGGGCGGCGGCCTCACCGTGCCGGCGCGCGAGCGTGGCGCCCGAGGCCGGGAAGAGGGCCGAGCACCACCCGCCGTTGCGCCCGCTCGCACCGAAGCCGACCCGTTCGGCCTCGAGGACGAGCACGTCGAGGCCGGGGTGGTCGCGGACGAGGTAGTAGGCGGTCCACAGCCCCGTGAGACCACCGCCCACGACGACGACGTCGACGGTCTCCGGTGCGGTCTGGGCAGGCCGTGGCGGTACGGCGGGCCAGGCCCGTTCGAGCCACAACGACGGGGCCGCCGCGACGTTCATCCCGCGCCCGTCAGACGGGCGCACGGCGCGGGGACGTCAGAGCTGGGCCCACGCATCGGTGAGCACCCCGCGCAGGATCTGCTCGATCTCGTCGAACTCGGCCGGCCCGCAGGTCAGCGGGGGAGCGAGCTGGATCACGGGGTCGCCCCTGTCGTCGGCGCGGCAGTAGAGCCCGGCGTCGAGCAGCGCGTGCGAGAGGAACCCGCGCAGCAGGCGCTCGCTCTCGGCGTCGTCGAACGTCTCGCGCGTCGCGGCGTCCTTGACCAGCTCGATCCCGTAGAAGTACCCGTCGCCGCGCACGTCGCCGACGATCGGCAGGTCGAGCAGCTTCTCGAGCGTGCGGCGGAACGCGGGTGCGTTCTCGTGCACGCGCGCGTTCAGGCCCTCCCGCTCGAAGATGTCCAGGTTCGCCATCGCGACCGCCGCGCTGACGGGGTGACCGCCGAACGTGTACCCGTGGTAGAAGGTCGTCGTCCCGTCCCGGAAGGGCTCGAAGAGCCGGTCCGACGCGAGGAGCGCGCCGATCGGCGAGTACCCCGAGGTCATGCCCTTGGCGCAGGTGATCATGTCGGGGACGTAGCCGTAGTCGTTGCACGCGAACATGTCGCCGATGCGGCCGAACGCGCAGATCACCTCGTCCGAGACGAGGAGCACGTCGTGCGTGTCGCAGATCTCCCGCACGCGCTCGAAGTACCCGGGCGGCGGCGGGAAGCACCCGCCGGAGTTCTGCACCGGCTCGAGCACCACGGCGGCCACGGTCTCGGGCCCCTCGAACAGGATCGCCTCCTCGATCCTGTCGGCGGCCCAGCGGCCGAAGGCCTTCGGGTCGTCGCGCAGCTCCTCCGGGCCGCGGTAGATGTTCGTGTTGGGCACCTTGTGCGCGCCCGGCACGAGGGGCTCGAACGGGGCCTTCATCCCCGGCAGGCCGGTGATCGCGAGGGCGCCCTGGGGTGTCCCGTGGTACGCGATCGCGCGTGAGATCACCTTGTACTTGGTGGGGCGGCCCACGAGCTTCCAGTACTGCTTGGCGAGCTTCCACGCGGTCTCGACCGCCTCGCCGCCCCCGGTCGTGAAGAACACGCGGTTCAGGTCGCCCGGCGCGTGATGGGCGAGCCGCTCGGCGAGGTCGATCGCCTGCGGGTGGGCGTAGGACCAGAGCGGGAAGAAGGCGAGCTCGGAGGCCTGCTGCCGCGCACGCTCGGCGAGCTCGGCGCGGCCGTGCCCCACCTGCACCACGAACAACCCCGACAGCCCGTCGATGTACCGACGGCCCTCGGCGTCCCAGACGTGGTGCCCCTCGCCGCGCACGATGACCGGGACCGGGCCCTGCTCCCACGTCGAGTGGCGCGTGAAGTGTCCCCAGAGGTGGTCGCGGGCGGCCTGGGCCCGGTCGGTGCCGCGTGGCGTGGCGCCCGTGGTCATGGCGGCGGCGCCGGTGAGGTGCTGCGCGGAGGTGGTCATCGGGTGCCCCAGTTGTAGAGCTGCTTGCGCAGCTTGAGGTAGACGAACGTCTCGGTGGTGCGGACCCCGTCGAGCTGACGCAGCCGCTGGTTGAGCACCTCGAGCAGGTGCTCGTCGTCCTCGCACACGAGCTCGACGAGGATGTCGAAGGCGCCCGCCGTGATCACGACGTAGTCGACCTCCGGGACGTCGGCGAGCCGGTCCGCGAGGGCCTGCAGGTCTCCCTCGGCCTTGATGCCGATCATCGCCTGACGCGTGAACCCGACCTGGAGGGGATCGGTCACCGCGACGATCTGGACCACACCCGACTCGACGAGCCGCTGCACGCGCTGCCGCACGGCCGCCTCGGACAGGCCCACGGCCTTCCCGATGGCCGCGTACGGTCGCCGACCGTCCTCCTGCAGCTGCTCGATGATCGCCTTCGAGGTCGCGTCGAGGGTGACGGGGGCCGGCTTCGGGGACGGTGCCATGGTGCGATGGTTCTCCTCTGACGTGCCCGAAGGCAAGGGATTCCGTGGATCCGGCGTGGTCGCGGATGCTGATTCCGGCGAACGTGACCGGATGGGCTGATGATATCGACGTTGGTGCGCTAGCGTGCGAGGGACACCCGCGCGGCGGGCCGTCGCCCGCCCGAGCACCTGGAGGTCTCGTGCCCAGCTCATCCGCCACCGCCGCCCCGGACCCGGTCGAGCTCGCCAACGTGGTCGGCGGAGCGCGAACGCCGACCCAGGAGGGGCGGACCACGGCCGTCGTCGACCCGAGCACGGGCGAGGAGTACGCCCGCGCACCCCTGTCGACGCCCGCCGACGTCGACGCCGCGCTCCGCACGGCCGCCGGGGCGTTCGAGGGCTGGCGCGACGCGACGCCCGCGGACCGGCAGCTCGCTCTCCTGAGGCTCGCGGACGCGGTCGAGGCGAGGGCCGACGAGTTCGTCGCGGCCGAGTCGCGCAACACGGGCAAGCCCCTCACGCTGACCGCGACCGACGAGGTGCCGCCGTGCGTGGACCAGCTGCGCTTCTTCGCGGGGGCCGCGCGCGTGCTCGACGGGCTGAGCGCGGGTGAGTACATGGCCGGCCACACCTCGTGGGTGCGGCGTGAGCCGATCGGCGTCATCGGCCAGGTCACGCCCTGGAACTACCCGTTGATGATGGCGATCTGGAAGGTTGCGCCCGCGCTCGCCGCGGGCAACACGGTGGTCCTCAAGCCCTCCGACACCACGCCCGTCAGCACGCTCCTGCTCGCGGAGGTCGCGGCCGAGGTGCTGCCGGCGGGTGTGCTCAACGTCGTGTGCGGCGACCGCGACACCGGCCGCGCCCTCGTCGAGAACCCGATCCCGGCGATGGTCTCGATCACGGGGTCGGTGCGTGCGGGCACCGAGGTCGCGGGCTCCGCCGCGCGCGACCTCAAGCGGGTGCACCTCGAGCTGGGGGGCAAGGCGCCCGTCGTCGTCTTCCCCGACGCCGACGTCGCGGCGGCGGCCGAGGCGATCGCGGCCGCGGGCTACTACAACGCCGGTCAGGACTGCACCGCCGCGACCCGCGTCCTGGTCCACGCGGCCGTCCACGACGACTTCGTCGCGGCCCTCGCCGAGCAGGCGCGCGCGAACCGCACGGGACGGCCCGACGAGGCCGACGTCGCGTTCGGCCCGGTGAACAACGCGGCGCAGCTCGCGCGCGTCCAGGGCTTCCTCGAGCGGCTGCCCGGGCACGCCGACGTCGTCGCGGGCGGGACGCGCCAGGGGGACCGGGGCTTCTTCCACACGGCGACGGTGGTGGACGGGCTCCACCAGGACGACGAGGCCGTGCAGCAGGAGATCTTCGGGCCGGTGATCACGGTGCAGACGTTCACGGACGAGGCCGAGGCCCTGCGGATGGCGAACGGCGTGCAGTACGGCCTCGCGAGCTCGGTGTGGACGAGCGACCACTCGACGGCGATGCGGATGTCACGTGCGCTCGACTTCGGGTGCGTGTGGATCAACACCCACATCCCGTTCGTGGCCGAGATGCCGCACGGCGGCTTCAAGCACTCCGGGTACGGCAAGGACCTGTCGATGTACGGCTTCGAGGACTACACGAGGATCAAGCACGTCATGAGCGCGTTCGGGGCCTGAGGCCCGGACCGTCGGCGCGGGCCACCACCACCCCGCGCTCCGACGTGGTGCGCCCGGAAGCGTCGACATGCTGCCTTGTGGCGACGGTTTCGTTGCAGATCCGCATCATCGGCGATGGAATCCCTTGTCACGGCTCGTCGGTGCCTGCGACGATCACGCCACAGCGACGCACCCCCAGGAGGCACCGTGACCCGCAGCCGTCCTCGCCGTCCCGCCCCCGTCGATCCTGCGGTGCGCGCGCTCGTCGCCGCCCAGCGCGGCGTCTCACGTCGCTCGGTGCTCGCCGGTGGGCTCGGGGCCGCGGGCGTCGGTGCCCTGCTCGCGGCCTGCGGCACCGGCGGGACACCCGGGTCGAGCGGCACGTCCGGCCCGGTCACGGACAGGTCCGAGACCGAGAAGGTCGTGCGGTGGGCGAACTGGACGCTGTACCTCGACTACGACGAGGCGACCCAGAGCTACCCGACCCTCGAGCGGTTCTCCGCCGAGACGGGGATCGAGGCCACCTACGCGGAGGACATCGAGGACAACGACGCGTACTTCGGCAAGGTCCAGGGGCAGCTCGCCAACGGTCAGGACATCGGCCAGGACCTCGTGACGCTGACGGACTGGATGGCGGGCCGCATGGTGCGCCTCGGCTACACGCAGGAGCTGGACAAGGCGAACATCCCCAACGCCGACAACCTCCTCGCGAGCCTGCAGGACGTCTCGTTCGACCCCGGGCGAGCGCACACCATGACCTGGCAGTCGGGCTTCGGTGGGCTCGCGTGGAACACCCAGGCGGTCCCGGGCGGGCTGCGCACGGTCTCCGACCTGTGGGCGCCTGAGCTCCGGGGGAGGGTCGAGGTGCTGTCCGAGATGCGCGACACCGTGGGGCTGATCATGCTCGACCAGGGCGTCGACGTCGCGGGCGAGTGGGGCGACGACGAGTTCTTCGCCGCGCTCGAGGTGCTCGAGGCCCAGATCTCCTCGGGGCAGATCCGCCAGGTCAAGGGCAACTCCTACGCCGAGGACCTGGTCTCGGGCGACGCCCTCGCGGTCATCGGTTGGTCGGGCGACATCACGGTGCTCAACTTCGAGAACGAGCCCATGTGGGAGTTCGTGCTGCCCGAGGCCGGCGGCACGCTCTGGAGCGACAACCTCATGATCCCGGTGGGCAGCCCGCACAAGGCCAACGCCGAGGCGCTGATCAACTTCTACTACGACCCCGAGGTCGCGGCCGAGGTCGCGGCGTACGTCAACTACATCTGCCCGGTCGACGGCGCCCAGGAGGCCATGGCCGCGTTCGATCCCGAGCTCGTCGACAACGAGCTGATCTTCCCGAGCGACGCCACGCTCGAGCGGGCGCACGTCTTCCGCGCGCTCACGCCCGAGGAGGAGACGCGCTACAACGACGAGTTCCAGGCGGTGATCGGGAACTGATGGACGGCGCGTCGTCCGGTACGGGTCTCTCCCTCGAGCGCGTCACCAAGGAGTTCGGCGCCTTCGTCGCGGTCGACGACCTGAGCCTGCACGTGCCCGCGGGTTCGTTCTTCGCCCTGCTGGGCCCCTCGGGATGCGGCAAGACGACGACCCTGCGCATGGTCGCGGGGCTCGAGCGCCCCACCCGTGGGCGTGTGCGGCTGGGTGACGAGGACGTGACCGACCGTCGTCCACACCGCAGGCCGGTGAACACGGTCTTCCAGTCCTACGCGCTGTTCCCCCACCTGAGCGTGCTCGAGAACGTCGCCTTCGGTCTGCGCCGGCGGCGCGTGGCCGAGCCCCTCACGCGCGCCCACGAGGCCCTCGCGCTCGTCGAGATGGACCACCTCGCGGACCGCCGTCCGGCCCTGCTGTCCGGTGGCCAGCAGCAGCGCGTGGCCCTCGCGCGCGCACTCGTCAACAACCCCGCGGTCCTGCTGCTCGACGAACCGCTGGGTGCGCTGGACCTCAAGCTGCGCCGCCAGATGCAGGTCGAGCTCAAGCGGATCCAGACCGAGGTCGGCCTGACGTTCGTGCACGTGACGCACGACCAGGAGGAGGCCATGACCATGGCCGACACGGTCGCCGTCATGAACGCCGGCCGGATCGAGCAGATGGGTTCTCCCGCCGACCTCTACGAGCTGCCCCGCACGGCGTTCGTCGCGAACTTCCTCGGGCAGTCGAACCTGCTGCGCGGGACGGTGGTCGAGGGCCCGTCCGTCGGGCCGGGCTCCGTCCTCGCCGTCGACGTGGGCACGGGGCGGCGCGTGCTGGTGCCCACCGAGCGGGCGGTACGCACCGAGGGTGAGGTGCTCGTCGGCGTGCGGCCCGAGAAGCTCCACCTGGTGACCCGTGACGAGGAGGTGCCCTGGGACGTGAACGTCGTCGGGCCCGGGCGTGTGACCGACGTGGCGTTCAGCGGCGTGAGCACGCAGTACCAGGTCGCCGTGCCCGGTCTGGGCACGCTCGGGGTGTTCGTGCAGAACATCTCGGGCGGAGGTGAGGTGCGTGTGGGCGACGAGGTGCACCTCGCGTGCGCCGTGCGGCACGCGTTCGGCCTCGACGGCGCCGAGGACGTCGCGTCGGGGGTCGCCGAGGACGGCGCCGCGTGAGCATCGTCACCGCGATCGGGCACGGGCCCGGCAACGCCAGGGCGGCGACGAGCCCGGCCCGTGCCGCGCGCGGGCCCGCGTACCTGCTGCTCGCCCCGGGCATCGCCTACCTCGGCGTCTTCTTCGTCATCCCCGTGGTCGCGCTCCTCGTGACGTCGCTCTACGTCCCCGTCCCGGGCGGCGACGTCGGCCAGTTCCAGCCGGCCTTCGAGTGGCAGAACTACGTGACCGTGCTCAGCACCTACTGGCCGCACCTGGTCCGCTCGTTCGGCTACGCGCTGGTCGCGACCCTCGCCGCGCTGCTCATCGGGTACCCCGTCGCGTACGCCATCGCCGTCCGGGCCCGCGGTCGCCCGTTCGTGCAGGCGATGCTGCTCGTGCTCGTGATCGCACCGTTCTTCACGAGCTTCATCCTGCGCACGATCGCGTGGAAGCAGATCCTCGCCGACGAGTCGTTCGTCGTCGCGGCCCTGCGGGCCGTCCAGCTGCTCCCGCCCGACGGTCGCCTCACGGCGACGGCGTTCGCGGTCGTGGCGGGTCTGACCTACAACTTCCTGCCGTTCATGACGCTGCCCATCTACGCGAGCCTCGAACGCCTCGACCCCCGCTTGGTCGAGGCGGGCGGAGACCTCTACGCGAGCGGCCCGACGACGTTCTGGCGGGTCACCCTGCCGTTGTCGATGCCCGGCGTCGTCTCGGGGACGCTGCTGACGTTCATCCCCGCCTCGGGCGACTTCGTGAACTCGGTGCTGCTGGGCAACAACGGGACCACGATGATCGGCCAGGTCATCGACTCACGCTTCTTCAAGGTGAGCGACTACCCGGGCGCCGCCGCGCTGTCGGTCGTCCTCATGGTCGCGATCCTGCTGCTCGTCACGTCGTACATCCGGCGTGCCGGTACGGAGGACCTGCTGTGAGCGGCACGACGGCGGCTGCGGTCACCGCAGGGGTCACGGCTCGCCCCGACCCTCCTGCCGCGCGCGCCGCACGGTGGCGGATCGGCGAGGCCGTCGTGCCGATCATCGCGACCCTCGCGTTCGCCTACCTGCTCGTGCCGATCGTCTACACCGTCGCCTTCTCGTTCAACGACTCCGTGCGGACGAACCTCGTCTGGCGCGGCTTCACGCTCGAGGCGTGGCGCAACCCGTGCGGGGCGCCCCAGGTGTGTCGCGCACTCGTCAACTCCCTCCAGGTGGGGCTCATCGCGACGGCCGTCGCGACCGTGCTCGGCACGCTCATCGCGATCGCGCTCGTCCGGTACCGGTTCCGGGGGCGTGCTCTCGCGAACCTCCTGGTCTTCCTGCCGATGTCGACGCCCGAGGTCGTGCTGGGCGCCGCGCTGCTCGCGCAGTTCCTCAGCCTGCGGGTCAACCCGGGCTTCGGCACCGTCGTGCTCGCCCACGTGATGTTCTGCATCAGCTTCGTGGTGGTCACGGTCAAGGCGCGGGTCGCGACCCTCGATCCGCGCCTCGAGGAGGCTGCGGCCGACCTCTACGCCTCGCCGGTGCAGGCCTTCTGGCGGGTGACGTTCCCGCTGCTGCTGCCCGGCATCGCGGCGGCGGCGCTGCTCGCCTTCTCGCTCAGCTTCGACGACTTCATCATCACGAACTTCAACTCGGGCAGCTTCACGACCTTCCCGAAGTTCGTGTACGTCTCGGCCACCCGAGGCATCCCGCCGCAGGCGAACGTGATCGGCTCGGCGATGTTCGTCCTGGCGCTGCTCCTCGTCGTCGCCGTGCAGCTGGTGACGGTGAGCCGGCGCCGCCGCCGCTGACCGCGAGGTCGGCTCCCCCCCCAGGAGGACCTGTGCGTGTTCTCGTCGTCGGAAGCGGGGGCGTCGGTGACGCCGTCGCCCGCATCGCCGCCCGTCGTGACTTCTTCGAGCTCATGGTCGTGGCCGACCACGACGCGGCCCGTGCCGAGCGCACCGTCGCGACGGTGGCCGGGGTCCCGGGTGGCGATCGCTTCGTCGCGGCCCGGGTCGACGCCTCACGCGCGGGCGAGGTGACGGCACTCGCGCGTCGCCACGGCATCACCCACGTGCTCAACGCGGTCGACCCGCGCTTCGTCATGCCCGTCCTCGAGGGCGCCTTCGCTGCCGGTGCCGACTACCTGGACATGGCGATGTCCCTCTCGCGACCGCACCCCACGGACCCGTACGCGCTCCCCGGTGTCAAGCTCGGGGACGAGCAGTTCGCGGTCTCGGAGCGCTGGGCCGACGCGGGGCGGCTCGCGCTGGTCGGGATGGGGGTCGAGCCCGGGCTCTCGGACGTCTTCGCGCGCTACGCGGCCGACCACCTCTTCCGCAGCATCGACGAGCTCGGTGTCCGGGACGGAGCCAACCTCGTCGTCCTCGGCGACGACGGCGAGCCCGTCTTCGCCCCGTCCTTCTCGATCTGGACGACGATCGAGGAGTGCCTCAACCCTCCCGTGATCTGGGAGCGCGACCGGCGTGACGCGAGCGGCGGCACCGGGCCCGAGGGCGGCTGGTACACGGTGCCGCCCTTCCACGAGCCCGAGGTGTTCGACTTCCCGGGCGGGATCGGACCGGTCGAGTGCGTGCACGTGGAGCACGAGGAGGTCCTCCTGATGCCGCGGTGGATCGACGCGCGACGGGTCACCTTCAAGTACGGCCTCGGCGAGGAGTTCATCGCCGTCCTGCGCACGCTGCACCGGCTCGGCCTCGACCGTACGGACCCGGTCACGGTGCGCGGCGCCGACGCGGACGGGCCCGCGAGGGTCCGGGTGAGCCCGCGCGACGTCGTGGCGGCCTGCCTCCCGGACCCGGCCTCCCTCGGCGAGCGCATGAGCGGGAGCACGTGCGCGGGCGTCCTCGTCACCGGAACGGGTCTCGACGGACGGCCGCGCGAGGTCTACCTTCACCACGTCGTCGACAACGCCTGGTCCATGCGCGAGTACGGGGCCCAGTGCGTCGTCTGGCAGACGGCGGTCAACCCCGTCGTCGCCCTCGAGCTGCTCGCCCGGGGGACCTGGTCCGGCGCAGGGGTGCAAGGTCCGGAGGCGTTCGACGCCGTCCCCTTCCTCGATCTGCTCAGGGCACCCGAACCTGCGGGCTACGGCTCGCCCTGGGCAGTGGAGGAGCGAGAACCGTCGTGAACCGAGACGCCGATCGGGTCGTGGACCCCGCGCTCGACGGGATGTTCCGTGCCGACATCCCCGCGTTGCTGCGCAGGGTCGTGGCGATCGCCATCGCGATCGGTTGCCCGACGATGCTCGTCCTCACGTTCGTCCTCGGCCCCGACGACCCGCTCGTGCTGTGGGGGTACCCCCCGATCGTGGGGTACCTCGTGGTCTACGCGTGGGTGCTCGTGCGCCGGCCGCAGCAGGCGCTCGCGTTCAGCCGCACGACCCTCGTGGTGTTCGAGACCGCCTGGATCGTGTGGGGCTGGTCGAGGCTCGCGGGTGCCGAGGACGTGCGCCAGACGTGGCACGGCCTGTTCCCCACGTACTTCCTGGGGCTCATCGTCTTCCTGATCGTCAGCGGGCTCGTGATGACCTCGCGCGGCGCGCTGGTGCACGCCGCCGTGGTCCTCACGGGCGTCCTCGTCACGGGGCTCGGGGCGCTGGTCGGCCGCCGCGACGTGGGTGACGTGGCCGTCGACGTCGTGCGGTACGTCGTGTTCCTCGTCGTGATCGTGCTGCTGCTGCAGGTGCTCGCGCAGGCCAAGGCGCGGCTGGCCGTCGCCGAGGAGGCGGCGCGGCGCGCGAGCGAGGAGGCGGGGCACATGCGGGACATCGCCTACCTCGACGCGCTCACGGGCCTGGCCAACCGCCGTCGCCTGCTCGAGGAGCTCGCGGAGCGCTCGCAGCAGGTGAGCCCGCAGAACCCCGTCGCGCTCGTCTACTTCGACCTCGACCACTTCAAGGAGGTCAACGACACCTACGGCCACGGGGTCGGCGACCAGGTGCTCTGCCTCGTGGCGCGGGCGGCCTCGCGCGTCGTGCGTCAGCACGACCTGGTCGCGCGCGTGGGTGGCGAGGAGTTCGTCGTGGTCGCGCCGGGCACGGACCGGGACCGCGCGGTCCAGCTCGCCGAGCGGCTGCGCGCCGTGCTCCCGCAGGAGGTCGGCGAGGCGCTCGGGCTGCAGATCACCGGGAGCTTCGGCGTCGTGCTGCTCGAGCCCGCCGAGCCGCCGCTGGCCGCCCTGGACCGGGTGGACGCCCTGATGTACGACGCCAAGACCTCGGGTCGCGACC
This sequence comes from Cellulomonas sp. APG4, assembly GCF_009996735.1. Lineage (GTDB taxonomy): Bacteria > Actinomycetota > Actinomycetes > Actinomycetales > Cellulomonadaceae > Actinotalea. The sequence continues at coordinate 12,651 of NZ_JAACYI010000023.1, read as the reverse complement.
GCGTGATCAGCCCGGGGTGACGTCCTCGACGAGGGCGGCCGCGAGCACGTCGAGGGCGTCGTCGAGCAGCTCGACGGAGATCACCAGCGGGGGTAGCAGCCGGAGCACGTTCCCGTAGGTCCCGCAGGTGAGCACGAGCACGCCGCGCCGCGAGCACTCCTGGGCGACGCGCCGCGCGGCAGCCGGGTCGGGCTCGAGGGTCCCGGGCCGGACGAGCTCGACGGCCTGCATCGCACCGCGACCGCGCACCTGCGCGACGGCGGGTGTGCGCGCGGCGACGTCCGTGAGACGGTCGTGGACCAGCGCTCCGATGCGTCGGGCGGCCGCCACGAGATCGAGGTCGCGGTAGGTCCGCAGCGTGGCGAGCGCGGCCGCGCACGCCACGGGGTTGCCGCCGTAGGTGCCGCCGAGGCCGCCCACGTGCACCGCGTCCATGAGCTCGGCGCGCCCGGTCACGGCGCCGAGGGGGAGGCCACCGGCGATGCCCTTCGCAGTCGCGACGAGGTCCGGAACCACCCCCTCGTCGTCGCACGCGAACCAGTCGCCGGTGCGTGCGAAGCCCGTCTGGACCTCGTCCGCGACGAGCAGCACCCCACGGTCACGGCACCACGTCGCGAGCGCGGGCAGGAACCCCGCAGCGGGCACCACGAAGCCGCCCTCGCCGAGGATCGGCTCGACGACCACGCAGGCCACCTGGTCGGCGCCCACCTGCGCGTCGATCATCGCGGTCGCGCGGGCGGCGGCCTGCGCCCCGGTCAGGCCGGCCGGGTCGCGCAGCGGGTACGACGCCGGGACGCGGTAGACCTCGCCCGCGAACGGACCGAAGCCCGTCTTGTAGGGCATGGCCTTGGCCGTCATCGCCATCGTGAGGTTGGTGCGGCCGTGGTAGGCGTGGTCGAGCACGACGACGGCGTCGCGGCCGGTGGCGCGGCGTGCGACCTTGACGGCGTTCTCGACGGCCTCGGCCCCCGAGTTGACCAGGACGCTGCGCTTGTCGTGCCCGCCGGGTGTGAGCCGGGCGAGCTCTTCGCACACCTCGACGTACTCCTCGTACGGCGTGACCATGAAGCACGTGTGCGTGAAGCGCCCCGCCTGGGAGCGCACGGCGCGGACCACCTCGGGTGCCGCGTTGCCGACCGACGTGACCGCGATGCCCGAACCGAGGTCCACGAAGGCGTTCCCGTCGACGTCGAGCAGGATCCCGCCGCCCGCACGGTCCACGAAGACGGGCAGGGTCCCGGCCACCCCGGCCGCGACCGCCGCGGCGCGGCGGGTCGCGAGGGCGCGCGACCGCGGCCCCGGGACCTCGGTCACGAGATGACGTCGTTGGGGGACCGAGGCGCCGCCGTCGGCGACGGAAAGGGAAGCCATGGGGTGATCGTACGGACGGGATCCGCAGGAGCGACAGGCCCTGGCGTGCAGTTTCCGTCGTATGCTCGCCGCACGGGTCCGTCCGGCCCCGGAGGGCGACGCGTGGCCGTCCGCCGCGACCGCGCGCACCTGTGATGATGGGACGTCCCTGACCGCATCGGCGCCCCCGCGCCGATCTCCAGACAGGACCAGGATGGAGTTCCTCCTCGGGCTGCTCGTCGTCGTGATCGGGCTCCTCGTCTCGATCGCCCTGCACGAGATCGGGCACCTGGTGCCCGCCAAGCGCTTCGGCGTGCGCGTGAGCCGGTACATGGTCGGTTTCGGCCCCACGCTGTGGTCGACCACGCGGGGCGAGACCGAGTACGGCCTCAAGGCGATCCCGCTCGGGGGCTACGTGCGGCTCATCGGCATGCTGCCGCCGGCCGAGGCCGTCGGCGCCCGCCCCCGTGCGGGTCGGATGGCCGAGCTCGTCTCCGCGGCCCGGGACGCGAGCGCCGAGGAGATCCGTCCGGGCGAGGGGCACCGGGCGTTCTACCGCCTGAGCGCGCCACGCAAGGTGGTCGTGATGCTCGGCGGCCCGATGATGAACCTCGTCCTGGCGTTCGTCCTGCTCGCGATCTCGGTGCTCGGCTTCGGCCTCCCGGGCGGTGCGACGACCACGGTCGGCACGACGCTCGACTGCGTGCTGCCCGCGGGGGTCGAGCGTGACTGCCGTCCCGGTGACCCGGCGACGCCCGCGAGTGCCGCCGGGCTCGAGCCGGGGGACCGCCTGGTGTCCTACGGCGGCGTCGAGATCACCACCTGGGAGCAGTTCCAGGAGCAGGTGCGGACGGCCACGGCCGACGTCGTGCCGCTCGTGGTCGAGCGCGACGGTGCGGAGGTGACCCTCGAGGTCCGTCCCGTCGTGGTCGAGCGGCCGGTGTGGGACGAGGCCGGCGCGCCCGTGCTCGACGCCGACGGCGAGATGGTCACCGAGCCCTCGCGCTACATCGGCTTCAGCCCGACGACGGGCCTCGAGCCCGGGAGCCTCGCGGACGTGCCGCCCCTGCTCTGGCAGGCGACCTGGGAGACCGCGAAGATCGTCGTCGCGCTGCCGGTGCGACTGTGGGACGTCGTGCAGACCCTCGTGACCGGGGGCGAGCGCGACCCCTCGAGCGTCATGGGGATCGTCGGGGTGGGCCGCCTCGCGGGCGAGGTGACCTCGGCCGACGGTCCGCAGGCGACGCCGGCCGTCCGGGCGAGCACGCTGCTGTCGATCCTCGCGTCCCTGAACGTGGCGCTGTTCGTCTTCAACCTGATCCCGTTGCTCCCGCTCGACGGCGGACACGTGGCCGGCGCCCTCTGGGAGGGGGCGCGTCGACAGGTGGCCCGGTGGCGTGGTGCGCCCACGCCGCGCCCGGCGGACGTCGCGCGGCAGATGCCGTTCGCGTACGGCGTGTTCCTCGTGCTGATCGGCATGTTCGTGGTGCTGACCTGGGCAGACATCGTGGCACCCGTGACGTTCGGGTGAGCAGGACGTGCGCGCGGTCGGCGTCGGCGGTGAGATTGGGGATACTGGAGCGGTGAGCGTTCCCATCGACCTCGGGATGCCCGAGGCGCCCCCGCCCGTCCTCGCCCCGCGCCGACCGACGCGCAAGATCAAGGTCGGCTCCCTGTACGTGGGAGGTGACGCGCCCGTCTCTGTGCAGTCCATGACGACGACCAAGACGACCGACATCAACGCGACCCTCCAGCAGATCGCCGAGCTGACCGCCGCGGGCTGCGACATCGTCCGCGTCGCGTGCCCCACGGAGGAGGACGCCAACGCGCTGCCGATCATCGCGCGCAAGTCGCAGATCCCCGTGATCGCGGACATCCACTTCCAGCCCAAGTACGTGTTCGCCGCGATCGACGCGGGCTGCGCCGCGGTGCGCGTCAACCCGGGCAACATCCGCAAGTTCGACGACCAGGTGGGCGCTATCGCGAAGGCGGCGGCCGAGGCCGGGGTGTCGCTGCGCATCGGCGTGAACGCGGGTTCGCTCGACAAGCGCCTCCTCGAGAAGTACGGCAAGGCGACCCCCGAGGCTCTCGTCGAGTCCGCGGTGTGGGAGGCGTCGCTCTTCGAGGAGCACGACTTCCACGACTTCAAGATCTCGGTCAAGCACAACGACCCCGTGATCATGGTGCGGGCGTACGAGATGCTCTCGGAGCGGGGCGACTGGCCCCTGCACCTCGGTGTGACCGAGGCCGGCCCCGCGTTCCAGGGGACCATCAAGTCCGCCACGGCGTTCGGCGCGCTGCTGAGCCAGGGGATCGGCGACACCATCCGCGTGTCCCTCTCGGCCCCGCCGGTCGAGGAGGTCAAGGTCGGCATCCAGATCCTGCAGTCGCTCAACCTGCGCCCGCGCAAGCTCGAGATCGTCTCGTGCCCCTCGTGCGGTCGCGCGCAGGTCGACGTGTACTCGCTCGCCGAGCGCGTCACGGCAGGGCTCGAGGGCATGGAGGTCCCGCTCCGGGTCGCGGTGATGGGCTGCGTCGTCAACGGACCGGGCGAGGCCCGCGAGGCGGACCTGGGCGTGGCGTCGGGCAACGGCAAGGGGCAGATCTTCGTCAAGGGCCAGGTCATCAAGACCGTGCCCGAGGCGCAGATCGTGGAGACCCTCATCGAGGAGGCCATGCGCATCGCCGAGCAGATGGAACCCGCCGACGGCGGCGGTCCGGTGGTCCAGGTCGGCTGAGGCCCGGACGCGGCGCGGGCGCCGGGCGCGGGCCATGGTGCACAATCGGCCCATGGCACGCTGGCGCACCCTCGGCGCCGCACGGAAGGTCGTCACCGACGTCGATCTCGACGAGGCGGCTCGGGTCTGCGACCGTGACGCGGTGGGATCGGTGCTGGCCGCCGCGCGCATCGAGGCGTGGGTCGACGGTGGCACGCGCTCGGGTGGGTCGTCGGTCTGGGGCGTCCAGCGTGACGGTCGCCTCGACGCCGTCTGCTGGGCCGGGGCGAACCTCGTCCCGGTGGTGACGCGTGGCGACGAGGAGGCCCTCGACGCCTTCGCCGACGCGGCGTTGCGTCAGGGCCGGCGGTGCTCGTCGATCGTGGGCGACGCGTGGGCCGTCCTGGGGCTGTGGGAGCGCCTCGAGCCGCGGTGGGGGACCCCGCGCGAGATCCGTGCGGACCAGCCGTCCCTGGTCCTCGACCAGGCGCCCGCCGTCGAGCCCGACCCGTTGGTCCGGCGCAGCCGGCTCGACGAGCTCGACGTCCTCATGCCCGCGTGCGTGCAGATGTTCGTCGAGGAGGTCGGCTACTCGCCGCTGACCGGTAGCCCGGGTGCGTACGAGGCGCGCGTGCGGGCCCTCGTCGAGGCGGGACGCTCGTTCGTGCGGACGGATGCGGGCCGCACCGGTCCGGAGGTCGTGTTCAAGGCCGAGCTCGGTGCGGTGACCCGGGCCGTCGCGCAGGTCCAGGGCGTGTGGGTGCCGCCCGGACGTCGCGGGAGGGGCCTCGCCGCGCACGGCATGGCCGCCGTCGTGGCGCAGACCCTCGCAACCGTCGCGCCCGTGGTCTCGCTCTACGTGAACCACTACAACACGCGTGCGCTCGCGGCCTACCGCCGGGTCGGCTTCCGCCAGGTCGGCACCTACGCCACCATCCTCTTCTAGCCCCCCACCCACCCCCACGCCCCGACCAAACGTTCGAGTGCGAACGTCGACGCGTGTGGGCGATGTCAGGACCCGCCCAAGCGCGCACGGGTTCGCACCCGTCCACCGACCGGGTGCCGCGCGTCCTTCCCCAGGTGCGAGGGTCCTGCCGGCCCCCGATCGCCGTCGGGCCCGAACCTCGTCGGCATGGCGGTCCCTGGCAGGTTCGACGACGTCGTGGCCCTCGCCACGAGCAACGGCGGGTTCGTGCTGCGGGCGCACCTCGACGCGCTGGGCCTGAGCGGTCGTGAGATCGGGGCCCTCATGCGGGCACGGGTGCTCGCGCGGGTCCAGCACGGTGTCTACCGTCTGCCCGCGGCCGCCGAGGACGACGACGACCGCTTCCGTGCGGCGGTGCGCGCGCTCCGCAGGCTCGATCCCTCGCGCGTCGTGCTCGGCAGCGCGGCGGCGGCCGTGCACGGCCTGCCGCTCTACGCCCCGAGCATGGTGCACGTCGGGCTCGACCACCGAGGTGGCGCCTCACGACGCAGCGCCGTGCGCACGACGGCGATGCCGCCCGCGTCCCAGCTCCTCGACGTCGACGCCGTGCGTGTCGCGAACGCCGCCCGTGCGGCCCTGGACGCCGCTCGGCTCGACTCGCTCACCGCAGGCGTCATCATCGCCGAGGCCGCGATCACCCGGGGGATCGCCACGACGCAGGAGCTCGTCGACGTCGTGGCGACCATGCGGGGCCTCGGCGGGGTCGCGCGGGCGCGGGTGTGCGCGGAGCTGGCCGCCCCTGGTGCCGAGAGCCCGGGCGAGTCCCGCAGCGCCGTCGTCCTGCACGCGTTCGGCATCCCACGGGCCGAGCGCCAGGTGACGCTGCGGGACGCCGAGGGCGACGTGGGCCGCGTCGACTTCCTCTGGCCCGAGCACGGGGTCGTCGGGGAGTTCGACGGGCGGGTCAAGTACGGGCGCAGCAACCCGTCGGGTCGTGCACCGGAGGACGTGCTCTGGCGCGAGAAGCTCCGTGAGGACCGGCTGCGCGCGCTCGGGCTCGCCGTGGTCCGGTGGACCACCGACGACCTGCGGGTTCCGACGGCATGGATCTCGCGGCTGCGGGCCGCCCTCACGGGTGGGCGGCCCGTCGTCGGACGATGAACCTCGCGGATGCGAACCCCCGCGCACGTGGGCGGGCCCTGAACCTGCGCACCTGCACACAGGTGCGCACCCGAACGTTTGGGTGCCGGGAGGGGGTCAGCGGAGGAGGCGGGAGAGGCGGCGATCGGCGAGCGGGGTGCCGCCCGTCTGGCAGGTCGCGCAGTACTGCAGCGAGCGGTCGGCGAACGACACCTCGCGCACGACGTCGCCGCACACCGGGCACGCCTCGCCGGTACGGCCGTGCACCCGCATCCCGCGGCGCTTCGCGTCCTTGAGCTCGGCGGCCGGGCGCCCCGACGACGTCGCGAGCGCGTCCGTGAGGACCTCGCGCACGACGGCGTGCAGGCGCTCCAGCTGGTCGCGCGTGAGCGAGCGGCTCAGCGCGAACGGGCTCATGTGCGCCGCGTGCAGGATCTCGTCCGAGTAGGCGTTGCCGATGCCCGCGATCTGGCGCTGGTCCCGAAGCAGGCCCTTGACCTGCTGGTTCCGCGCCGCCGCGAGCTCGGCGAGCCGGTCGACCGTGAACTCCTCGCCGAGCGGGTCCACGCCGAGCGAGGACACCAGCTCGACCTGCGTCGGGTCGTCCACCACGTGGATGGCGAGACGCTTGCGGGTGCCCGCCTCCGTCAGGTCGAAGCCTGCGCCGTCGTCGAGCCGCAACCGCAGGGCGAGCGGCGACTTCCCGGGACGTACGGGCGTCGTCGGCAGCTGCTCGGACCACCGCAGCCACCCCGCCCGGGCGAGGTGCAGCACGAGGTGGGGGCCGTCCTCGGTCGCGAGGTCGAGCCACTTGCCGTGGCGCCGCACGTCGTGGACCACCTTCCCGACGAGCGCGTCCGGGGGCGGTGCGAAGGTCTTGAGGGCGCTGATCGCCCCGACCTGCACGGCGGCGACGGTGTGTCCGCCCGCGCGCTCGGTGAGGAAGCGGGCGAGGGACTCGACCTCGGGCAGCTCGGGCACCTGACCATCGTGGCCCAGCCGGGCCCGCGGTGGAAGCGGTGGCGCGTGCGCGGCGGGGACCGGGTCCCGGCACCACTAGGCTGCCGCCATGCTCCTGCGGATGTCGTCCCTGTTCGTGCGCACGCTCCGGGAGGACCCGGCGGACGCCGAGGTGCCCTCCCACCGGCTGCTGGTGCGTGCGGGCTACATCCGGCGGGCGGCGCCCGGCGTGTACACCTGGCTCCCGCTCGGGCTACGGGTGCTCGCGAAGGTCGAGCAGGTGGTGCGTGAGGAGATGGCCGCGATCGGCGCGCAGGAGGTGCACTTCCCGGCGCTGCTCCCCAAGGAACCCTACGAGGCGACGGGACGATGGGAGGAGTACGGGCCCAACCTCTTCCGCCTCAAGGACCGCAAGGAGGCCGACTACCTCCTCGCTCCCACCCACGAGGAGATGTTCACCCTCCTGGTCAAGGACCTGTACTCGTCGTACAAGGACCTGCCCCTCGCGCTCTACCAGATCCAGACCAAGTACCGCGACGAGGCCCGGCCCCGCGCCGGCCTGTTGCGCGGGCGCGAGTTCGTGATGAAGGACGCCTACTCGTTCGACGTCGACGACGCCGGCCTCGACGCGTCCTACGCCCTCCAGCGCGAGGCGTACCAGCGGATCTTCACGCGGCTCGGGCTCGAGTTCGTGGTGGTCGCGGCGACGTCGGGCGCGATGGGGGGCTCGCGCTCGGAGGAGTTCCTGATGCCGACGCCCATCGGCGAGGACACGTTCGTGCGGTCCGCGGGGGGCTACGCGGCGAACGTCGAGGCGGTCACGACGCCCGTCCCCGATCCGCTCCCGTACGAGGACGCGCCCGCCGCCCACGTCGAGGACACCCCGGACACGCCGACGATCGACTCGCTCGTCGCGCTCGCGAACGAGCGCTTCTCGCGCGTGGACCGGCCCTGGACCGCCGCGGACACGCTCAAGAACGTCGTCGTCGCGCTCGGCCACCCCGACGGCACGCGCGAGGTCGTCGTCGTCGGCGTCCCGGGGGACCGGGAGGTCGACCTCAAGCGCCTCGAGGCCGCCGTCGCGCCCGCGACCGTCGAGGCCGCGGGTGACGCCGACTTCGCGCGTCACCCCGAGCTCGTCAAGGGCTACATCGGTCCGGGCGTCCTCGGGCGCGAGAACACCGGGCGCGAGGACGCGGTGCGGTACCTGCTCGACCCGCGCGTCGTGCCCGGTACGCGGTGGATCACCGGCGCCGACGTCGAGGGGAGGCACGTGTTCGACCTGGTCGCCGGGCGCGACTTCGTCGCCGACGGGACGGTCGAGGCCGCGGAGGTGCGCGCGGGGGACCCCGCACCCGACGGATCGGGTCCTCTCGAGCTCGCCCGAGGCATCGAGATCGGCCACATCTTCGCCCTCGGCCGCAAGTACGCCGACGCCCTCGGCCTGCAGGTGCTCAACGAGAACGGCAAGGCCGTGACCGTGACGATGGGCTCGTACGGCGTGGGCATCTCGCGTGCGGTCGCGGCTCTCGCCGAGACCCATCACGACGACGCCGGCCTCGCGTGGCCCGCCCAGGTCGCGCCCGTGCACGTCCACGTGGTCGCGACGGGGAAGGACCCTGCGGTGTTCGAGGCGGCGCAGACCCTCGCGACCACCCTCGACGCCCGCGGCGTCGAGGTGCTCTACGACGACCGCCCCAAGGTCTCGCCCGGCGTCAAGTTCGCCGACGCCGACCTGCTCGGGGCGCCGGTGATCGTGATCGTCGGTCGCGGGCTCGCCGAGGGCGTCGTCGAGGTCCGTCGCCGCTCGGGGGTGCCGGGACAGCCCGACGCCGAGCAGGTGCCGGTCGCCGACGCGTCGCGCCACGTCGAGGAGCTCGTCCGAGGCCTGCTCGCCTGAGTCGCGTCCCGGGACCGGCGCCCCGACCTGCCCAGAGGGCGTCCAGGGGCGCCGATGCCCGGGCGTCAGTCCGTCGGCTCCTGCTCCGGCATGCCCGGGAACGCCGGCAGGAGCGCGCCCGCGGGCCACCCGGCCCGCGCGGCGTCGAGGAGCCCGTCCAGGAGCGGCGCGCGCTGCTCGGGGGCCGCGGTGTCGACGAGCGAGGCGTACGACGTCGCCAGGTCGCGCTCGAGCGCGGTGACCTCGCCCTCGAGCGCAGCCGGGTCCGTGGTCGACAGGAGGGACGCGGGAAGGTCGTAGGCGGCGCGCCGGGGGTCGAGTCCGGTACCCACGAGATCGGCGGCCTCGGCCCAGTGGAGCGCGCGCCCGCGGTGCGCCTCAGCGCGGCCGGCCGCGGGTGCCCGCGCGTCGACCGGGGTGCGGGCCGCGACGACCTCCCAGGCGAGCCCGAGCGCGTCCTCGGACTGCACGAGCGCCGTGACGGCCGACCCGGTGAGGCCGTCAGGGAGGTCCTCGGGCGGGGCGAACGGCTCGGGCGGATCGGCCGCGTCCTGTCCGCTCTCGCGACGCACGGCGTCGGCGAGCAGCAGGCGGCTCGCGGAGACGGAGCCCAGCAGGCGTGCCATCCCGGGGTCGTCCACCGCCGCCGCGTCGGCGCGCGCACTCGCGGCGGTCTCCTCGAGCGCCTGCACGAGTCGCTCCGGGCCGACGTCCTGAGCCGCCGCCGCCTCGTCGTCGGCGGGCGTCGCGGTGACGGCGGGGGAAGGCTCGGGTGGCTGCCACGTGTAGGGCCCGCCGAGGGCCTCGGCGTGCAGGGACGCGACCTCGGCGACGCGTGTGGCGCTCGGGACCGCGGGGTCGGCTGCGTGCTCGGCGAGGACCGCGAGCGTCAGGGCGTCAGCGGTGGCGCGCTGCCGGATCGTCTCGACCGCGTCGGGCTCGGGAGCGGTCGGCGGCGGGGTCTCGAGCCGCAGCCCGCACGCCGCCAGGCCCACCGTCGCGAGGGCCGCGAGCACCGCCGCACGCCCGCGACGGTGCGCGCGAGCGCGCCCGCGGGCGCGCTCGTCGGCGGCTGGGCTGGGGGAGGGCATCGCGACGATCCTGCCACGCCGTCGGTCCGCCGAGTCGTTAGGCTGGGCCGGACAAGTCCAGAGGGTCGTATCCACGTCGGGTGGCCCGCCACGACCCACGGGAGGCTGAACAGCATGGCCGCGAGCCAGGTGGAACGGGTACGCGAGGTGGTGCAGCCGGTCGTCGGCGCGAGCGGGTTGTACCTCGAGGACGTCGTCGTCGCCCCGGCGGGCCGCCGCACCGTGGTGCGCGTGGTCCTTGACCTCGACGAGGACGCCGTCGGCAGCCTCGACCTCGACACGGTGGGTGAGGTGTCGCGCGAGATCTCCGCGGCGATGGACGCCGCCGACCCGGTGCGCGGTGCCTACGTCCTCGAGGTCTCGACCCCGGGGACGGATCGACCGCTCACCGAGCCCCGGCACTTCCGGCGTGCACGCACCCGTCTCGTCACGCTCGAGCTGACCGACGGTTCGTCCGTCCGGGGCCGTCTCGCCGAGGCCGACGCGTCCGCGTACGTGCTCGTGACCGACGACGGCGAGGTCGAGATCGAGCCGTCGCGCGTCTCGCGTGGCAGGGTCGAGGTCGAGCTGCGCCGCGGCGACGAGACCGGGCTCGACGAGACCGAGGAGGCCTGATGGACATCGACATGACCGCCCTGCGGCTGGTCGAGCACGAGCGCGACCTCAGCCTCGACACCCTGGTCGAGGCGATCGAGCAGGCCCTGCTGTCCGCGTACCACCGCACACCGGGCGCCTACGCCGACGCGCGGGTCGAGGTCGACCGTCGCACCGGCCACGTGACCGTCTGGGCACGCGAGCCCGTGGCGGCTGCTGACGACGGTGACGCCGTCGTCGCACCGGAGCCCGGTCCGGAGTTCGACCACACCCCTGAGGGCTTCGGCCGTGTCGCGACCTCGACGGCGCGACAGGTCATCGTGCAGAGGTTGCGCGACGCCGAGGACGAGCAGGTGCTCGGGAGCTTCCGTGGCTCCGAGGGCGAGGTGCTCGCCGGGGTGATCCAGCAGGGCCGCGACCCGCGCACGGTGCTCGTCGCCGTCCGCGGCACGGAGGCCGTGCTCCCCGCGCACGAGCAGGTGCCGACCGAGCGGTACGTCCACGGCGAGCGTCTGCGCGCGTACGTGCTCGACGTGTCGCGCGGACCCAAGGGCCCGTCGATCACGCTCTCGCGCACGCACCCGGGCCTCGTGCGCAAGCTCTTCGCGCTCGAGGTGCCCGAGGTGGCCGACGGCTCGGTCGAGATCACGGCGATCGCGCGCGAGGCCGGCCACCGCACGAAGATCGCGGTCCGCACGTCGGTCGCGGGCCTCAACGCCAAGGGGGCCTGCATCGGTCCGATGGGCTCGCGCGTCAGGGCGGTGATGGCCGAGCTGCACGGCGAGAAGATCGACATCGTCGACCACAGCGACGACCCGGCCGAGCTGGTCGCCAACGCGTTGTCGCCTGCGCGCGTGACGTCGGTGACCGTCGTCGACGCCGAGCAGCGGGCCGCGCGTGTCGTCGTGCCGGACTACCAGCTGTCGCTCGCCATCGGCAAGGAGGGGCAGAACGCGCGTCTCGCCGCCAAGCTGACCGGGTGGCGGATCGACATCCGCCCCGACACGGAGGTCGCGGACGATGCGCCGGCGGGGTCGCCTGACGCCGACGCCGAGGCCGCCGACGAGGGCACGGGACCCGCCGACGACGGGGCCTCGGGTCACGGTTCGTGAGCCGGGGCGCTAGACTCTTCGAGGCTGGACCCCGGGTCCGGCTCCCTGAGCGTGTCGTGGACGGCCATGAGGTCGCCCCGGATGCGGCTGGGCCACAGGGTCCGGTGCGCACCTGCGTGGGGTGCCGAGCACGAGGCCAGCGATCCGTCCTGATCCGGGTGGTCGCGGTCGAGCGCGGCGAGGACTTCCTCGCGGTGGTCGACCGGGAACGCTCGCTCCCCGGTCGGGGTGCCTGGGTGCACGCCGACCTGAGATGTCTCGATCTCGCCGAGAGGCGTCGGGCGCTCCCGCGTGCACTGCGCAGGGGTCCGCTCGACACCGCGTCGCTGCGTGCGGCGCTCGAGCAGGAGGTCGCCGGCCGGTCCGGCGACGCACGTCCGTCGTCCGTCGAGAAGGAAAGCGGGTTGGAAGCCGATGGGCACCCGATGAGTACCCAGCGATGAGTACCCGGCACTAACGACGGTCCTCCCTGTCCGGGGCGGGCCGAGACAGGAGAGTTGTGGCAAAGGTCCGCGTCTACGAGCTCGCGAAGGAGCTCGGGGTCGAGAGCAAGGCCCTCATGGCCAAGCTCAACGAGATGGGTGAGTTCGTCCGGTCGGCTTCATCGACCATCGAGCCCCCGGTGGTGCGCAGGCTGCGTGACGCCTACCCGGCCGGCTCGGCCGGTCCCGCGCCCGCTGCGCCCGCGAAGAAGCCCGCGGCACGCAAGCCGGCGGCCCCCGCGCCCCGCCGCTGTGGTGGCCCGGGCCGCCCGTGCGCCGGCCGCGCTCGGGTTGGGTGCCCCCGAGGGGGGGCACCCGCCGCTCGCTCGCGATCTTGAGGATCTCGCGCACGCGCTCGTCGGCGTCGATCCGGTGCGCGA
>NZ_JAACYI010000022.1 GCF_009996735.1 Cellulomonas sp. APG4 | reverse complement strand
CCGGGTCGCGACGCCGCAGCGCGGGGCGAGGCGCGCGACGAGCGCGACGACGGCACCCGACGCGGTGACCAGGCCGAGCACGCCCAGCGCCGTGCCGAGGAGCGCCAACGCCGTCGAGCGCGCCATCGCACCGGCGACCGCGAGCATGCCGCCGAGCAGCACGGCGACCACCCCGATCACCGGCACGGCCGGATGCGGGTGCTGCTCGGCCCTGCGGCCGCCCAGCGCGGCGACCACGTCGACCCGGCTCGCGCGCCGCGCCGGCAACCACGCCGCCGCGGTCGCGACGACGACGCCCAGCACCACGAAGCCCGCGAGGTACGGCCACGGCACCACCAGGTTGGGGAACGTGCCGAAGCGCTCGCCGGCCACCCAGGCCACCCCCAGGCCGAGAGCCGCGCCCACCACCGCACCTGCGAGGGAGGCGCCACCACCGATCACCACCGCACCGAGGAGCACCACGCGCCGCAGGTCCCTGCGCTCGGCACCCACCGTGGCGAGCAGCGCGAGGTCGCGCACCGAGCGGCGCGCACCCACCGCGAATGCCGGACCGATGAGGAGCACGGCCTCGAGCAGCCCGGCGCCCACGGCCGCGGCCGTGAGCGCGGCCGTACGGCTGTCCGTCGCCAGCCACCCACTCTCGAGGTCGGTGGTCATCTCCGCAGGATCAGGTGGGTCGAGCACGACGGCGCGGCTCAGCACCGTCACACCGAGCCGGTTGAGGTCACGCACGGTGGCCCAGTCCACGGGGACGGGGCTGTCGACGTACCAGCGCGCCGGCGCGCCGAGCACCGGGTCGGGCTCGAGCGCGACCGGGCCCGCGCCGGGCAGCGCGAGGACGTCCGGGCCCTCGTGGGCGTACGAGAGCACGCCCACCACCGTGACCTCGCGGGAGGCGTCACCCACGCGGACGGTCAGCCGGTCGCCGACGGCGGGCACCAGGCCGTCGCTCACCCGCCGCGACAGGGCGACCTCGCCGTCAGCGCGGGGAAGGCGACCCTGGTGGAGACGGAACACGTCCGCGACCTCGGCGACCGACACGTCCACCTCGACGTACGTCAGGTGGTGCCGGCGGCCCGCGGCGCCCTCGGCCTCGACCTCACCCCTCGCCTCGTGCACGAGCGTCGTCCCGGCAGGAAGCGCCGCTGCGAGGTCGGGCTCCAGCTGCTCCGTCCGCAGCATGGCGCCGTGAACCGTGCACGAGCCGTTGCCGTACTCGTCCTGCTCGGCGATCCCCGCACAGCTCAGCTCGACGCGCGCCTCGAGCTCGTCGCCCAGCGCGACCCGGAGCATCGTCGCCTCGGTGGGCACACCCGAGACGAGCAGGACGGCGAGCGTCGAGGCCACCAGGACGGGCAGGCCCACCATCGAGGCGACGAGCGCCGTACGGCCGCGCGACCGCGCCGCCTGACGCCGCGCGATGCGGGCCGCGACGGCGACCTGCGCCCAGCGCCGGCGCATCAGCGCCCGCGACCCGTGCGGGTGGAACCGGCGAGCAGCTCGTCGGGCCCGGGTGCGAAGCCTGTGGTGTCCACGACGACGCCGTCGCGCAGGAAGATCGTGCGGTCGGCCCACGCCGCGAAGCGGGCCTCGTGCGTGACGAGCAGGCCGGCGGCCCCGGCGTCGACGCGTGCGCGCAGCACCTGCATCACCTCTTCCCCGGTCACGGAGTCGAGCGCACCCGTGGGCTCGTCGGCCAGCACCAGGCGGCGCGGCCCGGCGAGGGCGCGCGCGATCGCGACACGCTGCCGCTGACCGCCCGAGAGCTCGTCCGGGAACCTGTCCGCGACCTCGGCGACACCGACCGCCGTGAGCGCGTCGAGGGCCTCGGTGCGCGCGGCACGTGCCGCGACCCCGTCGAGCTCGCGCGGGAGGGCCACGTTCTCGGCGGCCGTGAGCGCGGGGACGAGGTTGAAGTCCTGGAACACGTAGCCGACGCTGCGCCGGCGCAGGCGGGCGCGGCCGCGGGCGTCCATCCCCGCGACCTCGGTGCCCGCCAGCGTGACGGTCCCGGTGGTCGGCGTGTCGAGCCCACCCGCGAGGTTGAGCAGCGTCGACTTTCCCGACCCCGAGGGGCCCATGACGGCGACCAGCTCACCCACCCGCACCTCGAGGTCGACGTCGCGCAGCGCGTGGACGGCGAGGTCGCCCTCGCCGTGGGTGCGGCCCACGCCCGCGAGGCGCAGCAGCACCGGGCCCAGGCTCACGGCGCACCCCGCCGGCCCGACGGCGCCGCGGTGCTGTGGTGCGTGGACGCGTCGCCCGTGGCCCGCGGGCCAGTCGCGCCCTCGGAGGGCGTGCTCGCACCCGTGGCGTCCGTCGACGCCTTGGCGCGCAGGCCACCGGCGCGTGCCGCACGGGCGACCCGGGCCTCGACGTGGTCGAGCCAGCGCACCTCGGCCTCGGCCGCGAACACGAGGTTGTCGAGCACGAGGCTCCACGCGAGGTCCGCGCCCTCGGCGGCGCCGGCACGCGCGGCCGAGGCCTTGAGCCGGGTGTAGTCGCGCAGCGAGCGCAGCGTCTCGGTGCGCTGGGCCTGGATCATCGCCGCGACGTCGACCCCGGGCACGGTCACCGCGAGCGCGAGCTTGATCGCGAGCTCGTCGCGCGCGGGGGCGCCGCGCTCGACGGGCCGCGACCACCACCCCGCCGCCTCCGCCTCGCCGTCGGGCGTGAGGCGGAAGCGCTCGACCGGGACGTCCTCGGCCGGACCGGTCTCCCCCTGCGGGACCGGTACGACGAGGCCGTCACGGACGAGGCGCTGGACGGTCGTGTAGACCTGCCCGATGTTGAGCGGCCAGGTGCCGCCCGTGCGCCGCTCGAACTCCTGCTTGAGCTGGTAGCCGTGCATCGGCTGCTCGGCGAGCAGCGCGAGCAGGCTGTTCCGCACTGTCACGAACGCCCCCTGTCTGCGGGGGGCGCGTCGGCCTGATGCCGCGCATGCGCGCCCCTGAGCAGGAAGGTTACCGAGTAAGCACGCGCTGTCAACGGCCTCGCGGCGCGTCGCGGCGCGGCATCACCCGGACGGCGGCGCGCTGGTCACAGGCCGTCGGCGACGGCGGCGGTCACGCGCAGCCACGCCTCGCGGCTCTCCCGCGAGAGGGCGTCGTAGTCGATCGGCCCGCCCGCCACGAGCGCCGGGTCGTAGGGCACGTCCAGCACCGTGCGGGTCAACCGGCCGAAGTGCTCGTGCAACCGTGCGGCCAGGGCCTCGTCGCGCCGAGGGGCGGGTGAGGACAGCACCGTGACGGCCCGCTCGACGGCGTCCGCGTGCCCGGTCGCGCGCATCGCGTCGACGGCCCACGCCGCGGACTGCGACGTGTCCTCACGCACCGTCGAGACGATCACCACCTGGTCCGCGGCCTCGAGCGCCGCCTGCCAGTTCGACGCACGCATGTTGTTGCCCGTGTCGATCACCATCACGCGGTAGAACCGCGCGAGCGTGCGGTGCAGCGAACGGAACGCGTACGCGTCGATGGACGCGGCCGACGCGGCGTCCTCGTCCGAGGCCAGCACGTCGAACTGCGCGGAGCCCTGGGCCCGCACGTAGCTGTCGAGGTCACCGACGCGTGCGCGGTCCTCGTCGAAGCGGCCGAGGTCCTGGAGCAGGTCGACGGCGGTGCTGTGGTGGGGCGCGGGGTGCGAGCGCCAGCCGAGCGTGCCGCGCGTCTCGTTGTTGTCCCACGCGAGCGTGTAGCCGCCGCGGTGCATGCCGAAGGTCGCCGCGATGAGCAGCGTCGCCGTGGTCTTCTGCGCCCCGCCCTTGGGGTTGATCACGACGACGGTGCGCGGCCCGTCGAGGGTGCGCTGCACCGAGGCGACGTCGTCGCGGTGGCGCCGCTCGGCGGGGCCCGGTCGCGGCGACACCAGACCGCCCGTGAGCCTGCGCACGGTCGCCTGCCAGCCCATCTCCGCCGGGCCCGTCGCCGGCGCGGGACGTCCGGCGAGCAGGTCGTCGAGCGTGGGCAGGCCTTCCTCGTCCGCGTCGTCGCGCGGCTCCGCGTGCGGGACCTCGGTGACGGGTGGGACGGGCACCGCGGCGCCGTCGCCGATCCCGTGGTCCCAGCCCACGGGGACCGGGCCCTCGGGCTCGTCGTCCGTCTCCTCGCTGACCGGCGGGGTCGAGCCGGACGCGAGGTCTGCGGGCGCAGGCGTCGACGGCTCCTCCACGTCGTCCTCCTTCGGCTCCGGCGGTGCGGCGACGACGGGTGGCGGCGCGGGCGGGGGCGGCGGCCCTTGCGCGAGCTCGCTGAGCGGTGGCGCGGGCCAGCGCGAGGCGGCCGGAGGCACGTGACCCACGGGCGGGAAGGGGCCCTCCCACCGCACGTCGTCGGCGTCCGCGTCGTCCTCGGTGAGTACCCGCGGGATCTGGGCGGTCACGTCCACCGGGACACCTTCGAGCTCGTCCGGCCCGACGGCGTCGGCGTCGGGCGCCCCGGCCTCGGGGCCGACGGCGCCAGGAGGTGCGTCGGACGGGGCTGAGTCGGACGGGGCGGGCTGCTCCTCCGCCTCGCGGCGGCGGGCCTCCTCGAGCGCACGCAGCTCGCGGCGCGTCAGTGGACGTGCGTCGTCGGGCGCAGCACCCGGGGCCGTCGCGGCCCCGTCGCCCGGCTCGTCGCGCTCGTCCACGGCCACCCTCCTCCACCGCGGAGGCCGCGGTGCGCTCGACCACGCCCTCGCGACGTCGTCGGGACCGAACCTAGTGCGCCGTACGGGTGAACGCACGGTACGGCGCCGCAGGTCGCGGCCCGGATCAGCGGGAGGAGGCCGGCACGATCCGACCGGGCGCGCGTGCCGGGCGCCCGGCGGCGCGGCGCACGGCACGCCGGTGCAGCAGGGCCATGCGTCGCAGCTCGCGGTCGAGGCGGTCGACAGGACGTTCGGCGGCGAGCGCTGCCGCGGCGCCGTCGGGCGTCAGGGCCGCGTCCGACGCCGGCGTCCGGGCCGGCCCGCGTGCCTCGGTCGCCATGGTCACCGCCCGCCGCTCAGGTCGAGGTGCTGCTCGTCGAGCGCGAGGACCCGCCACGTGGACCCCGCGGCGTCCGCGAGCTCGTACGTGGGCAGCAGGGCCGCGGCGCCGTCGCTGCCGTGGTGCACCGCGAGCACCAGACGCGCGCCGACCAGCTCGACGGTGGTGACGGGCCACGGCACGGCGGCACCGGGTGCGAGCGGGGTGGGTGGCTCGCCCGACGGCCGCTCGGGCAGCACGAGCCCCGTGGGCGCGTCGGGCTCGATCGACGGCGCGACCGCGTCCGCCTCGGCGCCCCGTGCCGCCGCGTAGGGGATCGCCATGCCGCCGTCGGCACCGAACCGCGGGTCGCTCAGGCGCTCGACGGCCTCGGCCGGGCTCACGACGTCGTACTCGCCGAGCTCGGTGAGCGGGGCGAGGGGGCCGTAGAGCGACTGGAGGCCCCCGCCGGTCCAGGTGGCCGACCACTGCAGCCCGCTCGGCCGGCCGTCCACCTGGATCTCGGCGGTCACGTGCACCCAGACGCCGTCGGGCGACTCGGAGGTCACCGCGAGGTCCGCGGCCGTCAGACCGATCGCCGTCAGCAGCTCGACGGTGTCGGCCTCCGCCTGTGCGGGCGCGGGGGCGGGGCCCAGGTCGCGTTCGGCGCACGCGCCGTCGTCGGTGAGCTCGTCGGCGCCGCACGCCCACGGGTCGGTCGCGGGGTCGTAGAAGCTGGTGCTCGTGAGGCCGTCGGGCTGCACGTCGAGCACGGGCCCCTGCCCGGGCTCGCCGCCGGCGCGCCACACGCCGTCCTCGAGGCGCACGTCCTCGAGCCCGAGGGCCGTGGCCACCTGGGTCACGCGGTCCTCGGTGAAGGCCGCGGGCGCGTCGAGCGCCCAGGCCGTCGCGCTCGCGGTGGCGTTCCCGAGCGACGCGCCCGTGAAGACGGTGCGGCCGCCGGGTGCCCAGAGGGCCGCGTCGCCCGCGGCACCCGCGGTACCCGCGCGAGGACCTTCGATCATGCCCTCAGGGCCCGCGCCGCCCTCGGCCGCGCCCGACGCCGACTCCTCCGAGGCTCCGGCATCGGCCGCGTCGGCGACCGAGTAGTAGTCGGATCCGCCGCCCGCGGCACCGAGCGCGTAGCCGCCCCCGACGCCCACCACCAGGGCGGCCGCAGCGGCGACGGCGACGCGCGCGGGCCACTGCAGACGACGTGCGCGTGCCCGTGCGAGCTCGTCGGTCCCGCCCGAGGCTCCGGCACTGCCCGACGACGTCCCGTCGGGCGCGCTCTCTGCTGCGGCACCGCCAGGCGTGGCGCCGTCGGGCGCGGCGCGGCGGGCGTCGACGGCCGCGCGCAGTGCGGCGAGGTCCACCTCGGTGCCGGCGGCAGGGTCGGCCGCGCGCAGGCGTGCGAGGTCCGCGTCCGGCGGGACGGGAGAGCTGCTGCTCACGGCGACCTCCTGGGGCTGCGGTGGTTCACGTCACCGAGCCTGTGTCGTGGGCGGGGTCGCGCTTGCACCCGTGCCCGGACGACCCGCCGGGCCGTCGTCGGCCGCAGCGTCGTCGGCGTCGTCGTCCGCCCAGGCCGCACGCAACCGGGCCCGGGCGCGGGACAGGGCCGCGTCGGCGCCACCCCGGCTGATGCCGAGCACCTCGGCGAGCTGCTGCCCGTCGAGGCCCTCCCAGGCGTTGAGGAGCAGCACCTGCCGGTCGCGGGCCGAGAGCCGTGCGAGCGCGCGCCGCACCTCGTCGTCGGCCACGGCGAGGTCGGCCGGGTCGGTGTCGTCGGCGACGTCGGGCAGGTGCTCGACAGGCGTGGGCCGTCCCTTGCGCCGGTGGTTGGCGAGCACGAACCCCGCGGTCCGGTAGAGCCACGGCAGCTCGGCGCCGTCGGGCACGTCGTCGCGCCGGCGCCAGGCGGTGGCGAGCACGTCGGCCGCGAGGTCCTGCACGTCGGCGGCGGGGGCGCGGCGCGCGAAGTAGCGGTGCACGGCGGTCGCGTGCAGGCGGAACAGCTCGTCGAACCACGCGTCGTCACGCAAAGCTCGGCTCCCCCGCCTCGTTCGGCCACCTACCGGCACTGTGTCGTGCCCCGCCCGCTTCTTGCACGCGACGCGCGCAGACGTCGCCGGGTGATCTCGTGCGGGTGCGCCGGGCGCGTCGTCGTCCTAGCGTCGGAGGCGTCGCGACCATCCCCGCGACCCCGGACGAGAGGCACCGTGATGAGCGAGACCACCCCGCCCCCGGACGAGCCCGACGCCGTGACGGACGAGTCCGTCGACGAGGTGCGCGAGGCCGAGCAGGAGGAGCCGGGCGGCGAGGCCGACCCGTACCAGCTGCGCTCGATGCCAGCCGAGCCGAACCCGACGGACGACGACCCGGGCAGCTACCTCAACCCCTGAGCCCCGCTCGTCCGCCTGCGACGTGGATCACCACGCCGTACCCTCACTCACGGGTGCGGGCGGACGATGAGGAGAAGAGCACGGTCGGGATCCCCCACCCGGGCGTGCCTCGACGGGGGCACGGAAGGAGCCGCGCGTGGACCTCGGCGACGCTGCGGCGGAGCGGGGTGCGTTCCTCGACGAGACCCTCGACCTGCTGACCGAGTGGGTGGTGCGGTTCCGTGCCGACGACCTGACGGTGCTCTACTGCAACCGCGCCTGGGCCGGGCAGCACGGTCGCGCGGCTGCGGAGCTCGTGGGCCAGTCCCTGAGCGATCTGTTGCTCCCCGAGGAGATGGTGTGGGCGCGCCGCCAGGTCGAGCGCCTGGGACCGGCGACACCCCAGCTCTACGACCCGACGGCCCGCCCCTCCCTGCGGGTCCCCGACGTGTGGCTCGAGTGGACGGACCGGTACCTCGAGGGCCCCGACGGGCGTGGCCAGGTGCTGTCCGTGGGGCGGGACGTGAGCGAGCGGCACACGACGGAGCGGCTGCTGGCCCAGAGCGAGGCCCGGTTCCGGGCGCTCGCCGACCACTCGGCGGACCTCGTCTGGCACGTCCAGCGCGCCCCTCGGGCTGAGCTGACGTACCTCAGCCCGTCGGTCGAGACCCTCACGGGCTGGCCGGCCGAGCGGTTCCTGGGTCACCTGGGCCCCCTGCTCGCCCTGACCGACGAGGACGGTCGCGCCCTGCTGCGTGAAGCGCTCGACGGCGGCGAGGTACCGGACCGCTTCGACCTGCGCGTGCGCAGGCCCGACGGCGACTGGGTGGTGCTCGAGATGCGGCTCGCGCAGCTCGAGGACGGCCTGCAGGGCGTGGGCCGCGACGTCACGGAGATGCGCGCGCTCCAGGCGGAGATGGCCGAGCTCGCGCTGCACGACCCGCTCACGGGGCTCGCGAACCGCCGGATGCTCGAGGTGCTGCTGGGCGCGGCGCTCGCGCGGGTGCGCCGCTCGGGCGAGCCGCTGGTGGTCGCCTACCTGGACCTGGACCACTTCAAGCCGGTCAACGACACGCACGGGCACGCGTTCGGCGACCTGGTGCTGGTGGAGGTGGCGGAGCGGCTGCGGGCGAGCCTGCGCGACGCCGACGTCGTGGCGCGGCTGGGTGGCGACGAGTTCGTGGTGGCGCTCGAGACGCCGGCCGACGACGCCTCGACGGTCGCGTCACGCATCGAGGACGCGCTGGGCGAGCCGATGCTCGTCGAGGGCGTGCGGGTGACGTGCGGCGCGAGCGTGGGCTGGGTGCTGGCCGACGGCGACGAGGACGTCGCGGCCGTGGTCGCGCGGGCGGACGCGGCGATGTACCGGGTCAAGCGGCGCCGTCGGGCACAGCGCGGCAGCTGACGCCCGCCCCCCTCTCCCGGCCCGGGACGCACGAACGCCCCGGTCACGAGGACCGGGGCGTTCGGTGAGTCAGTCGGCGAGCGGTGCTCGCGGGCGACCGAGGATCAGAGAGGCGTGATGTTCGCGGCCTGCGGGCCCTTGGGGCCCTGGTTGACCTCGAACTCGACCTTCTGGTTCTCCTCGAGCGAGCGGTAGCCGCTCGAGTTGATCGCCGAGTAGTGGGCGAAGACGTCGGCGCCGCCGTCGTCGGGGGCGATGAAGCCGAAGCCCTTCTCGGCGTTGAACCACTTCACGGTGCCAGTAGCCATGGCGGTCTCCTTCAGGAGTCGGACGGCCCCGCTTGTCGGGACCGCAGTCAATCGCGGTGTTCGTCGTCCGCTTCCTGATAAGGAAAAGTGCGCCTGGCCAGCGGCCGGGGCGCACTCGAGACGTGCAAGCACAGCAACTTCGTTCGTCACACTACGGCACACGCGCGTCCGCACGCTAGCCCTCGGTGCGAACGAGGCTCGACGGCGGGCTAAGGTCACGCCGTGAAGCCGTTCCTGCTGCTGGCGACGCGGTCCGACGACGCCGCGGCGCAGGGCGAGTTCGACGCGATCCGCCGCTTCGCCGGGCTCGAGGAGCACGAGCTCCACCGCATCCGCCTCGAGGCCGGCCCCATGCCGGCCGTGGACCTCGACGACTACTCCGGGATCATCGTCGGCGGCAGCCCGTTCAACACGAGCGATCCGGACCACGAGAAGAGCGCGGTGCAGCACCGCGTGGAACGTGAGCTCGCGAGCCTGCTCGACGACGTCGTCGCGCGGGACTTCCCCTTCCTCGGCGCGTGCTACGGCGTCGGCACGCTGGGCGTGCGCACCGGTGGCGTCGTGGACCGCACCTACGGCGAACCCGTGGGCGCCGTCCCGATCACGCTGAGCGACGAGGGCCGCGCCGACCCGCTGTTCGACGGCCTGCCGTCGACCTTCGACGCGTTCGTGGGCCACAAGGAGGCGATCCGCACCCCGCCCGACGGCGCCGTCGTGCTCGCCTCCTCCCCCGCGTGCCCGGTCCAGGCGTTCCGGGTGGGCCGCAACCTCTACGCGACCCAGTTCCACCCCGAGCTCGACGTGCCCGGCATCGTCGCGCGCGTCGAGATCTACCGGCACGCGGGCTACTTCCCGCCGCACGAGCTGGGCCGCGTGATCGACGAGGTCAGCGGCGCGGTGGTGGACCAGCCGCCCCGCATCCTCGCCAACTTCGTCCGCATCTACGCGCGCTGACGGTGGACGCGGATCGCGTGCGGCTGCGACCGGCCGAGCCGGGCGACCGCGAGGACGTGTGGCACCTGCTCGGGCAGCTCGCGATCTCCCACGTCCCTGAACGTGCGGCGTTCGACCCGTCCTTCCACGCCCTGCTCGCGGACGGCTCGTCATTCGTACTGATCGCGGACGACGGTGGT
Source organism: Cellulomonas sp. APG4 (assembly GCF_009996735.1). Classification (GTDB taxonomy): domain Bacteria; phylum Actinomycetota; class Actinomycetes; order Actinomycetales; family Cellulomonadaceae; genus Actinotalea. The sequence continues at coordinate 49,010 of NZ_JAACYI010000022.1, read as the reverse complement.
ACACCGGCGGGCTACCTCATCGCGTCGCTCCGCCCGACCCTCATCGCCAACGGTCCCGAGGTGTGGGTCGGTGAGCTGGTCGTCGACGAGTCGGCGCGCGGGCGCGGCATCGGAACGGCACTGATGCACGCTGCCGAGGAGTGTGGGCCGCGCGCCGAGGCGCCCGGCAGGTCACCCTCGCCACGAGCCGCGCGCAACCCTTCTACGAGACCCTCGGCTACCGGCCGAGGGCCAACTACCTGAAGAAGCCGCTCAAAGGCTGAGTACGGCAATGGTGTGCGATGCCCCAGGACCGCCCTACTCGAGCCCTCGTCTAGCGCGATGCACTCCCGTCGAGCCACTCCCAACTCGCGAGCATGCGGTCGGCTGTCGCTAGGACCGCGTCGCCGTCGTCCGGGTCGTGGAACCTGCCGATCGTGAAGGCCCAGCCTCCGTGGTCGAAGAGCCAGTCGGTCACCCGGACGACACCCACGACCACGGTGTACGCGACGGCGGACTCACCTGCGATCCGCGTGTCCTCGGGGATCTGGATGCAGGTCGCCCCGTGGTGCTGCCCGGTGACGTGCTGGACAGCTCGGGCGGCACGCGCCTGCAGGCCGAGGGCGTCGGATCTCCCCCAGCAGGTCCCGACCAGATGACCGCGAGCGGAGTACTTCAGCAGGAAGTCGCTCGTCGACTGCCCGGTGGAGGGCTCACGAAGGCCGCTCGATGGCGCGGTCGCACGGATTCGGTACCCCGGGCGCCCGTCCCTCCCGGTCGGCACGACGACCGTGTGGTCGAGCTCCGATCCGAGGGCCGGCAGGCCGCGCGCGACGGCGCTTCGGAGGTACCACCGGTTCTCGAGTCGCTGACCGAGAGAAGAGCGAAGGCCCATGGCGGGCCCATCGACACCTTCGCGCCCCACCTTGACGACGCGACCTTCCTGGACGCGAGATCGGGGACGCCCCGCGTCGCCATGTGGGACGAATCGCCCCCGTTCCGCAGCGCAGACACGTGCCACGCCCGGGCTCGGCGCCAGCTCAGCGGTAGAAGCCCTCGCGGAGGTTGATGCCGTGCTCGACCCATGCCTTGAGGGCGCTGAGCATGCTCGTCCAGCCCTCGCAGTTGCCGAATGCGGCGCGGGCGCCTTCGATGGTGGGCTGCCACGCGGTCTCGGTGATGGTCACGAGGGTGCGAGTGTCGTCGTCGATCGGCTCGAGCTCGAAGACGACGCGCGTGTACCCGCTCCCCGTGGCGGTGTGCTCGCTGTCCCACTCGATGACGATGCGGCGGGGCGGCTCAGCCTCGAGCACGGCGACTGGGAACGGACCTGGGAAGTCGGCGAACTCCCAGGTGACCTCGGTGCCGCCCTCGAGGCGACCCCGGGCCCCGCCGGTCGTGAAGTAGCGGGAGAGCTGCTCGGGATCGGCGATGGCCTCGTAGACCTGGGCGCAGGGGCGCGCGACGCGCCCGGAGACGGTGAAGGACAGCTCGGTGAGTGCTTCGCTGGTTGACATGTTGTATTCTTACAACATGTCAGAGGCAGGCGACAAGAGCACAGAGGACGACGACCTCGTCTTCAAGGCTCTCGCCTCCCCCGTGCGGCGGCGCATGCTGGACCAGCTCAAGGAGTCGACGCAGACCACGGGCTCGTTGTGCGCTGCCCTGCCGGACCTCGACCGCACCACCGTGCTCCAGCACCTGCGCGTGCTCGAGCGTGCGGGCCTGGTCACCGGCCGCAAGGTGGGCCGCGAGCGCCACCTCTCCCTCGCGCCCATGCCGATCCAGCGCATCTACGAGCGCTGGATCAGCGACTACATGCGCGCCGCGGTCGACCTGCTCGGTCGCCTCGACGCCACCTGATCACCCCCGAGACGCCCCACCCGGGGCAACGCGCCCTGCGCCAGACTTCCCCCGTGATCGTGACCGTCGGCGGTGAGCCCGTGGGCCTGGGCGCGCTGGTACGGCGCGGCCCGATGAACTTCGGCGACGACGTGCCCGGCTGGGCGGTGCTGCCGTACCGCCTGCACATACCCGTCGACCACCTGGTCGCGGCCTTCGAGCCGACCTACGAGCAGTTCGCGCGTGAAGCCCTCGACGACGCGCGCCGGTTTCCCGAGGACTGGCCCGAGCTCGCTCCCGCCATCGCCGCCGGCATGCCACCACTCGCCGCCCTGCCCTCCACGCTGCCGGCCTACCTGGCCGCGCGTCACGGGGTGGACTGGACCGCGTCTGAGCCGTCGGCGACGCGCTTCGTCGGACTCGACGTCAGGCCGTTCGGCTGGACATTGCTCGGGGCGTGAGCACCCTCCGCGACCCTGCCCAGCCCATACGGCCGGCGCCAACCACCATCGGTGCTCACGGATGCCGCCCGCAGCAAGTCCCAAGCGACCGATGCCTGCAAGACTGCGAGGCTGACCGTCTCGACCCGCCGGCTCTCGAGCGAGCGATCGCGACTACTTCCGACCCGAGAGGAGCGCGGAAGCCTCCTTCCCCAATGCCGGGTCGCCCCGCAGCCCCTCCAGTACCTGCCGCCCTCGATCGCCCCCTAGAGCGAGGATCGGACGAACGAAGTAGACGCGCGACGCTCCGCGTTCCTCCATCGACAAGAACGCGATCAAGTCGCCGATCTGAGCATCGGTGGCGCTCGCGGCCAGCGCTACGGCGGCGCCTTCCTGCTCACCCGCGCTCCTCGGCGCCAGGTAGAGCGCCTTCAGCCGGTCCCAAAGTGTGACCGTCGGCTTCACGGCCAGCGCCCGCCCCATGCTCTCCATGACGCGGTCCGGATAGCCACCTCGCTCAAGATGCCGCAACAGCACTGGGAGGGCGGCCGGGTAAGGCTCCGAGGTGTTCACCAGATCCCACACGGATTCGACGTCGATTCCGGCAGCCCGTAGGTCAGCGACGATCGGCTGTTCCGCCACCCGAAGCACCTCGGTTCGCTCTCGGAGCTCCGCTTCGAAGACAGCCCTCTTCTCCTGGTACCCCTCGTCCTTGCCTAGTTCGTCCATAAGCTCGGTGGCACTGATCGGCCCCGAACGCTTTCTGACTCTGCCCATGGGATCAACTCCAGACTGAATCGCCTCTCCCCGCCAGGATGACCGAAGCGCACGCCTATCGAGCAGGCAGGACGTCTTGGTCGCCCTCGAAGTGCGGGGTGATCCCTTGGGCGGTGAGCCAGTCGACGAGACGGGCGCGGCTTGCGGCGCTGTACTTGACGAAGCTCACGATGTGAAGGGTCGTCGAGCCTTGGGCGAGGTACAAGCGCTGGACGCCGTAGCTGTAGACCGGTAGTGCGGGCGGGTCGGCGACCAGTCGAACGGCGAGGTCCCCAGGCTCAAGCGTGACGCATTGCCGCGGGTGGCCCAGGAGACCCCAGGGACTGGCCAGCACGACCTGCCCGCCCGGGTCTCGCCGTCCGTAGAGGCTCGCGAGCAGGCCGAGACCGACTGCAATCTGGACCCCGGCGAAGGTCAGGAACGCAAGAGCGCACAGCGCTCCCACGACCACGAAGACCGCCTTGGCACTTGGGTCGGCATACGCGCGCGCCTGATCAGGATTCTGGAGAACCCACGGCACTGCGCCGAGGAACGTGACAAGGATGACGCCGACGAAGGCAGGGAAGAGGAGCGTCACAGCAGCCCCCGACCGGGCGCTCACGAGCCTGGAGTAGCGCACGCTTCTCCTTCTCAGCTTCTCGCTCTCAGCCTTCTCGGTCCAGCTTCTCGCCAGCCGCGCGGCGGTCGTCGCGCCGTTGATCATATGAGGCGCCCACTCCGAGCTCGGCTCCCTGGCTGCCTGCATCCGCAACGACCCGTGTCACGGAACCCGGGGCGCCGGGCACGACCTCAGCCCAGCAGGGCCTCGCGCACCAGCACGAGGGCCTGCTCGGCGCCGAGCCCCAGCTCACGCGCGCGTCGCGCGAAGGCCACCGCCGCGACCCGGCCCTCACGCTCGACGTCGGCGCCGCGCATCGCGACGAACGTGCCGTGCCGGCCGCGGGTCTCGACCACGCCGGCCTGCTCGAGCTCGCGGTAGGCGCGCGCGACGGTGTTGACCGCGAGCCCCAGGTCGTCCGCGAGGCGGCGCACCGTGGGCAGCCGGTGGCCGGGCTCGAGCTCGCCGCGCTCGCACAGAGCCTCGATCTGGGCGCGCACCTGCTCGAACGGAGGCACGTGCGACGCCGGGTCCACCTGGAGCAGCATCATCGGGCCACCTGCTCGACCGGCCGCGGCCACAGGCGCGTGCGGAAGTGCCGCTGCGGCGTCAGGGCCATGCTGATCGCCCCCATCAGGCACGCGCCGCCGAGGACGCCGAGGAACACCCCGGACGTGATGCCGACCATCGGGTTCGCGGGCCAACCACCCTCGCTCGCGTCGGCGATCACGCCGGTCAGCACGAGGGGCAGGTAGAGGCCGAGCACGAGGGGCACCGTCACCATGTCGCGCAGCGTGCGCGCACGCATCGCGTCGTCCCAGGCGAGCTCGAGCGTGGTCGAGGCCACCTGACGACGGTCGAGCAGGCGGCGGGCCAGCGCCTCGTCGAGCCCGATCGCGAGCCACGGCAGCACGGCGGTCGCGACGACGAGGGGCCAGGGCATCTCGGGAACCCCGAGCACCAGGTCCAGCACCACGAAGCCGGCCGCCACGAGGGTCGCGACGCCGGCCGCGGCCCAGGCGCCCCAACGCTCGTGGCGCGCGACGTAGTCACCGTGCCCCGGGCTCGACGCCCGAGCGATGCGCGGGCCCGCGGCCGCGGGACGGCGGCTCTCGTCCCACGCGACCACCCCGTACCCGACGGCGTGACCCAGCAGGTAGCCGACCGCGACGAGCAGCGGCGCGAACGCGGCCTCCAGCACGTCCGTGGTCGCGGCGAGCAGGCCCACGGTCCCCCACATGGTCACGAGGCCACCGACGCCGCCCATCACCTCGCGCCGCGAGAGCCGGGCGGCGACGGACCGCTCGACATCCGGGTCGAGGCCCAGGTCGACCGTACGCGCGACATGGTGCGCGGCCCGGGTGCGCCCGGCGGGACGGCTGTACCAGCCGATCACGCCGACGGCGAGGAGGCTGATCGCCGCCGAGGCGATGAGGACGAACGTCACGAGAAGCTCCCGACTCGAAGTTTGTGCCTTGCTTGTCTCAACGTAGCAGCACAGTCTTGCGACAAACAATCGGAGGCGGAATCCGGGCGACGACGTCGGGGTTGGTCTGGGAGTCTGCGCACGACCCCAGGAGCACGATGACCACCGCACCCGACCTCGCCCCACCCGCCGGCGGGGCGAGCACGTCGCCCTTCGTCGCGCGCTACCGCGCCACGACCCTCGGCATGGTCGCCCTCATCGCGCTCAGCGCGTTCGAGTCGCTCGCCGTGACCACCACCATGCCCACCGTGGTCAACGCGCTCGGCGGCATCTCGCTCTACGCGATGGCCTTCGCCGGCCCCATGGCCTCGAGCATCGTCGGCATGGTGGGCGCGGGCTCGTGGGCGGACCGCCGCGGCCCCGCGAGACCCCTGCTCACGGGCGTCGGCCTGTTCGTGCTGGGCCTGCTGGTCGCGGGGGCCGCGCCGCAGATGGGCGTGCTCGTCGCGGGCCGCGTGGTGCAGGGCCTCGGCAGCGGCATGCTCATCGTCGCCCTCTACGTGGTGGTCGCCCGCGTGTACCCGGTGCGGGTGCGGCCGCGCGTGTTCGCCGCGTTCGCCGCCGCGTGGGTGCTGCCGGCCGTCGTGGGCCCCGCGATCGCAGGCCTCGTCGCGCAGCACCTCGGCTGGCGCTGGGTGTTCCTGTCCGTCCCCGTGCTCACGCTCCCCGCGCTGCTCGCGGTGCGGCACGCGCTGCGCGGCGCGACCGGCCCGGCCGACGACGGCGTGCTGCGCGTCCCGGACCGCCCCCGCCTGGTACGCGCCGTCGGCGCGGGCACCGGTGCGCTGCTGCTGCACTGGGCCGGGCAGGAGACCGGGGTGACCGCGGCGGGCGCCGTCGTCGTAGGCCTCGGGCTGCTCGCCGTGAGCGTGCCCGGGCTGCTCCCCCGCGGGACCTTCCGCGCCGCGCGCGGGCTCCCCGCCGTGATCGTGGTGCGCGGCCTGATCGGCGCGGCCTTCTTCGGAGCCGAGGTCTACCTGCCGCTGCTGCTCACCACCGAGCGCGGGCTGAGCCCCGCCCAGGCCGGCCTCGCGCTCACGGGCGCGGCCGTGCTCTGGTCCACGGGCTCGTGGCTGCGCGGCCGCAGCGACGACCGCTGGGACGACGCGACGGTGCTACGCCTCGGTGCGCTCGCCGTGACGGTGGGCATCGCAGCGATCGCCGTCGCCCTGGTGCCGGCGATCCCGGTGGCCGTGAGCCTCGTGGGCTGGGGTGCCGCGGGGCTCGGCATGGGCCTGGCCTACCCGACGCTGTCGCTGCTCACGCTCTCGCTCGCCCCACCGGCCGAGCACGGCACGGCGTCGTCGGCGCTCCAGGTCAACGAGGCGCTCTCGATCGCGCTCGTCCTCGCCGTGAGCGGGCCGCTGTTCGCGGCGCTGCTCACGGTCGCGGTGCCGCTCGCCTACCTCGCGACCCTCGGCGTCGCGACCGCGTCCGCCCTGGTCGCGGCCGTGGTCGCGGGGCGCGTCACCGTGCGCGCGTGAGGCTCAGGCGCGCAGCGGGCCCTCGAGGCCCGGGAGCTCGACCGCGGCGTCGAACGCCGGGGCCTGGATGAGCGTCATCGTGGCCCACCCCGCGGCGAGCAGGCCCGCGTCGGACTCCTCGTCCTGTGTCGGGTCGATCTCGGAGTACGTGACCGTGTAGCGGCCCGAGTCCTCCTCGACCTGGGCCTGCACCGCACCGAAGTCCGCGAGCGGCGCCTGGCGCACGCCGCGCACCTCGTGCGGAGGCAGGTCCGGCACGTTGATGTTGAGCACGCCGTCCGTCGCCGGACGTCCGGTGAGCCAGCGCAGGCCGTGCGCCGCGACCAGCGCGGCGGCGTCCCAGTGCTGCGGGTCGGACGAGACGTTCGAGACCGCGAGGCCGTGCACGCCGTGGGTCATCGCCGAGAGCGCGGCGCCCACCGTGCCCGAGTGGATCACCGCGTGCCCCGTGTTCGGCCCGCGGTTGACGCCCGAGAGGACGACGTCGGGCCGGGGGCCGAACGCGTCGTGCACCGCGAGGAACGAGATGAGGCCCGGCGAGGCCTGGACCGCGAGCGAGCGCACGCCGTCGGGCAGGTCGGGGGCGCGCTGCTCCTCGACCACCAGGCGGCCGTCGCGCTCGACCCCCAGCAGCGACGCGCTCGCACCCGAGTACTCCTGCCACGGCGCCGCGACCGTCACCTCGTAGCCCGCCTCGAGCGCGACGCGCGCGAGCACCGCGAGACCGCGCGACTCGATGCCGTCGTCGTTGGTGATCAGTGCGTGCACGTCCCCTCCTCGGGAGTCCGGTGGTCAGTCCAGGTGCTCGAGCTCGACCTCGGCCGCGAGGCGCTCGACCTGCTCGGGCCGGCCCGAGCCGAGGCCGCGGCGCGTCACGTTGAGCGCGCCCGCGGCTGTGCCGAGCCGCACCGCCTCGGCGACGTCGAGCCCGCGCGCGAGCCCGACGGCGGTCCCGGCCGTGAGCGAGTCCCCCGCGCCGCGGTGGTCCACGGTGGTGACGGCGGGCGCCCGCACCAGCAGCGCACGGTCGGCCGTCACGACCAGGGTCGGGTCCTCCGCCCGCGAGACGACGACGGCGTCCACCGGGCCCAGCAGGCGCTCGGCGCCGCGGCGCAGCGCGGCGACCCCGGCCCCGCGCGCGATCCCGGTCTCGAGCATCTCCTCGTGGCTCATCTTGAGCACCGTGAGGCCGGCCTCGGCGACGGCGCGCGCCGCGTCGCCCGAGAGGTCGGCGACCACCGTGCGGCCCTGGGCGCGCAGGTCGGTCGCGAGGCGGCCGAAGAGGTCGGGCGGCACCACCGACGGCGGCTCGGCACCCGTGATGACGGTGACGTCCGCGTCGAGCGCCGCGACCAGCACCGAGCCGTACAGGTCGTCGAGCTCATGCCGACCGAAGGCCCGTGTGGCCATCCGCGCGAGCTCGGTCCGCTCCCCCGGGCGCCGATCGTGGACGTACGCACCGGTCGCGCCCGCGACGCCGATGCTGCGCAGGTCGAAGCCCTCGCGACCCGCGAGGTGCGCCACGAGCTCGCCCGTCTCACCGCCGAAGGGTGCGCACACCGTGACCTGCGCGCCGAGCGACTCGGCCATGCGCGCGACCCACAGACCCTGCCCGCCCACGTGGACGTGGATCTCGTCGTCGCTGCGCGACGGCTCGTCCTCGGGCTCGTCGGCCCCGGGCACGTCGTCCTCGCTCGGCACCTCCACGGGCGGCTCGATCGTGACGGTGAGCTGCGGCGTCACCGCGAGCACGCAGACCGTGGGGACCTCGGCAGCGCCGTCGTCGTGGGTCGCGTTCTCGGGTCGTGCTCGCGTCACGGGCTCCTCCTCGGGTCACCCCGAGTCTCCCGAGCGAGTGCCGGGCCCGCACCTCGAACGGCGGGCCCGGCCCGGTGGTGCGGCGACTGTTCCGCGGCACGCGGGGGCGGTGCTCCGCACCTCCTCCCGTGAGGGATCAGGCCGCCGGGGTCCAGGTGCTGGGCACGCGCTCGTTCGGCATGAGCACCCACAGGATCGGGTAGACGAGCAGCTGGCTGCCCGGGATCAGCATGAGGCCGAGCACGAAGATCAGGCGTGCGGCCCACGGGTCGAGGCCGAACCTGCGGCCGAGGCCCGCGCACACCCCGGCGAGCACACGCCCGTCGCGGGGCCGCACCAGGCCTTGTCGTTCCATGCTCTCGTTGACGCCCACGGTTCCTCCTCCGGTCACGGGCGCCGGTGCGCCCCTCTGGTCCCAGCCTGCGCCCTCGCCGGGCCGCGCGGGATCCGGTGAACCCCTGATCCGGCCCTGGTCCGGCCCTGAGCGGCCACGAGTCACACATGTTCGTCACTTTTTCGACCCAGGGGCTTCACCGGGCAAGTTACCGGCGCGTACTGTGCGAGCCGAGCCGTTCGTCGCCGTGGGGACCAGGGGGACCGCATGCACGCACCGCGCGCAGCGCGTCGTCGTCGTCCGGCGTCCGTGGGCTCGTCCTGCTGCCCACCTGGGAGAGAACCATGAGTCGACGCCGACCTGTCCTCGCCGCGGTCACCAGCCTCGCGCTGGCCGTACCGCTGAGCATCGCGGCCGCGGGTGCCGCGGGAGCGGCCCCACCCGACGACGCCGCGGGCCTCCCGGTCGAGGACGGCGAGGGCCTCGAGCGTCCCGGCGGCCTCGAGGGCCGCGTCGAGGAGCGCTGGGGCGGCGAGGCCGGCAAGGTCTCCCCCGCGCTCATGGAGGCCGAGGGCCACGTGACCGCGTTCGTCGAGCTCGAGGCGCCGTCGGGCGTCGAGACCGCCGAGGCGGGCGGCGACGCCGCCGACGTGGAGCAGGCGGCCGCCGAGGTCGAGGAGCTCGCCGAGCAGGTGGTGCCCGACACCTCGAACCAGCGCACCGCGCAGGCGACGCCCCAGCGGCTGTCGGTCACGACGAACCTGGTGGCCGGCATGGTCGTGAGCGGTGACGCGACCCGCCTGCGGGCCCTCGCGGGCGAGGACGACGTGAAGGCCGTCCACCTCGTGGTGCCCAAGAAGCCCGCCAACAAGGGGACCGACGTGTTCACGCGGGCCCTCGAGGCGTGGCAGGCCACGGGCCGCACCGGCGACGGCGTGACCATCGGCGTGATCGACACGGGCGTCGACTACACGCACGCCGACTTCGGCGGGCCCGGCACGGCCGAGGCCTACGCCGAGGCGTACGGCGAGAACGGCACCGGCCCGGTGCCCGAGGACCTGCTCGACCCCGAGAAGTACCTGGGCGGCTACGACTTCGCGGGCCCCGACTACAACGCGGCCGTCGCGGGCTCGGTGCCCACCCCGGACGCCAACCCGATCGACGCACCCGACACCAGCGCCAACGGCGGCCACGGCACGCACGTGGCCGGGAGCGCCGCGGGCTACGGCGTGCTCGAGGACGGCACCACGTTCGACGGCGACTACGCGAGCCTCACCGACATCTCCGACTGGAAGATCGGCCCCGGCACCGCGCCCCTCGCGGGCGTCTACGCGCTCAAGGTGTTCGGCGACGTCGGCGGCAGCACCGGTCTGGTGATCGACGCGCTCGAGTGGGCGGCCGACCCGAACGGCGACTTCGACTTCAACGACCGCCTCGACATCGTGAACCTGTCGCTGGGCTCGGACCACAGCCCGGCCGACGACCCGGAGAACCTGTTCATCGACCGGCTCAGCGCGCTCGGCGTGCTGTCGGTGATCGCCTCGGGCAACGCGGGCGACGTCACGGACATCGGCGGGAGCCCCGGCAACGCGCGCTCGGCGCTGACCGTCGCGAATTCCGTCGCCGACACCCAGACCTACGACGCTGTCGAGGTCACGGCCGCGCCCGACGACGCCCTGCTCGGCCTGCACCCCGCGCAGAACAGCGTCAACTACACGGGCACCGACGACGTCACGGCCCCCGTCGTCTACCTGGGCGACGGGATCGACGGCTGCACCTCGCTCGAGGAGCACGCCGACGTGATCGACGGGAACATCGTCTGGCTGTACTGGGACGACAACGACTCGACGCGTGCGTGCGGCAGCACCGTCCGGTGGAACAACGCCGAGGCCGCGGGCGCGGTCGGCGTGCTCATCGGCACCGAGGAGCCCGTGTTCCCCGCAGGCATCGCGGGCAACGCGAACGTCCCGGGCGCGCAGCTCACCGCCGACGCCACGGACACCCTGCTCCCCGCGATCCAGGCGGGCGGCGTCGAGGTGCACCTGGGCCCGTCACTCGCGAACGCGGCGTTCGTGAGCAACCCGGAGCTGGGCGACACGCTCAACGACGGCTCGTCGCGCGGCGTCCACGGCTCGCTGGGCATCGTGAAGCCCGACGTCGCGGCGCCCGGCACGCTGATCTCGTCGTCCGCCTCGGGCACCGGGGACGGCGCGTCGACCAAGACCGGCACCTCGATGGCCACCCCGCACGTCGCGGGCATCGCTGCCCTGGTGGCCGAGGCCAACCCGGGCTGGAACCCGGCGCAGGTCAAGGCCGCCGTCATGAACACCGCGACGCACGACGTGTTCAGCGAGCTCGGCCAGACGGGCCCCGTGTACGGGCCCGAACGGGTGGGCTCGGGGCGCGTCGACGCGCTCCAGGCCGCGGAGACCGAGGTGCTCGCCTGGGCGACGGACGACACCGACCTCGTGTCCGTCGCGTTCGGCGTGGTCGAGGTGGGGGCCGAGACCGTCGTCGAGCGGCGCACGGTCACCGTCACCAACACCGGCAACCGGAGCAAGCGGTTCGACACCTCGTTCGCGCAGGCCACCTCGGCCGGTGGGGCGACAGTCACCACCACGCCCGCGAGCCTGACCGTGCCGGCCGGCGACAGCCGCACCGTGACCCTCACGCTCACGGTCGACCCGGCCACGCTCGAGCGCGAGCTCGACCCGACGTCCGAGCCGACGTACGACCTGGGCATCCCGGTGCCCCGCGACTACGTGGCCACGATCTCCGGACGCCTCGTGCTCACGCCGTCGGGCGGAGACGACCCCGCGCTGCGGGTCCCGGTGCACGCCGCACCGCGTCCCGTGAGCGAGCTCTCGGCCGAGCCGGTCACGTTCCCGGCCGAGGCACAGGAGGCCCCGCTCACGCTGACCGGCCGCGGGGTCGACGGCGGCGGCTGGACCTCGTTGGTCGCGCCGTTCACGCTCATGGCCTCGAGCCCGCAGCTCGAGGACGTCCCGGACACCGGCACCTCGGAGTCCTCGATCCGTGCCGCGGACCTGCGGCACATCGGCTTCGCGTCGACCGCACCGCAGCTCGCGGCGGCCGGCGACCCCGAGGCCGGCAGCGGCACCATCGGCATCGGCATCGCGACCGAGGGCGAGTGGGCGTCGCTGGGCACCAACGTGGTGCCGATCATCGACACGGACGTCGACGGCGACGGGATCTGGGACCTCGAGACCTACGTGTGGAAGTACGGGCCCGAGCTCGACTTCACCACGGTCGAGACCTACGCCCTCGAGCACGACGCCGAGACCGGTGCCTACGAGCTGGGCGACCTGCTCGACCTCGCGCCCGTCAACGGTCTGTGGGCGGACCTCGACACCACGGTGTTCGACAACGACGTGGTCGTGGCGCCGATCAACATCGACGCCGTGGGCATCGAGGCCGGGGACACCCCGCGCTTCACGGTCGCGACGTACTCGCCGTACGCACCCGACGCCAGCGGGATCGTCGACGAGGCCGAGCCGTTCACGGCCGACCCGTTCGCACCGCCCTACTGGTTCGACGGCGGCGAGGGCACCGAGGACTCGCTGTGGTTCCTCGGGGCACCGGGTGAGGCGTTCACCGTGCACCGCACGGCCGAGGCCACGCAGGACCTGCTGCTGCTCCACACGCGGAACGTGGACGGCGAGCGGGCCCAGGTGGTCGACGTGACCGTCACCGAGCCGGAGCCCGAGCCTGAGCTCGACGCGTCGCACCTCGCGGTGGTCGCGCCGACGTCGTTCCCGCGCGGGCTGCCCGTGCCGGTCGCCGTCGTCGTGCGGTCCGAGGGCGGCGAGCCCACCGGGACCGTCGAGGTGAGCGAGGGCGGCGAGGTGATCGCCTCGGCGAAGGTGCACACCTACCGGCGCCTCGGGTTCGCGACGGTCCTGCTGCCGCGGGACCTCGCCACGGGGGCGCACGCCCTCACGATCACCTACACGGGCAACGACGTGGTCGCGCCGTCCTCGGCCGAGCACACGCTGACCATCACGAAGGGCCTCTTCAGGCGCTGAGCACGACGACGACGGCCCGGGTCACGTGCCCGGGCCGTCGTCGTGCGTGGGGGGGTGCGTGCGTAGGTGTCGTGCGTGCGGGCGCGCGGGTCCGGCGCGGGTACGGAGAGGGGGCGGCGGCGGCCGCCACCCGCAGACGTGGGCGGCTCAGAAGTCGTCGAGGTCGAGCTCGTACCAGACGGTCTTGCCGCCGTCCTCGTGCGTCTCGATGCCCCACCGGCTCGACATCGCCTCGACGATCGCCATGCCCCGGCCGTTGGCCGAGTCGAGCTCGTTGTGCATCACGACGGGGCTGCGCTGGTTGCCGTCGCTGACCGAGACGCGCACCGCGATCTCGGTCTGCCGCAGCTGGACGCCGATCGCGCCCTCGGCCGGGCCGTGCAGCACGGCGTTGGCCAGCAGCTCGCTCGAGAGCAGCTCGAGCACCTGGTTCGCCATGCCGGTGATCCCGCGCTCGGCGGCGGTGCGCACCACCCAGTGCCGGCCGACGGCGACGGACTGCCGCTGGCCGGGCAGCACGATGCTGATGTGGTCGTCACCCTCGCCGTGGCCCGACCCGCCACCCGGGCCGGCCGGGTCCCCCGGGCCGCGCGGGATGTCGTCGGCGCCGTCAGCCGGCCCACTCTGCTGCGGGACCAGCCGCAGGGTGCTGCCGGACGACGTGCGTCTCGCACGGTCCGTCATGACTCACCCCCAGCTCCAGGTCCACGTCAGGCTATCCGACCAGGTGAACCCTTCCAGGGTGGCGCACCCGGCGGCACTCGGCGCGTCGAGCGCCGCAGTGGGGAGAGCGCGCCGAGCGCCGCCGTGGGGAGAGCGCGCCGAGCGCCGCAACCGTCACGGAAGGTCGATCATGCGGGGGATGCCCGCGGGGGCTGCGGCGGACAGCTCGAGGTACTTGGCCTCGGCCCGGTGCAGCCGCACGTGCTCGTCGAGCGTCCACGTGGGCCCGTTGCGCAGCACCGTCCCGCACGAGCACTCGAGCCAGACCGTGCCGTCAGGGTCCGCGCGCAGCGTGCCCACCGTGTAGTGCGTGGACCGTGCCCGGGCCTTGGCGTCGCGCAGGGCGGCCGAGACGGGCTCCTCGCCGGGGGTGCTGGTGTCGCTCACGCCCCAGATCTACCACGCGTGCACGGCACGTCCTACCGTCGGAGCATGTGCCGAAGCATCCACACCCTGCACAACCTCGCACCCGCGGCGACGGAGGACGAGGTCCACGCGGCCGCGCTCCAGTACGTCCGCAAGATCGCGGGGACCACGAAGCCGTCCCAGGCGAACTCGGCCGCGTTCGAGCGTGCTGTCGCCGAGGTCGAGCACGCGACGCGGCACCTGCTCGAAGCGCTCGTGACGAAGGCCCCGCCCAAGGACCGTGAGGTCGAGGCCGCCAAGCGTCGCGCCCGCGCCGCGACCCGGTACGCGCCGGCCTCCTGAGGGCCCGCTCCGCCCACCGCGCCACCAGCCGAGGGGTGAGCGGGGGTAGCGGCGGCTGAGGTGGTCTGAGGTGCCTCAGGCGAGCCTCAGGGCCTGCCTGAGGCTCAGGATCGGTCGTCCTCCCGATCCGGTGGCGGGCGCCTCAGCAGCACTGTGGGAGTCACGCAGGCACCCGGCCTGCACCCGCAGGAGGACGAGATGAGCTTCACGAGCTGGGGACCCGCGCTCGACGCCGAGGTCGCCTACCGCACGCAGGGCCTCCACGACGCCGCCGCGCGTCGCCGGGGCCCGCAGTCCGTCGCGATCGCCCCGCGCCGTCCGTGGCGCCGCAGGGCCGAGCGCGCCGCCCTCGCGACGGCGGCGCGTCCGCGACCCGTCGTCGCCCGGTGAGAGCACCCACCCCGACATCCGCACGGGCAACCGACGCGGGCGTCCGCACCGAGGCCGCGTCCGACGCAGGCGTCGGGCCCTCCGCAGCACCACCCGCGCAGGAGCCCGGCGTCGCGGCGGACGCGGCCTTCCCCGTGTCGGACGGCGCTGCCAGGATCGGGCCCATGAGCAGGGGAACCTCGGGCGGGCCGGGGACGGCGTTCGTGGGCCGCGACGAGCAGCTGGCGGCGCTCGCCGACGCGGTCGCACGCGCCTCCGCGGGCACGCCCGGGGCCGTGCTGCTGGGAGCGGACGCGGGCGTGGGGAAGACGCGGCTGCTCACCGAGGTCCTCACCCGTGCGACGGCGACCGGCGCCCGCGCCGTGGTCACGCACTGCGTGGACCTGGGCGACGTCGGGCTGCCGTACCTGCCGTTCGCCGAGGCGCTCGGGCGTCTGCGTGACGAGCCCGGGCTCGCGCACGTGGTCGAGGAGGTGCTCGCGGAGCGTCCGGCGCTCGCTCGCCTGCTCCCGGGCGCCGGCCCCGCCCCGGCCGACGACGGCGCGGCGCGGCTGTCCCTGTTCGACGCGATCGGCGCGGTGCTCGCCGGGGCGGGCCGCCCGGGTGCCCCGCTCGTGCTCGTCGTGGAGGACCTGCACTGGGCGGACGCGTCGAGCCGCGACGTACTGCGCTTCCTCATCTCGCGACTGCGGGGTGAGCACGTGCTGCTCGTCGCGAGCTACCGCACGGACGAGCTGCACCGGACGCACCCGCTGCGACCCGTGCTGGCCGAGCTCGCACGGCACCCACGGGTCGAGCGCCTCGAGCTGCCGGCCTTCACGCTCAGCGAGATGCGCACGTTTGCCGCGGCGGTCAACGGCTCACCGCTGCCGGAGCGCGCGCTGCGCCGGGTCCACGAGCGCTCCGAGGGCAACGCCTACTTCGCGGAGGAGCTCGTCGAGGCCGGGGCCGAGTCGATGGCCCTGCCCGGCTCGCTCGGGGACGTGCTGCGCTCACGCGTCGAGCAGGCCGCACCCGAGGTGCAGGTGCTCGCACGTGCGGCGTCCGTCGCGGGCCGCCGCGTGCGCGAGCCGCTGCTGCGCGCGGTCGTGACACCACGGCTGGGCGACGCGGGAGCCGTGGACGCGGCGCTGCGGGCCGCGGTCGCGGGCAACGTGCTGCACACGGAGGACGGCCGGCTGGCCTTCCGCCACGCGCTGCTCGCCGAGGCCGTCTACGCGGACCTCCTGCCGAGCGAGCAGCTGGGCCTGCACCAGGCCTACCTCGAGGCGATCACCGCAGAGCCCGCCCTGGGCTCGGCCGCCGAGCTCGCCCACCACGCACGGAACGCCAACGCGTGGGAGGTCACCGTCCGCGCGAGCCTCGACGCCGCGACCGAGGCGGCCCGCGTGCTCGCGCCCGTCGAGGAGATGCGGCACCTCAAGACCGCCCTGCACTACTGGGACGCCCTCCCTGGCTCGGCGGACCTGGGGACGGACCGCGCGGCGGTGCTCGAGCGCACCGTCGAGGCCGCGAGCCGCGCCGGGCGGCTCGACTTCGCGGTGGGCCTGGCCCGCGAGGCCGTGGATCTGACGCAGGGCGACACGGTGCGCAACGCCTGGATGCGCCTCGTCCTGGCGCGGGCACTGCTGGGGATCGACCGCAACGGCGAGGCCGTCGACCAGGCGTCGACCGCGCTCGAGCTGCTGGGGCCGGACGGGCCGGCCCTCGAGCGCGCCTGGGCGCATGCGGTGCTCGCCCGCTCGGCCCTCATCGACGACCGCGACGCCGTGGCGCACGAGGCCGCGACCGCCGCGGTCGAGGTCGCGCGCAGCGGCGGCGTCCCCGCGGCCGAGGCCGACGCGCTCGCCACCCTCGCGGTGCTCGTGGTGGACGACCCGACCCGCGCCGCGGAGCTGCTCGAGGTGGCCCGGCAGCGTGCGCACGAGGCCGGCGACGTCCTGACCGAGCAACGCTGCGCCTACAACCTCGCGACCACCGCGTACTACGCGGGTCGCCTCGAGGCCGCCGAGCGCGCGCTGACCGAGCTGCTCGAGCGCAGCGCCGCGACCGGGCTCACCTGGAGCGAGTTCGGGTTGTCCGCGCGCTTCTTCAGCGAGCTCGTGCGGTACGCGCGGGGCGACCTCTCGGCGATGTCGCTGCCCCTCGACGAGCTGCCGCCGGTGTTCGCCGAGCTGTTCTCCGCCGTCGGCCTCTACGGCGCCACGGCCCGGGGTGACGACGCCGTCGAGCTGGGGCTGCGGCTCGCCGAGCCCGGGGGCGACGCCCAGGTGGTGCTGCTCGCGGGCGGGTGCACCATCGACGCGCTCACCTGGCAGGGCCGCCACGACGAGGCCGTCGAGCTGGGTTCACAGCTCATGGAGCACCTGGTGGCCCGGTGGGACGACTACTTCCTGGGCGGGATCTGGCTCGCCGCGCTGTCGCTCGGTGCCCTCGCCGACGCCGCCGCCGTCGAGCGCCTCTCGGGGGCGAGCACCGTCGAATGGCAGCGCCGTGGCGCCGAGCTCCTGCGCCTCGCCGAGGAGACCGCCGAACGAGGCCGCCCCCGCGGCGGTCGCCTGGGCCCCGAGGGACGCGCCTGGCTCGCGCGGGCCCGCGCCGAGGCCGCGCGGCTGCGGCAGGCGGACGACGCGACCGCGCTGTGGGCCGCCACGGTCGCGGAGTTCGACTACGGCTACCGGTACGAGGTCGCGCGCAGCAGGTGGCGCTGGGCCGAGGCCGCGCTGGCGCAGGGCGACCGCGTGACAGCGACCGAGCAGGCGGGGACGGCTCTCGCCGAGGCGGTCGCGATGGGCGCGGGGCCGCTGCGCACGGCCGTGCAGACCCTCGCGCGCCGCGCACGGCTCGACCTGCCGGGCGCGCGCACCGCGGGCGAGGTGCTCACGGCACGCGAGCAGGAGGTCCTCACCCTCGTGGCCCGCGGGCTCACGAACCGGCAGATCGGCGAGCAGCTGTTCATCAGCGGCAAGACGGTGAGCGTGCACGTGTCCAACCTGCTGGCCAAGCTCGGCGTCTCGGGCCGCGCCGAGGCCGTCGCCGCCGCGCACCGCCGCGGGCTGCTGGACCCTGCCGTGGTCACCGCGGACGCACGCGGATAGCGTGACCGGATGGCCGCCCGAGCGTCGAGTCCCGCCGTCGAGATCGAGGCGGACGGTCGCGCCGTCCGCGTGAGCAGCCCGGACCGCGTGGTCTTCCCCCAGCGGGGCCTGACCAAGCTCGACGTCGTGAAGTACTTCGTCGCGGTGGGACCCGGCATCCTCGGTGCCCTGCGTGACCGGCCCACCACGCTCGAACGCTGGCCCAAGGGTGTGTTCGAGGGTGCACGGCTGTCCACCCGCACCGACAACAGCGGCGACGCGTTCTACCAGAAGCGCCTTCCGCGCGGCGCGCCCGAGTGGGTCGAGACCGCGACCATCGCGTTCCCGAGCGGACGCACCGCCGACGAGGTGTGCCCCACCGAGCTCGCCGTCGTCGCCTGGGCCGCGAACCTCGGCACCCTGACGTTCCACCCCTGGCCCGTGCGCTCGGCCGACGTCGAGGCACCCGACCAGCTGCGCATCGACCTCGACCCCCAGCCGGGCACCGACTTCGACGACGCCGTGCGCGTGGCTCCCGAGGTGCGTGCGCTGCTGCACGAGCTCGGCATGGAGGGCTGGCCCAAGACGTCGGGCGGGCGCGGGCTGCACGTGTTCGTGCCGATCGAGCCCCGCTGGAGCTTCACGCAGGCGCGCCGCGCCACCATCGCGCTCGGACGCGAGATCGAACGCCGCATGCCCGAGCAGGTCACCATGAAGTGGTGGAAGGAGGAGCGCGGGCAGAAGATCTTCGTCGACTACAACCAGATGGCGCGCGACCGCACGATCGCCTCCGCATACTCGATCCGGGCCAACCCCCGCGCGACCGTGTCGATGCCGCTGCGCTGGGACGAGATCGGCGACGTGCACCCGGACGACTTCGACGTGCTCACCGCGCCCGCGAGGTTCGCCGAGCTCGGTGACCTCTACGAGCCGCTCAGCGCCCCCGCGGCGCCCGGAGACCAGCGGCCCGCCTACTCGCTCGAGCCGCTGCTCGAGATGGCGGACCGCGACGAGCGCGACCACGGCCACGAGGACCTGCCCTACCCGCCCGAGTACCCGAAGATGCCCGGCGAGCCCAAGCGCGTGCAGCCCAGCCGGGACCGCGACCGCAAGGCCGCCGACGACTGACTCACCAGGGCGGAGGCGCTGTGCTCACCGGAGCGCCGGAGGCGCTGTGCTCACCGGAGCGCCGGAGGCGCTGTGCTCCCGCGGACCACGAGCTCCGTCCCCAGCACCACGTCGGCCGGCTGCTCGGCCGAGCCCGCGCGGTGCAGGGCGATCGCGTCGAGCAGGGTCGCGGCGGCGCGGCGACCCTTGTCGGTGACGTCCTGGCGGATCGTCGTCAGCGGCGGCGTGGTGCGGCGCGCCCGGCCCGCGTCGTCGAAGCCGACCACGGAGACGTCGTCGGGCACGGTCAGGCCCATCTCGCGGGCTGCCTGCAGCACGCCCGCGGCCATCTCGTCCGAGAAGCAGAGCACCGCCGTCGGACGATCGACGCCGTCGAGCAGGAGCCGGCCGGCCTCGCGGCCGGCCTCGACGCTGTTGTCGCGCACCTGGGCGAGCACACCGTGGGCCCCGCCCGCCTCGAGGGTCGCGAACCAGCCCTCGACCCGACCACGCGACACCGAGTCCCCCGAGGCCTCGTGCGGCCCCGCGAGCAGCCCGTGCGGACCGTCGAACGCCTGCGTGAGCACGCCCACACGCACATGCCCCAGGTCCAGCAGGTGCTGCGCACCCTGCCGCGCGGCCTCGCGCTCGTCGAGCGTGACCGTGGCGCTCCCGGACACCGCCGGGCGGTCCACGAACACCAGCGGCAGGCGACGCCGGACCAGCCAGTCCATCGCGGGGGCGTTGTCGGGTGCCGCGTAGATGAGGGCGCCGTCGAGCGGTACGTCACGGGCCGGCACCACGTCCCGCGAGCCGTAGGAGGGCAGCAGCGTCACCGCGAGCCCCGTCGGCGCGAGCTCCTGCGCCACGGCGCTGAAGAACTCGACGGAGTGCTCACCGCTGAACACCGACGCCATCGACTGCGTGAGGAGCACCCCGATGGCGCCCGTGGTGCCACGGGCGAGGGCCCTCGCGGCGGGGTCGGGACCCACGTAGCCGAGCTCCTCGGCGCGCGCGAGGATGGTCGCGCGCAGGGTTGCCGAGAGCTGGTCCGGTCGGGAGAACGCGTTCGACACGGTCATCCGGGACACCCCGACGTCGTCCGCGATGGTCTGCAGCGTGACGCGCCGGCGTCCACGACCTGAGGGCATGCTCCCAGCGTAGGGCGGCGCACCCGCCGCGCGACCGGCCGTCACCGGCTGCCGCCGGCCACCTCGCGGCACGCGGTGGTGCCCACCACGCCCGTGGTGCGCAGCACGTCGCGCTCCTCCGACCACCTGCTCGACGGCGACCCCTCGAGCGCGTCGGCGGCGCGCGCCCGCCCCAGGTTCCAGCCGAGCGCACCGTCACGCGCCTCGGGATCGGCGGCACGGGCTGCGGCCGACCACGCCGGGGCCTCGTCGAGCAGGCACGAGCGCCAGGTCCCGTCGAGGCCTGCGGCCACCGGCACGGCGTCGGCCGACAGGCCGTGCAGGTAGGCGACGTCCACGCCCGTCTCGAGGTCGGCGTCCGCGTTGTGGCGCAGGATCATCGCGTCCGGGTTGACGGCCGCCAGCGTGAGGGCCGCGACCGCGACCACCTGCACGAGCGAACGGACCAACCACCGCCCCGACGTCAGCCCGGCCACCACCACCAGCACGACGACGACCGCCAGCACCACCTCACCGAAGGTGGCGAGCACCCGCAGCCGCGTGAGACCGAAGGCCTCGACGTACAGGTCCATGCGGCGCAGGGCGGAGGCCACCACGCCGAGCGTGCCGAGTGCGAGGGCGCCGAGCGTGACGCTCACCAGGAGGATGTCCTGCTGTGAGCCCCGCGGTGCGTACCGGACCGCGAGGGTCACGACCACCACGGTGAGCGCGGTCACCGCGACCAGCTGCCCGAAGCCCTCGCGGGCGTACTCGGCGTGCGTGAGGCCGACGGTCTCGAGCACGTGCGCGTGGCCCCCGCGCAGGGCCGCGAGCTGCACCGCGACGAACCCGAGCACCAGCACGTCGAGCGCGACCAGCGGCAGGAGCCACTCCCCGCGGCGGGCCGGTCGACCGGCCGGCGCCTGAGCCCGTGACCAGTCGGGCGGGGCGAGGGCCAGGTGGGCGAGCGTCGCGACCAGGCCCGCCACGACGACGGCGACCGCGATCCGGGCGGGCAGGAGCGGGCCGGAGAACCGCGGCAGGTAGCTCGCGAACACCGGGTCGGCGCTCGAGAGCAGCAGGCCGAAGACCACGAGCAGGCCCACCGTGACGGCGACGCTGCGCACGGCCACGAGCACCTGGTCGCGCCGCGCCCCCGCACGGGCACCGAGCCCGTGCCGCAGCCACGGCACCGCGCGCAACGCCCCGGCCGCAGCGGCGACCGGCGAGAGCAGCGCCGCGAGGCCGGTGCGGGCGCCGGTGATCGTCACCGCCGCGGCCGCGAGGGCGACGAGCACGCACACCGCGACCACCCAGTCGGCGTCGCGCACCGCGACCACCCCGATCAGCGCGACCACGAGCGCGAGGGTCACCAGGTCGACGATCGCGCGCCGACGCGCCAGCACCGGGACGGCACCCGCCCACACGCCGAGGCCCAGCAGCGCGACGCCGAGGCCTGGCCGGTGCCCGACGACGAGCACCCCGCCGAGCGCCCCCACGACGCCCGAGGTGACGAGGACCGGCGTCGGCACCGGCGCGCGCCGCGCCGACCAGAACTCGTGCACCGGGCCGCTCGGGGGGCCCGTCCTGGGGAGCGCCGTCGTCGGCCCCGGCAGGGCCGTGACCTGCACCGCAGGGGCTGAAGGGACCGGTTCAGGAGGGTGCGGGGAGCTCATGGCCCCGACAGTAGGGACGGCGGCCCACGCGTGGGGGCGACCGGCGCGGACGTCCCGTGCAGGTCCGGTGGGCAGCCGTGGAGGTCGGGTGCAGAGCCGCTCCCGAGGCGTCGCCGGCGCGACCGGCGTGGGTGGGAAGACGACGCGAGCCCGGTCCGTGGGACCGGGCTCGGCGTGGTCGGAGCCGCCTAAGGGAATCGAACCCTTGACCTTCTCATTACGAGTGAGACGCTCTGCCGACTGAGCTAAGGCGGCGTGCCGGGCGCGCTCGCGCGACGGGCGGGGACCACTGTACCGACCCCGCGCCCTCCCACCAAAGCGACCCGGGCCGGTCAGCAGGTCAGGCCGTCCTCCGGGACCGTGCCGTCGACGAGGTAGGCGTCGACGGCGTCGGTGACGCAGGCGTTCGAGCGCAGGTAGGCGGTGTGCCCCTCGCCCTCCCAGGTCACGAGCACGCCCGAGGACAGCTGCTCGGCGAGCGAGACGCTCCACGCGTACGGCGTCGCTGGGTCGCCCGTGGTGCCCACGACGACGATCGGTGCGGCGCCGTCGGCCGCGATCGGTCCGCGCTCGCCCGTCGACGGGACGGCCCACCCGTCGCAGCCCACGTCGGTCGCGAAGAAGCGACCGAGGGTGGGCGCGACCTCCTCGATCGCCGCCGTGCGCTCGGCGAGGGCGGCCGCGTCCATGCGCTCGGAGGGGTAGTCGAGGCAGTTGATCGCCGTGAAGGCGACCATCGTGTTGTCGAGGTAGTCGCCGTCCGCGGTGCGGGAGAGGTAGTCGTTCGCGAACGCGAGCAGCAGCGCGCCCGTGTCCGTGGTGAGCGCCTCCTCGAGACCCGCGGTCAGCGCGGGCCAGTCCGCGTCGTTGTAGAGCGTGCGGACGATGCCGTAGACGGCGAGCGTCGCGTTGAGCGGCACCCCGCCCTCGGTGTCGAGCGGCTGCTGGGCGGTGCGCTCGACGAGCCGCGCGATCTGCTGCATGCCCTCGTCCGTCGAGCCGCGCAGCGGGCAGCCGTTGCCCGCCTGGCAGTCCTCGACGTAGGCGCGCAGTGCGGCCTCGAACCCCTCGGCCTGACCCACCGAGAGCTGCTCGGAGCTGATCGACGGGTCGAGGGCGCCGTCGAGCAGCATGCGCCCCACGCGCTCGGGGAACAGCTCGGCGTAGGTCGCGCCCAGGAACGTGCCGTACGAGAAGCCCGCGTAGTGCAGCTGCTCGTCGCCCAGCAGCGCGCGCAGCAGGTCGAGGTCGCGCGCGGCGCTCACGGTGTCGACGTGGCCCAGCAGCGGGCCGGTCGCCGCGAGGCACCCCTCCGAGAACGCGGCGACACGTGCACGGGCCGCCTCGACGTCGGCGTCGTCCTCGAGGGGCGGCACGTCGAGGAAGAAGTCGTCGAGCACCGAGCCGTCACCGCAGTCCACGGCCGACGACGCCCCCACCCCGCGCGGGTCGAAGCCCACGAGGTCGAAGGCCTCGCGCACGGGCTCGCCGAACGCGGCCCCGGCGCCCTCGAGGAACTCGATGCCGGACGACCCGGGCCCCCCGGGGTTCAGCAGCAGCGAGCCCACACGTGCGTCGTCGGGACCGGTCGCGAGCGAGCGGCTCATCGCGAGCTCGATGCTCCCCGCCCCCGGGTCGTCCCAGTCGAGCGGGGCCTGGACGACGGCGCACTCGAGGTCACCGCACTCCTCCCACGCGACCTCCTGGCCGTAGTAGGCCTCGATCCCGCCCTCGACCGGGGCCTGGGTCTGACCGTCGGCGTCCACGGTGGGCGGTGTGGTCTGCTCCTTGGGCGCGACGCACCCCGCGAGCAGCAGGGCACCGGCGCCGACGACGGCCGCGGCACGGACGTGCGGGCGGGGACGAGGACGGCGGAGGGCGGGCACGGGAGGGGCGTCGAGCGGCACGGGCCAACGGTAGCCAACCGGAGGGACCATCCCGGCACGGCACACAGCATCTCCCCATGCCGAGGGGCGGGCTCGCGACCGGGGCCTGTGCTCGTGACCGGCCGTCAGGCCTGCGGGCGCAGCGCGACGGCCATGGCCTCCATCGCGAGCAGGGGCGCCACGTTGCCCTCGAGGCGCGTGCGGGCCTCGGCGATCGCGTCCATCCGGTGCACCGACTGCTCGGGCGTGCTGCTCTCGGCGAGCGTGCGCACAGCCTCCTCGTGGCTCGCGTTGACCAGCGCGACGTCCGCCCCGAGCTGGACCACGAGCACGTCGCGGAACAGCGAGAGAAGGTCGAGCAGCGCGCGGTCGAGCACGTCGCGCTGCGCCCTGGTCGCGCGGCGCTTCTGGTCGTCCTCGAGCTGACGCACCTGCGCACGCAGGCTCGGCGGCAGGGTCCCGCCGCCGTCGGCGCCGAGCGTGTGCAGCAGCGCGGACTTCTCGGCCGCGTCCCTGTCCGCCGTCGCGGCCTTCGCCTCCGCCTGCGCGACCTCGACCAGGTCCGCCGCCGCGAGCACCGCGTCACCCACGCCGCGGATCGACGACGCGAGGCGCAGCGTTCGGTCGCGCCGCTCGCGCGCGTCGGGGTCGCGGGCGAGGCGGCGCGCGAGGCCGATGTGGCTCTGCGCGGCCCGCGCCGCGACCTCGGCGACCTCGGGGGCCACGCCGTCGCGCTGCACGAGCAGACGCGCGACGTCCTCGACCGGCGGGACGCGCAGCGCGACCCCGCGGCACCGGGACCGGATGGTCACCACGACGTCCTGCGGGCTCGGCGCGCACAGCAGCCAGACCGTGCGCGGCGGAGGTTCCTCGATCGCCTTGAGCAGCACGTTCGACGTGCGCTCGACCATGCGGTCGGCGTCCTCGACGAGGATCACGCGCCAGCGCCCCTGCGACGGCGAGCGCTGCGCGAGGCCGATGAGGTCACGCACCTCGTCGATGCTGATCGTCACCTTCTCGGTGCGCACCACCGTCACGTCGGCGTGCGTGCCCGCGAGCGCCGTGGCGCACGCCTGGCAGTGGCCGCACCCGCCCTGCGGGCACTGGAGCGCCGCGGCGAACGCGCGCGCGGCGTTGGAGCGTCCCGACCCGGGCGGGCCCGTGAGCAGCCACGCATGCGTCATCGCCGTCTGGTCGGCCGCCGCCGCCCGCAGCACCTCGACCGCGGCGGGCTGACCCACCACGTCGTCCCAGACGCTCACGGCGACCCCACCGCCGGGACGCCCAGCTGCTCGAGCAGCACCGCGACGCGCTCACGCACCGCGGCCTGCACCTCCTCACGCGGCCGTGCGGCGTCGAGCACGAGCCAGCGCGTCCCGCCCGCGGCCGCGCGGTCCAGGTAGGCCCGCCGGGTGCGGCGGTGGAACTCGGCCCCGGCCCGCTCGAGCCGGTCCGGGGCGCCGCTGAGCCGTGTGAGGCCGACGTCCGGGTCGAGGTCGAGCAGCACCGTCAGGTCCGGCAGCAGGCCCTCGGTCGCCCACAGCGAGAGCCGCTCGACCTCCTCGGTCCCGAGTGCGCGACCGTCCCCCTGGTACGCGACCGACGAGTCGAGGTAGCGGTCCGTGAGCACCACCGCGCCGCGCTCGAGGGCGGGGCGCACGACGCTCGCGACGTGGTGCGCGCGGTCCGTCGCGTAGAGCAGCGCCTCCGTGCGCGGGCTCACGTCCTCCCCGTGCAGGACGGCGTCCCGCAGGGCCTGACCGAGCGTGGTGCCACCGGGCTCTCGCGTGCGGACGACCTCGACACCACGCTGCTCGAGCCACTCCGCGAGGAGGCTGAGCTGGGTCGACTTGCCCACGCCGTCGCCACCCTCGAACGACACGAAGACCCCGCGGTGGTCGCGACGGGGCACGGGCAGGGCGTCGGTCACGCGCTCACGCTAGTCGGCACGGCCGACACGTCACTCACCCGGGTAGCGCACGCCCACCTGGCGCCGCACCTCGTCGAGCGTGCGCATCACCGCGAGCGAGTCCTCGAGCGTGATCGACTCGCTCTCGAGCGAGCCCTCGGCCACGCAGCGCGCGACCTCGGCGGCCTGGTACTGGAAGCCACCGTCGACGGGCTGGGAGAACGTGCGTCGGCTGCCGTCGTCTCGGACCACTGTGAAGCTCGTGGGCCGGTAGAAGTCGCTCGCGACCTCGATGCGCCCCTCGGTGCCGCCGATGACCGCCGTCGTCGCGGTGCGCGACCACAGCGTCGTGTGCAGCGAGGCCTGGACGCGCTCGCCGTAGCCGAGCGCGATGCTGACCTGCCCGTCCACACCGGCGGGCGTGAGCGAGCCCGTCGCGACCACGCGGTCCGGGACGCCCAGCAGGTCGTGCGCGAACGAGACCGGGTACACGCCCAGGTCGAGCAGCGCGCCGCCGGCGAGCTCGGGGGCGTGCAGGCGGTGCGTCGCAGGCAGGTGCCCGAAGGCCTGGCCGTGGTCCGCGAGCAGCGAGACCACCTCACCGATCTCGCCGCGCTCGAGCACGCCGCGCAGCGCGACCACGTGCGGCAGGAACCGCGTCCACATGGCCTCCATCGCGAAGACCCGCTCCTCGTGCGCGGCCGTCACGACCTCCTGCGCCTCGGCGACGTTGCGCGTGAAGGCCTTCTCGACCAGCACGTGCTTGCCCGCGCGGATCGCGAGCAGCGCGTGCTCGTGGTGCCCCGAGTGCGGGGACGCGACGTACACGGCGTCCACCTGCGGGTCCGCGACCAGCTGCTCGTAGCTCGCGTACGCCGTCGGGATCCCGTACTGGTCCGCGAACGCCTGCGCACGCTCGGCGCTGCGCGATCCGACCGCGACGATGCGGCCGCGGGTGTGGTCGCGCACGGCGCGCGCGAACGTGTGGGCGATGCCGCCGGGCCCGAGCACCCCCCAGCGGATCGGAGGGGCGGTGCGGGGGTCGGGCGCGATCGTCATGGCGCTCACGCTAGCGGCTCACGCGCGTCCCGGCCGTAGGCTCTCACCCATGCCCGAGCGACAGGCCACGCGTCGGCACGTGGTGTGCTGCGGGCTCACGACGCTCGACGTCGTGCAGCACGTGGACCACGTGCCGGGGCCCGACGAGAAGGTCGTCGCGCGCGACCTGTGGGTCGCCGCCGGCGGTCCGGCCGCGAACGCCGCCGTCACCGCCGCCGCGCTCGGGGCCCGGGCCACCCTGGTGACCCGGATCGGCGACGGGCCGGTCGCCGACCTGGTCCGGGCGGACCTGCGGGCGCACGGCGTCGAGGTGCACGACCTCGCGGGGCCCGGCGCGACCCCCGCGGTCTCGACCGTGCTCGTGACCACCTCGACCGGCGAGCGCGCCGTCGTCTCGGTCAACGCGACGGGCCGGCCCGACGTCACCGCCGACGGCGGGGTCGCGACCACCGACCTGCCCGACGGCGTCGCGCGCACCCTCGCGGCCTGCGACGCCCTCCTGGTGGACGGCCACCACCTGGACCTCGCACTCGCCGCCGCGCGCCGTGCCCGCGACGCCGGTGCACCCGTGCTGCTCGACGGCGGCTCGTGGAAGCCCGGGCTCGAGCGCCTGCTGGCCGTGGTGGACGTCGCGGTGCTCTCGGCGGCGTTCCGCGCACCGGCCGCGTTGCCTGCGCCCGGGGGGCCCGACGACGACGCGGCGCCCAGCCGGCAGGCACGTGACCCGGACGGCGCGGGACTGCTCAGGGCCGTGCGCCGCGCGGGGCCCCGCCTGGTCGCGCGCTCCCAGGGCGGCGGACCGATCCAGGTGCTGGCCGACGACGACCCGGTCGACGGTCGGCTGCTCGAGGTGCGGGTGCCCGAGGTCCCGGTGCGCGACACGCTCGGCGCCGGTGACGTGCTGCACGGGGCCGCCCTCGCGTGGCTCGCGCAGCGTCCGGCGACCCGCCCGCTCGACGCTCCCGCGCTCGCCGACGGGCTCGCACGTGCGGCCGAGGTCGCGTCGTGGTCGTGCCGCACCGACGGCGCGCGCGGGTGGCTGGCCGACCACGACGCCGTCGGGCGCCTCGCGGCCCACGTGCGGGGCTGACCCCACGGTCTCCGACGTCCGGGGCGGGCGCGACCTCCCGGTCAGGCCGCGGCGGGCAGTGGCTGCCGCAGCGCGCTGCGGCCCTTCTCCCACGCCTCGATCACCTGCGCACCCACCAGCGCGTCGAGCGCCAGGCAGCACGCCGCACCCCACAGCACGTCGTCGAGCAGGTGCGGCTCGGCCTCGACCAGCCCGCCCGCGAGGTCGCGCGCCGCGATCTGCTCGTGCACCGCGTCGGCCTCGACGTGCTCGTCGAAGTAGAAGGTCGCGTCTTCGCCGTAGCCGAGGCGACGGAACCCGTTGCCGTACTTGCGGCACGGGATCGACGACGTCATCTCGAACGCCGCGAGATGCCCCACGATCGCTCCGCGCAGCCGCCGGTGGAGGCCGAACAGGCTCATCACGTTGACCGACGCGAGGGTCGCGGCGGTCGCGCGGTCCACGTAGGCCCCGTAGGTGTCGTCGAGGCCGAGCGCGCGCATGGTGCCCGCGAACAGCTCGCTGTGGATGTGCCCGGGGCGCCCGCCGCCGTACTCGTCGGCCTGCACCTCGACGAGCGCCGACTTGGCACGTCCGCTGAGCCGCGGCAGCGCCCAGCTGTGCGGGTCGGCCTCTTTGAGGTGGTAGATCGAGCGCTGGACCACGAACTCGTGCAGCTGCTCGTCCGTCGCGCGCTTCGCGACGTAGGTCGCGACGCTCGGCCCGTCGTCGGCGGCGGCGAGCTCGAACAGCCGGCGTGCGACCCCCTCGGCGTCGTCCCCCGCGCCGTCGGGCACCGGGACGTGTGAGCGGATCGCGGCCTCGAGGGCCCTCTCGAGCACGGCCCGCACGGCGAGCAGGCCGGGCGACCACTCCCACGACTCATCGACGCCGTCCACACCCCGGTAGTGCAGCTCGTACAGCGTGAAGAGCGTGACCTGGACGTCGTCGTCGGTGAGCACGTCGGGCGAGACGTCGACAGCGCGACGCGCGGCCTGCTCGAGCGCCGTCACGTCGGCGGGAGGTCCCGCGAGGGCCTCGAGCACCGCCGTGCTCAGCGGTCCGCGTGGCTCGGGTCGCTGCATCGTCGTTGACCTCCGACGTCGTCCCGGCGCACCGGGGCCGCGGCACCCGCCGCGACCTCCCGAGGTTCGCACCGGGCTGCGACCTCCGCACGCCGGGCGGGTCCGGCGCCACCCGTCGCAGGGCCCCGCGCCCGACGGCGTCCGTTCGCCGTGCGGTACCTGGAGGGCCGGGGTTGACTGCCGGTGTGACGATCCACGACCTCGCGGGGCGCGCCGCCGCGTCCCGCCCCACGGGCGGACGCACCGATCCGCCGACGACGACCACGCGTGTCCCCGCGACCGGGGCGACCGTCGAGGTGACCCCCGATGGCTGGGTCGACCTGACCGCGTGCCCGGACGGCCCCCTGCTGGTGCGCGGCGACGCCGAGATCCGCCTCGCCGACGGGTCCCCTGCGCCACGACGGCGCGCGACCGTCGCCCTGTGCCGCTGCGGCGCCACGGGGATCGCGCCGTTCTGCGACGGCAGCCACAAGGTGGTCGGCTTCCGCAGCGACCCCGCCGAGGACCACGCGATGTCGTCCGCGTGCGGCGGGTGCGACGCGCTGTGCCGGCGAGCGGGCGACGAGTCACCCGGGAAGCGGGACGCCTCGGTCGCCTGAGCCCGCGGCCGGTCGACGCCCGGTCGCGCGCTCCACCGTGCCGTCGGACCGGGCGTGCTGTCGGACCCCCGTGCCGGCGCGCCCGGCGGTCAGCTCTTCTTGGTCGCGGCCTTGCGTGCGGGTGCCTTGCGCGTGGTCGCGCGCTTCTTCTTCACCGGGCCGCGGGCACGCTTCTCGGCCAGCAGCTCGGCGGCGCGCTCGAGCGTCACGCTCTCGACCGCGTCCTCCTTGCGGAGGGTCGCGTTGGTCTCGCCGTCGGTCACGTACGGGCCGAACCGGCCGTCCTTGACCACCACGGGCTTCTTGCTCGC
Source organism: Cellulomonas sp. APG4 (assembly GCF_009996735.1). Taxonomy (GTDB): domain Bacteria; phylum Actinomycetota; class Actinomycetes; order Actinomycetales; family Cellulomonadaceae; genus Actinotalea. The sequence continues at coordinate 19,477 of NZ_JAACYI010000022.1, read as the reverse complement.
CGGGTCCTCGCCGAGCTCGCGCAGCGGGGCGGCCGCCGAGGCACCGCGCCCGCGCTTGGGCTGGGCGTAGATCGCGAGCGCCTCCTCGAGGGTGATCTCGAAGATCGCGTCCTCGCTCGGCAGGGTGCGCGAGTCCGTGCCCTTCTTGAGGTAGGGCCCGTACCGACCGTTCTGTGCGGTGATCTCGTCACCGCTCTCGGGGTCCACACCCACCACGCGCGGCAGCGAGAGCAGGCGCAGGGCCTCGTCGAGCGTCACGGTCTCGAGCTGCATCGACGACAGCAGCGACGCGGTGCGGGGCTTGGGGCGCGCGGCGAGCGCCTTCTTGCGTGCCGCCGCGCTCAGACCCTCGTCGAGCTCGGGCTCGGGCAGCAGCTCCGTGACGTAGGGGCCGAAGCGGCCCTTCTTGGCGACGATCGTCGTCCCGGTCGACGGGTCCTCGCCCAGCACGATGTCGCCCTCGGGCTGGGTGTCGAGCAGCTCGCGCGCCTTCTCGACCGTGAGCTCGTCGGGGGCGAGGTCGTCGGGCACCGAGGCGCGCTTGGCCTCGCCGCTCGCCGTCGTCGCCGACGCGTCCTCGAGGTAGGGCCCGTAGCGACCCACGCGCAACGTGATGCCGTCGCCGATCTCGATCGAGTTGACCTCGCGCGCGTCGATCTCGCCCAGGTTGGCGACGAGGTCCCGCAGGCCCTCGGCATCGGCGCCGCGCGCGGCGTCACCGAAGTAGAACTGGGTGAGCCACGCGACGCGCTCCTTGCTGCCGGCCGCGATCTGGTCGAGGTCCTCCTCCATGCCGGCCGTGAAGTCGTAGTCCACGAGCCGGTCGAAGTTCTCCTCGAGCAGCCGGGTCACGGCGAACGCGAGCCAGCTCGGCACGAGCGCCTGGCCCCGGTTGGTGACGTAGCCGCGGTCCTGGATCACCGAGATGGTGGCGGCGTAGGTCGACGGCCGGCCGATCCCGCGCTCCTCGAGCGCCTTGATGAGGCTCGCCTCGGTGAACCGCGGCGGTGGCGACGTGCGGTGACCGTCGGCGTCGAGCTCGTCCGCGGTCAGGGCGTCGCCCTCGGCCATCTGCGGCAGGCGCACCTCGCCGCCGCCCTTGCCGCCGCGCCCGCCCTGCTCGCCGTCGGCTGCGTCGTCGGCGCCCGCCTCGGCCTTCGCCCCGCCGCGTCGTCCACGCGCGGCGACCGCGGCGTCGTCGTCGGCGTAGCGGTCGACGTCGCGCCCCTCCTCGTACGCGGCCATGAACCCGCGGAAGGTGATCACGGTGCCCGACGCCGAGAAGACGGCCTGCTGGGGCGCGCCCTCGAGCTCGACGTCGGCCCCCAGGCGCACCGAGGCGGTCGACCCGCGCGCGTCGGCCATCTGCGAGGCGACCGTGCGCTTCCAGATGAGCTCGTAGAGGCGGAACTGGTCACCCGAGAGGTCGCGCGCCACCTGGGCGGGTGTGCGGAAGTGGTCACCCGCGGGGCGGATGGCCTCGTGCGCCTCCTGCGCGCCCTTGTTCTTCGAGGCGTAGACGCGCGCCTTGTCGGGCACGAACTCGGGACCGTAGAGCTCGGCGGCCTGACGGCGTGCGGCGTCCACCGCCTGCGTCGACAACGCCGGCGAGTCCGTACGCATGTACGTGATGTAGCCGTTCTCATACAGCGACTGCGCGGTGCGCATCGTCTGCCGCGAGCCCATGCGCAGCTTGCGGCTCGCCTCCTGCTGGAGGGTCGACGTGGTGAACGGCGCTGCCGGACGGCGCGTGTACGGCTTGGTCTCGAGGCTCAGCACCGTGAAGGCGGCCTCGGCCAGGCCGGTCGCGACTGCGGTGGCGCGGGCCTCGTCGAGGGCGACCGCCTCGGAGGAGCCCTTGAGCTCGCCGCGGTCGTCGAAGTCGCGGCCGCTCGCGACACGGCGCCCGCCCAGCTGGGTCAGCCGCGCCGGGAACGCGCCCTGCTCGGCCTCGCTGGACGCCGTCGTGCGCGCGAAGGTGCCCGTCACGTCCCAGTACTCGGCGGCGCGGAAGGCCATGCGCTCGCGCTCGCGCTCGACGACGAGCCGGGTCGCGACCGACTGGACGCGGCCGGCCGACAGGCCCTGGCGGACCTTGCGCCACAGCACGGGCGAGACCTCGTAGCCGTAGAGCCGGTCGAGGATGCGGCGGGTCTCCTGCGCGTCGACCAGACGCGTGTCGAGCTCGCGCGTGGACTCGAGCGCCCGGGCGATCGCCTCGCGGGTGATCTCGTGGAACACCATGCGCTTGACCGGGACCTTGGGCTTGAGCTCGGCGAGCAGGTGCCACGCGATGGCCTCGCCCTCGCGGTCCTCATCAGTCGCGAGGTAGAGCTCGTCGGACTCCTTGAGCGCGCGCTTGAGCTCGGCGACCTTCTTCTTCTTGTCCGCGTCGACCACGTAGTACGGCTCGAACCCGTTCTCGACGTCGACGGCGAACTTGCCGAACGGGCCCTTCTTCATGTCGGCAGGCAGCTCGGACGGCTGCGGCAGGTCCCGGATGTGCCCGACGGAGGCCTCAACGGTGTACCCGTCGCCGAGGTAGCCGGCGATCGTGCGCGCCTTGGCGGGCGACTCGACGATCACGAGCTTGCGACCTGCGGGCATGCGGACCTCATTCCTGGGCGTCGACGGGGGCCGTCGTTGCGGCACTCTACGGCCTCGCGTCAACCGGGTTGTGCGGGGATCCACCCGGTCCGCCCGCCCCGAGGGCCTCGCCCGGGTGGTCCACAGGGTGGTCGGCGAGCCTGCGCAGCAGCAGGAGCAGGCCGAACGCCAGGCACGTCACGGCGAGCACGCCGAGCGCCCCGCCCACGTACGCGGTCACGAGCTGGTCGGGCTGCTCGAGCGTCCCCGCCTCGACCGCCGTGAGGCCGCGACGCAGCGCGATCGCGGCACCCGCACCGGCACCCGCGCCCACCATCAGCAGCCCGACGACGACGGCGGTCACACCGTGCGCAGGGTCCTGACCCGGGGACACCCAGCCGCGACGTCCCAGCATGCTCGCGACGCCCGCCCACGCGAGCACCACGAGCACCGCCGCCACCGCGTCGCTCGGCCGGTGCCACCGCCCCACCAGCGTCGAGACGCCCGTCGCGACCGTGTAGAGGACGCCCACCACGGCCGCCGTCGGGCGCACGCGCCGCGGCACCACGAAGAGCAGCGCCGCCGCGACCGACGCGGCAGCGGTGGTGTGCCCGCTCGGCAGCGCGTTGTCGAGCGGGTCCCCCACGCCCAGGTCGGGACGCTCGAGGACCATGTGCTTGAGCACCTGGGTGGTGAGGTTCGCGCCGCCCACCAGCACGGCGACCTGCACCGCGAGCAGCACCCGCCGGCGCAGGACGGCCAGCAGCATCGCCGAGAGCAGCACGATCGTGATGAACGGCACCGAGATCACCGACAGCACCGGCTCGGCGACCAGCAGCAGGCGGCTCTGGCCACGCTCGGCCCCCACGAACGCGGCGTCGTCGAGCTGCTGGCCCGTCCTGTTGAGCACGAAGACGCGCCACACCACCACGATGCCCACGACGGAGGCGACCGTGAGCGCGAACGCCCACCGGCGCGTGCGCGCCGAGCGCACCCGCACCGCGCCGGATGCGCGCCTCACCGTCGGCTCTGCGGGGTCGCGTCGACCACCCGCGAGCGGCGGGACCGTGGGCGGCTGGGGCACGCGACCACCGTAGGCGAGCGGTCCCGCGCGACGCGACGCGAGGGCCCCGCTCCCCCATCCCGACACCGACCCCTCACAAGCACGCCCCCGTCGCGCCGCTCGTCGGCCGCTCTCGAACCGTCACCGCTACCCCCGGTCCGCCCAGGCGGTGCTCGTGACCCGTGGGGACTCCGTGACCTGTGGGACGCCACAGCGACTCCGCCCGTCACACCCGGCACAAGCACCGCACCGACGGACCGAGCAGGGACGCGGAGGCCGGGACGGGAGCCGGGGCGAGCCGGGCGGGTCAGGCGTGCGGTGCCAGCAGGAGGCCGTCGCGGACGAGGTCGCGGACCTGGGGCAGCACCTCCGCGGCGAGCTCGTCGGCACGCACGTCGAGCAGCGCCGCGATCCCGCCGACCAGCTGCCCCACGGTGAGCTCCCCGTCGCACGCCCCCACGAGCCCCGCGAGCGCGGTGCCCGCCTGCACGGTGCGGCCGAGCCCGTCACCCTGCCGCAGGAGGACCAGCGTCGGGTCGCTCGCCCCGGGGCGCAGGTGACGCTCCTCGGTCACGTCCGCCGCGACCGTGAGGCGCAGGCCCGCGAGCGCGTCGTCGTCGAGCGTGCGCAGCAGGTCGTGCGCCGTGAGCACCCGACCGAGGTGCGTGCCGAGCGGCTGGCGCACCTGACCCGTGTGTCGCTCGAGCCTGCGCATCGTGACCACCCCGTCGACGGGCCTGCGCAGCACGAGCAGCCCGAAGCCCACGGCCTCGACGTCGCGCGAGGCGAGGTCGTCGAGCCACGCCTCGTACCCGCGCGCCCACGCGGCCGGGTCGCGGTCGGCAGTGGTGCCGCCGTCGCGCAGCCAGGTCTCGGCGTACTCGGCGGGGTCGAGCACCTCGCGCTCGACCACCCAGCCGTCGAGCCCCGAGGCGTCGAGCCACGACCCCACGCGCTCGTCCCACGCCTCGCCCCGCCGGTGCTCCCAGTTGCCGAGCAGCTGGGCGACCCCGCCGGGGGCAAGCACGTCGCCCAGCCCGGTGACGAGGTCCCGCACCAGGTCGTCGCCGGACCGTCCGCCGTCGCGGTACTCGTAGAGCGGGACGTCGTCGCGGCGAGGGGTGATCACGAACGGCGGGTTCGACACCACCAGGTCGAACCGCTCCCCCACGACGGGCTCGAGCATCGAACCCTCGCGCAGCGCGACCCGGTCACCGACCCCGGCGAGCTCGAGGTTCGTGGCGGCGAAGTGCAGCGCACGCCGCGACACGTCGGTCGCGACCACGGCGTCGCTGTGACGCGAGGCGTGCAGGGCCTGCACGCCGCACCCGGTCCCCAGGTCGAGGGTGCGGCGACGCGGCGCACGGATCGTCGCGCCCGCGAGCGTGACCGAGGCGCCACCCACCCCGAGCACGTGATCGGGGCGTAGCGCCCCGCCCGTGGCGAGCTCACCGAGGTCGGACGCGAGCCACGTGTCCGTGGTCCCGTGCGCGTCGACGGCGGCATAGGGCCGCAGGTCGACGACGGCGCGCGCGAGGTCCCCCCTGTCGGCCCCGGCCGTCGTCACGAGACCCAGCGCCTGCGCACCTCCGCTGCCCAGCGTCGGCAACGCCCCGTCGAGCTCGCCCACGGTCGTGACCGCGCCGAGCACGAAGGTGCGCAGCAGGGTCGTGAGCGCCTCGGCGCCGTCCGCGGCCGCCTCGGTGGCGCGCAGCGCCGGGACCGACTGCTCGCGGTGCAGCGCGGCGGACGCGACCGGGCCGAGCAGCTCCTCGACCTCCCCGACCGTGAAGCGTGCGGACGCGACGTCGGCCCGTAGTCGCGCGAGGAGCGCCCGTCGCTCGGTCTCGTCGAGCGGCACGCCGTCGGGCAGGGCGGGCTGCGGTGCGGACCCGCTCACGGCGCGACCACCTCGACGAGCACGGGCAGGTGGTCGCTCGCGGCGCGCGCGACGTCGTCGCGGCGGACGTGGACCGTGCGCGCCTCGACGCCTGTCCCGAGCACGACGTCGATCCGGTGCCGAGGCTCGCGGGCCGGGTACGTGGGACCCGAGGTCGCCGAGAGGTCGCGCAGGTGCCGCGTGAGCGCGAGCCATGCCGCGCCGCCCGGTCGCTCGTTGAGGTCCCCCGCGACGACGAGCGGCACGTCGGTGCGCAGCGCGCGCTGGAGCCTGTCCACGTGCCGGAGCCGTTCGGCGGCGTCGAGGCCCAGGTGCACGGAGGCGACCCGCAGCCCGCGCACGTCGACCACGGCGACCCCACGCCGTGTGCGACCGAGGCGGGAGCGCAGGCGCACACCGTGCGCCCGGACCACCGGGAGCCCCGGGCGGACGAGCACGCCCGTGGTGCGCCCGCCCGGCGTCGGGACGTGCACCAGGCCCGCGTCGGCCGCGAGCCGGGCCATGCGACGGCGCCCCGTGAGGCCGCGCGTGACCTCCTGGACCGCGACGACGTCGGGCCGCGCGTCGTGCAGCACCCGCACGACGGCGTCCCGCGAGTCCCGCAGGCGACGCAGGTTCAGGCTCAGCACGCGCAGCGCGGCCGTGCCGGCAGCGGGGCCGTGGGGTGCGGGAGCCTCGGTCGCTGGACCGGACGCCGCGGGTGTGGGGGCGGGTGGCACGGCCCCATTCCACCGCGACCGGGGCCGCGCGCGCGACACGACCGCGCGAGCGCGGCCCAGAGGCCCTCCGCCGTCACGTGTTCCGACGACGCACGTCACGTGCGAGCATGACGACGTCCCGGCCCGACCGGCCCCGCACCCTTCTGGAGATGTCATGCGACTGCGCACGCACCGCGCCCTCGTCCTGCCGGCCGTGGGCAGCCTGCTGCTCCTCGGCGCCTGCTCGGCGGGCGAGACCCTCGAGCCCGACGACGAGGCGACGCCGTCGGCCGAGGCGACCGAGGAGGCGCCCGAGGCCGACGAGGACGGCGACGGCGGGACGACCGAGGCCTCGGGCGGCGCGGCGTGCCTCGAGGGCGACTGGTCCGTCGACCTCGACTCCCTGCTCGAGGCCACGCTCTCGGCCCCCGGCCTCGAGGCGCTCGAGCCCGAGATCGAGGTGACCGGGGACTCGACCGTGACGTTCGCCGACGGCACGTTCACCGCCGCGTACGACGACCAGGTCACGTCGATGAGCTGGGCGATGGAGGGCCAGGAGTTCAGCACGGTCTCGGGCTTCGACGGCGAGCTCACGGGCACCTACGAGGCGACGGACGCCGAGGTCACGCTCAGCGACCTCGACGCGTCCGGCGTCACGCTCACGAACACGACGTCCATCAACGGCGAGGAGGTCGACCTGGGCACCGACCAGGCGGTCACGGACGCGTTCTCGATGGGCGGCACGTCGACGTACGAGTGCACGGACGACGAGCTGCGGCTCACCCCGGTGGTCGAGGGCGCGGAGACGAGCGGCTTCGTGACGGTGCTGCACCGACGCTGACCCGCCCCGCGCAGGCCACGGCCCGCACAGCGGAACGGCCCGGCCCCTCGGGGGACCGGGCCGTTCGCGTGTGCGGGTCAGCCGACGAGCGAGGCCTCGTGCTCGAGCTTGCCCTCGCGGTCCACCTTGGCCGCGCGCAGCCGCGAGGCGATGACGGCGCCGAACGCGATGAGCGCGGCGACGGTCGCGATCGCGAGGCGCAGCCCGTGGTTCGCACCCTCGCCCACGCTGATCGCGACGACGGCGGGCGCGATGAGCAGGGCCACGAGGTTCATGACCTTGATCAGCGGGTTGATGGCGGGGCCCGCGGTGTCCTTGAACGGGTCGCCCACGGTGTCCCCGATGACGACGGCGGCGTGCGCCTCGGAGTTCTTGCCGCCGTAGTTGCCGTCCTCGACGATCTTCTTCGCGTTGTCCCACGTGCCACCGGCGTTCGCGAGGAACACGGCCATGAGCACGCCCGCACCGATCGATCCCGCGAGGAACCCGGCGAGCGGGCCCACACCCAGGCCGAAGCCCACGGCGATCGGCGCGAACGCGGCGAGCAGGCCCGGCGTCGCGAGCTCCCGCAGCGAGTCCCTCGTGCAGATGTCCACGACCTTCCCGTACTCGGGGCGCTCGGTGCCGTCCATGATCCCGGGGTGCTCGCGGAACTGGCGGCGCACCTCGAACACGATCGCCCCGGCCGCCCGCGTCACCGCGTCGATCGCCAGGCCCGAGAAGAGGAACACGGTGGCCCCGCCGAGGATCACGCCCACCAGCGTGATCGGCGAGATGATCTCGTAGCTCATCATCGCGGCGTCGATCCCCGAGATGGTGGCCGCCCCGACCTCCGCGAAGGCCGAGCCCACCGCGTCCGCGTAGGAGCCGAACAGCGCGGTCGCGGCGAGCACCGCGGTCGCGATCGCGATGCCCTTGGTGATGGCCTTCGTGGTGTTCCCGACGGCGTCCAGGTCCGTGAGGATCTGCGCGCCCTCCTCGGTCACGTCGCCCGACATCTCGGCGATGCCCTGCGCGTTGTCGCTCACCGGTCCGAACGTGTCCATCGCGACGATCACGCCGACCGTGGTGAGCAGGCCGCAGCCCGCGAGCGCGACCAGGAACAGCGCGAGCCAGACCGAGCCGCCCGAGATCAGGAAGACCCCGCAGATCGCCGCGGCGATGATGCCCGCGGTGTAGACGGCTGACTCGAAGCCCACCCCGATGCCCGAGAGCACGACGGTCGCGGCGCCCGTGAGCGAGGTGCGTGCCACGTGCAGCGTCGGCTTGGACGTGGTTCCGGTGAAGTAGCCGGTGACCCACAGGATCACGCCGGCGAGCACGACGCCGATCGCGACCGCGAGCGCCGCGAGCAGGCGCGGGTCGCCCGGGTGGTCGGCGATGCCGTCGGCGAAGCCGCCCTCGAGGGCCGTGAGCTCGCCGAACGTCGCCGGGAGGTAGACGAACGCGGCGACGGCCGCGAGGAGCGCCCCGACCACGGCCGAGGTGTAGAAGCCGCGGTTGATCGCCGCGAGCCCGCTCTCGGAGCCCCGCACCCGGGTGATGACCACGCCGAGGCCGGCGACGAGCGCACCGATCGCGGTGACGATGAGCGGGAAGACCATGCCCTGCTCGCCGAACGCGGCCTTGCCCAGGATGAGCGCCGCGACGAGCGTCACGGCGTAGCTCTCGAACAGGTCGGCCGCCATGCCGGCGCAGTCGCCGACGTTGTCGCCCACGTTGTCCGCGATCGTCGCCGCGTTGCGCGGGTCGTCCTCGGGGATGTTCTGCTCGACCTTGCCCACCAGGTCGGCGCCGACGTCGGCCGCCTTGGTGAAGATGCCTCCGCCCACGCGCATGAACATCGCGAGCAGGGCCGCACCGAAGCCGAAGCCCTCGAGCACGGCGGGCGCCTCGCCGCCGTAGATGAGCACCACCGACGCGGCGCCCAGCAGGCCGAGGCCGACGACGGACATGCCGACCACGCCGCCGGTGCGGAACGCGATGCGCGCGCCCGCGACGCGGCCGTCGGCCTGCGAGGCGGCGGCCGCGACGCGCAGGTTGGCGCGCGTGGCGAGCCACATGCCCAGGTAGCCGATGGCGGCCGAGAAGCCCGCCCCCAGCAGGAAGAAGATCGACCGGCCCAGCTTGACCCCGGCGTCGCCGGGCAGCAGGAACAGCAGCGCGAACACGATCACCGCGAAGAGCACCAGCGTGCGGAACATCCGGCTGAGGTACGCCTGCGCACCCTCCTGGACGGCCTGGGCGATCTCCTGCATGCGCGTCGTGCCCTCACCCGCGGCCAGCACCTGGCGGCGCAGCACGAAGGCGAAGAACAGCGAGACCACCGCGATGGCGGCGATCACGGCGACGATGGTGAGGCTCGACGTGGCGAGCGAAGGCATCCGTCCTCCTTGATGCGTAAGGCCGCAGCGGCGTCGTTGCCGTGCGGCTGCGCGACCCCCCTGATCGCGGACGGGCGCAGTCTACGTGCACGTCCCGCGCGCCCGGCCAGCCCTCTCGCGGACGTTCCCATCGCCTCCCACGCCCCCACAGCGACGCCGTCGGGCCGCATGTGACGCACGCCACACCCGACCCGACCCCAACGGTCGCCCCCGCCTCGTCGTCATCATGGTCAGGAGGGTCGACGGGACGACGTCGGCCGGGCACGGGTCTGGAGAGCCGATGGCGGCATGGGAGGAGTCCCTCGACGCGCTGGTCCGCACGCGCGGCACGGCGCTCGTGGGCTACGCCTACCTGCTGTGCGGGGACCGGCGCGAGGCCGAGGACCTGGTGCAGGACGCCCTGGTCAAGACCTATGCGCGCGGCCGCACCACCCCGCCCGAGAACGTCGAGGGCTACGTGCGCCGCGCCGTGCTCACCACCTACCTCGACGGCTTCCGCCGACGGCGGCGCTGGGCGGCCGTCCGCCATCTCGTCGCCGTCGAGGACGCGCACCCCGGCGCGGAGCCAGCGAGCGACGCCCGCGTGGACGTGCGCGCCGCACTCGGCAGCCTCTCGCCGCGCGAGCGCGCGTGCGTGGTCCTGCGCTTCTACGAGGACATGACCGTCCCCGCGATCGCCGACCAGCTCGCCGTGAGCCAGGGCGCGGTCAAGCGGTACCTGTCCGACGGCGTGCGGCGCATGGAGTCGCTGCTGGGCCCCATGCCCACCGCACACGCCACCGCGGCCGACGACGTCGAGCACGCGCAGGTCGTCACCGGAAGGGGTGCACGATGAGCTTCGACCTCGAGCACGAGCTCGCCCGCCTCGCGGGGACGGTCCACGACGACGCCGTCGCCGACCGGATGAGCGGCCAGGTGCGCACGATGGTGAGCCGCATCCGGCGGCGCCGCGCCGCCCGGCACACGGCCCAGGGGGCGATCGGCCTGGGCGCCGCGACCGCCGTCGTCGTGGGCGGGATGCAGCTGGGCGGCGGGCGGCTCACACCCCCCGCCGCACCGACGCCTGACTTGACGCGGCAGCCCCTCGAGTGCGGCGCTCCCCTGCCCGCACCGCCCGAGCAGGAGTGGGGCGTGCAGACCGAGGCCACCCTGCGCGAGGTGGTCGTCACCGACGACGGGGCGGCGGTCACGGGTGACCTGACGTTCTCGGGGTTGCCCGAGGGCGCCGAGCTGGTCGGTGTGCCGACGCTCGTCGTCACGCGGGACGGCACCGTCGTCGGGGCGTCCGGTGAGGTCGGCTCCTTCGCGGGCGCGACGACGTTCACGTTCCGGCAGATGTTGGTGTCGTGCGAGGACGGCGCGCCGCTGCCCGCGGGCGAGTACGAGCTCGAGGCGCGTCAGCTGGTCCGTGGCCCGGACGGTGAGGTGACCGAGGTGCGGCCGGGCCCGTGGGCCGTGCAGGCGCCCCGGATGGACGTGCCCGACGATGGCGCAGAGGCCGACCTCGGCGAGGCGGGCAGCGGGCGCACGGCCGAGGAGCAGGAGGCGCTCCTGACCCGCAACGAGATGCTCTCGTTCCCGCAGGAGAACCCGGACGGCCTGATGCCGCTGTGCGGCGCACCGGCGGAGCTCGGTGACGGCACCGCACCGCTCGTGCTCGACCCGCCGGACCTCGACCTGGGCGAGGCGGGCCAGACGGCGACCGGGACCGCCGTGGTCCGCACGCGCGGCGACGCGTCTGTGATCGCGAACGCGTCCGGCGCCGGCGCACGCCTGGTGCTGATGAAGGACGGGATCGTGGTGGGCTACCAGTTCCTCGACGCCGAGGACACCACCCTGCTCGACCTCGGCCCCGGCGAGGAGCGTGAGGTGCCGCTGCACCTCACGCGGCAGCTGTGCGGGACGGGTGAGGGCGGCACCGGAGCGGCGCTCCCGCTGCCGCGCGACACCTACGAGGCCGTGGTCGCGCTCGACGTGATCCTCAAGGAGGTCACCGAGCCCGGAGCCGAGCCCGACGGCTCGACGCGTCCGCTGACCGTGGTGAGCGAGCCCGTGGAGATCACGATCCGGTAGTCGGGCGCGTGCGCGCGCGGCCCGGCCCGCCGCGACCTACGCTCCCGACGTGCGCAGAGTCGAGCCGGGCCCCGGCCAGGAGTCGGTGTGGGACTACCCGCGCCCACCGCGGGTCGAGGAGAGCACCGAGCTCGTCGAGGTGGTGCTCGGCGGCACGGTCGTGGCCCGCACGACGACGTCCTGGCGCGTGCTCGAGACGAGCCACCCGCCCACGTACTACCTGCCGCGCGCGGCCTTCGTGCCCGGCGCGCTGCGGCCGGTCGAGGGCAGCACGTGATGCGAGTGGAAGGGCACCGCCGCGTACTGCGACCTCGTGGCGGGCGATGTCGTCGCGCCCCGTGCCGCCTGGACCTACCCCTCGCCCTCCCCCGGGTACGAGGTGCTCGCGGACGCGTACGCCGTCATGCCCGGAGCGGTCGACAGGTGCACGGTCGACGGCGAGATCGTCACGCCCCAGGAGGGCGGGTTCTACGGCGGCTGGATCACCCGGCGCGTCGTCGGGCCCTTCAAGGGCGGCCCCGGCACCCGCGGCTGGTAGGACGTCCGGCTCGACGCGCGCCGCCGCCGGTCTCGGGTTAGGACTGTCGGGTGACCCCGGACCAGACGCCCCCGCCCGACGCGCCCAGCACGGACCCCGGCGCGGTGCTCTTCGACATCGACGGCACGCTGGTCGACTCGAACTACCTGCACGTGCACGCATGGGTCCAGGCGTTCCACGCGGCCGGGCGACCCGTGGACGCCTGGCGGGTCCATCGCGCCATCGGGATGGGTTCGGGCCTGCTGCTCGAGGAGCTGCTCGGCGCCGACGACGCCGACCACATCGGCGCGGAGGTCAAGGAGGCGCACTCGGCGCGGTACGCCGAGCTCGGCGACCTGCAGCGCGTGCTCCCCGGGGCCAGGGAGCTGGTCGCCGCGGTGGCCGAGCGCGGGGCCCGGGCCGTCCTCGCCACGTCTGCCGGACCGGCCGAGGTCGAGCACCTGCGCGCGGCGCTCGACCTCGACGACGTGCTCACCGGGATCACCTCGGCCAGCGACGTCGAGGCCGCCAAGCCGGCACCCGACCTGGTCCGCAACGCCCTCGAGGTCGCCGACGTGCCCGCCTCGCGCGCGGTGATGGTGGGCGACACCGCGTGGGACGTCGCCGCGGCCGCGCGCGCGGGCGTCCGCTGCGTCGCCGTGCTGACGGGCGGGACGAGCGAGCACGAGCTCCTCGAGGCCGGCGCGGTCGCCGTCTACCGGGACGTCGCGGCCCTCCTCGACGGCCTCGACGACAGCCCGCTGGCCGGCACCTGGACCAGCCCCTGACCTCGCGGCCGACGCCGAGCCGCCCGAGACCACCCCAGACGAGGAGACGACCATGACCGACCAGACGACCCCGCAGGACCCGACCAGCCAGCACGGCACGCCCGAGAGCGACAACATCCCGCACCCGGGCCTCACGTCGCAGATGGACGAGAAGCCCGACCACGGCGAGGAGACCTACGAGGGCTCGGGTCGCCTCGAGGGCAAGAAGGCGATCATCACCGGCGGCGACTCCGGGATCGGTCGCGCGGTCGCGATCGCGTTCTCGCGCGAGGGCGCCGACGTGCTGATCTCGTACCTTCCCGAGGAGGAGGAGGACGCGCAGATCACCGCGGGCCACGTGCGCGACGCGGGGCGCACCGCCGTCCTCGTGCCGGGTGACATCCGCGTCGAGGCGCACTGCCAGGACATCGTCGACACCGCGGTGCGTGAGCTCGGCGGCGTCGACGTGCTCGTCAACAACGCCGCGTACCAGATGGCCCAGCCCGGCGGGATCTTCGACATCACCACCGAGCAGCTCGACCGCGTGATGAAGACCAACATCTACGCGCTCTTCTGGCTGACCAAGGCGGCGCTGGCCCACATGAAGGAGGGCGGCTCGATCATCAACGTGTCGTCCATCCAGGGCTACCAGCCGAGCCCGCAGCTGCTCGACTACGCGACCTCGAAGGCCGGGATCATCAACTTCACGCGCGGCCTCGCGCAGCAGCTCGGCGAGCGCGGCATCCGGGTCAACACCGTGGCACCCGGGCCGATCTGGACCCCGCTCATCCCGGCCACGATGCCCGAGGGCAAGGTCGAGCAGTTCGGCGAGGACACGCCGGAGGGCCGTCCGGGCCAGCCCGCCGAGCTCGCCCCGGCGTTCGTGTTCTTCGCGAGCCAGGAGTCGAGCTACACCACCGGCCAGCGCCTCGGCGTGGCCGGCGGGAAGATGATGCCCTGACCCCACGCTCACGCTCGCACGCGGTCGGCCGGGCCCCGGACACAACGTTTCCGGGCGCCCGGCCGTTTGTGTGAGTGAGGGCCGCACCACCCGGGTGCCCGCCCCGGACAGGGGGACCGATGGACGCGCGGGTGCGGCGGCGCCGGGCCGACGAGGCCATGACCACGCTGGCTCGCGAGCGCGGCAAGGCGCTCACCGGGTACGCGTACCTGCTCACGGGGGACCTGCTCGACGCCGAGGACCTGGTCCAGGACGCCCTCGTGAAGGTCTTCGTGCGGCCGCGCACCTTCGAGGCGGGCGCCGCCGAGGCGTACGTGCGCCGCGCGATCCTCACGCTCTACATCGACGGCTACCGCCGACGGCGGCACTGGCTCGAGCTGCGGCACCTGCTCGCCCGGGCGGACCGGCACGACGGCCACGAGGACGGCGCCACGCGGCGCGTGGACGTGCAGGTGGCGCTCGCGTCGCTGCCGCCCCAGCAGCGCGCGTGCGTGGTGCTGCGGTTCTACGACGACCTCACCGTGCCCGAGATCGCCGAGCGGCTGGGGCTCGCGGACGGCACCGTCAAGCGCTACCTCAACGTCGCCGTGCACCGCATGGAGGCACTGCTGGGTCCCGTGACCCCCATGACCCCGACCGAGGTCGTCACCGTCGAAGGAGCTCGTCCATGAGGATCGACCTGGAGCGCGCGCTCGAGGACATCGCCGGCGCGGCCGGCCGCGAGGCCGACGCCGTCCCGGTGGAGCGCGTGCTGACGCGTCTGCACCGCCGTCGTGCCGCGCGCACCACCATGACCTCGGCCGTCGGGGTCGCCGCCGCGGGGTCGGTGGCCGTGGGCGCGAACGCGCTGCTCACAGCCCCCACGCCGCCCGCGGGACCGGCGACGGCGCCTGCGCCCACCGCGTCGCCCGCACCGTCGGCCGACGCCCTGCCGGCCCCCGCGACCGACCTCGTGCCGGGCTGGGTCCCGGGCGAGGCACCGTGCGGTGAGCCCTTCGCCCTCACACCCACCGACGGACCACGGGTCGAGCTCACCGGCCAGGTGCTGCACGGGGGCCCGGATGCCAACGACCTGTTCACGCCCGGGCTCGGCGAGTCGTGGGCACTGATCGACGTCACGGCCGTGCCCGAGGTGCCCGGCCAGGCGCTCGACACCGAGGGCGCGCCGACGACCGGTCAGCACACGTTCCTCGTGGACGACGCGGGCACGGTGGCGCTGTGGGACGAGCCGACCGACGAGCCGCCGATCCCGCTCAAGGACGGCACGGGCACCAACCTCGCGGGCGTGCGCGACGCCGTCGACTGCCGCACCGGGCAGCCGCTCGCGGGCGAGTACCGGGTCTTCGCGGTGCACGGGCCGGGCGAGCAGCCGTGGGTGGCCGGCGACCCGGGTGCCGACGCCGAGGTGACCGAGCTCGCGCCGGTGGTGCTGGGCGTGGGGGCCGAGCAGCACGACCCGTGGGCGGTCCCGGCCGGCGCGCCGGTCTGCGGCGAGAAGCTGGACGACGTGCTCGCGCGGATCGGTGAGCCGGCGCTGCGGGCCGAGCTGGACCCGGCCGCGGTCGCGAGCACGAGCGAGGCCGGGGTGGCCGCGCCGGTCACGCTCACGGCCACCGGCGACCGGGTGGTCGCCTCCGCGCCCCAGCACCTGCGCGCCTTCCTCGTGGACGACGACGGGGCGGTGGTGACCGGTGTGGCACGCCAGGGCTACGCGTCCCCCGAGACGATCGACACCGCGCAGGGCCCGTTCCCGGCCGAGGTGTGGCAGTGGTGGGACGGCTGCCAACGGTTCGACGGCGGGGCCCGGACGGTCGACGGCGTCCCCATCACCGTGGGGAGCACGTACGACCTCTACGTCTGGGACGTCGTCGACGTGCGCACGGACGACGGCGGGACGCGCCCCGGCACGGTGCTGGGCGGCCCCTGGGCCACCACGATCGCCCCCTGGTGACCCCTCGCGGCTGAGCAGCCCCGCCCCCGCAGGGGGAGGGCGGGGGTGCACGGCCTGGCCCCATGGGGGCCGCGCGGCCTACTCGTGCGCGAGGGCCTCGTCGAGCGTGGTGTGGATCGTGAACACCTGCGTGAGTGCGGTGATGCGGAAGACCTTGAGGATCTTCTCCTGGTCGATCACGAGGCGGAGGTCGCCACCGAGGGTGCGCACCTTCTTGAGCGCGCCCACGAGCACGCCGAGGCCGGTCGAGTCCATGAAGCTCACGGCCGTGAGGTCCACCACCAGGTCGGTGTTCTCGTTGTCGATGAGCGAGGTCAGCTCCTCGCGCAGCGCGGGCGCGGTGTAGACGTCGATCTCGCCCGTGACGTCGACCACCGTTCGGTCGCCGCTCGCACGGCTCGTGACGGACACGTCCACACCGGCCTCCTCTAGCCACCTGCTCGGAACCCTCATTGAACCAAAGACCGCGGACATCGGCGGCGCGAACCGCCCGGGCACGGCACCCCGAATGCTGCCACGGGTCCCGCCCCGGGCCGTCGTCCGTCCACGGTGCGAGGATCGGGGGCGTGGACGGGACGGGTGCGGCACTGCTCGACGTGCTGCTCGCCGGAGGGCGCCGCGCCGACCGGCTGACGCACGTCGAGCACCTCCCCGCCCGCCCCGGGCGAGCCGCGCCGTGGCCCGCGTGGGCCGACGCCGACGTGGTCGCCGGGTACCGGGCGCGCGGCGTGGCCGAGCCGTGGGTGCACCAGGTCGAGGCCGCCGAGGCCATCCGCGCGGGCAGGCACACCGTCCTCGCGACCTCGACGGGATCGGGCAAGTCCCTCGCGTTCTGGCTCCCGGCGTTGACCGCGGTGCGTGCGGGAGCCCCCCAGGGGGACGACGCGCCCGCGATCGCCGCCGTCCGGCGGCCGTCCGTGCTGTACCTCAGCCCGACGAAGGCGCTCGCGGCCGACCAGCTCGCGGGGCTCGAGCGTCTCCTCGCGGACGCAGGCGTCCGCGACGTGCGCCCGGCCACGTGCGACGGGGACACGAGCACGACCGAGCGCGGATGGATCCAGGACCACGCCGACGTCGTTCTCACCAACCCGGACTTCCTGCACTTCTCGCTCCTGCCCGGTCACCACCGATGGGCTCGCCTGCTGCGCTCCCTGCACCTCGTGGTGCTCGACGAGTCCCACGCGTTCCGGGGGGTCTTCGGTGCGCACGTGGCCGCCGTGCTCCGCCGCCTCCGTCGGGTCGCGACCCACCACGGGGCCGCACCGACGTTCGTCCTGGCGTCCGCGACCACGGCCCAGCCCGCGACGTCGGCGGCCCGCCTGCTCGGCGTGCCCGAGGACGACGTCGTCGCGGTGACCGAGGACGGCTCGCCGCAGGGCCGCAAGGCCTTCGCGCTGTGGCAGCCCCCCGAGCTGGCGGGGGCGACACCGCCGGCGCCCGACGACGACCCGCACGCCGAGACGACCGACGGCCCCGAGGCACCGACAGCCCCGGCGCACCGCACCGCGACGGCCGAGGTGGCCGACCTGCTCGCCGACCTCGTGGTCGCGGGGGCCCGGACGCTGGCCTTCACGCGCTCGCGGCGCGGAGCCGAGTCCGTCGCCGACCAGGTGCGGCGCCACCTCGAGCAGGTGCGACCCGGCCTCGGCGCACACGTGGCCGCCTACCGCGGCGGCTACCTGCCCGAGGAGCGTCGGGCGCTCGAGCAGGGCATCCGCACCGGCGAGCTGCGTGCGCTCGCGACGACCAACGCGCTCGAGCTGGGCGTCGACATCTCCGGTCTCGACGCGGTGCTCGTCGCCGGATGGCCGGGCACGCGCGTCTCGCTGTGGCAGCAGGCGGGCCGGGCCGGGCGCGCGGGCGCCGACGGCCTGGTGGTGCTCGTCGGGCGTGAGGACCCGCTCGACACCTACCTGGTCCACCATCCGGAGGCGATCTTCGCGACGCCGGTCGAGGCGACCGTCTTCGACCCCTCGAACCCCTACGTGCTGGGCCCGCACCTGTGCGCGGCCGCGCAGGAGGTCCCGCTGCGCACGCAGGACCTCGAGCTCTTCGGCCCCGGCACCGAGGACCTGCTCGGCACGCTCGTGGACCGCGGCGCCCTGCGGCGCCGCAGCTCGGGCTGGTACTGGACGCACGACCAGCCCGCGACCCGTCTGACGGACCTGCGTGGAGCCGGCGGCGACCCTGTGCGCGTGGTCGAGCGCACCACGGGACGCCTGCTGGGCACGGTCGACGCCGGTGCCGCGGACTCGACCGTGCACCCGGGGGCGGTCTACGTGCACCAGGGCGCGACCTTCGTGGTCGCCGACCTCGACCTCGAGGGCTCGGTCGCGCTCGTCGACCCGCGGCCCGTCGACTACGGCACGTGGTCGCGCTGGGTCACCTCGATCGACGTGCTCGGCGTGCGCGCCGAGCGCCGCACCGGGCCCGTCACGTGGGGGTTCGGTCCCGTCGAGGTGACCCATCAGACGGTGGGCTACCAGCGACGCCGGCTCCCCGAGATGACCGTCGTGGGCGCCGAGGTGCTCGACCTGCCCGCGCGCTCCCTGCGGACCACCGCGGTGTGGTGGACCGCTCCCGAGGACCTGCTCGCCGAGGCCGGTCTCGCCGACGGCGACGTCCCCGGCTCGCTGCACGCGGCAGAGCACGCCGCGATCGGGCTCCTCCCCCTGCTCGCGACGTGCGACCGGTGGGACCTGGGCGGTGTCTCGACCGCGCTGCACCACGACACCGGGACGGCGACGGTCTTCGTCCACGACGCCTACCCCGGCGGCGCCGGGTTCGCCGAGCGCGGCTTCGACCTGGGTGCACGGTGGCTGCGCGCGACGCGCGACGCCATCGAGGGTTGCGGCTGCGGCTCGGGCTGTCCGGCGTGCGTCCAGTCGCCCAAGTGCGGCAACGGCAACTCCCCGCTCGACAAGGACGGCGCCCTGCGCCTGCTCGACGCGGTGCTCGCGCACGAGGGCTGAGGGTGGCGCGGCCCGGTCGCGCGCCGATGCCGGCCCCGCGCGGGCACGCGCCCGGGCGGGGCCGAGGGCGCTGCGACGTGCCGTCGTGACGGTGACGACGGCCCCGTCCACCGCACAGCCCACCGGCTCGGCCCCGTTGCGGCGCACGACCTCCTCGGCCAGCACGCACGCCTCGGTCGCGGCACCGGAACCGTCGGCGGCCCGCAGCCCGGGCGGGAGCGCGAGCGTCTGCGCGCCCGCGAGCGCGCCCAGGTCGGCGGCGGCCTGCGCGACGCCGCGCGCATGCTGGGCCCCGGCGAGCGCACCGATCCCCAGCGCGAGCACGACGACCACCGCCACCAGGCCGAGCACCAGCACCGTGCCGGCGCCCCGGTCGCGCGGATCGGGGCCGGTGCTCACGGTTCGCGCCAGGCGGTCGCTCGGCCCCTGGCCTCGAGAGCACCCGCGAACCACGACCCGACCACGGGTGCCGAGACCTCGACCACCACCCAGGCGCCGTCGGGCCGGACGGCGACGGCCGCATCGTCGCCTCCCACGCGCCGGGCGGCCGCCACGATCTCGTCAGGTGCCTCGCCTGCCGCCGCGGCGCGTGCCCCGGCGCGAGCGGCGTCCGCGCAGCGAAGGTGCGCGACCGCCGCCTGGGCGGTCGCGAGCAGGGCCGCCAGCACGAGCACGACGGCGGGCAGGGCCCCCACCATCTCGCCGAGCGGCTCACCGGCCGCCGTCCGCCCCCGCGCCCGCAGGACGTCCAGGTCCTCCGCCGC
>NZ_JAACYI010000021.1 GCF_009996735.1 Cellulomonas sp. APG4 | reverse complement strand
CAGCGCGGTCGGGGCCCGCTACTACGACCCCACCCTGGGCCGGTTCATCTCCGTGGACCCCGTGATGGACCTGACCGACCCCGCCCAATGGCACGGGTACTCCTACGCCAACAACAACCCCATCACCAACAGCGACCCCACCGGGCTGCTACCCGGGGCCCCCATGATCGACGGCCAGCACGGCAGCACGGTCGCGACCAACGGGTACCAGCGCCAGCGCCAGCGCGAGAAGGCGAAGGGCGGCGGCGGAACCGGCCCCGCGAGCGCCGTGACCAAGATCGTCAGCAAGCCGACGGCGACGACCTACGACGACCTGGCGAGCCTGTACAACGCGGGCGACTACGACGGCTTCCGTGCTGCGTGGACTCCCAAGGTCGAGCGCATGCTGGCCAACGATCCCAACCGGACCGTGGCCTGGTCGATGTACAGCGACGTCCTCGAACACGAGCGCGTGTGCGCCGAGCAGGCATGCGCCCCACCGTGCCGCGACCTCGCGTGCACCCTCATGGGGATGGCGAGCATCTTGTCTGGGTTCATCGTCGGCCCGATCCTCTCCCGGCTCTTCTCCGTCGCCCTCCTGCGCTTCGCCGCACGAGCACCCGCAACCACGGCCGCCAGCACCACAACAGCCGCAAACACCGGAACAGCGTTGGTCAAGTACGACGCGGACTTCGCGGTGGGGCAACTGACCGCGGGCGGGCGAGCTACGGCGTCACAGCTTGACGAGTTCGGGGCAGCCCAGGGGTGGGCTCGCAGTCAGACGGCTACGGGGCCGGTCAAGTACACCGACGGGAACGGTGTAGTGCGGTTGACGATCAAGCAGGGCAGTCCCCGCGCCCCCGGGAGCGGCGGTCCGCACGTCGAGCTCAGGAACGCCGACGGGGCCAGGATTGACCCATTTGGGAACCCGGTGTCGAGGACCAGCCCCGGCAACCACACCCCGATCGTGTGGGATTGGTGATCGCGATGTCTGACTACTGGAGCATCCCCGGCTTCGAGGGCCTCTACCTCGAGGACAGCTGGGTGCTAGACATCACCGCGCGGCCGGGGGGTCTGGAGTTCGTAGTCGACCTGGTCCTCCGCGAGTCTCATCCCCGGTACGAGGCGCCGAAGGCTGGCGAGCAGTACTGCCATCGCCGGGGTGTCCTTCGATTCGAAGGTGTGTCATCGCTGGCGTGGGAAGGGCAGGGCTCGGTGCCGGCGATCGACGCGACGGGTGAACAGGACTACGGAACGGTTGACGCCCTGAGGGTGACCGACGACGCCTACACGGTCGAGGGCGACTTCGGTCGCATCGTGGTGGCGTCGGCGCCGCCATCTGTCGAGTTCCTAGGTTGATCGCGGTGCCACGGGGCGTGCGCGATGGCTGGCGGGTCTGGGCCCTTGCTCTCGTGGCCGCCGCTTGGGCCGTCGCCGTCAGCCTGCTCGCCGCCGGTCCGGTGGCGGCAGCGGCGGGTGCCTCCCACTACGACACCGCGGCCTACGTCTACGACGCCCCTGCGCTGTTGTCGTCGCCGGACACTGCACCGAAGGACGCGCGGGGCTCACCGGCGGCGTCGGACGCGGGCTCCTGGCTGAGCCCTGTCTCCGTCCGTGATCGCGGTGTTGCCGCAAACACCGCACGCGCAGGAGCTGACGATGTCCTGAACGGCGTGCGTTTGCGGGCGCAGTTGACGGGCGAGGAGATCTCGGGCGGGCACGCGTTCCAGAAGCACGTGATCGATCAAGCGGAGTTCCCGGGGATCACGACGAGGCAGCAGTTCGCGTCACACATCGAGGATGTTGTGTTGAACGGTGAGATGCGCACGCTCTCGGGCGGCCGCACCGGCTACTGGCAGGACGGGACGGTCGTGATCCGCAATCCGGGGGCCGTCGACCGCGGCACTGCGTTCCGGCCCACGACAGGCTACGACTACTTCCTGAACACACTTCACTGAGGTTGGTGCCATGAGACTGGTTGACTCGGACGGCAATCTTGTTGTCGCGGTGACGCACGACGAGCTTCGCCTGCTGGCGAGTTCCATCGGCGAGACGCTGGAGGCTGTGGAGGAGTGGGAGTTCTCGACGCGCCTCGGCTTTGACGTCTCGGCGGCGCGGGCCTTGCGCTCGGACATCAACGAGATCCTGGCGCGCGCCGCAGATGCGCGCTGAACCGCCCCGGGTCTAGTGGAGGCTCTGGTGTGTCTCGCGTTCGGTGGAGTCGGATTCCTGGACTCTGGCGCCACTTGACCCTTGGGGCCAGGTCGCCTCCGAGCATCGGCGGCCGGGGCGGGAGCCTCAGCCCGGGCGCCTGGCGGCGGAGTTGGCGCTCAGTCCGCTGCGAGCGCCACCGTCGGCGGCAGGCGTGAGGCGCGCACCGAGGGTGCGATCCCCGCGACCGCGCCCGTCAGCAGGGCCGCGGCGACGCCGCCGACGACGACCGTGGCCGGGACCACCGTCGGCCAGCCGCGGGCCTGCGCCCACCACGCCGCCGCGAGCGCACCTAGCGCGGCCCCCGCCAGGCCACCCAGCAGGCACAGCACGAGCGCCTCGGTCATGAACTGCGCGCCCACGCTCGTGCGCTGCGCACCTAGCGCCCGCCGCAGCCCGATGTCCCGCCGACGCTCGAGCACCGACGCGAACAGGGTGTTCGCCACGCCGATCCCGCCCACCAGCAGCGCCACACCGGCCAGGCCCAGGAACAGCCCGTCGAACGCCTCCTGGCTCGCGGCTTTCGCCCCGAGCACGTCCGACGGTCGGCTCACCACGACCCTGCCCGGCTGCTGCGGCGAGAGCGTCGCCGCGAGCACCGGGCGCAGCTGCTCGATCGCGTCCTCCCGCGCCGTCACGTAGGCGACGGTGGGGTGGCCGTCGAACCCGAGCCAGCGCTGCGCGTCCCCCCAGTCGACGAGCACCGCCGTCTGCAGGTCCGCCGCGAGCGGCGTGGGCGCGAGCACCCCGACCACGCGGAACGGCACACCACCCACGTCGATCGTCACGGGCTCGGCGGGCAGGCGCTCGAGGCCGAGCCGCCTCGCGGCCGACGAGCCGAGCACCACGGTGGGGGCCACGTCGCCGTCGAGCATCTCGCCGTGCGCGACCCGCGCGCGGATCATCGGCAGCAGGTCGCCGTCCAGCGCGAGCGCGGTGAGCGCACCGTCCGCCACCAGTCGGTGCGGATTCGACCGCACCTCGGCGTGCGTGTTCGCGACGACCGCGGCCCGCGTCACCGGGCCCACGCGCCCGAGCATCCCCATGCTCTGCTGAGGCAGCGTCCGCAGCTCCTCGCCGCCCTGCACGGGGTCGATGCGCAGCAGGTCCGCACCCAGGTCCGAGAGCTGCCGCTCGAGGGCGGCCTGGGACGACGCCGGGATGCTCGTCACCAGCACCACGGTCGCGATGCCGACGGCGATCCCGAGCCCCGAGAGCGCGGTGCGCAGGCGGCGGGTGCGCAGCCCGAGGGTCCCGACCTCGAGCAGGTCCGTGACCGACAGCCGGCCGACCCTCGTGCGGCCGCGCCCCCGCAGCAAGCCCTCGCCCTGGCCCCTCACCCGACCACCACCGGTCGCGCGGCGACGTCGGACGTCACGCGGCCGTCGCGCAGCTCGACCCGACGCGGGGCGCGACGCGCGAGCTCGACGTCGTGCGTGATGATCACCACGGTCGTCCCGTCGCGGTGCAGCTGCTCGAGCTGCCCGACGACGACCTCCGCACTCGCGGTGTCGAGCGCCCCGGTGGGCTCGTCCGCGAGCAGCAGCACCGGGTCCTTCGCGACCGCGCGGGCGATCGCGACGCGCTGCCGCTCACCACCCGAGAGCTGCTGGGGTCGGTGCCGCGCACGGTGCGCGAGGCCCACCCGCTCGAGCGCCTCGAGCGCGCGTGACCGCCGCAGCCGTCGCGGCACGCCCGCGTAGAGCAGACCCGTCATGACGTTCTGGGTCGCGGTGAGCGCGTCGTCGAGGTGGAAGGCCTGGAACACGAACCCGAGGCGTCGCGCGCGGAGGTCGGTGAGGTCACGGTCGGCGAGCGCGGTCAGGTCCGTCCCGTCGAGGCGGACCGACCCCGCAGTGGGCGTGTCCAGCGCACCCATGAGGTGCAGCAACGTGGACTTGCCCGAGCCCGAGCACCCGACGATCGCGACCAGCTCACCGCGCTCGACGCGCAGACCCACCCGGTCCAGGGCGACGACGTCGGGCGGGAAGGCCTTGGTGACCTCGTCGAGCTCGAGCGTGGTCACTGCGCGGTCACCACGCTCATGCCGGCCTCGACCTCGGGTCCCGAGACCTCGACGAGGTCCGCGGTGAAGAGGCCCGTCTCGACGGCCACGAGGGTGCCGTCCTCGCGCTGCAGCGCATGACCGCCCTCGGCGAGCGCGAGCAGCGCGGCGACGGGGACGCTCAGCACCCGCGGGCGGCTTTCGACCTCGACGCGCACCGTCACGGTGCCGGAGTCCACGCCCTCGAGCGCGGCCTGGTCGGCCACCTCGATCACCACCTCCGCGGCGCCGTCCTCGCCCGACGTGCCCACCGAGCGCACCGTGCCCGCCGTCTCGGCGCCCCCCGCGAGCCTGACCGTCACCTCCGCACCCGTGGTGAAGGCGGCGGTGGAGACGCCGTCGGCCTGCACGCGCACCACCTTGCGGGTGCTCGTGACCCGCAGCAGCGGGCCCTGGTCGGCCGGGGCACCGAGCTGGGCGAGCACCGCCGAGACACGCACCTCCTCGGGCAGCACCACGACGTCGCCCGGGCGGATCGCCTCGAGGCGGCTCGCGGGGGCGTCCGCTCCCCCGGCGCGTTCCCCACCCGGCGGCGCGGTGGCCTCGTCACCCCTCGCGCCGGGCGACCCGGCGGCCTCCTCCTCGCCGTCACCACCAGCCGCGCCATCGCCCGCACCGGAGCCCGCCCCCGCACCGGACCCCGCGGCGCCGTCGTCGTCCGAGGTGGGTACCGGCACCGCCGGGAGGTCGTTCGCGCGACGCCACTCGCGCAGCCCGCGCGCAAACTTGGGGCCCGTGATGTCACCCTTCGGGAACTCGGCCAGGTGCCCGAGCGCCATGAGGTTCTCCGCGACCACCTCGACGTCCGCGCCCCGCAGGCCGCCCCCGTCGAGCTCGCGGTACAGCGGCGTGGTGCCCAGGAACAGCGGCACCGGCTGGTCGTCGACCCTCACCACCGCGTCCCCGCGCGCGAGCACGGTCCCGACCTCGGGCAACCAGGTGACGGTGCCCGTGCGGGCGAGCGACACCTCCTGCACGCCGTCGTGGTCGAGCGTGCCCGAGACCTCCTGCGTCACCACGAGGTCCTGACGCACCACCTCGACGGTCGCGCGCTCGGGCGTGGGCGTGGGCGTGGCCACGGGGTCGGGGACGTCGCGGGCACCCAGCCCCGCGGCCGCCCAGCTGCCGCCACCGACCAGCAGCACGGCGCCGAGCCCACCGGCCAGCCATCGGCCGCGTGACCTCATCCGCCCGCCCCGCTCGCCGCCGCCTCCTGCTCGCAACGGTCGACGTTCTCGAGCCCGAGGCTGATCGACGGCCCGTGGTTGTCCTCACCGCCGAACGCGAGGGACACCTGGCCCGCGTCCTGCGTCACCTCGACGTACGTGACCCCTGCGTCGCGCAGGCAGTCGACGACGGCCTGGGCGAAGTCGACCGCGTCCGGGTTCTGCACGTCCCACTCCCACGGCGGCAGGGGCGCGACCACCATGCAGGCCTCGTGGGCGGCCTCGAGCGCGGCCGTCTCCTCCTCGTCCACCGTCGCGGGCCCGACTTCCCCGTCGCCCGCCGCAGCCATCCGCCTGGCCATCGGGTCGATGCCGCTCTCCCCCTCGACGCACTCGTCGAAGCGCGCGTAGGCGGCGGTCTCCTCCTCGTCGCTGAAGTCGAGCCGCAGCCGCACCGGCTCGCCGTACCGCTCGACGAGCGGGTCCACGGCCTCCGACGACGGCGGCTCCTCCGCGTCCTCCTCGGTCTGGAGCGTCGCGACGTTGTCGCTCTCCTTGGTCGGCGCGGGCGGGGGCGGGGCCGGGTCGGCCTGCGGCGTCGCGCCCGAGCACGCGGCCAGGGCGAGGCACAGCCCCGCGAGGAGGGCGACCGCCGTCCGCCGCGCCGGTGGGCGGAGGTCGACGGCGGCCCGCAGGGCGAACGACGCGGAGGGTGCGGTGCGGGGCATCAGGAGCTCCTCGATCCGGGGACAGGTGGCTGCCGACGACGCTAGGAACGGAATGTGAGCAGCTCGTGAGCCCTGGTTGAGGCGATCGTGATCCTCGCCGCCACGGGCCCGCGCGTCCCTACGCTGACCCGCGTGACGACGATCCTGATCGCGGAGGACGACGCGCTGCAGGCGGAGCTCGTGCAGCGCTACCTGGGCCGCGAGGGCTTCCGCACCGAGGTGGTGGGCGACGGCAGGGCCGCGCTGCGGGCCGTCCGCGAGGGCGGCGCCGACCTCGTCGTGCTCGACGTGATGCTGCCGGGCGTCGACGGGTTCACCGTGTGCCGGACCCTGCGCGCCAGCGGGGACGAGACGCCGGTGCTCATGCTCACCGCCCGCGGTGACGAGGACGACCTGCTCACGGGTCTGGAGCTGGGCGCCGACGACTACCTGGCCAAGCCGTACTCACCCCGCGAGCTCGTGGCCCGCGTGCGCGCCCTGCTGCGCCGACGGCGTCCGGCGACCGCACCGCTCGTGGTGGGCCCCGTGGTGATCGACCCGTCCCGGCACGAGACCCGCGTGGACGGGCGGCTCGTCGAGCTGACCCACGGCGAGCTCCAGCTGCTCACCGCGCTCGCCGAGCACGTGGGCATGGTGCTCACGCGCGCCCAGCTGCTGCGGCACCTGCACGGCTCGGAGGCCTACCTGACCGAGCGGACCATCGACACGCACGTCAAGAACCTGCGCGCGAAGATCGAGCGCGAACCGCGCCGGCCCGAGCTGCTGCGCACCGTGTACGGGGTGGGCTACAAGATGGTCGAGCCGCCGCAGGGGCTCACCGGTGCGCCGTAGCCTCGTCGCGCGCCTGCTGGTCGCCGTGGTCGCGGTGACCCTCGTCGCGGTGCTCGGGACCTGGTGGCTCACCCAGAACACCCGCCCCAGCTACAGCCTCGCGCGTGCCGAGGTGACCACCACGGCCGACTTCGCGATCGCCGACGAGCTGCTCGTATGGGCCGGCGGTCACGGCGACTGGCAGGACGCCGTACCGCTCGTGCACCGCCTCGCGCTCGAGCACGACCGCCGCGTCGCCGTCGTGGCCGCCGACGGCGCCGTGCTGGTGGACACGCACCCCGGCCTCCCGCTGCCCGAGCACGCGCGCTGGTCCGTCGACCCGTGGTCGATGCTCGTCGAGGAGCGCGTGGCGCTGCGCGACGGCACTGAGGCGCCCGTCTCCTCGGCCTGGACCCTTCCGCCGCACCTCACGGGCGCGCTCACGCTCACGCCCGACGAGCGAACCGACCTCATGACGCAGGCGACGTCGCTCGCGGACTGCCTCGGGATCCCGGCCCAGCGGGCCGTCACGATGTGGCCCACGGGCCGCCCGGTGCTGACCGTCGCGGACGACGTCGCGGGGTGCGACGCCACCGCGCTCGAGGCTCCCGTGCCCACCGAGGAGCACGCGCTCGCGACGCTCAGCTCGCTGACCGACGCCTGCCTGCTCGAGGCGGGGCACGACGCCGTCGGGCCCGTGGTGCTCGGCCTCGAGCCGGGCGAGCACGTGACGCTCGCACTCGGCGACCCCGCGCAGCCACGTGCGGTGGCGACGGGCACCCCCGAGTCCGACTGCCTCGACGAGGCCTTCGTCGAGGCCTCGGCCGGGACGGTCGCGCCCCCCGTCACCGTCTACCTGACGGACACCCGCGGGGACGTGCGCGGCGTGCTCGACCTCAGCCCCGGCTCGATGGCACGGATCGCGGCCGTGTCCCTCGGCATCCTGGCGCTCGTGCTCGCGACCGCCTGGTTCGTCGGGGTGCCCGCGGTGCGTCAGGTGCGCGAGGTGACCCGCGCCGCGCGTCGGCTCGCGGCGGGCGACCTCACCGTGACCGTCCCCGTGCGCGGCGGCGACGAGGTGTCCGAGCTCGCGACGGCGTTCAACACGATGTCCACGGAGCTCACGCGGGCCCGCGACCAGCAGCGACGCCTCACGAGCGACGTCGCGCACGAGCTGCGGACCCCGCTCACCACGCTGCGCGGCTGGCTCGAGGGGGCGCAGGACGGCGTGGTCCCGACCGACCGTCGCCTGGTGGAGGTGCTGCACGGCGAGACCATGCACCTCCAGCGCATCGCGGCGGACCTGCACACCCTCACGCTCGCGGAGTCCGGCCGGCTCGAGGCGCAGCGTGCGCCGGTGGACCTGACCGGGCTGCTGCGCGACGCGGTGCGCTCAGCGGCGGTGCGTGCGGCCGCCGCGGGGATCGAGGTCGCGAGCGAGGTCGGCGATGCCCTGGTCGTGACCGGCGACGCCGAACGCCTGCGGCAGGTGGCCGACAACCTGCTCGAGAACGCGCTGCGGCACTCGGGCGGGCGCCACGTCACGCTCCGGGCAGCTCGGCAGGCGAGCGAGGTGCGGGTCGAGGTGCACGACGACGGCGCGGGCATCGCCGCGGACGACGTGCCGCACGTGTTCGACAGGTTCTGGCGGGCCGACCGCTCGCGTGCCCGCGAGAGCGGCGGCAGCGGCCTGGGCCTGGCGATCACGCGCGAGCTGGTCGAGCTGCACGGCGGCTCGGTGCGCGTGACGAGCGAACCGGGGGCGGGCAGCACCTTCACCGTGGTGCTGCCCGCCGTCCCGCTCACGCGGTCGCGGCCCTGACCAGGTCGACCAGCTCGACGACGTCGGGCTCCCAGTCGAGCGCCGCGGGGAGCGCCTCGGCCTCGGCGCGGAGCTCGGCCGCGCTGACGTCACGCGCCCACGGCCCACCCAGCAGCCGGTCCGTCAGCAGCGCGACCACCAGGTCCTGACGCAGGCGCGGCGACGCCTCGCGGGGCGAGTCGGCGCACCGCGAGCGGTCCAGGCTCGCGGCCCGCTCGACGGCCTCACCAGACTCGTCGAGGTAGCGCACCGTCGCCGTCACGAACGGTGCGTCCGACCGCCCCTCGCGCAGCGCGACCTCGTAGAGCGCGGTGGTCGAGTGCCCGGCGAACACCTCGCCGGCGTCGACGGCGTCGTTGCGGAAGTCCTCGTCCGCGAGCGCCCGGTTCTCGTACCCCAGGAGGCGGTAGGACGAGACCTGCGCGGGGTCGAACTCGACCTGCGCCCGAGCGTCTGTGGCCGTCACCACGAGCGAGCCCGTGAGCCCCGTCGCGAACACGCGCTCGGCCTCGGCCGCCGAGTCGAGGTACACGTGCCACCCGTCGCCCTGGTTCGCGAGCTGCTCGAGCAGGTGGTCGTTGTAGGTGGTGATGCCCACGCCCACGGAGATCAGGTTGGTGCCTGCCTGGGCCTCGCTGCTGATCCTCGCGAGAATGCCCTCGGGATCGGTCTCGCCCACGTTCGCGACACCGTCGCTCACCAGCACCACCCGGTTCATGCGGCCCTCGGTGCGCATCGACAGCGCGAGGTCGTAACCGAGCGCGAGGCCGGCTGCGGCGTTCGTGGAGTCCCGGGGGGCGAGGGTGTCGATGGTCGACATGACGGCGGCACGCTCGGAGACGGGGGTGGGCTCGAGCACGACGTCGGCCTCGGTCGAGTAGCAGACCATGGCCACCCGGTCGGTGGGCCGCAGCGCGTTGACCAGCGTGCGCAGCGCGTGCTGGGTGGTCGCCATCTTCCCGGCCTCGCTCATGGAGCCCGAGCAGTCGACCACCAGCGTGAGATCCACGTCCGTGCGCTCCTCGCTCGACACGGGGGCGCTGGCGATGCCCACGCGCACCAGGCGGTGCTCGGGCCGGAAGGGCAGCGTCGTCGCGTCGATGCTGACCCCGAGCCCGCGCTCGGGCGCCTCGTAGTCCTGCGCGAAGTAGTTGACGAACTCCTCGGTGCGCACCTCGGCCGGGTCCACGTACGAGCCCTGGCGGACGGCGTCGCGGAACCTGCTGTAGGAGCCGGTGTCGATGTCGAGCGCGAAGGTCGACTGCGCGTCCTGCGCCGCGTCGGTCATGCCGTCGCGGGTGGGCGCCGTCGGGTCCTCGAGGGACGGGTCGGGGTACGGCTCGTCGAGGCCGTTCGGGCCCGGCTCCACGTAGCCGGCCTCGTCGGAGGCGCCACCGTCGCCCGCGGTGCAGCCCGCGAGCGCGAGGGCGGTGACGAGCGCCGCTCCGGTGAGACCAGCCGTCCTGCTGCGTTGGGTGCGCATCTCGACCCTCATCCCCCTCGATCCGGTGTGTGCCTCGGACGCTAGGCGCGGCGGGGGTGGGCTCGGGGGTGGAGTTGCCAGGTCGTGACCGGACAGATGATCTTGCGCGTCACCTGTGACCGTGCCGTGGCCGGTCCGTGACCTGCGGCTACGCCGTTCGGGGCAGGTGCGGGTTGTGGACGCGCCGTCGTCGGCGCCCGGCCGCGTGGAAGGATCGGGGGCATGTCGCAGCAGCCCACCGCCCCTGACGCCACGCCCGCCGGCGCGCCCGACGCCGCGCAGCGCCGCAGCCTCGCGGAGGTCACGCCGCCCATCGCGCTGGGCCCGCTCGACGGGCGCTACCGGGCCGCCGTCGCACCGCTCGTGGACCACCTGTCGGAAGCCGCGCTCAACCGCGAGCGCGTGCACGTCGAGGTCGAGTGGCTCATCCACCTCACCTCGCACCACGTGGTGCCGGGGGCGCCCACGCTCTCGAGCGAGGAGCGCGAGTACCTGCGCGACGTGGTCCGCACGTTCGACGCGGACACGATCGCGGAGCTCGCGGCGACCGAGCGCGTGACCGTGCACGACGTCAAGGCCGTCGAGTACCTGCTCAAGGAGCGCCTCGCGGCCGCGCCGCAGGTGCTGGGCGAGGACACGGTGCTGCCCGCGGTCACCGAGCTCGTGCACTTCGCGTGCACCAGCGAGGACGTCAACAACCTCTCCTACGCGCTCATGGTGCAGGGCGCCGTCCGGAACGTGTGGCTGCCCGCCGCGAAGGCCCTGGTGGGCGAGCTCGCCGAGATGGCGCGGGACCTCGCCGAGGTGCCGATGCTCGCGCGTACCCACGGCCAGCCGGCGACGCCCACCACGCTCGGCAAGGAGCTCGCCGTCCTCGCCCACCGCCTCCAGCGGCAGGTGCGGCGCATCGAGGGCGCCGAGTACCTCGGCAAGATCAACGGCGCGACGGGCACGTACGGCGCGCACCTGGCCGCGGTGCCGCGGGCCGACTGGATCGGCGTGAGCCGTGGCTTCGTCGAGCACCTGGGCCTCACGTGGAACCCGCTCACCACGCAGATCGAGTCGCACGACTGGCAGGCCGAGCTCTACGCCGACGTCGCGCGGTTCAACCGCGTGCTGCACAACCTCGCCACGGACGTGTGGACCTACATCTCGCTCGGCTACTTCGCGCAGGTGCGCGGGCAGGGCACCGTGGGCTCGTCGACCATGCCGCACAAGGTCAACCCGATCCGGTTCGAGAACGCCGAGGCGAACCTCGAGATCTCGTCCGCGCTGCTCGACACCCTGGGCGCGACGCTCGTCACCTCGCGCCTGCAGCGTGACCTCACGGACTCGACCACGCAGCGCAACATCGGCCCCGCGTTCGGCCACTCGCTGCTCGCGATCGACAACGTGCGGCGCGGGCTCTCGGGCCTCGACGCGGACCCTGCGGCCATGGAGCGCGACCTCGACGCCAACTGGGAGGTGCTGGGCGAGGCCGTGCAGTCGGCCATGCGCGCCGCGGGCGTGGCCGGGGTGCCGGGCATGGACGAGCCGTACGAGCGGCTCAAGGAGCTCACGCGCGGCCGGCGCATCACGGGGGACGACCTGCGCGAGTTCGTCGCGGGCCTGGGCCTGCCCGACGACGTCGCCTCGCGGCTGAGCGCGATGACGCCGGCGACGTACACGGGTGCCGCCGCGGACCTCGTGCGCTACCTCGACGCGTGAGCGCTCGCTAGGGTTCTGCGCGTGCCGATCGGGGGGAACCCGGACGAGATCCGGGCACAGGCAGCGCGCGTGCGTACGTGGGCGGAGTCGTTGGACTCGACGGCCGACGACGTGCGCGCGGGGTACGGCGTGACGTGGGTGGGGGTCGCGGGCGACCGTTACCGCGAGCGCCTCCGCGAGCACGCCCAGCACGTGGCGGACCGCCGCGAGGAGCTGCGCGGCCTGGCGCGCGACCTCGACCGGCTCGCCGACGAGCTCGAGGAGCGGCAGGCCGCGATCCGGCGCGCCGCAGCCGCCGTGGAGGACGCGCTCGACGGCGCCCGGCGCACGCTCGGCCGGCTGTGGGACATGGGGCGTGACCTCTGGAACGCGGGTGAGCGCGAGGCCGAGGCCGCCGCACGCCGCGTGATCGACGCCGCGGGCGAGCTGCCGCCGCCCGGGGACCCCCGCTGGCTCGAGATCGCGAAGAACGTGGTGCGCTGATGGAGACGTTGACACTGCAGCCGGCCGACGACGGCGTGCTGCGCGTCCGGCTGCGCGAGTCCGACTGGGCCGCGGTGCTCGGCGTGTCCGGGGCGACGCTGCCCGAGTGGGCCACGCCGCTCGTCCCGCCCGGAGGCGCGTTGGTCGCGTCCGAGGCCGTGCCCGACGACGCGCTGCGGGACGCCGTCGGGCTCGCGGGGGCGGTCGAGGTCGAGGTGAGCGCCGTGGCCGGCACGCGCGGGGTGCTCGCGCTGCTGCGCACGGATGGCGTGGTCGGCAGTGCCGTGGTGCGCGGCATCGAGGCGCTGCCCCAGGGCTCCACGACGGCGACCAGGCCGCGTCCGGGCGTCGAGGTCAGCGCGTTCCCCGTGGGACGCCTGCTCGACGAGGTGCTGCGCCTCGTGCCGCCCGCCCCCGAGACGGACGTCCCGGACGCCGTCGTGCCCGTGGAGCTCACGGTGGCGCTGGGCCGCGCCATCCGCGAGGGCCGCACGGAGATGGTCGAGGCGATCACCGCAGATCTCGGGCTCGAGCAGCCGCCCGCCGTGGTGGAGTCGCTCGCCCGGACCCTCGACGGGCAGCTGAGCGTCACGGTGCGCAGCGCCGGGACCGCGCGCACGTCGGTCGGTTCGTGGCTTCGGTGCGACGCGGGCTGGGTCGAGCTCACCCCCGCGCGCGGCGAGATGCTGCGGCACCGCGTGCGCACGCGCGAGCAGATCGGGCAGACGCTGCTGAGCGACCTCACCGGGCGCATGGACCGCGCGCTCGCCGCAGCCCGGGAGGCGTCGTGACGATCGAGGTGAGCGGCGGCGCGGGCGGCGTCACCGCGCGGCACGAGGACATGCGCAGCCACGCGGGCGTGCTCGACACCGCGGGTGACGAGGTGCGGCAGTGGGCCGACGACGTCGCGCGGGTGGCCCTGGACGAGTCGGTGGTCGCGTCCGCGCTGCTGTGCCCCGCCGAGGCCGCGGCCGTGGGGGTCGCGGTGGCCGACGCGAGCCTGTCGATGATCACCCTGAGCACGCGCATGGAGGGTTCGGCCCTCGTGCTGCGGGCCAGCGTCGAGACCTACGAGCTCGTGGACGCGACGCGGCAGCAGGTGCTCGAGGCCCTCGACCGCGCGGGCGGGTTCATGCTGGGCCTGGCGCTGCCCGGGCTGGTGCTCGGCTCGGGGCTCGTGCTCGTGACCAGCCCGGCGCTGCTCGCGGCGCTCGGCCTCACGGTGGGGCGCGACCCCGAGGGTGCGCTCACCGCTCTCCAGGAGACGCTGTTCGAGAACCCGTGGCTGCTCGAGCAGCTCACGCAGAGCGCGCCGTGGATGGTGCAGGGTCTCTCGACCTCCGTCATGGGCTCGCCGCTGAGCTGGCTCCTGTCGGGCGGCACGTGGCCCACGTCGGACTACGAGAGCGCCGTCGCGGGGCTCGTTGCGCTGGGCGGGCTGGGCGGCGGGTTCCAGGACCTGGGCGACTTCGACCCGGTGCGCGTCGCGGAGCACAAGGGCGTCGCGCCGACGTCGGTCGAGAGCATCTTCGACCAGCAGAGCTCGCTGGGCGCCGCCGGCAGCGAGGGGCAGATCCAGGTGGTGCGCGTACCTGGGCCGGACGGCTCGTCGTCGTGGGTGGTGCAGATCCCCGGCACGCAGGACTGGTCGCCCGTGCGCGGCGACAACCCCGTGGACCTCACGACCAACGTCAACCTCATGGCGGGCGAGCAGACGGCGCTCCAGGAGGCGATCGCGGAGGCGATGCACGCCGCCGGGGTGGACCCGAGCGACCCGGTGATGCTGACCGGGCACAGCCAGGGCGGGATCGCGGCCGCGTCACTCGCGTCCGACCCGGGGTTCCGGGAGCAGTTCAACGTGCGCTCGGTGGTCACGGGCGGCTCGCCGGTCGCACGGTTCGACATCCCCGACGACGTCTCGGTGCTCTCGATCGAGCACGACCAGGACGTGGTGCCGATGCTCGAGGGCCGCGAGAACCCCGACCGGCCGAACTGGGTGACCGTCGAGCGCGACGCCTCGGACTCGGTCGAGCTCGCCGAGCAGGGCTACACGGTGGGGGCCGTGCACGGCACGGGCGTGTACGCGGAGACGGGTGCGGTGGTCGACGGTTCGGAGGACCCGTCGGTCGCCGCGTGGCGTGCGGCCAACGAGCAGTTCCTGGCGGGCGACCGGTACGGCAGCCCGCAGGTGGACCGCTACCGGCTCGAGCCCGACCGGTGAGGCGGGCGCAGCGGCGCGGCGCGGCGACCGTGCTGGTGGCCGGGACCGCGGCGGGCCTGCTCGCGGCATGCCTCCCCTCAGGTGGGCGTGAGCCCGAGCGCACGCCCGTCCCCGACGAGGTGATCTTCGACGCCGTCCGCGAGATCCCGGGCGTCACCGGCCACGACCTCGTCTACACCGACACCTTCGGCTCGACCGGCTACAGCGGTGAGGTCGTGGTGAGCGACGACGCCGATCCGGCCTGCGTGCTCGACAGGACCCTCGCGCTGCTGTGGCAGGGACGCTCCTACCTCTCGGTGGCGGTCAAGCAGGGGGACGAGTTCACCCACCCTGCCGATCTCGCCGACGGCCTGCCCCGCGCCGCCGCGTTCGCCGAGCGCTACGGCGACAAGCCCGACGACGGCGTGCTGCGCGAGGTCGACCCGCCGGCCTGCGCGGGCTGAGGGGGCCTTCGACGCGTCAGCGCGCAGCGGGCGGCACCGACGGGACGTCGAGCCGCCACGGTGGTGCACATCTTGTCCGCGAAGGTCTGCCGACGCGCGTCCCAGATCGGCCACACCCGGCACCCGGCACCCGGCACCCGGCACCCGGCACCCGGCACCCGGCACCCGAGGAGTGTGGAGCGTTTCCGGGGTCCCCACCGGCGTGTCGCGTCGGATGCGCTCCACACGGGCCGGGAACCCTCCACACAGGTTCGGAACGCTCCACGTGCGGGGGCGGGTGAGGTCCCCGCGGCGGGTGAGGTGCCTGGCGCGGCTTCGCGCGGCGACTACTCCGGGAGGTCGACGTCGAGGCCGAAGACGGCCTCGAGGCCCTCGCGGTACTCGCCGTGGCGGCCCTCGCGCGCGTGCTCGCGGGCCCGGACCGCCGGGGTGTGCAGCAGGGTCGCGGCGAACCTGCGCAGCGAGCGCTCGGTGAGCGCGACCGACGCCTCGCCCTCGCCGCGCGCACGGGCCTGGGCGCGGGCACGGGCGAGCTCGGCCTCGAGGGCCTGGCTCACGTGGTCACGCAGCGCGACGACGGCGGGGGCGACCACCTGCTCGACCATCGCCTCCTCGAACGCGGCGACGGCCTCGTCGACGATCCTCAGGCCGGCCTGCACCTCGGGGGTTACGGTCGTGGGCGAGTGACGCTGCACCACCGCGAGGTCGATCAGCTCGACGCCGGGCACGTGCCCCACCTCGGGGTCGATGTCGTGGTGCAGCGCGAGGTCGACGAGCACCGTCGGCCGCGCGGCACCGTCGGGTCCGGTGGCGCGCTCGCGGGCCGTCCGCACCATCGCGGCGTCGACGACGGGTCCGAGCGCACCGCTGCAGGAGACCACGAGCTCGGCGTGGGCGAGGCACTCGTCGAGCCCGTCGGTGGGGACGGCCTCGAGCCCGCGCTCGGCCGCGAACACCTGTGCGCGGCCCGACGGCGAGTGCACGTGGACGTCCCGGGCGCCGCGGGCCCGCAGCGCGGTGACGCTCGCGCCCGCGTACGAGCCGGTGCCGATCAGCAGCACGCGTGCGCTCGCGAGGTCCACGGTCTGCGCGGCGAGGTCGAGCGCGACCCCCACCACCGAGCGGCCCGTGCTCCCGAGGCCGGTGCGGGCACCCACGGCGCGGGACGTGCGCGACGCCGTCTGGAAGAGCCGCTCGAGCGCGGCCGACGTCGTCCCGTCGCCGCGTGCGGTCGCGAGGGCGCGACGCACCTGACCGGCGACCTCGCGCTCCCCCACCACCATCGAGTCGAGGCCCGAGGCCACGGTGAAGAGGTGACGCGCCACGGCCGGGCCGGTGCGCTGCTGGAGCGACGACGCGACGTCGTCGTGCGCGAGGCCGCTCGCGGCGGCGACGGCGTCCACGGTCACGGCCGCGACCGCGGAGGCCACGGACGCCCGGGCGCCGGGGTCACGGTGCTCGGCCCCCGCGGCCGGGTCCACGTCCAGGTACACCTCGAACCGGTTGCAGGTCGCGAGGACCACGCAGCCGGTGACCAGGGGGCTGTCGGCCACGACCGCCGACCCCACCGAGTGGCTCCCGGAGCTCAGCTGCTCCAGCACGTCGAGGTCGAGGTCGCGGTGACTCGCCGTGAGGGACATGAGCACCACAACTCGCTGAGTTAACCAGCCCGAGGAATGTTCGGCACAATCGTCAGGTGACGCTTCCCGCAACTCATCCCATGACCGACGCCCGGACGGCGAATTCTGCGCTGGTCCGAGCATTTCGGTCCCTCCCGTCGCGTGACGAGGATCACGGGCCCGACGGCGCCCGCCGGGTCCCGGTCTGGTTCATGCGGCAGGCCGGGCGCTCGCTGCCCGAGTACCGGGAGCTGCGCACCGGCGTGACCATGCTCGCAAGCTGCCTCGAGCCCGAGCTCGCGAGCGAGATCACGCTGCAGCCCGTGCGCCGTCACGGCGTGGACGCGGGGATCTTCTTCAGCGACATCGTGGTGCCGCTGCTGCTCGCCGGGGTTGACGTGGACATCGTGCCCGGCACCGGCCCCGTCTTCGCTGAGCCCGTGCGCACGGCCGGCGACGTCGCGCGGCTGCGCCCGCTCGAGGTCGAGGCGCTCGACCCGGTGGTCGAGGCCGTGCGCCTGACGGTCGAGGCCCTGGGCAGCACGCCGCTCATCGGGTTCGCCGGCGCACCGTTCACGCTCGCGAGCTACCTGGTCGAGGGCGGGCCCTCCAAGGACCAGCTGCGTGCCCGCACGCTCATGCACGCCGAGCCCGAGACCTGGCGCGCGCTCATGGACTGGGCGGCCGATGTCACGGGCACGTTCCTGCGCGCCCAGGTGCTCGCGGGGGCGAGCGCGGCGCAGCTCTTCGACTCGTGGGCGGGCTCGCTGTCGCTCGCGGACTACCAGGCGCACGTGGCGCCGGCCTCGGCCCGTGCGCTGTCCCACGTGCGCGACCTCGACGTGCCGGTGGTGCACTTCGGCACCGGTACCTCCGAGCTGCTCGCGGCGATGCGTGACGTGGGCGCGGACGTGGTGGGCGTGGACCACCGCCTGCCGCTCGACGAGGCCAACCGTCGGCTCGGCGGCCGCACGCCGCTCCAGGGCAACATCGACCCGGCCCTGCTGGGCGCGCCGTGGCCGGTGCTCGAGGCGCACGTGCGCGACGTCATCGCGCGCGGTGCGAGCGCGCCGGGCCACGTGCTCAACCTGGGCCACGGCGTGCCGCCGACCACGGACCCCGACGTGCTGACGCGGATCGTGCGCCTCGCGCACGGGGAGACGGACCTGCACGGCGAGCCGGAAGAGAGCTGACGTGACCGACGTCGTCGTCGTCGGGGCCGGGGTCGCCGGGCTGGTCGCGGCCCGCAACCTCGCCCGCGCGGGACGTCGGGTGACCGTGCTCGAGGAGGGCGCCGCGCCCGGCGGCAGCGTCGCGGGGCACACCGTGGACGGGCTGCGGCTCGACGCGGGCGCCGAGTCGTACGCGACCCGCTCGGACGTGGTCGCGCAGCTCGTGGCCGAGCTGGGCCTGGCCGACGACGTCGTGACACCCGTGCCCGAGGGCGCGTGGGTGCACCTGCCCGACGGCACCGTGCCGCTGCCGCGCACCGGCGTGCTCGGCATCCCCGGCCGCCCCTGGGCGGCGGACGTGCGGCGCGCCGTCGGGCCCGTGGGAGCGCTGCGCGCGAGCGTCGACCGTGTGCTGCCCGCCCGGGTGGGTGCGCACGCCGGCGACCTGGGCAGCCTCGTGCGCACCCGGATGGGCCGCCGTGTGCTCGACAGGCTCGTGGCACCCGTGGTCGAGGGCGTGCACGCGGCACACCCCGACCAGGTCGAGGTGCTGCCCGGCCTGCTGCCGGGCCTGCGTCGTACGGGCTCGCTCGCGGGTGCGGTCGCCGGGATGCGCGCCGCGGCGCCGGCCGGCTCGGCGGTCGCGGGCCTGCGCGGAGGGCTGCACCGCCTGGTCGAGGCGCTGGTCGCGGACCTCGCGGCGCTGGACGTCGAGGTGCGCACGGGGGACGCGGCGACCCGGCTCGAGCGCGCGGGCCACGGCTGGCGCGTGCACACGGCCGACGGCCCGCTCGGTACCGGGCGGGTGCTGCTCGCGGTTCCCGGTCACGTCGCTCTCGCGCTGCTGCGGCCCGTGGGACTGGGCGACACGGACGACGACGTCGTGCCCGTGCCCGCGCCCGTGGTACTCGTGACGCTCGTGCTCGACGCACCCGAGCTGGACCGCGCGCCACGCGGCACCGGCGTGCTGGTCGCGACCGGGGCACCCGGGGTCACGGCCAAGGCGCTCACGCACGTGACCGCGAAGTGGGCCTGGGTGCGCGACGTGGCCGGGCCGGGACGGCACGTGGTGCGCCTGTCCTACGGCCGGCCCGGCGACGGCCCACCCGAGGTGGACGTCACGACCGCGCTCTCCGACGCGTCGACCCTGCTGGGGGTGCCGCTCGAGGGCCGGCTGCGAGCGCACGCCGTCACCACGTGGGCCACCGGGCTGCCGCGGCCGCGTCCGGGCCACTCGGCGCGGATCGCGACGCTCCGCAAGGACCTCGCGGGCACGGGGCTGGCGGTGTGCGGCTCGTGGGCCGCGGGCACCGGCCTGGTCGCGGTGGTCGGCGACGCGCGCACCGCAGCGGTCTCCCTGCTCTGACGGGCGCCCCCGGGCCTGGTCCCACGCCCGGCACCCCCGGGCAGCCCCGGCCCGACGCCGCTCCCTGGCGGCGAGGCCGTACATCTGCAGCGAGGGCGTACACGCGCATGTACGCCCTCGCCGCGGATGTACGGCTTCGCGAGTGGAGGCGGGGTCGGGGGTGGGGTCGGGGTCCGTGGGGCCGGGGTCGGTGAGTGACTGGGGCCCGGGGCGGCGGGGGTGGGGTCCGGGGCGGCGGGGTGGGCGTTGTGAGGCGGGTCACGGAAATGTGCGACCTGACAATTCGTCGGAATGTTCTGACGCATTGTCAGAACATTCTGGCCGGGTTCCCGGGCCCCGTTCGATTTCCGCATTCGCGACTCCTGACGGAGACTTTGGGCCATGACCGAGCCCAGCCCTGCTGCGTCCTCCTACGACTCGCCCGCGGCTCCCGACGCGGGTGCCTGGACCCTGTGGACCGTGCTGCGCCGCCCCGCCGGCGCACCGGTCGCGACCCCCACCGGGACCGGGCCGGTGCTCGCCGACGCTGCCGCTCAGACGCCCGACGGCGTGACGCTCCGCGGGCTGTACGACGTCTCGGGCCTGCGCGCGGACGCGGACCTGATGGTCTGGCTCACCGGGCAGAGCGCGGAGGCGCTCCAGGCCGAGATCCGTCGCCTGCGCCGCACCACCGAGCTCGAGGCCCTGCTGCCCTCGTGGTCCGCGATGGGCGTGCACCGCACGGCCGAGTTCAGCGCGAACCACGAGCCCGCGTACATGCGCGACACGCAGCCCAAGGACTGGCTGACGGTCTACCCCTTCGTCCGCTCGTACGAGTGGTACCTGCTGCCCACCGACGAGCGCCGCGCGATGCTCGCCGAGCACGGCCGCAAGGGGCGCGTGTTCTCCCAGGTGCTCTCGAACACCGTCGCCGCGTTCTCGCTGGGCGACTACGAGTGGCTCCTGGGCCTCGAGGCCGACGACCTCGTGGACCTGGTGGACCTCATGCGCGACCTGCGCGCCACCGACGCCCGCCGCCACGTGCGCGAGGAGGTCCCGTTCTACACGGGCCGACGCATCGAGGCCGACGAGGTCGCGGGGGTCGTGCTGTGAGCGCCCCGACCCTGCCCACCGGAGGTGCCGCCGTGAACCCCGAGTCCCTGCCCCACGCCGAGCCCGAGGCCCCGAGCGCCTACGACGCCGTGCTGCTCGTCTCGTTCGGCGGCCCCGAGGGCCAGGACGACGTGCTGCCCTTCCTGCGCAACGTCACACGCGGCCGCGGCATCCCGGATGAGCGCCTCGAGGAGGTCGCGCACCACTACCGCGCGTTCGGCGGCGTGAGCCCGATCAACGACCAGAACCGGGCGCTCCGCGCAGCCCTCCAGGCCGAGATCGACCAGCGCGGCCTCGAGCTGCCCGTGCTCTGGGGCAACCGCAACTGGGACCCGTACCTCACCGACGCGCTGCGCGAGGCGCACGCCGCGGGCCACCGCCGCCTGCTCGCCGTCGTGACCAGCGCCTACTCGTCCTACTCGGGCTGCCGCCAGTACCGCGAGGACCTCGCGCGCGCTCTCGAGGAGACGGGCCTCGCCGGTGAGATGCACATCGACAAGGTGCGCCAGTACTTCGACCACCCGGGCTTCGTCGCACCGTTCGTCGACGGCGTCCAGGGTGCGCTCGAGCGCGCCGAGCAGGGCGGTGTGGACCTCGCGAGCACGCACGTGCTCTTCGTGACCCACTCGATCCCCACGCAGGCCGCGCTCGCGTCGGGGCCGCCCGAGGCCGAGCTGGGCCCCGAGGGCGCCTACGGCGCGCAGCACCGCGCGGTGGCCGAGGTGGTCATGACCGCCGTCGGACGCGACGTGCCCTGGTCGCTCGTCTACCAGTCGCGCAGCGGCGCCCCGAGCACCCCGTGGCTCGAGCCCGACGTCAACGACGCGATCACCGAGCTCGCCGGGCAGGGCACGAAGGCCGTGGTGATCGTGCCGCTCGGCTTCGTGTCGGACCACATGGAGGTGCTGTGGGACCTCGACGAGGAGGCGCTCACGACGGCGCGTGAGGCGGACCTGTGGGCCGAGCGCGTGCCGACCCCCGGGGTGGACCCGGCGTTCGTGCGCGGGCTCGTGGACCTCGTCACCGAGCGGGTCGAGGGCCAGGATGGTGGGGTGCGCCCCGCCCTGACCGCCCTCGGCCCCTGGTACGACGTGTGCCGTCCCGGCTGCTGCGCCGGCCGTGAGGTGCGACCCGCCGTGGCAGGCCTCGCGCCGTGATCCGGCTCGGCACGCGCGGGAGCCTGCTGGCGACGACCCAGTCGGGTCACGTCGCCGACGCCCTCGGGTGGCTGCTGGGCACCGGTGAGGTCGAGCTCGTCACGATCCGCACCGAGGGCGACCGACTGCGCGGCTCGCTCGCAGCGCTGGGCGGGGCGGGCGTCTTCGTCGCGGCCCTGCGCGAGGCCCTCCTCGAGGACCGCTGCGACCTCGCGGTGCACTCGCTCAAGGACCTCCCGACGGCGCCCGCCCCCGGCCTCGCGCTCGCTGCGGTCCCCGCGCGTGAGGAGCCCCGTGACGCGCTGTGCGCACGCGACGGGATGCATCTGAAGGACCTGCCCGACGGCGCCCGTGTGGGCACCGGTTCGCCGCGGCGGGCGGCCCAGCTGCGCGCGGCACGGCTCGACCTCGAGGTGGTCGACATCCGCGGCAACGTCGGCACGCGCCTGGGCCGCGTGCCCGGCCTGGGCCACGACGGGCCGGGCGACCTGGACGCCGTCGTGCTCGCGGCGGCCGGGCTCGAGCGCCTCGGCATGATCGGTGTCGCGAGCGAGGTGCTCGACCGGCACGTGCTGACCCCCGCCCCCGGGCAGGGTGCGCTCGCCGTCGAGGTGCGCGCGGGCGACGAGCTGGGCGAGCTGGTCGCGCGGCTCGACGACCTGACCTCACGGCTCGAGGTGACCGCCGAGCGCTCGCTGCTCGCAACCCTCGAGGCCGGCTGCGCCGCGCCGATCGGGGCGCTCGCCCGGGTCGAGGCCGGTGACCTGGTGCTCGAGGCCGTGGTGTGCCGGCCCGACGGCGGTGCGCAGGTGCGCACCGAGCAGCGTCTGCCCCTCCCGCACGGCGTCGTGGGTGTCGACGGCGCGACGCACCACGACCCGCAGGCACCGGTCTGGGCCCTCGAGGTCGCCGTCCGCCTGGGCGCCGACGTCGCGCACCGCCTGCTCGACGACGGCGCGGCCGAGCTCGCCCCCCTCGTCGACGGGCGGCGCTGACGTGGGGCGGCTCACGGGCCGCCGCGTGCTGGTGCCGCGCGGGGGCGAGTGGGGTGAGCGCGTGGGCGCGCTGCTCGAGGCCGAGGGTGCGCAGGCCGTCGTGCTGCCGATGCTCCGCTTCGAGGACGCACCGGACGTGGAGGACGTCGACGACGCGATCCTGCATCTCGCGGCCGGCCGGTACGCGTGGCTCACCGTGACGAGCGCGACCACGGTGGCCGCGCTGTCCGCACGCGCCGTCACCGTCGCCCCGGGCACCCCCGCCGACGTGCTGCCACGCGTCCTGGGCGGGGCGCGCGTCGCCGCCGTCGGGCCGGGCACCGCGCGTGCCCTCGAGCGCGCGGGCGTGACGCCGGACCTGGTGCCCACGGGTGAACGCTCGGCGCGCGGGCTGGTGGCCGAGTTCCCCGCACCCGCCGCGACGCCGTCGTCGGCTGCGCAGCTGCGCGTGCTCGCGCCGCACTCCGACCTCGCCGAGCCGACCCTCGTCGACGGGCTGCGCGCCGCGGGGTGGCAGGTGGACGAGGTGATCGCCTACCGCACCGTCACGGGTGACACCCCCGACGAGGCCGTGCGCACCGCGTGGCGCGACGGCGGGTTCGACGCCGTGCTGCTGAGCTCGGCGAGCACCGTGACGGCGCTGCTCGAGCTGGTGGGCGCGCCGCCCGCCGCCACAACCGTGTGCTGCATCGGCCCGCGCACCGAGCGTGCGGCCCTCGACGCCGGTCTCGCCGTGCACGTGCGTCCCGCGCACGCCTCGGCCGAGGACATGGTCGAGGCCCTCGCGACCCACCTCGCCGAGCAGGCCCACGACCACGACCAGCCCACCCCCGACCCACGTGTCGACGAGGAGCGCCCATGAGCATGCCCGTCCGACCCCGCCGCCTGCGCCGCACCCCGGCGCTGCGGCGCCTGGTCGCCGAGACCCACGTGCAGCCCGCGCAGCTCGTGCTGCCGATGTTCGTGCGTGAGGACGCGACCGAGCCCGTGCCGATCACCTCGATGCCCGGCCAGGTGCAGCACACGCGCGACAGCCTGCGCCGCGCCGTGACCGAGGCCGCGGCGGCGGGCGTGGGCGGCGTGATGCTGTTCGGCGTGCCCGCCGAGCGCGACGCGACCGGCACCGCCGCGTGCCGGCCCGACGGCGTGCTCAACGCGGCCCTGCGCGACGTCGTCGCCGAGGTGGGTGACGCGCTCGTCGTCCAGGCGGACCTGTGCCTCGACGAGTTCACCGACCACGGCCACTGCGGCGTGCTCGACTCCCGGCCAGGGCGCGAGGGCACGGTCGACAACGACGCGACGCTCGAGATCTACGGGCAGATGGCGGTCGCCCAGGCCGAGGCCGGCGCCCACCTGCTCGGCCTCAGCGGGATGATGGACGGCCAGGTGGCGGCGGTGCGCGACGCGCTCGACGCGGCCGGGCACGACGACGTCGTCCTGCTCGCGTACGCGGCCAAGTACGCCTCGGCGTTCTACGGTCCGTTCCGCGAGGCGGTCGACTCGGCGCTGACCGGCGACCGGCGCACCTACCAGCTGGACCCGGCGAACCGTCGCGAGGGTCTGCGCGAGGTCGAGCTCGACCTCGCCGAGGGTGCGGACGTCGTGATGGTCAAGCCCGCGGGCTCCTACCTCGACGTGCTCGCCGAGGTCGCCGCGATGAGCGACGTGCCGGTGTGGGCGTACCAGGTGTCGGGTGAGTACGCGATGGTCGAGGCCGCGGCCGCGCAGGGATGGATCGACCGACGCGGGGCGATCACCGAGTCGGTGCTGGGCATCCGCCGTGCGGGGGCCGACGCCGTGCTGACGTACTGGGCGACCGAGCTGGCCGGATGGCTGCGGGAGGGACACGCATGACGACCAACCACGACGCGTTCGAGCGGGCGCGGCTCGCGCTGCCCGGAGGCGTGAGCTCGCCCGTGCGCGCGTACGGCTCGGTGGGCGGCGACCCGCGGTTCCTCGCGAGCGCGCGCGGCCCGTACGTGACCGACGTCGAGGGCCACGAGTACGTGGACCTCGTCGCGTCGTGGGGCCCGGCGATCCTGGGCCACGCGCACCCCGAGGTGGTCGCGGCCGTGCAGGAGGCCGCCGCGCGCGGGCTCTCGTTCGGCGCACCGACCCTGGCCGAGGTCGAGCTCGCCGAGGAGGTGCGCCGGCGCGTGCCGTTCACCGAGCGGCTCCGGCTGGTCTCGACGGGTACCGAAGCGACCATGACGGCGGTGCGGCTCGCGCGCGGCGTGACCGGCCGGCCGCTCGTGGTCAAGTTCGCGGGCTGCTACCACGGGCACTCCGACGGCCTGCTGGCCGCCGCAGGCTCGGGCGTCGCGACCCTGGGCCTGCCGGGCTCCGCGGGCGTGACCGAGGCGACGGCTGCCGAGACCCTGGTGCTGCCGTACAACGACCCCGACGCGGTGGCCGACGCGTTCGCGGTGCACGGCCCGCGCATCGCCGCGGTGATCACCGAGGCCGCACCCGCGAACATGGGCGTGGTGCCGCCCGCGCCCGGCTTCAACGCCGCGCTGCGCCGGATCACGGCCGAGCACGGCGCGCTGCTGATCCTCGACGAGGTGCTCACGGGCTTCCGCGTGGGCCCGGCCGGGTGGTGGGGCCTCGAGGGTGCGGCCGAGGGCTGGGAGCCGGACCTTGTGACGTTCGGCAAGGTCATCGGCGGCGGCCTGCCGGTCGCGGCGCTCGGCGGGCCGGCCACCGTGATGGACCAGCTCGCGCCCGCAGGCCCGGTGTACCAGGCGGGCACGCTCAGCGGGAACCCCGTGGCCGTGGCCGCGGGCCTCGCGACGCTGCGCCTGGCCGACGACGCCGTCTACGCACGGCTCGACGCGACCGCGGCGAGGTTGCGCGACGCCGTCGGGCACGCGTTCGCCGAGGCCGGGGTGCCGCACGTGGTGCAGCACGCGGGCAACCTGTTCTCGCCGTTCCTGGGCGAGGCCCCCGCG
Source organism: Cellulomonas sp. APG4 (assembly GCF_009996735.1). Classification (GTDB taxonomy): domain Bacteria; phylum Actinomycetota; class Actinomycetes; order Actinomycetales; family Cellulomonadaceae; genus Actinotalea. Next base: position 44,523 of record NZ_JAACYI010000021.1, on the reverse strand, counting down.
CGCGACGGCGTGCGCGACTACGCGGCCGCGCAGGCGCAGGACGTCGCGGCCCACCGCCGCTTCTTCCACGCGATGCTCGAGGCGGGCGTCGCCCTGCCGCCCTCGGCCTACGAAGCCTGGTTCGTCACGGCCGCCCACGACGACGACGCCCTGACGCGGATCCTCGACGCCCTCCCCGCGGCCGCGCGCGCGGCGGCCTAGCCACCGAGGTGTGGAGAGTTGCTCACGCTATGCGTGAGGAAGTCTCCACACCTCAGTCCCAGGGGAGGTAGAAGCTCAGGACGTCGCCGCGCACCGGCGGGAAGAGCGTGTCGTAGAGCTCCGGGTCGGGGCCCGGGTAGACGTCGGGGCGGCGGCGCGCGAGCGCGTGCATGCCGCAGCCCAGGAGCAGCGCCCCGAGCTGGTCGGGCGCCACGCCCGCGCCGCCCAGTGAGGCGGGCCACTGCAGCCGTCCGCCCACCTGCGGCGTACCGAGCGCGCCGTCGTCCGCCACCGGGATCCGGACGTGCTCGGCGAAGGTCGACACCAGGATCTCGGTGCCCGTGCGGTCGAGGCCGGCCTCGGACAGGCGCCGCGTCAGCACCGGGCGCAACGCGTCGAGCACCGGGCCGAGCGCCGGGACACGCACGTAGTACTGCTCGGGGTACTCGCTCGCGGGGCCGAGCCGGGCGGCCCAGCGGCGACCCGTCACGGTGAGCTCACGGTGCACCACGCGCAGCTGCTCGCCCGGGCGCAGGCCGACGACGGCGCGCAGCAGCGCGTCGGCCGCGTCGTCGTCCCGGGCGGCGGGGTCGGCGAGCAGCACGGCGCCGTCGTCGGAGCGCAGCCGCACGCTCGCGACCACCTCCTCGTGCTCGCCGTCCTGCTCCGCGGCGCCACGGCGCACGAGCACCCACAGCGCGCTCGCCGGGGTGCCGCGCAGCCAGTCCCAGCGGGCACGCGGGTGCGCGACGGCGACGTCGTAGGGCTGCTGGGCGAGGTCCTGGAGCCCGGCGAGGGCGTCGACGTCGTCGGCCTCGGCGGGGCGAAGCCGGTACGGACCCGGCTCACCCGGCCCGAGCGGCTCGGGCAGGTCCACCACCTCGCGGGCGGGCGGCATGTCGATCGCGTACTCGTAGCCGAAGCGTCGGTACACGTACGGGATCCCGATCATCACCTGGAGGAGGTGGCCGCGCGTCGCCGAGAGCTCGTGCGCCCACTCCATGAGCGCGCGCATGAGGCCGCGACCCTCGTGGTCCTCGTGCGTCGCGACCAGCTCGACCTGGCCCGCGGGCAGCACCACGTCCCCCACCCGCACCGTCTCGTCGAGCAGCGTCGCGGTCGCGACCACGCGGTCCCCGTCGACGACGACCGCGCTCGTCCCCCACCCGGCGGCGGGGTCCTCCACCACCAGGCGGTGATCGACGTCGTCCCCCTCCTCACCCCGGTCGACGAGGAGCGCCGCGACCTGCTCCAGGTCGCCGGGCCGGGTGGTGCGCAGGGTCAGGCCGTCGGGAAGCATGCCGCGAGTCTGCCCCTGCACGGGGCCGAGGCCCAGCAGATTGCGCCGGTCAGGGCTGCGGCACGACCACGGGCACGGGCTCGAGGCGGCGGGTCGCCAGGTGGGCGCGGACGGACCACGCGACGGCGGCGACCCAGACGGCCGCGATCGAGCCGAGGACGACGGCCGTGACCGACGGCGTGGCCGCGAGCAGGTCCGAGCGCAGCAGCGTGCGGGTGTTGGTCAGCACGATCACGCCGCCGACGGCGGAGCCGAGCACGCGTGCGGGCACGTGGCGCACGAGCCACGCGGCGATCGGTGCGGCCACCAGGCCGCCGGCGAGCAGCGCGAGCGCCCAGGTGCCGTCGATGCCTGCGGTGCCGAGCGAGAAGAGGAAGCCCGCCGAGGCCGCGACCGCGACGAGGAACTCGCTCGTGTCGATCGAGCCGACCACCTTGCGCGGCTCGAGCCGGCCCGAGGCCAGCAGGGCCGGCGTGCCCACCGGGCCCCAGCCCCCGCCACCGGTCGAGTCGACGAACCCGGCCACCAGGCCGAGCGGCGTGAGGAAGCGGCGGCGCAGGGGCACGTCGCTGCGCACCACGGGCAGCGTGAAGAACGTGAAGCGGCCCAGCAGGTAGAGACCGAGCGCGAGGAGCACGAGCGCCATGACCGGCGTCGCGGCCTCGGTGGACAGGCGCGAGAGGAAGGTCGCACCCGCGAACGCGCCGATCGCGCCCGGGACACCGACCCGCAGCACGACGCGCCAGTCGACGTTGCCGAACCGCCAGTGCGCGGCGCCGGAGGCGAGGGTGGTGCCGATCTCGGCGAGGTGCACGGTCGCCGACGCCGCCGCGGGGTTGGTGCCGACCGCGAGAAGCAGGGTGGTCGACGTGACGCCGTAGGCCATGCCCAGGCTCCCGTCGACGAGCTGGGCTCCGAGCCCGACGAGGGCCAGGACGAGGAGGGTGCGCATGGTGGTCTCCGATGGTCGGGATCTCTCTCGACCATCTTGACCGTCTTTGTCCAGTTTTGTCGCTCACCCGGGCGGGTGAAAAGGGGCGAATCGGACAGTCAGGGGTTGTCCCAGGCGCCCCCGCGCTGGGCGAGCTCACGCACCGGGGCCGGCAGCCGCCCCTCGACGAGCTCCGCGAGGGTCACCTTGTCGAGGACGTCGCGCACGCTCACCCGGAGCGCGACCCACAGCTCGAGCAGCGACGCGGCCGAGCCCTCGTACTCGAGGCTCGGCGGGCGCTCGTCACGCACGGTCAGCAGCGGGCCGTCGACCGCGCGGATGATCTCGCCGACGACGACGGCGCTCGCCGGGCGGGCGAGACGGTGGCCCCCCGCGCGGCCGCGCACGCTCGCGACGACGCCCGCGCGGCGCAGGTCACCCATGATCCGCTCGAGGAAGGTGACCGGCAGGCCCTGGCGCGCGGCGAGGTCCTCGACCCGCACCGGGGCGCCGTCGGGCGCGATCGCGAGCTCGGCGCACGCCCGCACCGCGTAGTCCGCCTTGGCCGAGACGCGCATGCCGCGAGCGTAGCGGCGGGGACGGACGTCCCGGGCCGCGGCCCTCGCGTGGAATACCCTAGGGGGGTAGGGTGTTGGCCAGGGCACGGCACCACGACGGAGGACCACGATGGCGGGCTACACCGGGACCAAGGACGAGTACCTCGCGCGGCTGCGCCGCGTCGAGGGGCAGGTGCGCGGGATCGCGCGCATGGTGGACGAGGACACCTACTGCATCGACGTGCTGACCCAGGTGGCCGCGGTGACCAAGGCGCTTGAGGCCGTGAGCCTCGGGCTGCTCGAGGACCACCTCACACACTGCGTGGTCGACGCCGCACGTCAGTCCCCCGAGGCCGGGCAGGCCAAGATCCGCGAGGCCTCCGACGCGATCGCGCGTCTCGTCCGCAGCTGACCAGCACGACCGGCACGACAGAAGCACCACCCACCGAAGAAGGAGCACCTCATGAGCACCCAGACCATCAACGTCGGCGTCCAGGGCATGACCTGCGGCCACTGCGTCCGCTCGGTCGACGAGGAGCTGCGCGCGCTGCCCGGCGTGACCGACGTGCACGTGGACCTCGTCTCGGGCGCGACCAGCCAGGTCACGATCACCTCCGAGCAGCCGCTGTCCGACGACGACGTCAAGGCCGCCGTCGAGGAGGCCGGCTACCAGGTCGCTCCCCCGCGTTCGCTCCTCTGAGGGAGCGACGCCACCCGCAGCACCCCCGCCCGGGCGAACCCCGGCGCACCACCCACCACAGGACGTGAGGACATGACCCACCCAGTCGCACCGGCAGGAGCCACGGACGCACGCGTCGTCGTCGGCTCGCTCGACCTCGCCGTCGAGGGGATGACGTGCGCCTCGTGCGTGGCGCGGGTCGAGAAGAAGATCAACAAGGTCGAGGGGGCCACGGCCACCGTCAACCTCGCGACCGAGTCCGCGCACGTCGAGCTGAGCGCCGACGTGGACCCGGCCGAGGTGGTGCGTGCGGTCGAGGCCGCGGGCTACACCGCGACCCTCGTGCGCCGCAGCGGCGGCACCGACGCCGAGCACGCGCTCTCGGGCCACTCGATGGGCGAGGGCCACCACATGGACGAGGACGAGGACACCTCGGCACCCGTCGCGGACCGGGGTGCGGACCTGCGCCGTCGTCTGCTGGTCGCGGCCGTGCTGACGGCCCCCGTGCTCGTGCTCTCGATGGTGCCCGCGCTCCAGTTCGCGGGCTGGCAGTGGGTCGTCACGGCCCTCGCGCTGCCCGTGGTGACCTGGGCCGCGTGGCCGTTCCACCGGGCCGCGGCCCGGGCCGCACGCCACGGAGCCTCGACCATGGACACGCTCGTGTCCCTGGGCGTGATCGCCGCGAGCGCGTGGTCGCTGTGGGCCGTGCTGCTGGGCGGCGCGGGCGAGATCGGCATGCGGATGGAGCCCACGCTCATCCCGCGGTTCGGCGTGGGCCACACCGGCATGCCCGAGCTGTACTTCGAGGTCGCGGCCGTGGTCACGACCTTCCTGCTCGCGGGCCGCTACGCCGAGCACCGGTCACGGCGCCGCGCGGGCGACGCCCTGCGCACGCTGCTCGAGCTGGGTGCGACCGACGTGGCCGTGCTGCGCGAGGTGGACGGGCGCCGCGTCGAGGAGCGCCGCCCGGTCGAGACCCTCGCGGTGGGCGACCTGTTCGCGGTGCGCCCGGGTGAGAAGGTCGCGACCGACGGCGTGGTGGTCGAGGGCACGAGCGCCGTCGACACCTCGCTGCTCACGGGTGAGCCCGTGCCGGTGGACGTGGCGCCGGGCTCGCAGGTCACCGGCGCGACCGTGAACACCTCGGGCTACCTCGTGGTGCGCGCGACCCGCGTGGGCGAGGAGACGATGCTCGCCCAGATCGGCCGGCTCGTGGCCCAGGCCCAGACGGGCAAGGCACCCGTGCAGCGGCTGGCCGACCGCATCTCGGCCGTGTTCGTGCCCGTGGTCATCGTGATCGCGCTCGGCACGCTCGCGGTGTGGCTGCTCACCGGCGGCGGGTCGCAGGCCGCGTTCACCGCGGCCGTCGCGGTGCTGATCATCGCCTGCCCGTGCGCCCTGGGTCTAGCGACCCCCACCGCCCTGCTGGTGGGCACGGGCCGCGGTGCGCAGCTCGGCATCCTCATCAAGGGGCCGGAGATCCTCGAGCAGACGCGCCGCGTCGACACCGTGGTGCTCGACAAGACGGGCACCGTCACCGAGGGCCGCATGCAGCTGGTCGACGTGCTGCCCGCCGAGGGCGTGACGCGCGACGAGGTGCTCCGGTTCGCCGGGGCGGTCGAGGAGCGCAGCGAGCACCCGATCGCCCAGGCGATCGCGGCGGCCCGGCCCGCGGCCCCGCAGGCGACCGCCGAGGCGGGCGCCGACGGCGTGCAGATCGGCAGCGACCAGGTCACCGAGTTCGCGAACGAGGCCGGGCGCGGCGTCGTCGGCGTGGTCCGCACCGCGCACAGCGGGCTCGACCTGGGCCGGCGCGTGCTCGTGGGACGGCCTGCGTGGCTGCGCGAGCAGGGCGTCGTGACCGAGGGCCTCGACGCCGCGTTCACGGCGGCCGAGGCCGACGGCGCGACGGCGGTCATGGCGGCGTGGAACGGCACCGCGCAGGGCGTGCTCGTGCTGCGCGACCCGGTCAAGGCGACCTCGGTCGCGGCCGTCGCCGAGCTGCGTGCGCTGGGCCTCGAGCCCGTGCTGCTCACGGGCGACAACGCGGGAGCCGCCCGTGCCGTGGCCGCCCAGGTGGGCATCACCGAGGTGGTCGCCGAGGTGCTGCCGGCCGACAAGGTCGAGAAGGTGCGTGAGCTCCAGGCCGCGGGCCGCACGGTCGCGATGGTCGGTGACGGCGTCAACGACGCCGCGGCCCTCGCCCAGGCGGACCTGGGGCTCGCGATGGGTACCGGGACCGACGTCGCGATCGAGGCGGCGGACCTCACGCTCGTGCGCGGGGACCTCGCCTCGGCCGGGCAGTCGATCCGGCTCTCGCGCCGCACGCTGCGGATCATCAAGCAGAACCTGTTCTGGGCGTTCGCCTACAACGTCGCGGCGATCCCGCTCGCGGCGCTGGGCCTGCTCAACCCGATGATCGCGGGCGCCGCGATGGCGTTCTCCTCGGTGCTCGTGGTGACGAACTCGCTGCGCCTGCGCCGTTTCGCCTGAGCGCACCCGCGACACGTACGACGGCCGCCGTCGGGCCCGGAAGGGTTCCGACGGCGGCCGTCGTCGTGTCAGCGGAAGCGGCGCCCCTCGTCGCGCCGGTACGCCCACACCGCGAAGGCCGCGAACAGCGCGCCCCAGGCGAGCAGCACGGGCAGCGCCGCCGCACTCGCCTGCGCGTCGGTGAGCGCCTGCACCAGCAGGTCACGGCCGGCACGGCTCGGCAGCGCCTGGGAGAAGCGGTCGAGCCAGTCCGGGAACACCTCGGGCGGCATGAACAGCCCGCCTGCGAACGCCATCGGGAAGAGCACCACCTGCACCACCGCGATCGCGGCCTTGGAGCTCATCGAGTAGCCGATGCCGAGCCCCAGGCCGAGGAACGGCAGGGCCACCCCGATCACGACGGCGAGGCTCACCAGCGCCTGACCCGCCGTGACCGTGGCCGCCGTGAAGATCCAGGCGATCAGGATCAGCGGCACCAGCCCCAGCAGGGCGAAGCCGCCGCCCGTGAGCATGCGCCCCAGCAGCCGCGGAGCCGGCCCGGCGGGCAGCGTGCGCACGTACGGGTCGAACGGCAGCGCACGGTCCTCCGCGGCGCCCACGCCGAACGTGAACATGCACGTGGACATCACCGAGAACATCGCGAGCTGCCCGACGGCGGCCGTCGCAGCCACCGGGTTCTGCGCGACGGCGCTCTGCGGCACCACGAAGAAGAACATCGCGAGCGACGGGAAGAGCATGGTGCCGAGCACCGCGATGGGGACGCGGACGGTCTCGAGCGCCTGGTAGCGCGCGTGCAGCAGGGTCAGGCCGGCCGTGCTCATGCGACCACCTCCGGGGTCTCGCGCGTCAGGGTGAGGAAGGCCTCCTCGAGGCTCGCGCCGCGCACCTCGAGGCCGTGGAACTCCCGCCCCGAGGTGACGAGCGCACGGACCAACGCGTCGGCGTCGCTCGTGAGCAGCTCGTGCCGGTCGCCCTCACGGCCCGCGTCGACCACGCCGGGAAGCGCCTGGGCGTCGTGATCGGTGATCCCCGGCAGGTGCACGACGACGCGACGCACCGCGACCCGTGCGAGCACCGAGCCGAGGGCGTCGTCGGCGAGCAACCTGCCGTGGCCGATGACGACGACGCGCTGCGCGAGCGCCTCGACCTCCTCGAGGTAGTGACTCGTCAGGAGCACTGTCGCGCCGTCGGCGTGGTAGTCGCGCAGGGCCTGCCACAGCAGGTGACGCGCCTCGACATCGAGGCCGGTGGTGGGCTCGTCGAGCACGACCAGGCGCGGGCGGCCCACGAGGGCGAGCGCGACGGCGAGGCGACGCTTCTGCCCACCCGAGAGCCCGCCGGTCTGGCGGCCGGCCACCTCGGTGAGGCCGAAGCGCTCGAGCAGCTCACCGGCCGGCATCGGGTCCGGGTAGTGGCCCGCGACGAACGCGACCACCTCACCGACCTTGAGCGTGGGCGGCAGGCCGGTCTCCTGCGGGGTGGTGCCGAGCGCGCGGCGGCTCGCCGGGTCGCGCGGGTCGCCGCCGAAGAGGCGCACGACGCCCTCGTCGGGCTTGCGCAGGCCGGTGACGAGGCTCAGCAGCGTCGTCTTGCCGGCGCCGTTGGGGCCGAGCAGGCCCACGAGCTCACCGGGTGGCACGGTCAGGGACACGTCGTCGAGCGCGACCGTGGCGCCGAAGCGACGCGTCACGTGCTCGACCTCGACCACGGGGGTCTGGGTCATCGTTCCTCCTGGGACAGCTGCTGGACGTCGGGTGGGGTGAGCAGCGCCTGGAGCGCCGCGGTGTAGTCCTCGAACGCGCGCCGGCCCGCGCGGGTGGCCTCGACCTGGGTGGACGGCACGCGACCCAGGTGCCCCTTGTGGACGGCGACGTAGCCGGCGTCCTCGAGCTTGCGCAGGTGGGTCGAGAGGTTCCCGGCGGTGGTGTCGAGCAGCGACTGCAGCCGCGGGAACGTCAGGCGGTCGCCCTCGCCGAGGGCCGTGAGGGTGGTCATGATCCGCAGCCGGGCCTGGCTGTGGATCACCGGGTCGAGGCTCATCGCCGCCGCCGCACCTGCTCGGCCACCGCCCCGAGCAGCATGCCGCCGCCCCCGGCGAGCGCCATGACCGCGAGGAGGTGCGGGTAGCCCACGAGGATCGCGACGATCGTCACCGCCGCCACCCACACCCCGAGGACGAACTGGGTGCGGTCGCGCCAGATCGCGCCGCCCGCCATGTACAGCGCGCCGACGGCGAGAGCCGAGCCGCCGCTCATGACGGTCGAGGTGAGGGCCGGGCCGGCGTCGAGGGCGTTGAGCGCGTAGCCCATCGCCCCGTAGCCCGTGAACGTGAGCGCCCAGGCCCAGCCGTACATCGCACCCTGCGTCGCGGACGACCCCCGCACCCCGCCCGAGCGCCGTGCGAGGTGCACCGCGGTGACGACGGCGGCGCTCACCAGGAGGAGCCCGAACGCCAGGCCCGCGTACTGCGGGGCCAGGTCGATCAGCGGCTCGTCGACCGCGACCGCCCACAGCACGCCGAAGCCCAGCAGCCAGGCGGTCCCCCAGACCCCGAACAGCAGGCGCGCGTCGACGTCGACGGCCTCGACCACACGCGCGCGCTGCTCGGCGATGAGGGCGGCGCTCTGCGCGGGGTCGAGGGGCGCGTCGTCGTCGGGCTCGAGCGCGTGTTCGTCGGCGGGGGTCATCAGGCTCCTGTCGTGAGTTGCAGACTAGTTTGTGATGCAAAGTTGTTTGCACAGCATGAGCCTCGCGTGGTCGCGGCGTCAAGGCGCACGTAGGTTGTCCCCGTGCCCGAGCAGCCACAGCCCCCGCGGTCGGCGGCAAGCGTGCCTACGCCCGCGACGGCCGCATCGGCCCCCGCGGGACCGGACGCTGCGGGACCGGACGCAGCTCGACCGTCCGACCCCACGCCGCCGTCGGGGACGCGGCGCCGCCTGGGCGCCGAGGTGTGGATCGTGCTGGGCCTGTCGCTCGCGCAGTCCGCGGTGTACGCGGCCCTGCGCCTGTACGTGCGGTTCACGAGCGAGGTCCCGCTCGCGCAGCAGACGGCGACCCTCAACCCCACCCGCTCAGCGCGACCGTACGTCGACCTCGTCTACCAGCTGCTCGGCATCGGCTTCGCGCTCGTCCCCGTGGCGCTCGCGCTCTACCTGCTGTCGACCCCGGGTCGCAGCGCGCTGCGGCGCATCGGGCTCGACGCCGCCCGCCCGCTGCGTGACCTGGCCGTGGGGCTGGGCCTCGCGGCAGCGATCGGCATTCCCGGGCTGGGCTTCTACGTGCTCGGACGCGTGCTCGGGCTCAACGTGCAGGTGCAGCCCGCGGGCCTCGAGCCGTACTGGTGGGCCGTGCCCGTGCTGATCCTCGCGGCGCTGCAGAACGCGCTGCTCGAGGAGGTCGTGGTGGTCGGCTACCTCATGGAGCGGCTCGGCGAGCTGCGCTGGACGCTGCCGGCGATCCTCGTGACGAGCGCGCTGCTGCGTGGCGCCTACCACCTGTACCAGGGCCCCGGCATGGCCGTGGGCAACGTCGTCATGGGCCTCGCCTTCGGCTGGTACTACCTGCGCACGCGCCGCGTCATGCCCCTCGTGGTCGCGCACACCGCGCTCGACGTCGTCTCGTTCGTGGGCTGGGCCGTGCTGCCCGACCCGTGGCTCGAGGCCCTCGGGGTGGCCTGAGGGCCCTCCGCCGCCTCACCTGCCCAGCAAGCGGCTGCCGCCGTGCTTCTTGTGCACGGCCTGCCGGCTCACGCCGAGCACCTGCGCGATGGCGGCCCACGACGCGCCCCGGTTGCGCGCGCGGCGCACCAGCATCGCCTCCTGCCGCTCGGACTCGGCGCGCAGCTCGACCAGTGCCCGGAGCGCCACGAGCGGGTCGTCACCATCGGCCTGGCCCACCAGTGTGTCCATGCGTCCCATGCGGCCACCTCCCGCGGTGATCGCACCAGCCCGTCGACCCGCGTGTCAACCGTGGATGACACGCGGGTCGACGTCAGCGGCATTTCTCACCCGGCGGACCACCCTCCCGGGGGGTGGCAAAGTCGGACATTCCCGGTGACCATGGATCGGCGTGCTCCCCCCAGCGCACGCAGAGGGTGGCGAACCATGACGCCGGGCAGCAGCGACGGACGAGACGTCCCGTCGTCGCGCGCCCAGGGTGACGTGCTGCCTCCCCACGGCGCGGGCGCGGCCCTGCTCGCGGCGGCGCTCATCGGGCTGGTCGCCCTGCCCGCGCTCCTCGCGCTCCACGTTCGCGGCCTCGTGCTCGGCCCTCCCGTCCTGCTCACCGCGCTCCTCGTCCTCAACGGCGTGCTGCCGAGCGAGCCCGTGCAGCGGTTCCTCGGAGGCGGCTGCCTGCGCAACCGTGCCGTGCTGCGCGTGGCGCTCGGGCTCACGCTGTTCGCCGCGACCGCGTGGACCGCCGGGTGGGCACCCCTGGTCCCGCTCGCGGGCATGGTGCTCGCGGTCGTCCACGTCGAGCGGTCGGGCAGCCGCGTCACCGCCCCGGCGATCGGCCTCATCGCCGCGGTCACGAGCCTGGGCCAGCTCCTCGAGCAGGCCGGGGTGCTCACGAGCGTGCCGCAGCTCGAGGTGAGTCACGCCGTCGCCCTCGCGGGCCTGGTGCTCGGCGCACTGACCGTCGCGATCGTCGGCCTGTCGGTGGCCGACCGCGAGCGCTTCGAGCTCACGCTCGCGCGCACCGAGGCCCGGGTGCGTGCGCTCCTGGACAGCTCGAACGACGTGCTGGTGGTGACCGATCGCGACGGCGTGCTCACCTACGTGAGCCCCGCGGCCGAGCGCACCATGGGCCGCACCCCCGACGAGCTGGTGGGCCGCCACCTGCTCGAGATGGTCGACTCGGAGCACCGGCACCAGGTGCAGCAGCGCCTCGAGCACGTGGTCGCGCGCGGGGGCGGGGCCCGCGCGGCGCTCGACGTGCTCGTGGTCCACGCGAGCCACGAGCGCCGCTGGTACGAGTGGAACGTGCGCAACCTGCTCGACGACCCGTTGGTCGAGGGCCTCGTCGTGGACCAGCGCGACGTGACCGACCGACGTCTGCACTCCGAAGCTCTCGCGCACGCGGCCGCGCACGACGACCTCACCGGGCTGGCCAACCGGCGTGAGCTCATGCGGCGGCTCTCGGCGACCCTGCCGCAGGCCGCGCCCGGGAGCGCCGTCGCGGTGCTGTTCTGCGACCTCGACCACTTCAAGGAGGTCAACGACACGTTGGGTCACGCCGCGGGCGACGACCTGCTGGTGGTGGTCGCGCGCCGGCTGCGCGCGAGCCTGCGCCCGCACGACCACCTGGCACGCCTGGGCGGCGACGAGTTCTGCGCTGTGCTCAGCGAGGTGCGCGACGAGCACGAGGTGCGCGCCGTCGTGGCCCGCCTCGAGGAGGACCTGGGGCGTCCCGTCGCGCTCGGCGGACGACGCGTCGCGGTGCGCGCGAGCATCGGGGTCGCGCTCACGACCGACCCGGCCACCGACCCGGAGCGGCTCTTCGCGCATGCCGACGCCGCGATGTACCGGCTCAAGTACAGCCGGCGCGCGGCCGCCACCGACCGCCTGGGCTGAGGGCGCCGCAGGTCAGGCGACGCGCAGCATCCGGGCGACGCCGACGATCGTCGCGGCAAGGGCCCCGAGCGCGCCGAGCACGATGAGCCACCACGTGCCCGCGCCGTCGGCCCCGACCGGCACCATGCCGAGCAGCACGACACCCATCGCGACCGTCATCACCCCGAGCAGCTCCTGGCTGAGGCGGTAGAGCGTCGGCGCGTTCTCCTCCGTCACCGTGACCGGGTAGTTGTGCACGTGGGGCATCCGCACGAGCACCGTGAGCATCACCTGCAGCACGACCCACAGCGCGACGAGCCCCCAGAGCGCGGCGGGGTCGCCCCAGCCGTCCACCGTGCCGGTCGCGCCGTAGTGCAGCGGCACCTCGTCGGGCAGCGACGGCATGCGCAGCGCCACGACGCCCGCACCGCCCAGCGTGAGCAGCCAGCCCACCGCGACCATCGCCCGCACGTGCGCCGGGACCCGGCCCGCGCGCGGCCGCGCGGCCACCTCACCCATCGACCCACCCCCTCGGGGCACGACCGTACTGAGGTCGGCCGGCGACGTCACACGAGGTCGTGCACCAGGACGGGGCGCACCGCCTCGGCCCAGCGGTCCAGCGCCGTGCCGACGACGCGCGCGTCGGCACCGAGCGGGCGGCTCACCGTGTCGGCGCCCGCGAGCTGGAGGCGGTCGTGGAAGAAGCCCGGCGCGAGCAGGTACGACGCGATGGCGACGCGACGCGCTCCGGAGGCACGCGCGGCGTCGACGGCGGCGGGCACGCGCGGGTAGGCCGCAGACCCGTAGCCCACGGTGACCGGACCGCGCCGTCGTCGGGCGAGTTCGGCCGCGACGCGCTCGACGTCGGCCGTCGCGCGCTCGTCGCTCGAGCCCGCGGCCGCGAGCACGACGGCGTCGTCGGGCAGGGCCCCGGCCTGGTCGAGCCGTTCGTCGAGCAGCTCGACCAGCCGCGGGTCAGGTCCGAGCGCCGGGGCCGCGACGGCGCGCGCGCCCCACGGCTCGACCGCCGCCGCGATGTCCACGTGCACGTGGTACCCGGCCGAGAGCAGCAGCGGGACCACCACCACGGGCGCGCCGTCGTCGGCCCCGCCTTCCTCGACCGCACGACGCACCACGTCCGCGACCTCGGGTTGCTGGACGTCGACGAACGCCTCGCGCACGTCGAGCTCGGGGCGGGCCTCGGCGATGCGCGCGAGGATCGCGAGGATCGTCGCGCGGCCGTCCGGGTCCGCGGTGCCGTGCGAGCAGCCGACGAGGATCACAGGGCCTCCTGGGGGTGGGGGTCGGCGACCGCGAGGCGGTAGCCGCGCTTGACGACGGTCCGGACGAGCTCGCGCGAGGTGGCCTCACGCACGCGGGCGACGGCGACCTCGGCCGCGTGCGGGTCCGTGGACGAGCCGGGCAGGGCGGCCAGCACGGCCTCGCGGGTCACCACCGACCCGCGCGCCTCGACCAGCAGGCGCAGCACCTCGAGGCCCGACGGCGACAGCGGGACCACGCGGCCGTCGAGCACGGCCGCGCCGCGGTGCACCTGGAGCGGCCCGGCCACCGTGGGCAGCGCGTCGGTGCGGCGGGTGTCGTAGTGCGCGACGACTGCCCGCACGAGCGACCCCAGACGGCCGCGGTCCGGGATCAGGGGCTCGATCCCGCGCTCCCGCAGGGGTGCGGCGGTCACGGGGCCGACGGCGGCTGCGAGCACGCAGCCCGAGGTCAGACGCTCGTGCAGCGCGTCGGTGACGCCCGCCTCGTCCGCGGCCGCGAGCCACGCGGCGGCACCCGGGGCGGAGGTGAACGTCACCGCGTCGACCTCGCCCGCCGCGCAGTCACGCACCGAGGCCGTGAGCGCCTGCGGGTCGGGCGGCGGGCCCCAGCGGTAGACCACGAGGCTCTCGACCTCGGCCCCCGCGGCCCGGAACGCCTCGTCGAGGCCGTCCGAGCCCGCGCCGTGGTGCTGCACCGCGACGCGCAGCCCCGCGAGGCCCTCGCCCAGCAGCACCTCGGCGATCTCGGCCGAGGTCTCGGACTCGGCGACCCAGTCGGCCTGGAGGCCCGCGGCCTGGATCGCGCCGCGCGCCTTGGGCCCGCGCGCGACGATCCGCGCGCGGCCGAGCACCTCGAGCAGCGGGTCGAGCAGCCCCACCGCGTCGGCCGACTCGGTCCAGCCTCGGAACCCGATGCCGGTGGTCACGACGACGACGTCGGGCGGGGTCTCGATCACCGCGCGCGTCCCGGCCGCCAGGGCCGCGTCGTCGATGTGCGGGACGATGCTGAGCGCCGGCGCGTGGCGCACCGCGGCCCCGCGGCGCGCGAGGGCCGAGCCCAGCTCCGCGGCCCGGCGGTCGGCGGTCACGAGCACCGTGCAGCCTGCGAGCACCTGCGAGATCGGCTCAGCCATCCGGGACCTCGAGCAGCTCGGGTGCCGCGACCGCCCCCAGCACGAGCACGGCGGGGGCGCGCACCCCCACGAGCGCGGCGTCGGCCACCACGGTGTCGAGCCGCGAGCGCGTGACGCGTTGGCGCGGCGTGGTCCCACGCTCGACGACGGCGACCGGGAGCGTCGGGTCGATACCCGCGCCCAGCGCCGTGGCCACCAGCTCGGGCAGCACCGAGACGCCCATGAGCACCACGAGCGTGCCGCGCTCGCGCAGCACCTCGACGGCGGCCGGGCCCAGGCCGTCGTGACCGTTGATCACCTGGAACGTGCCGGTGACCCCGCGGTGGGTCAGCGGGATGCCGGCGGCCGCTGGCACCGCGAGCGCGCTGCTGACCCCGGGAACCACCTCGACGGGCACGCCGGCCTCGTGGCACGCGAGCACCTCCTCGCCGCCGCGGCCGAAGACGAACGGGTCGCCGCCCTTGAGCCGCACCACGACCTCCCCGCGCTGCGCGCGCTCGACGAGGATCCGGTGGATCTCGTGCTGGGGCACGGGATGGTGGCCCGGGGTCTTGCCGACGTCGACCACCTCGACCTCGGGCGGCAGCTCGTCGAGGATCTCGCGCGGGCCGAGGCGGTCGGCGACCACCACGTGCGCCTCGGCGAGCGCGCGGCGCGCGCGTACCGTGAGCAGGTCCACGTCGCCCGGGCCGCCGCCCACGAGCACCACGCGGCCCTGACCGAGCACGGGCGCACGCCGTCGGCGCTGGTCGACGGTGGGCAGCACCTCGGCGAGCGCGTCGCGCACCGTGGTGCTGCGCCTGGGGTCGGCCGGGCCGGTCGAGACCACGCCCACCAGCAGGTCGCCGCTGCGGGTGGTCGCGGGGGTGCGCGCGGTGCCGTGGGTCACGTCACCCGCGTGCACGCACCAGGCGCGACGCGCGTCGGCCCAGCGCGCGACGGCGTCGTCGACGGACCGGTCGCCGGTCGCGGTGTGCACGAGCCACGCGCCGTCGAGGTCACGCTCCTCGACCTCGCCCTCGCGCCAGCGCACCACCCGGGCGTCGGCGAGCTCGGCGAGCTCCTCGCACAGCTGGGGTGCGACCACCAGCACGTCAGCGCCCGCGACGCGCATCGCCTGCACGCGTCGCGCCGCCACCGGGCCGCCGCCCGCGACCACCACACGCCGTCCGGCGAGCTCGACGCCGAGGAGCGCGGTCACCGGGCCACCTCCGCCGGCCGGGAGCCCACGAGCACGAGCCCCGCCTCGACCCGCACGGGCCACGTGCGCAGGTCGGCCTCGTGGCCCGCCAGCGGCTCGCGGCCCACGCGGTCGAGGCACACGCCGGTGCGCAGGTCGAAGACCTGCTTGTACATCGGCGAGGCGAGGGTGGGGACCTCGCCTCGCGTCCCCACGATGCCGCGCGACATCACGTGCGCACCGCTGAACGGGTCGAGCTGCTGGACCGCGAGGACGACGGGCTCGCTCTCCTGCGCGCCGCTCTCCCCCACGCCGCCGTCGGGCCCGTGCAGGCGGACGAGGGCGACCTGCTCACCCTGGACGAGGGCTGCCGCGCCGCGCTCGGGCAGCAGGTCCGCGAGGTGGCAGACGGCGGTCCAGGCGAGCCGGGACGTGTCGAGCACCGCGGTCATGACCGCACCTCCAGGCTCGGGCCCGCGACCAGCACGGCCTCGCGCTCGGCCGGGGTCGCGGGGCGACGCTGGCCGCGCTCGGGCACATACGCGAGCGACGGGTCGGGGGTGGTGGGCGCGTTGACGAAGGACGCGAACCGCGCGAGCTTCTCGGGGTCGTCGAGCGTCGCGCGCCACTCGTCGGTGTAGGCCTCGACGTGCGCGGCCATCGCGGCGTCGAGCTCGTCCGCGATGCCCAGGCTGTCGTCGAGCACCACGGCCCGCACGCCGTCGAGCCCGCCCTCGACCTCCTCGATCCACGGGGCCGTGCGCTGGAGCCTGTCCGCGGTGCGCACGTAGTACATGAGGAAGCGGTCGATCGTGCGGATCAGCGTGGGGGTGTCCAGGTCCTCCGCGAGCAGCTGCGCGTGCCGCGGCGTGAAGCCGCCGTTGCCGCCCACGTAGACGTTCCAGCCCTTGTCCGTCGCGATCACGCCGACGTCCTTGGCACGGGCCTCGGCGCACTCGCGCGCACACCCCGAGACGCCCAGCTTGATCTTGTGCGGCGAGCGCAGGCCCCGGTACCGCAGCTCGAGCTCGACGGCGAGCGCGACCGAGTCCTGCACTCCGTAGCGGCACCACGTCTGCCCGACGCACGACTTCACGGTGCGCAGCGACTTGCCGTACGCGTGACCGGACTCGAAGCCCGCGTCCACGAGTCGCCGCCAGATGAGCGGGAGCTGCTCGATGCGCGCGCCGAACATGTCGATCCGCTGGCCGCCGGTGATCTTGGTGTAGAGCCCGAAGTCGCGCGCCACCTCACCGACGACGATCAGGCCCTCGGGCGTGACCTCGCCGCCCGGCATGCGCGGGACAACCGAGTACGTGCCGTCCTTCTGCAGGTTGGCCATCACGTGGTCGTTGGTGTCCTGGAGCGTCGCGTTCTCGCCGTCGAGCACGTGGCCCGCGCCCAGCGAGCCGAGGATCGACGCGACCACGGGCTTGCAGATGTCGCAGCCGCGGGCACCCGGCAGGTCGGCCCGGCCGTGCCGCGCGATGATCTCGCTGAAGGTCCGCAGGCCCGTGACGCGCACGGCGTCGAACAGCTGCGCACGCGAGAGGTCGAAGTGCTCGCACAGCGCCTGGCTCACGGTGACGCCCGTGCGCTCGAGCTCGGTCGTGACGAGCTTCTTGACCAGCGGGAGGCACGACCCGCAGCTCGTCCCGGCCTTGGTGCACGCCTTGACCCCCGCGAGGTCGGTGCAGCCGTGCTCGGTGACCGCCGCGCGCACGGTGCCCGCGGTGACGTTGTTGCACGAGCACACCGCGGCGTCGTCGGGCAGGGACGTCTGCGGACGGCCGGTGCCCGCACCCTCGGGCAGCAGGTAGGCGCCCGGGTCGCCGTCGAGCTCGCGTCCCAGCATCGGCCGCAGCGAGGCGTAGGCGGAGGCGTCGCCCACGAGCACCCCGCCGAGCAGGGTCTTCGCGTCGTCGGACAGCACGAGCTTGGTGTAGACGCCCGCCACCGGGTCGGCGTGGACCAGCTCGAGCGCGCCGTCGGTCTGCGCGAACGCGTCGCCGAAGCTCGCGACGTCCACGCCCGTGAGCTTGAGCTTGGTCGCGGTGTCGGCGCCCGGGAACACGGCCGCGCCGCCCAGCAGACGGTCCACGACCACCTCGGCCATCGCGTAGCCGGGGGCGACGAGCCCCAGGCACGAGCCCTGGATGCACGCGACCTCACCCACGGCCCACACGTGCGGGTCCGCGGTGCGGCATGCGTCGTCGACCACCACGCCGCCGCGTGGGCCGATCTCGAGGCCGGCCGCGCGCGCCAGCTCGTCGCGCGGCCGTACGCCCGTCGCGAGCACCACCACGTCGGCGTCGAGGCGCCCGCCGTCGGCGAAGTCCATGCGCCGTACCGCGCCGTCGCGGCCCGGCCGCAGCCGCGTGGTCGACGTGTTGAGCCGCACCGCGACGCCCTTGGCGTTGATGAGCCGGCGCAGCGCCTCGCCCCCACCCTCGTCCACCTGGAGCGGCATGAGCCTCGGGCCGAACTGCACCACCGTGCTCTGCGCGCCCAGGGCCTGCAGCGCGCCCGCGGCCTCGAGCCCCAGCAGGCCACCGCCGACGACGGCGCCCTGGACGGGCCTGCGACGCCGTCGTGCCGTCTCCTCGACCCAGCCGCGCAGCGCCGCGACGTCGTCGACCGTGCGATAGACGAAGACGCCCGGCAGGTCGGTGCCCTCGACGGGCGGGACCGCGGCGGACGAGCCGGTCGCGAGCACGAGCGCGTCGTAGCTCAGCACGGCCTCGGAGCCGACACCGTTGCGCACGGCCGTGACGGTGCGCACCTCGCGGTCCACGGCGGTCACCGTGGTGTCGCGCAGCAGCGTGACGTGCGGATCGGCCCACAGGTCCGGGGTGCCCAGCGCGAGATCCGCGGGGTCTCGGCCCGAGAAGTAGCTCGTGAGGGCCACGCGGTCGTAGGGCGCGCGGGGCTCCTCGGCGACCACGGTGACGTGCCAGGCGCCGTCGGCGTCGCGGTCACGCAGCGCCTCGACGAGCCGGTGGGCGACCATGCCGCCCCCGACCACGACGAGCCGCCGTGCCACCCCCCGGTCCATGTCGTGACCGTAGGGAGCGGAGGTTTCCGTCGCGGTGACGGGGTGTTTCGGCTCTGTCACGTCGTCCTCCCGGCCCCGCCCGGGCGGTCGCCGGGTGGGGCCTGCGACGCTAGGCAGCCGGTGTTTCGCCGCCGGACCTGCCGGGTTACCCGTGGGCAACGGTTCTCGCACAGCCGTGGCGCCGGGCCTGTGAGGTGGGAGCGCGTCCTAGACTCGCGACCATGTCGAGCCCGCCCCCCGCCGTGCGCGTGGGCCTGGGCCGTGGTCCGAGCGACCACGGCGTGCGGATCGTCGACACCCCCGCCGTCCGAGTCCACCACCCGGCGGACCTCGTGGGCATCGTGCTCGCCGCGCTGGGCGTGGTGCTCGTGCTCGTGCTGGGCGTGTACGCACAGGCCACGACCAGCGGCCTCACGGAGGACGTGCAGGGCTTCTCGTCGATCGTGCGCCGCATCCTGTTCGTGCCGGTCACCGTGCTCGAGGGGCTCATCACGTTCGTCGCGCCCCTCGCGGTGCTCGCCGAGCTGATCGCCCGACGGCTGCTGCGGCAGGCCTTCGAGGCCGTCGGCGCCGCGGTCGCGGGCGTGCTCGTGGCGCTCGCCGCGACCTGGCTCATCACGACGTTCGGGACCGACGAGCTCAAGGCCCCCCTGAGCGTGTGGGTGCGGGGCGAGCTGCGCTGGGTCGTGACGATCCCCGCGCTGCTCACCGGCACGGCCGCCCTGCTCACCGCGGCCGGCCAGCGCGGACGACGGCGCACCGTGGGCTGGTCCTGGAACCTGCTGTGGGTGGGCCTCGGCGTCGCCGCCGTGACGAACTTGGTGACGCTCCCGGGCGCGCTGCTGACCGTGCTGCTGGGCCGGCTCGTGGGGCTCAGCGTGCGGTACGCCTCGGGCGTGCAGAGCGAGCGGGCCTACGGCAACGCCCTGGTCGAGGGGGTGCGGCGGGCAGGCTTCGAGCCGCGCAGGCTGGTGCGCGTGCGCGACGTCGCCGACAGGTCGGCCGAGGGCGACGAGGTGACCGGCCCGGACCTCGCGGCGATCGCCATCACCCGCTACGGCGACAACCGGGTCTACGCCATGACCACGGCCGAGGGTGAGCGGCTGGACGTCGTCGTGCTCGACGGCGACCGCCAGGTGGTGGGCATGCTCACGCGGCTGTGGCGCTCGTGGCGCCTGCGCGGGCTCGAGGGACGCGGCGTCGTCTCCCTCCGGCAGGCCGCGGAACGCGCCGCACTCCTGTCGTACGCCGCGTGGTCGGCGGGCGTCTGCACGCCGCGCCTGCTGGGCATCGCCGAGTCCGAGGACTCGATGCTGCTGATCCAGGAGCACGCGCACGGCGCGGTGCCGCTGCGCGAGATCGCGTCCGACGACTTGTCCGACGACGCCCTCGACGCCGTGTGGGAGCAGCTGCTCAACGCGCACGCCGCGGGGCTCGCGCACCGTTCACTGACGAGCGACGTGGTGCTGCTCGACCCGTCGGGTGAGTGCGCGCACGCCGAGCACGTGCGGCAGCGCGAGGACGGCTCACGCCCCCCGGTCGCCCTGCTGACCGGCTGGGAGTCGGGGGACGTCGCGTCGTCCGAGCTCGCGCGGCGCATGGACCTGAGCCAGATGCTCGCGGTGCTCGCGCTGCGGGTGGGGGCCGAGCGCGCGGTCGCCTCGGCCGGGCGTGCGCTGCCGGACGACGAGCTGACCCGCACCGGCCCGCTGCTCCAGTCGATCGTGCTGCCACGTGCGACCCGGGACGAGGCGCGGGCGCGCCGCGGCGTGCTCGCCGAGGTGCGTGAGGCGCTGCTCGCGCGGCTGCCCGCGACGGACTTCGAGCCCGAGCGGCTCGTGCGGTTCGGGGCCCGCACCGTGCTGATGATCATGCTGACGATCGTGGCGGCGACGGCCGTGATCACGACCATCAGCTTCGACGAGATCGCCGCGGCGCTCGAGCGTGCGCAGCCGTGGTGGGCCGCGGTCGTGCTGGTCCTCGGGCTCGCGACGTTCGTCGGTTCCGCGCTC
Organism: Cellulomonas sp. APG4; assembly: GCF_009996735.1. Classification (GTDB taxonomy): domain Bacteria; phylum Actinomycetota; class Actinomycetes; order Actinomycetales; family Cellulomonadaceae; genus Actinotalea. The sequence continues at coordinate 24,147 of NZ_JAACYI010000021.1, read as the reverse complement.
GCGCTGGTGGCGTTCGCACCGGTGCGGCTTCCGCTGTGGCGCACCACGATGGTGCAGGCCGCGGCGGCGTTCGTCGCGCTCGCGGCGCCCGCGGGGATCGGGCCGGCGGCGCTCAACCTGCGGATGCTCCAGCGACGGGGGGTCAAGAGCGCGCTCGCGGTCGCGTCGGTGGGGCTGGTGCAGGTGTCGCAGCTCATCACGACGCTCGCGCTGCTGCTCGTGCTCTACCTGGTGAGCGGCGCGCAGGCACCGCTGCGCATGCCGACGACGACGGTGCTGGTGGCGTTCGCGGTGGTGCTGGTGGCGGGCGGAGCCGCGATGCTCGTGCCGCGCGTGCGCGGCTGGGTGCTCGCCAAGGCGCAGCCGGTGTGGCGGCAGACGTGGCCGCGCCTGGTGCAGATGCTCGCGCAGCCGCGACGGTTCGCGATCGCCGCCGCCGGCAACCTGATCATGACGATGGGCTACGTGGGGGCGTTCTGGGCGAGCCTCGCGGCGTTCGACCAGGACGTGCGGCTGATCGACCTCGCGCTCATCTACCTGATCGGCAACGCGGCGGGCGCGGCGGTGCCCACGCCCGGCGGCCTGGGCGGTGTCGAGACGGCGCTGATCCTGGGTCTGACGTCGACAGCCGGGGTGGGCGGTGCGGTCGCGACGTCGGTCGTCGTGCTGTTCCGCGCGCTCACGTACTGGGCACGCATCCCGCTGGGCTGGGTCGCGATGCGCGCGCTCCAGCGCTCCGGCGAGCTGTAGCCCCCGACCACGGCGGCGTCAGCGCGCCACGCAGCGGCCTCGGTCCAGCTCGAGCGGGGCGAGACCCGGCGCGGCGTCGGAGCGCAGGCGAGCGTGCGTCTCGACGTCGAACCGCTCGCTGCCGTAGCGGAGCTTCTTGCGTTCCACCCCCTCGGCCGTGAAGCCGGCGCGTGTCGCGACCCTGCACGACGCCGGGTTGTTGACGCGGTGCGCGAGCTCGAGCCGGAAGAGGCCGACCTCGTCGAACGCCCACGTCGCGACGGTGGCGAGGCTGCGCGCGGCGAGGCCGAGCCCACGGTGCTCGGGACCGAGCCAGTAGGAGACCCAGGCGGTGTCGTGCCGCCGCTCGATGTGGCTGAGGCCGATGCTGCCGACGGCGCGTCCGTCGACGGTCACGGCGAGGTGGTGCGTCCCGTTGCCACCCGGCTCGACCGGCAGGGTCGCGGGCTGCAGCTCGCGCTCGATGAAGGCGACCGCACCGGCCGCGCCGTCGAGCCCGGCTCCGCCGAGCTGCTTGTCGAGCTCGGGATCGGCGGTGAGTGCGTCGAGGAGGGCGGCGGCGTCGCTCGTCCGCCAGGGGCGCAGCCGGATGTCCACGAGGACCGATCTTCACATATCGCCCGGTTCTGGGCCGCTCCAGATCGTGCGCCGTCCGCCGCCCCACTTCCGACACGTCAGGGCCCGCGCGGCCTTCCTCGCTCCCGGCTCCCGGCCCGGCCCCGAGGTCCGTCCTCGACCTCGGTGCCGTCGCGGCGTCGGAAGCGCCAGCGGCCGCGCTCGTGCCGCATCGTGATGCCGTGCCCGTCGACGTGGGCATGGTGGAACCAGCACAGGAGTGCGGCGTTGTCCGTGGACGTCTCGCCGTGGGCCGCCCACGGCGTGAGGGCGTGGTGCACCTCGCACTGCGCGGGAGGCGCGTGACAACCGGGCCAGACGCAGCCGCCGTCGCGCGCGATCACGGCGACGCGGCGGCTGCCGGTGAAGGTGCGCTCGCGCCGGCCGACGTTGAGCACCTGCGACTCGGGCCCGAAGACGATCCGGCTGACGTTGCCGTCGCACGCGAGCCGCTTGAGCACCGACGAGGGCACGGGCCCGGTGCCGTCGAGCCAGCGCGCGGGCGGCTCGGCCAGCAGTGCGTCCCAGTCGACCTGCGCACCCGTCACCGGGTCGCGGTCCGCGCCTGTCCGATCGAGCTCGGCGCGCAGCTCCGTCCACGAGACCGTGACGGCCAGATGAGGCCGCACCGCTGAGCCCGCCCCCGCGAGCCCGTGGTCGAGGACGGTGCGGCCCAGGTCCGCGAGCGCCTGGGCACGCCGCTGGGTGGTGGATCTGCGGTCATCTGCCGCGGGCACGCCGCCCACGGCGTCGAGCGCGGTGCGCAGCACCTGGCCGTGCTCGGTGGTGAGGAACCCCGCGAGGTGGAACCCGCCCGTGGTGGCGGCGAGCTCGACGAACTCCCGCTCGGCGGCGTCGGCGAACGCGCGATCGGCCGCGTCCGGATCTGCGACAGCCGCGAAGTGGTGCAACACGCGCCGGAAGGGCTCGACCCGGTGCTGCGCCGCGAGCTCGACGAGCACCTGCTCCCCGGTGCGAGCATCCCGCGCGCCCTCCGATACCGCCTCTTGTGGGGTCACGTCCTCCACGGCGGCCACAGGTGCCGCGAGCGCCGCGCGTCGTGCGTCGCTCGTGGCCGCGATCGACGCGAGCGCCCACACGTGGTCGGGCCCGATCTGCCCCGCCGCCGCCGCGGCGGCTGTGAGCGGCAGGTCGTCGCGCAGGGTGCGCGCGAGCCGCACGTCGCGTCGCGCCGTCGCGAGCGAGAGCCCGTGCGACCACGCGACCCAGTGCGCGAATGACCGCACCGCGTCGAGCGCCCACCGGCCGTCGGCCTCGATCCGCGTAAGCCAGCCGAGCCGGCACACCTGGAGCCGGTGCACGGCGCGGGCGACCCGCACGGAGAGCTCGGGGAGCAGATCCTCATGCGGCATCTCGCGGTGAGACAGGCCCTCGCCCGGTGCAGTGCCGTCCGGTGCACCGTCGTCCGCTGCAGCGTCGCCCGGCGCGTGGTGCACGTCAGGTCCCCGAACCGATACCGCGAGGGACGCAACCAGGCTCTCGAGCGCCTCGACGCGGACGTCCGGCGGCGCCATGAGGACCTCGCGCAGCGTGAGGCCGGCGAGCCTCTCCGCCACCGCTGCACCCACGCATCCCCCTCTGCGCGCTGACTTTCTCGACCCCTCGATCTTATCGAACACCTGTTCGATTTATCCCGTTTCTCCACATGCTGAACACCCTGTCCCAGGTACGCCCCGGCCAGCGGCACCCCCTGTCACGACGCGATGCGTGACACCTCGACTCCGGGCCTTCGTCCCGCGCCCCTGAGCGACGCCGTGGCACCCGCGGCCGACAGCCCGGCATTTCCACGCCACTCGGAGGGGCTGCGTGGCAAGGTCGCCGCGTTCACGGTGGTCGACGTGCCCGGCCGGTAGCCTCGCGGCATGCGCCTCGTGGACCTGCGCCGCCGCCCGATCGCCGCCGACGACGCCCCACCCGGGCAACCGACCGTCGACATGACGTGGGTCGCCGAGCTCGACGGCGCGGGAGAGGTGGCCGGGGAGGACGACTTGCGCACGCCGATCGCGGCCGGGACCGCTGCGGTGTGGGCCCCGGGCGAGCAGCACACGTCGTGGGCCACGACGGACATGACCGTGGTGATCGTCCAGTCGCGCGCCGAGCCGTCGCTCACCGCGGCATGAGCCGGGCACACCGCACCCCCGTGCCCGACGACGCCCTCATCGCGGCCCGCGCGCTACGCGTCGGGTACCTCGACGCCCCCGTGTGCGCACCCGTCGACCTCACGCTGCGCGCGGGCGAGATCCTCGCCGTCGTCGGGCCCAACGGCGCCGGCAAGTCCACCCTGCTGCGCACCGTGCTGGGCCTGCTCGACCCGCTCGGCGGGAAGGTCACGGTGCTGGGCGACGAGGTGGACGAGCGCTCGGCCCGCTTCCGCGCCGCCGTCGCGGGCGTGCTCGACGACGACGCGTGGTTCCCCGGCCTCACGGCGCGTGAGCACCTGCTGCTCACGGCGGCGGGGCACGGCGTGAGCAACACGACCACGGTCGTGGACGGCGTGCTGGAGACCTTCGGCATCACCGATCACCAGCACGCCCTGCCGTCGGCGCTGTCCTCGGGCCAGCGGCGCCGCCTGCTGCTCGCCGCGGGGTTCGTACGGCCGCGCGAGCTGCTCGTGCTCGACGAGCCCGAGCAGCGCCTCGACGCAACCATGCGCGCGACCCTCGCGGGGCTTCTGCTCGCCGAGGCCGCCGCGGGCACCGCGGTGCTCCTCGCCACTCACGACCCGGTGCTGCTCACCACGCTCGACGCACCCGCCGTCCACGTCGACGACGTCACGTGCCGCCTCATGAGCGCGGCCGAGGCCGTCACCGCGATGCACGAGTGACGGGGCGCCATGACCATCCACCTCCCCGAGCTCGTCCACGACCCGGCAGGCGTGCCCGATGGCGCGCGCATCCGTCGCGTCACCGCCGAGATCCAGGGTGCGCGCCATGGCACGGGCCTGGGTCACGTGCTGGTCGAGATCTGGGGCGCTGTGACGATGGTCGTCCTCAGCGCGGCGTTCGTCGCCGGGGTGGCCGCCACGCTGCACCGGTCCGCACCTCCCGAGCTCGCGAGCACCCTGGTGGGTGAGCTGCCCGCCGTCGTCGTGCTCGTCGCGCTCGTGGGTGCGACGCTCGGGCTCGCGGAACGCCTGGGGCCCGTGGGCGTGGGCGGAGGGGGCGCCGCCTGGTGGCTGCCCATGCCCGTCCCACGGCGCGGGCTGCTCGCGGCGCCCGCCGTCCTGCGACCCGTGATCGGCGCAGCCGCGGGCGCGGCGCTCGCGCCCACCGCCACGCTCGCCCTCGCCGTGCCCACCTCCGCCATGCGGATCGCCGTGTGGGCGCTGCTGGGGGCTGGCGCCCTCGGGACGGCCGTCGGGGTCGCAGCCCTCGCGCAGCACGTCCCGCGTGCCGGTCGCACGGTACGCGTCACGGGGGACGCCCTGCTGGTCGTCGCCGCCGCGGGCCTCGCCGCGCTGGTCTGGGTCCCGTCACCCGTCGAGGTACTCCCTCTCCGGGCGCTCGGCGCGGCAGGGAGTCTCCTCGTGCTCACCGCGGCGGCGCTCACCCCGGTCGCGGCCCGTCGCGCCGGCGACCTGCCCGGCGGCGTGCTGCGTCGCTCCGGGAGCGTCGGCGACCGCGTGACCTCGGCCGTGCTCGGTCTCGACCTGCGCGAGCTGGGCCGCACGCTCACCGAGCGCACGGGCCCGAGCCGCCGTCGTTCGCGCGAGCTCCACCCACGCGGCCCGCGCAGCGCGCTCCTGACGGCGGACCTGCTGCTGCTCGGCCGTACGCCGCGCGCCCTGGTGCAGCTCGCGGCCGCGACGCTGCTGGCCGTGGCCGCACCGCGCACCGCGCTGCTGGGCTCGAGCATCCCGCTCTACCTCGCGCTCGTCGTGCTCGGCACGTGGGCCGCGAGCGCGGGCGCCGGCGGGGCGCGCCACGGCGACCTGGTGCCCACGCTCGACCGCGCCTTCGGGCTCTCCGCGCGCGCCACGCGCCTCGTGCGCGGCGGCACCCCCGCGCTCACCGCAGCCGTCTGGGCCGTCGTCGTGATGGGAGTGCTCGCGGCCGACGACGTGCGCTGGCTCGCCCTCGCGCCCGCGTGGGCGCTCGCCCTGGCGGCGGGCGCGATCCGGGCGGCCTACCGGCCCCCGCCCAAGGCCCCGCGCATGCCGGTGTCGAGCCCCATGGGCGGCGTGCCCTACACCGCGGGCCTGCTGGTCGGGATCGACGTCGCGTTGGCGGCGACGCTGCCCACCGCGATCGGGCTGCTCGTCGGCCTGAGCCCGACCGTGCTCGGGCTCCAGGCGGTGTTCGCCGTGGCGGCGGCCGTCGGCGTGGTGCTCAGCGCGCCCAGTGCTCGGCCACGGCGCGGAAGCTCTCGACCCGCCGCGCGCGGTCGAGCGACGGCGTGACGAGCACCAGCTCGTCCACCTCGGCCTGGGCGGACAGCTCACGCAACCGACGCACGACGTCGTCCGGGGTGCCCGTGACCATGCGGTCGTCGCCCTGGGCGCGCAGCGCCTCGCGCGACCTGCGGAACGTGTCCGAGCCCGCGTACGCGCGCACCTCCTCGGGACGCAGCGGCTCGCGGATCCCGCGCGCGAGGTTCTGCATGGTGAGCGCCCAGCCGGCCTCGAACTCGAGCACGGCCTCGGCGTCCTCGCTCGCGAAGGTCAGCACCGACATCGCGGACCACGGCTCGGCGGGCCCGTAGGGGCCGGGCTCGAACTCGCGGCGGTACTCACGCAGCAGCCCGACGGCGGCCTCGGGGCTCATGTGGTGCGCGAACACCGCGCGGAGCCCGTTGGCCGCGGCGAACCGCGGGCCGTAGGCGCTCGAGCCGAGCATGAGCACCTCGGGCTGGTCGTCGATCACGGGCGCCGCGACGAGAGGTGCGTACGGGTGGCCCTCGGGGAACCCGCTGCCCAGGAACGCGAGCAGCTCCGCCACCTGCCCCGGGAAGTCCGACGCGACGTCCACCGCGGTGCCGCGCCGCAGCACGTGAGCGGTCAGCGGGTCGGTGCCCGGGGCGCGACCCAGGCCCAGGTCGATGCGGCCCGGGTGCAGGGCGAGCAGCGTGCGGAACACCTCGGCCACCTTGAACGGCGCGTGGTTCGGCAGCATGATCCCGGCCGCGCCCACGCGGATGCGGGACGTGCGCCCCGCGACCGCGGCGATGAGGATCTCGGGCGCACTGCACGCGAGGCTGCGCATGTTGTGGTGCTCGGACACCCAGAACCGGTGGTACCCGGCGTCCTCGACGGCCTGGGCCACGCCCACCGCCCCCTCGAGGGCGTCGTGGGCGGACTCGCCGTGCTCGATGCCGACGAAGTCCAGGACGGAGAGCGGGAGGGGCTGCGGAGCGGTCACGTGCGGTGCGGTCACGTGGGGTGCCAACCGCCCGGTCCGAGCCGCTGTTCCCTACCCGCCGAGTCCGCCACCCCAGCCGCCGAGCGCCGCGTCGAGGGCGGGCAGCCGACCGAGCGCGTCGCGCGCCACGAGGAACCCGACGATCCCGACCACCCACGCCGTGGTCTCGGCACCCGTGCGCTCGAGCCACGCGCCCAGCCGCGTGAGCGCAGGCGCGACCAGGCGGTGCGCCGCGAGCCGCACCCCCAGCAGCACGAGCGCGGGCAGCACCATCACCAGGCAGTACGCCGCGAGCACGCCGGTGCGCGCGAGCGGGCCGAGGTCGGACTGCGTGAGCATCCCGATCGCCCCCAGGTAGGGGAGCATCGTCGCGAGCTCGAGGCCCGCGGCGACCAGGGCGAGCACGACGACGGCGCGCAGCCCCCCGTCCCCCGTGACCGCGCGCTCGCGCCACCGCAGCACGCGGCCACCGCCCGAGCCGCTGCGGCCGCGACCGATGAAGAAGCTCCCCACGAGCAGCGCAGCGCCCACCACGAGCTGCAGCACCGAGCCCACGGGCGTCCCCGCGAGCGCACCGGCCCGTTCGAGCAGCACGTGCGCACCCGCAGCGAGCGCGAGCCCGACGACCAGGTAGAACGCGGCGACGGTCGCGAGGAACGCGAGCACGCGTCCGGCGCGCACACGACCCGGCACGGTGAGGAACCAGACCGGTACGAGGAGCGTCCCGACGCTCGTGCTGTCGACGAGGGCGAGGGCGGCCAGGACGGCGAGCTCGGCGGGGGTCATGGCGCAAGCGTCCGTGGGCGGCGGCCGCTGCGCGTCGGGCGAACGATGCAGGCGGGCGGGACGGCGTACATCGTTCGTCGGACGGTCGCGTGGGCGGGCTGTGCTGGGATGGCGGGGTGAGGCGGACGGAGGGCGCGGGGCCGGTGCGGTGGCGCGCCCTCGAGCACGTCTGGCACGCGCGCGTGCGCGGCACGCCACGTGCCCGTGACGTGAGCGACGCCGCGATCACGGCCGTCGTCGGGCTGGTGCTGCTCGCCCTGGGCCTCGTCGGGCTCTGGGGCGGTGACCGAACGCCCGGCACCACGGGCGGGCTCGTGCACCTGACGACGCTCCTCCTCGGGTGCACCGTGATGCTCGCGAAGCGCCGCCATCCCTGGCTGACGCTGCTCGCCGGCACGCTGCTGCTGGCCGTCGACCTGCGCTGGAGCGGGAGCGTGGGCCCCGTGCTGGTGTTCTTCGACCTGATCTACTCCGCCGTGCTGCACGGCGGGGCGGCGGCGGTGGCCCGCCTCCGGCTCGCGGCGTGGGTCGCCGTCGTCGGCGGGTTCGCCGTGGCCTGGGTGCTGGGCGACGACGCGCGAACGGCCGTCTTCCTCGGGCTGCAGCTGTTCGCGGTGCTGATGACGCCGCTGTGGTGGGGCCTGTCCGTGCGACGGCAGACCGAGCTCGCCGAGGTGCACCGCGCGCGTGCGGACGACCTGCGCCGGCTCGCCGAGCTCCGCGAGGCCGAGGTGCTTGCGGACGAGCGCGCCCGTACGGCACGCGACCTGCACGACGCCGTCGCGGGCAACCTCTCGGCCATCGCGATCCACTCCGAGGCTGCGCTCGCGGCGCCGCGCGACCCGGCGCGGGACACCCGCGCCCTCACCGCCATCAGGGCCGCGAGCCTGACCTCGCTCACCGAGATGCGCTCGATGATCGGGGTGCTGCGCGGCGGCACGGACGAGGTCGCCGCGCCCGCGCGGCTCGCCCGGGCGGACACCCTCCTGGCGGTCGCGCGTGACTCGGGGCTCGACGTGACGTGGGCGGGTGCGCGGCCGGACGCGCTCGGGGAGCTGCCCGCCGCCGTCGACCAGGCGGCGTACCGGATCCTCCAGGAGGCCCTGACGAACGCGGCGAAGCACGCGCGCGGCGGCGCGGTTCGGGTGCACCTGGCCACCGCCGCAGCCCCGATCGCGCACCTCGAGTTGCTGGTCGACTCGCGCGCGCCGGACCGTGCACCCGCACCGCGCTCCCCCGGTCGCGGGCTCGGTCTGCTCACGATGCGCGAGCGCGCGGAGTCGCTGGGGGGCGACCTTGCCGCCGGCTGGGCCGACGACGGCCTGTGGCGCGTCCGACTCGAGCTCCCGCTCCCGGTGCTCGCATGATCCGCGTCCTGCTCGCCGACGACCACGGAGCCATCCGCGCCGGCCTGCGGCTCATGCTCGAGACAGCGGACGACGTGGTGGTCGTGGGTGAGGCCGCCGACGGTGAGGCCGCGGTGCGCAACGCGCGCGCGCTGCGGCCCGACGTCGTCCTCATGGACGTGCGGATGCCGGGGACCGACGGGATCGAGGCGACGCGACACATCGCCCACGAGGGCCTCGCCGACGTGCTCGTGCTCACGACGTTCGACATCGACGAGTACGTGCTGGGGGCGCTGCGCGCGGGTGCGGCGGGGTTCCTGCTCAAGTCCGTCGACGCGCCGTCGTTGCTCGACGCCGTGCGCAGGGTCGGTGCGGGCGAGGGTGTCGTGGCTCCCGAGGTGACGCGGCGGGTGCTGGCCGAGCTCGCGGCACGCGCGCCCGTCGTGGCGCCTCCCGCGCCGCCCGGCCTCGACACGCTCACCGACCGCGAGCGCGACGTGCTGGCATGCCTCGGCGAAGGGCTCTCGAACGCCGCGCTCGCCCGGGCCCTCGACATCACCGAGGCGACCGCGAAGACCCACGTCTCACGGGTGCTGGCCAAGCTCGAGTGCGCGTCCCGCGTGCAGGCCGCGATCCTCGCGCGAGACCTCGGGGTCGTCCGGACCTAGGACCCATCCCATGGGTTGCGGGGCGCGGGAGAGTAGTGACCAACGGGCGACAGCCGCCCGGAGGGGAACGGGACGCGAACCCGCCCTCACATCCTGGGGAGGACACTCATGAGCACCGCCATCACGTCCCACGGCAAGTCGGTCCGCGTCGTCGGTCTCGTCGCCATCATCGCCGGGATCGTGCTGATCCTCGGCGGCGGCGCCACCTGGCTCGTCGTGCGCAGCCAGCTCGTGGCCGAGAACATCACCATCCCCGACGACGCCATGGCCTTCCAGGGCAACGTCGTCAACGGCCCGCTGGACGCCTACGTCCAGGCCGACATCATCAACCACCACGCCCTGGACGGCTCGGGCGGCAAGACCTACGCCGAGCTCGACCGCGAGGACCCGGCCCGCGCCACGGTCATGAACGCCTCGTTCCTGCGCGCCTCGCTGTTCACCTCCGTGATCGCCTTCGGCATCGCCGCCTTCGCCGCCGGCATGGGCGTGCTGTTCATCCTCATCGGCTGGGCCCTGCGCAAGCTGGTGCCCACGGACGCCGTGGTGACCGCCCCGGCGCCGGCCGCTGGGGCCTGAGGACCTTCCCAGGGCACAAGGCCCCGTCCCCTCCCGGGGGCGGGGCCTTGTTGTACCCGCCGTCGGGTGACGTCGCGGGCGGTCAGAAGGCGAGCCGGAACCACACGGACTTGCCGCCCGCCAGGTGCGGGTGCGTGCCCCACGTCGTCGCGAGCGCGTCGACCAGGGGGAGCCCACGGCCCGAGACGTCGGCAGGGCCGGGCTGGGTCGGGACCGGCACACCGGCCCCTTCGTCGTGCACCGAGATCACGACGGCGTGGCTCTCGTGCTGCAGTCGCAGGGTGATGACGCCCGACGGCGTCCCGTGCCGCACCGCGTTGGTCACGAGCTCGCTCGTGAGCAGCTCGCCGGTCGAGACGACGTCGTGCGGGGCCTCGACCTGCTCGAGGTGACGGACCACCCAGCGGCGCGCCCAGCCGACGGCCTGCGGCGCGGCTCCCAGGGTCAGCGCCGGCAGGGGGCCGGGCGGGCCCACCTCGAGGCGCTGCCAGGTGCGCGCCGGCTGCGGCGGGGCTGCTCCTGCTGCGCTCATCACGTCTCCGCGGGGCTGGGGGCCGGGCAGGCAATCGAGTGCGGACGCCACATGAGAACGCGAACATCGGGGTCCATGACGCGGGCCACGCTCGCGTCTCACCATTCGGTCACCCGGGTTCCGGGGCGGGCTTCCCGTGCGCGCAGCCGCCGTGCCGGCGCGCGCCCCGGTGCGACGCTGCGCACACTCGTCGCGTGACCAGCATCCTGTGGCTGCGCCGCGACCTGCGGCTGCACGACCACCCCGCCCTCGCGGCCGCGGCCGAGCACGGCCCGGTGCTGCCCGTGTTCGTGCTCGACCCGTCACTGCTCGGCTCGGCGGGGCGCGTCCGGACCGCGGCGCTCGGCGCGACCCTCGAGGCGACGTCGGCCGCGTACGACGGCGCTCTGGTCATCCGTCGCGGCCGGCCCGAGGCGGTGCTGCCCGAGCTGGCGCGCGCCGTCGGCGCGACGGCCGTGCACGTGAGCGCCGAGACCACGCCGTACGGCCGCGCGCGGGACGCGCGGGTCGAGGCCGCGCTGCCCGACGGCGTCCCCCTCGTGGCGACCGGGAGCCCCTACGCCGTCACCCCGGGACGGGTGCGCAAGGGCGACGGCACGCCCTACCGGGTCTTCACCCCGTTCAGCCGCGCCTGGCGCGATCACGGCTGGCGCGCGCCTGCTCCCGTGCCTCGCGCGCTGCGCTGGGTGCGTCGGGTCGAGTCGGAGACCCTCGACCTGGGCGCCGCCGACGGCGTGCACCTGCCGCCGCTCGGCGAGGACGCCGCCCGCGAGCGCTGGCGCGAGTTCCTCGACGAGGGCCTCGGGACCTACGGGGACCGTCGCGACCGCCCCGACCTCGACGGCACGTCGCGGCTGTCGGTGCACCTCAAGCTCGGCGCCCTGCACCCGCGCACGCTGCTCGCCGACGTGCACGCGCGGTCGCCACGCGCCGCGAGCGCGCGGACGTTCGTCGACGAGCTCGCGTGGCGCGAGTTCTACGCCGACGTGCTGTGGCACGAGCCGCGCTCGGCCTGGGCCGACCTGCGCACGGACCTCCCCTTCGCGTACGCGGACCCGGCCGACGACGACGTCGCGCCCCTGATCGAGGCGTGGCGCACCGGGCGCACGGGCTTCCCGTTCGTGGACGCCGGGATGCGGCAGCTGCTCGGCGAGGGATGGATGCACAACCGCGTCCGCATGGTCACCGCGAGCTTCCTGGTCAAGGACCTGCACGTGTGGTGGGGCCACGGCGCGCGCCACTTCCTCGACCACCTGGCCGACGGCGACCTCGCGTCGAACTCGCACGGCTGGCAGTGGGTCGCGGGCACCGGGACGGACGCGGCGCCGTACTTCCGGGTGTTCAACCCCGTGGCGCAGGGCGAGCGCTTCGACCCCGACGGCGCGTACGTGCGGCGGTGGGTGCCCGAGCTGCGCCACCTCGCGGGCAAGGCCGCCCACCAGCCCTGGAGGGCGGCCGACGGGTACGCGCACGGCTACCCCGAGCGGGTCGTCGACCACGGGGCCGAGCGGGCCGAGGCCCTGCGCCGGTACGAGACGGCCCGCGGCGCGGGCCGGTAGCCTCACCGGGTGACGGACGGGAGCGCGCACAGGCTCGACGCGACGCGGTTCCGCATCTCGACCGACACGGCCGACGTCGACCGCGCGGCCGTGCACCGCTGGCTGTCCGAGCAGTCCTACTGGGCCGAGGGCCGCGCGCGTTCGGTGCAGGACGCCGCGATCGACGCCTCGCTGTGCTTCAGCGTGCTCGAACGCGCCTCGGGCCGGCAGGTCGGGTTCGCCCGCGTCGTGACCGACGGCGCGACGTTCGCGTGGCTGTGCGACGTGTTCGTCGACGGCTCCGCGCGCGGGCACGGCATCGGCACCGCCCTCGTGGCGGAGGTCGTGGCGCACCTGGACGCGCGCAGCCTGCCACGCGTGACCCTCGCGACGGCCGATGCGCACGGCCTGTACGAGCGGTTCGGCTTCGAGCGCACCACCCCTGGCATGTACATGGCGCGACTGCGCCGGTAGCCGTCGGTACGCGGCCCAGAACCGGCTCCGCCCCATCCGCAGCTCGTGCGCAGCGTCCGTCGGGGGGTGGTGGCACTGTGAGGACATGTCCCTGACACCGGTACCCGGCGACGCCAAGGCCACCCTGCAGCGCTACCTCCAGGAGGCGCGCGACGCGATCGTCTGGAAGACCGACGGCCTGTCCGAGCGTAACCTGCGACTCCCCCGGACGCCGACGGGCACGAACCTCCTCGGGCTGGTCAAGCACTGCGCGACCGTGGAGATCGGGTACCTGGGTCCGACGTTCGGGCGGCCCTGGCCGAGGCCCGAGCAGGTCCCGTGGTTCGCCACGTGGTTCGACGACGACGTGCCCGACGACGACCCGCAGGCCGACCTCTACGCGACGGAGTCCGAGAGCGCGGCGGAGCTGCTCGAGCTGTACCGCCAGGTCTGGGAGTTCGCCGACCGCACGATCGCGGAGCTCCCGCTCGACGCACCGGGGCACGTCCCGTGGTGGGGCGAGAACGGTGCGGTCGACCTGCACACCGTCCTCGTCCACCTCGTCGCCGAGCTCCAGCGGCACGCCGGCCACGCCGACGTGGTCCGCGAGGGGATCGACGGCGCCGTCGGGCTGAGCCCGCGGAACGGCAACGTGTGGACCGCACCCGACGACCGCGCCGCCTACGTCGCCAAGCTCACCCGCATCGCCGACTCAGTGCGGTGAGCGTGCGTCGACGCGCACCTCAGGCCCCCTGGACGTGCAGGGCGGCTCGAGAGCGTGGGTCATGCGTCGCCACGTAGTGGTCCTCGGCCGCAACCCAGCGGGCGATCCACTCGTCGGCGTTCTCCCCCCGCTCGGCCTGCCGGCGCAGACGTGTCTCCGCTGACGCCTCCACCCAGACCGCGACGTCCACGAGGTCGAGGAGCTGCGGGCGGAGGGTGTAGACGCCCTCGACGACGACGACGTCCGGCATGAGCTGCTCGACCCAGGCTCCCATCGTGGCGTCGGCCCAGTCGTACCGCTGGTAGCGCAGCGTCCTCTCGCCACGCCGCACGGGCTCGAGGACCTCTCGACGCAACCGCTGCCAGTCGAAGTAGTGCTCGGCTCCCCACGCCGGGTCGAGAGCGGCGCGCGCGTCGTCGTCCATGTCGCGGTAAAAGTCGTCGCCCTCGACGACGACGGCACTGCCCAGCGAGCCGACGACGGACCGCGCGAACGTGGACTTGCCGGCCCCGCCCTGGCCGTCGACCCCGACGAGGACGGGTCGACGGTCGACACCGGCGACCAGCGCGCGCAGGCTCTCGGCGGCGTGGTCGGTGGAGCGAGTCATGTGGTTCTCTCGGCCGGGGACGGTGGGCGATGGAGCTGGACGAGGTGCATGGGCACCCTCTCATCGAGACGGTGGAACCACGCACCACGCCTGCCCCGAGACCTACGGTTCCCCCATGGCTCAGGGGCGTGTGGTGCTGTCGGACTCGACATGGCGGCAGCCCCTGCCCGAGACGTCGTCGGCGGCTCGATCGGCACTCGTCCGAGCGGTCGCGTCCCACGTCGAGGCACGCGACGCGATCAGGACCCTCGTCGCTGTCAACGGCCGGACCGCGGCGGGGAAGACCACGTTCGGACACGAGCTTGCCGAGGCCCTGGCGCGGCAGGGCCTGACCGTGTGCGGCGGGTGGCGTGGCTCTCTGCTCCGTCGATCCCCTCGCCCAGGCCGACCACTCAGGATCCCGTGTGCCCGCTCCAGACGGGGCGGTGCTCGTCGTCGACGGTGTCTTCGCCCTGCGTGCCGAGATCGACGGCTGGTGGGACCTGCGGATCTGGCTCGACGTCGATGCCCAGGACTCGGTGGCCCGCGGGACTCGCCGTGACCGTGCCCGGGCAGGCGCGGAAGCCGTCTCGCTGCACCGAGACCGGTACGGGGTCGCCGAGGACATCTACGGACGAGAGACGGACCCCATGTCCCGCGCGGACGTCGTCGTCGACAACCGCGACTTCGATGCGCCGCACCTCATCCGCGGCTTGGTGGACGGGCGCGCCTGACGCGCGGTGGGGACGCCGGACATGCCGTCGGCAACGCTCTGATGAGACCGTTCACCTCCGCGCGGTCTCGGCCCCCGTGCGCCGGGCGGCCGCGTGGAGCCGTCTGTCGATCAGGTCGAGCGCGGGAGGTGACAGCCCGACGCCGAGTGACCCGAAGACGAAGGCGAAGACAGCGACCAGCACGTCGACGACCACTGGCGACGTGTGGGACCCCTGAGTCATGAGCGCGACCAGGAACAGCGCGATCGCCAGGTTGAGGCCGGTCAGCAGCCACGTGAACGCGACCCAGCACCGGGGGACCGCACCCGCGCACACCCGGTTGAGGGCCTTGTGCCCGAGAGCGCGGGCGACGTGCCACGGCACGCCCGCGCGCGCCATCGCGTCCCGTACCACCCACGGCGGGAACCGTTGGCCGACGGAGTTCCGGTCCCGTACGGCGGTGGCGGCGGGAAGCCACGCCAGACCGCGGCCCATGCGGTCCCGGAACGCGTAGCCGTCGACCGCGAAGGTCGAGCCGTGCGGCCCGGGCGCGATGGCGAAGTCACCCTCGAGGTGCACCACGTGGTCGAGCTGCCCCGGCTGCGGGCCTCTCGTGAGCGTCCACCCGTCCCCAGCGCGTGCGTGCGGCGGTCGGTAGGTCACCGTCATGTCCGAGATCACGAGCGCGGCTCCCTCGGCGGACCTGAGGCGCCTGCGGTGCGCGAGCCTGTGCAGCCGCTCCCGCGGCGCGCGCGGGAGACGTGCCTCGACGACGACGGCGTGGCCGTCCGACTGCTCCTGCGACGTCACGTCACATGCCGACCGGTGCCATGTCGACGAACCTCGCGTAGTGCCCCTGGAAGGCGACGACGATGGTGTCGGTGGGGCCGTTACGGTGCTTGGCGACGATGACGTCGGCCTCGCCCGCACGCGGTGACTCGCGCTCGTAGGCGTCCTCGCGGTGGAGCAGGATCACGATGTCAGCGTCCTGCTCGATCGAGCCGGACTCACGCAGGTCGCTCATCTGCGGGCGCTTGTCCGTGCGCTGCTCCGCGCCACGGTTGAGCTGCGAGATCGCGATCACCGGCACCTCGAGCTCCTTCGCGAGCAGCTTGAGCGCACGCGAGAACTCCGAGACCTCCTGCTGACGCGACTCGACGCGCTTGCCCGAGGACATGAGCTGGAGGTAGTCGATCACGACGAGCTTGAGGTCATGGCGCTGCTTGAGCCGACGGCACTTGGCGCGGATCTCCATGAGCGACATGTTCGGCGAGTCGTCGATGAACAGCGGCGCCTGGCTGAGCTTGCCCATGGTCGAGGCGAGCTTCTGCCAGTCCTCGTCGCGCATGGTGCCCTTGCGCATGTTCTGCAGCGGCACGCGCGCCTCGGCGGAGAGCATGCGCATGGTGATCTCGTTGCGGCTCATCTCGAGCGAGAACACCACCGAGGTGAGGCCGTGCTTGATCGACGCCGAGCGCACGATGTCGATGCCCAGGGTCGACTTGCCGATGGCGGGGCGCGCGGCGAGGACGATCATCTGGCCCGGGTGCAGGCCGTTGGTGAGCTTGTCGAGCTCGCTGAACCCGGTGGGCACGCCCACCATCCCGTCACCGCGCGCACCCGCGGCCTCGATCTCCTCCATGGTGCCGTTGATGATCTCGGCGAGCGGGAGGTAGTCCTCCGAGGTGCGCGTCTCGGTCACCGCGTAGACCTCGGCCTGCGCGTTGTTCACGATGTCGTCGACGTCGCCGCCGTCCGTCGCGTAGCCGAGCTGGACGATGCGGGTGCCGGCCTCGACGAGCCGGCGCAGCACCGCGCGCTCGCGCACGATCCGCGCGTAGTAGCCGGCGTTGGCCGCCGTGGGGACCATCGAGATCAGCGTGTGCAGGTACGGCGCCCCGCCGATGCGCGAGATCTCACCGCGCTTGGTGAGCTCCCCCGCGACCGTGACCGCGTCGGCCGGCTCACCGCGGCCGTACAGGTCGAGGATCGCCTCGTAGACCAGCTCGTGCGCAGGCCGGTAGAAGTCCGGGCCCTTGAGCTGCTCGATGACGTCGGCGATCGCGTCCTTCGAGAGCATCATGCCGCCGAGCACGCTCTGCTCGGCCGCGATGTCCTGCGGCGGGGTCCGGTCGAAACCGGCGTCGGGTCGTCGGGTGCTCAGTCCCTGCTCGAGCTCGTCGACGCTCACGAGTTGCTCACCGGCTCCATCCTCAGCAGTGCCACCGACGGAGTTCCTCCGACGTACGTACCGACGTTCTACCGCGGCCCTCCGACACCGTCGTCGGGTGTCGCGGGTTGCCCGTCGGTCCGCCCTGCCGGGCCTCGCCCGACACCTCTGCTGGGAGGTTAGGTGCCTCGTCCCGAGGCACCAAACGGCAGGACCTCGGTCCTGTGGGCGAGCCTGGGGACGTCCTGTGGACACCCCGGCCGGCGGCTGTGCACAGGGCGTGGACAGGTCTGTGGATACGGTGGGAGCACCCGTGGGAACTCGCGCTGAGCACCGGCTTCGTCGCCCACCGACTGTGGACAGGAACTCGTTGCCCGAACGTTCACCTGATGGACACCCCGGACCACCTCGTGGCCGGGAGCTCGATCGCCGCATCCTTTCCCTCGCGCTGCCCGCGCTCGGCGCGCTCGTCGCAGAGCCCCTGTTCGTGCTGGTCGACTCGGCCGTCGTCGGATCGCTCGGCACCGGTCCGCTCGCGGGACTCGCCCTCGCGAGCACCGTGCTGACGACCGTCGTCGGGCTCTGCGTGTTCCTCGCGTACGCGACCACCGCGACCGTCGCGCGCAGCCTCGGTGCGGGTGATCGTCGTCGTGCCCTGTCGCTCGGCGTCGACGGGCTCTGGCTCGCTCTCACCCTGGGGGTGGTGCTCGCCGTCACCCTGTGGACGACGGCGCCGTGGCTCGCCTCCGCGCTCGGCGCGCCCGAGGCCGCGCTCCCCCACGCGGTCGCCTACCTGCGGTGGTCCGCGCCGGGCCTGCCCGGGATGCTCGTGGTGCTCGCGGCGACGGGAGTGCTGCGCGGCATGCTCGACACGCGCACACCCCTGTGGGTCGCCGCGACGGGTGCCGTCGCGAACGCGGTGCTGTCGGTCGCCCTCGTGCTCGGCGCCGGGATGGGCGTCGCGGGTTCGGGCCTCGGCACGAGCCTGGCCCAGCTCGGCATGGCGACCGCGCTGGGCGCCGTCGTCGTCCGGGGGACGCGTGCGGCCGGTGTGTCCCTGCGCCCGAGCGTCGCCGGCCTGCGCCTGGGCGTTCGTGCGGGGACACCGCTGCTGATCCGGACCGTCTCGCTGCGCCTCGCGATCCTCCTCGCGGCGTGGGTGGCCGCGGGCCTCGGCACGGTCACGCTCGCCGGGCACCAGGTGGTCATGGCCCTGTGGGGCCTCATCGCCTTCGGGCTCGACGCCCTGGCGATCGCCGCCCAGGCGCTCGTCGGGCGGTCGCTCGGGGCCGGCGACGTCACCGCGACGCGCGCCGTGCTGCGTCGCACCCTCGCATGGGGCACGGCGGCGGGCGCGGTCGCCGGTGCGGTCCTCGCCGCCGCGGGCTGGTGGATCGCGCCGCTCTTCACCGCCGACGACGACGTGCGGCGCGCGGTCGCGACGACGCTCGTGGTGGTCGCGCTCACCCTCCCGATGGCCGGCTGGGTGTTCGTGCTCGACGGCGTGCTGATCGGCGCGGGTGACGGACGCTACCTCGCCGGCGCGGGGATGGTGACCCTCGTCGTCTACGTTCCCGCGGCCCTCGCCGCCCGCGCCTGGGCCGACGACGGTGCGGGTCTGCTCTGGTCGTGGGTCGCGTTCGCGGGGGTGTTCATGGCCGCGCGCGCCGTGACGACCGGCCTGCGCGCACGGGGCACGGCGTGGATGGTCGCCGGCGCCTGACGTCCGGTGGTGGCCCCGCCCGGGTCGCGCTTGAGTAGGAGGATGCCCCGCCGACCCCGGCTCGACGCCGTGATGCACCGTGTGCGTCGCGCGCTGCTGCACCCGCGCATGGGCCTCGCGCTGCGCACCGGGCTGGCCGCGGCCCTCGCGTGGTTCGTGGCCTCGCGCCTGCCCGGGGCCGCGCACGAGTACGCCTTCTACGCACCGCTCGGCGCGGTGGTCGCGACCTACCCCACCGTGACGAGCACGGTGCGCGAGTCGCTCCAGGGCGTGGCGGCCATCTCGCTCGGGGCGGTCATCGCGCTCGTGGGCGACCGGCTCATCGGCCCCAGCATCGGGATGATCGCGATCGTCGTGACCCTCGGCGTGCTGCTGGGCGGGCTGCCGTGGCTGGGCGGCATGCGCACGTACGTCCCGACCGCCGCGCTGTTCGTCCTGGTGATCGGCCAGGGCGACGAGGTCGCGTACAGCCTGTCCTACGCCGGGCTGTTCCTCCTCGGGGCGGCCATCGCGATGGTCGCGAACCTGGTGTTCCCCGCGCTGCACCTGCGCCCTGTCGACGACGCGACGCGGGACCTGCGCGAGGCGTTGCACGCCCACCTCGAGCACCTGTCGTGCGTGGTGGCGGGCGAGCACGGTCTCGACCACGACGGCGCACCGGGCCGCTCGGGCCTCACGGCGCTCACCTCGCGCGCGCGTGCGGCGGCCTTCGAGGCTCGCGAGTCGCGGCGCGCCAACCTGCGCGCGCGTCGCTCACCCGACGCCGTGGACTCGCGGTACGAGGCGTTCCGGGCACTCGAGCGCGTCGTCCTGATGGTCGACGACCTGTACGACCTCGTCCAGGAGCAGCCCTGGGGCACGGACCTGCGCACGACGTCCGCGGAGCTGCGGGCACCCATGGCCCGGGCGCTGAAGGAGCTCGCCGACGTCGTGCTCGTGGTGGGCACCGAGGACGCGGTCCCGGGGCGCAACGCGGGCGCCGACGCGGCGGTGGTCGACCTCGCCGAGACCCTGCGCGAGCACCAGGCCGCGGGGGGCGAGGACGCCGAGGCCCTCGTGGCGGGCACGGTCGTCACGGCGCTGCGCCGCTGCGTCGCGGCGGTCACCGCGGAGGACGAGCTCAGCGACGCGCCCGAGTCGCGGATCCTCGTCCACCCGGCCGACACGCAGGACGACGGCGCACGGCACCCCACGGAGCAGGCGCCGGACGACGACGCGCCGGGACGGCCGGCGGCCGGGGACGACGAAGCCCGGCCCCCGAGGGGACCGGGCTCCGGCACGGGTGGGTGAGGCTCAGGCCTCGGGCACCACGTGCACGTCGATCGTGGCCGAGACGTCCTCGTGCAGACGGATCTGCACCTGGTGCTCGCCGAGCGACTTGATCGGCTGACCGACCTCGACCTTGCGCTTGTCGATCGAGGGGCCGCCCTGGGCCGCGACGGCCTCGGCGATCTCGGTCGTGGTCACGGCGCCGAACAGGCGGCCCGCGGCACCCGCGCGCACCTTGACGGTGAACGGCTTGGCCTGGAGCTGGTCGCGCACGACCTTCGCCTCGTCGAGCGTCGCGATCTCGCGCGCCTTGCGGGCCTTGCGGATCCCCGCGATCTGCTTCTCGGCGCCCTTGGACCAGGCGGTGGCCAGGCCACGCGGGACGAGGAAGTTGCGGGCGTACCCGTCCTTCACCTCGACCACGTCACCCGGGGCGCCCAGACCGGTCACCTCGTGCGTCAGGATGAGCTTTGCCATCGGTGCGACCTCTCTCAGCGAGCCGAGCTCGAGTACGGCAGCAGGGCCATCTCGCGGGCGTTCTTGACGGCCCGCGCGATCTGGCGCTGCTCCTGGACGGACACACCGGTGACCCGGCGCGCGCGGATCTTCCCGCGGTCGGAGATGAACTTCCGCAGCAGGGCGGTGTCCTTGTAGTCGACCGACTCGATCTTGGCGGCCTTGAGCGGGTTCTGCTTCTTCTTGGGCTTGCGGACGACGGGCTTGGCCATCGTGGTGCTCCTTCGTTCTGGAGCCCGGGGTCACGCGCCGGCAGGCGCGCGGTGCCCGGGATGGGTGTGGATCAGAAGGGGGGCTCGTCGCTGAACGACGACCCACCCTGGTTCGGCGCGGGCGTGGCCCACGGGTCGTTGTCCATGCCGCCGGACTGCTGGCCGCCACCGCCGCCACCGCCGAAGCCACCGCCGCCGCCACCCGAGCGCTGGGCGCGGGTGACCTTGGCCGAGGCGTAGCGGAGCGAGGGGCCGACCTCGTCGACCTGGAGCTCGACGACCGTGCGCTTCTCACCCTCGCGGGTCTCGTACGAGCGCTGCACCAGACGGCCCTGCGCGATCACGCGCGTGCCCTTGGTGAGCGACTCGGCCACGTTCTCCGCGGCCTCGCGCCAGATCGAGCAGCGCATGAACAGCGTGTCGCCGTCCTTCCACTCGTTGCTCTGGCGGTCGAACTGGCGGGGCGTGGACGCGATGGTGAAGTTCGCGACGGCCGCACCCGACGGGGTGAAGCGGAGCTCGGGGTCCCCCGTGAGGTTCCCGATCACCGTGATGACGGTGTCACCAGCCATGCCTGCTCCTCGTTCTCGGTCGGTCCGGTCGGTCGGAGGCTCAGTGCGCGTCCGGGCGCATGACCTTCGTGCGCAGCACGGCCTCGTTGAGGCCCAGCTGGCGGTCGAGCTCCTTGGCGGTGTCGGGAGTCGCGGTGAAGTCGACGACGGCGTAGATGCCCTCGCTCTTCTTGTCGATCTCGTAGGCCAGACGACGGCGGCCCCAGATGTCGACCTTGTCGACGGTGCCACCCGAGGTGGTCACCACCGAGAGGTACTTGTCGAGGGACGGGGCGACGGTGCGCTCCTCGATCTCGGGGTCGAGGATGACCATCAGCTCGTAATGACGCATGCGAGTACCCACCTCCTGTGGACTCAGCGGTCACGGTCTCTCCGTGACAGGAGGGTTGTGCGTCGGCTGCCCGTGCCCCGACGCGGTGATCGGCACCGCAGGGCGGCAGGCAGCAACGGGTCATGCTACCGGCTGGCCGGGGACCGGGCGACCACGCTGGTGGCCGCCCGGCCGCACGCTGTCAGGGAAGGGTCAGGCCGTCCTGGTTCGGAGGCGGATTCTCGTCATCGGGAGGACCGGGGTTGTCGGGCGGACCGGGTTCCTCGTCCTCACCGTCACCCGGCGGCGGGGGCTCCTCCTCCTCGGGCGGGCCGGTCGAGACGACGATCGTGACCGTCGTGCCCTCCTCGGCCTCTCCCGTGGGGTTCTGCGAGACGACGCGACCTTCCTCGGCCTCGTTCTCCTCGCGGCGCACGTCGACGGTGAACCCGGCGCCCTGGAGCCGCTCGGTCGCCTGGGCCTCGGTCAGCCCGACCACGTCGGGGATCTGGACCGGTGCCGGACCCGTGGAGACGACGATCGTGACGGTCGCCCCCTGACGCGCCTCGCCCGTGGGGTTCTGGCCCACGACCTGGCCCTCGGGGGCGTCGTCGTCGGCCTCCTCGCTCACCGCGACGTCGAAGCCCGCGCGCTCGAGCCGCGAGGTCGCCTCGTCCCGGCCGAGACCGACGACGTCCGGAACCGCGACGAGCGGCGGCTTGCCGACGTCCGCGCGCGCCGGGAACTCGACGACCTCCATGCCCTCGGTCACGGGCTCCATGAAGTCGACCCACACGTCGAGCGGGACGCTCGAGCCGGTGATCTGGCGGTACCCGCCGAACGGCGTGATCTCCTCCTCCGTGCCCTCCCCCACCTGGTAGAGGGCGACGGCCGTGACGACCTGAGGGGTGTACCCCACGAACCACGCGGACTTGTTGTCGCTCGAGGTGCCCGTCTTGCCCGCGACGGGCCGACCGAGGGCCTGGGCCTTCTCGCCCGAGCCCTCCTGCACGACTCGCGTCAGGGCGTACGTCGTGTCCGCCATGACGTCCTCCTCGAACACGCGCTCGCCGCGCGTGTCCGCCTCGTAGACGAGGTCGCCGTCGAGATAGGAGACCGACTGCACGATGTGCGGGGTGGTCCGCACGCCCTGCGCGGCGAAGGTCGAGTAGGCGCGCGCCATGTCGATGGGGTGCGGCGACGCCGAGCCGAGGACGTTGGACGGCACGGCCTCGAGGCCCGTCGTGTCCTCCGGGACGCCCGCCCGCACGGCCACGTCCACCGTGGCCTCCGGTCCGACCTCGGCGTTCATCTGGGCGTAGACCGTGTTGACCGAGTTCGCGGTGGCACGCGCGACGTCGATCCGCCCGAAGCTCTGACCCCCGAAGTTGCCGGGCGGCTCGTCCCAGCCCTCGATGTCGCCCGGGTCGTTGTTGCCGTTGTACGTGGTGCGCAGCGAGTTCCCCGACTCGAGGTGGGCGACGAGCGTGAACGGCTTGAAGGTCGAGCCCGCCTGCGCGGTGTCCTGGGTCACGGCGTTGCGCGACACCGTGAGGTAGTCGGGCCCGCCGTACAAAGCCCTGATCGCACCCGTCGCCGGGTCGATCGACACGAGTCCCGTGCGGAGGTTCTCGGGGGCGTCCTCGGGCAGCTCGGCGACGGCGGCCACCGCGGCCTGCTGCCACGCGGGGTCGATCGTCGTCACGATCGTGTACCCGCGACGGTCGAGGTCCTCCTCGGTGACGTCGGTGCGCTCGACGATCTCGTCCCTGACCTCGCGCAGGAGGTAGCCGTTGGGGCCGGCGTAGGTGTCGGTCGCGACGCGCTCGATCGCCTCGGGGAAGACCTGCGCGTCGCGCTCGGCCTGCGTCAGGGTGCCGGTCGCGACCATCCCGTCGAGCACGTAGTTCCACCGCTGCTCGGCCTTCTCGGGCGCGACCGCGGGGTCCCAGTTGTTCGGCGACGGGATGATGCCCGCGATGAGAGCGGCCTGCGACACGGTCAGCTCACCGACGGGGACGCCGAAGTACGACTGCGCCGCGACCTCGATGCCGTAGGCGTCGCGGCCGAAGTAGATGGTGTTGAGGTAGTTGACGAGGATCTCGTCCTTGTCCTGCGCGCGATCCAGCTTGACCGCGAGGAAGGCCTCGCGGATCTTGCCGGTGTACGAGCTCACCGTCTCGCCGAAGTAGTAGCGCTCGGCGTACTGCTGGGTGATCGACGAGCCACCCTGCTGGTCGCCGCCGCGCACGTTGTTCCACAGCGCCCGGACGATGCCGGCGGGGTTGATCCCGGGGTTGTCGTAGAAGGACCGGTCCTCTGCCGCGACGACGGCGTTCTTGACGTGGTCGGGGATCGCCTCGCTCTCGACGAGCACCCTGTCCTGCTCGCTGAACGAGCCGATCTCGGTGGTGCCGTCCGAGAAGTAGACGGTCGAGGTCTGGGCCCGCGCGAAGTCGCTCGGGTTCGGGATCTCGGTCGAGGCGTAGGCGTAGGCGACGGCGCCGACGCCCAGGAGGACGAAGAAGAGGAACGTCCCCGAGACCAGCTTCCAGGAGGGCAACCAGCGTCGCACCCCCGTCTTGCCCTGGCGCGGGTAGTCGATGAGCCGGCGTCGGCCGTCGCCGGCCCGGCCGCCACCGCTGCGGCCCCCTCCGCCGCCGGCACCGCCGCGACCTGCACCGCCGCGACCTGCACCGCTGCGGGCTCC
>NZ_JAACYI010000020.1 GCF_009996735.1 Cellulomonas sp. APG4 | reverse complement strand
ACCGGCGCGGCGTGGAGCGCGCTCATGCCGCCCCCGTCCAGCGCAGGTGCTCCGGGGTGGGCCGCAGGCGCTCGGCCGCCCGCAGGCGCACCGAGGCCGAGCGCGGGTTGAGCGCCTGCTCGTCGGCCGCGGCGCGCTCGGCCCCGCGTGTGAGGAGCGCCAGGTACGGACGGTGCGACGCGGGCTCGACCGGCATGTCCGGAGGCGCGCTCGACGTCGCGCCCCGCGCGAGGGCGCGCTTGACCATCCGGTCCTCGAGCGACTGGTAGGCCATGACGACGATCCGGCCACCCACGGCGATGGACTCGAGGGCAGCGGGGAGTGCCGCCTCGAGGGCGGCGAGCTCGCCGTTGACCTCGATGCGCAGGGCCTGGAAGGTCCTCTTGGCGGGGTTGCCGCCGGTCGCACGAGCTGCCGCAGGGATCGCCGCGCGCACGATCTCCACCAGCTCGCCCGTGCGCGCGAGGGGCGCCCGCGCGCGCGCCGCGACCACCGAGCGCGCGATGCGCGGTGCGAACCGTTCCTCGCCGAACTGGCGCAGCACGCGCACGAGACGGTCCTCCGGGTAGGAGTTGAGCACCTCGGCGGCCGTGGGGCCCGTGGTGGGGTCCATGCGCATGTCCAGCGGCGCGTCCTGCGCGTAGGAGAACCCGCGCTCGGGCTCGTCGAGCTGGAGCGAGGAGACGCCGAGGTCCATGAGCACGCCCTCGACGGGACGGCCGACCACGCGGTTCACGACGTCGTGGATCTGGTCGTACACCGCGTGGACCGCCATGAACCGCTCGCCGAAGTCGGCGAGCCGCCGCGAGGCGAGGGCGATCGCCTCGGGATCGCGGTCCAGGCCCACGACACGCAGGGTCGCGAACCGCTGCAGGAGCGCCTCGCTGTGCCCGCCCATGCCGAGCGTCGCGTCGACGACGACGGCGTCCGGGCCCGTGAGCGCGGGCGCGAGGAGGTCGAGGCAGCGTCCGAGCAGCACCGGGACGTGCCGCTCGTGCGTGGGCCGTGCGTCCGACATCACTCACCTCTCCTTCCTCGTGCGTGGTCCTGGGGTACCGCGTGCTGCGTGGTCGTCCGGAGGGACCGGACACAGGGTCGGTCGGGGGCCCTCCACCACCCGACCAGGTCCCCCTCCGCTGCCCTCTGACGCCGGGGAAGTGCGTCAGAGTGCGGGAGGAGACCTCACCGTGCGGTGCTGTGCACCGACCGCTCGTCTAGAAGGCTCCGGGGAACACCTCCTCGGCGGTCTCCGAGTAGTGCGTGACCTGCTCGGCCAGGTACGTCTCCCAGGCGTTCGCGTCCCAGATCTCGACGCGGCTGCCCGCGCCGATGACGGCGACGTCACGGTCCAGCCCGGCGTAGGAGCGCAGCGCGGACGGGATCGAGAGGCGGCCCTGCTTGTCGGGCACCTCGTCATGCGCACCGGAGAGGAACACGCGCAGGTAGTCACGCGCCTGCTTGCTCGTCACGGGTGCCTGTCGGATCTGGTCGTGCATCCGCCGGAACTCGTCCATCGGGAAGACGAAGAGGCACCTCTCCTGCCCGCGCGTGACCACGAGGCCGGACGCGAGCTGGGAGCGGAACTTCGCCGGGAGGATCAGCCGCCCCTTGTCGTCGAGGCGCGGGGTGTAGGTGCCCAGGAAGGGGCTGTACGAGACGTAACCGCTGTCGCCGACCACTCCCCTCCCCCTTCGACACCCCGGGGACGACCCCACGCCTCCCCTCAGGCCTCCACGGTACTCCACTTCCCTCCACCAGCCACTAGACCTGGCTGCATCTGCCCGCAAACTTCACCCGTTTGCCCAGGTCACGGCCGGTGGAGCGATGTGGAGGGGAAGTTCGGACCACACCCCGCGCGTCTGCGTGTCGTGCGAACCGTGGACGGCGGTGTGCTCGGGCGCTCGGGCATCGCCGCTGGTCAGCCGGGTGACGGCGGCCGGGTGGCTTGCCGAGTCGGCGATCGGCGGGCTCACCGGGGCGGGGTGGGGAGGGAAGTGGGGGGGCTGCGTCGCGGCCCGAACGGTCGTCGCACGCGCGGGTCGCCGTCGCCTACGCTCGGGGCACCGGACGAAGGGGTCGAGATGGTCCACGCACTGCCCACCTCTGACGAGGTCGACGAGCTCGCCGAGGCGTCGGCGCGCATCCGAGCGTCGATGGAGTCGGTGATCTCGGGACGCCCCGACCTGGTGCGGCTGACCGTCGCCGTGCTGCTCGCGGAGGGGCACCTGCTGCTCGAGGATGTCCCCGGGGTGGGCAAGACGACGCTCGCCAAGAGCCTCGCCCGGACGGTCGACTGCACCGTGGGGCGCATCCAGTTCACACCCGACCTCCTGCCGAGCGACCTGACGGGCGTGACGATCTACCGCGCCCAGCAGCACGAGTTCGAGTTCCGTCCCGGGCCGGTGTTCGCGAACATCGTCATCGGTGACGAGATCAACCGCGCCTCCCCCAAGACGCAGTCGGCGCTGCTCGAGTGCATGCAGGAGGCACAGACGACCATCGACGGGACGACGTACGCCCTGCCCGACCCCTTCCTCGTGGTGGCGACGCAGAACCCGATCGAGATGGAGGGCACCTACGCGCTGCCCGAGGCCCAGCGCGACCGCTTCATGGCGCGGTTGAGCGTCGGCTACCCGGCACGCGACGCCGAGGTCGAGATGCTCGACCGGCAGGAGACGGCTGACCCGCTCGCCGCCATCTCACCCGTGACCGACGTCGAGCACGTGCGCCGGATGATCGACGTGACGCGTCGGCTCTACGCCGCCCCCGGGATCAAGCAGTACGTGGTCGACCTCGCCGAGGCGACCCGCGCCGATCCGATGCTCAGGCTCGGCGCGTCGCCGCGGGCAGGCATCCAGCTCCTGCGCGGCGCCAAGGCGCTCGCCGCGATGGCAGGACGCAACCACGTGCTGCCCGACGACGTCCAGGAGCTCGCCGAGCCCGTTCTCGCCCACCGGTTGCTCGCGAGCACCGACGCACGTCTCGCGGGCCACACGGTCACCGACAGCCTGCGGGCGATCGTGGCCCGGACGGCACTGCCGGTGACGGGGCGCGCGGCGGCACCCGACCGTCGCGCCACGGGCTGATGCACCTGCGCCACCGCGTCCGCCCCACCGGACGCGGCCTCGCGCTGGCGGGAGCGGGGCTCGCGACGGCGACGACGGGTGTGCTCGGGGGAACCCGCGTCCTCACCCAGGTGGGCCTGCTGCTCGTGCTCACGGTCCTCGTGAGCGCGGTGCTGCTGCGGCTCGAGCTGCGTCAGCAGGACCGTGGCGCCCTGCGGCTGAACCGCCGCGTGACGCCGCACCCGACGACCGTGGGACGGCCCACGACAGTCGAGGTCGAGGTGGTGAGCACGACGGGGCACCGGCTCGACCGGCTCGACGTCGCCGAGCGAGCATCCCGCGAGCTCTCGGGTCCGCGTCCGCTGCGCGCGCGGGTCCGGCGCGAACGTGACCGGCTCACCCTCGTCTACCCGGTCGAACCCGGACGACGCGGCCGCTGGGCGGTGGGCCCCCTCGAGGTGCGCCGGCGGGACCTCTTCGGCGTGGCGCACGCGAGCGGACCGTTGGGCGATCCCGTGCTCGTGGCGGTGCGGCCCGTCCTGACGCACCTCACCACGGACGACCCCTCGACGTCGACCGACGTCGACCGGGCGGCCCTCGGCTCACGGACACCGGCCGCCGACGACGCCTCGTTGCGCGACTACCGGCCGGGCGACGACCTGCGACGCGTGCACTGGCGGAGCAGCGCCCGGCGGGGTGCGGTGATGGTGCGCCAGGACGAGCGTTCCGGACGACGACCCGCGAGCGTGCTCCTCGACGTCGCCGTCGAGGACGCCGCTGCCGAGTGGTCGATCGCGACGGCCGCGTCGGTGTCGCTGGCGCTGCTCGAGGCTCGTCACGGCGTGCGGCTCCTCGGGGGCGAGGCGCACGGCACCCCGGCGGCGGGCCGCACCGACCACCACCGCACCGACGTCCACGGCGAGGCCTCCGAGGCGCTGCTCGAACAGGTCGTCGACCTGACGCTGCCGCGCACCGAGGCCGAGCGCACGGCCTGGCTCCTCGCCGCCGTCGACACGCTCACCGCGCAGGCAGGCGGGGCCGAGCTCGTGTTCGCTGTGGTCGGGGCGCTCGGACCGGCCGAGCTCACAGCCCTCGCACGCGTCGGCGACGCCAGTCACGGCTGGGCGATGGTCCGCAGCGCGGGTGCGAGCCCGACCGATGACGAGGCCCGCACCCTCGCGCAGCTGCGCCGTGCGGGCTGGACGGCGTGCGCCGTCACCGTGGGTGAGGACCCGGCCGCCGCCTGGGAGCGGCTGCTCGGCTCCCACGACGCGCTGGCGGTCCCGCGATGAGCCCGGCAGCCCGCACGGCTCCCGTCTCGGGTGCGCGCGCGTGGGTGGGCGCGGGCCTCGTCAGCCTGCTGGTCCTGAGCGGGTTGGTGAGCCTGAGGGCGCTGCTCCAGGACGGGCCCTGGCTGACGATCGGGGCCCTCGCGACCCTCGGGCTGGTCGCCCTGCTGGGCCTGCTGCGCAGCCGCGGTCGCGCCGGGGTCGCGCCGACCACGTGGGGGCTCCTGCTCACGCTCGTCGCCCTCCTCGCCCTCTACGGCGGACGCGGAACCACGCTCAGCGTGCCGGTACCGACGGTGGAGACGCTCGACAGGCTGTCCCGCCTCGCCTCGAACGGCGTGCAGGCGGTGGTCGACGGTCGGGTCCCCGTCGCTCCGGGGCGCGGTCTCGAGCTGCTCGTCGTCAGCGGGGTGCTCGTGGCCGTCCTGGTCGTGGACCTCGTGGCCCTCGGGCTCGGCCGCGCAGGGCTCGCGGGCGTCCCGGTCCTCGCGCTCTTCGTCCCGGCCGCACTCTTCGACCGCATGCCGGGAACGTTGACGCTCCTGGTCACGGGGACCGCCTACCTGCTGCTCCTGGCACTCACGCGTCCCAGCTCGCGCGCGGGCGCACGTACCGGTCGCACGGATGCGTTGCCCGCGCTGGGGGCGGCGGCGCTCGTCACGACCCTGGCCCTCGCACTCACGCCTGCAGCCGCGTCGCTACCCTTCTACGGCTCCGTGCGGGGCTCGGGAGGATGGGGACCGCCGGCCGTCACCGGGCCGTTGCGCCTGTCGACGGACCTGGACATGCGGTCGAGCCTCGCGGCACGCAGCGACAGGCCGCTGCTGCGCTACACGGTCGCCGACCCGGGTGTCGGCCCGTTGCGCATGTACACCCTGAGCGAGTTCGACGGCACACGCTGGCAGCGCGGCGCCGAGCCGGACGCCGACGGCCTCACCCCCGCTGATGGGCCCCTCTGGCCGGAGGGGGATCCCCTCCCCGGGGACGAGGCGACACCCGTCGAGATGTCGATCGAGGTCGGCGACCTCGACCAGGACCGGTTGCCGGTGCCCACGGACCCGCGCGTCGTCGAGGTGTCACCGCGCTGGCTCTACGACCCGCAGCGTGACGAGGTGGTCGGCGACGACGTGCGCACCCGCGGCCTGACCTACGACGTCGAGCTGAGCAGGCGCGACCTCTCTGCCGAACGCCTCGACGAGGACACCGCGGGGCGGTCCCTGGACCCCACCGCCCCCACGCTCGAGCTCCCCGAGACCACCCACGTCGCAGACGTCGCCCGGGTGGCCCGCGAGGTCACGGCGGACGCCGAGAGCGCCTACGACCAGGCGCTGGCGCTCCAGACCTACCTGCGGGACACCTCGACGTTCCGCTACAGCACGCAGGTGCCGGCGGCCGAGACCGACGACGCCGTCCATGACTTCCTGACGAGCCGCACCGGCTACTGCGTCCAGTTCGCGACAGCGATGGCGGTGATGGCGCGCAGCCTCGGCATCCCCGCCCGCCTGGGTGTCGGCTTCCTGCCCGGACGGCCGAACCCGGCGGTCCGGGGAGAGTTCGTCGTGACGGGTCAGCAGTCGCATGCGTGGCCCGAGCTCTACTTCGACGGTGCAGGGTGGGTGCGCTTCGAACCGACCCCGGCGGTCCAGACGGGTGCGCCGCCCGCGTACGCCGACCCGTTCGGCAACGCACCCGTGGCGACGCCGTCCGCCACACCGAGCGCGACGGCCAGGCCGACGACCGACCCCCAGGATGCTCCGCAGGAGGGCCTGACGGAGGGGCGTGACGAGGTCGGGATCGGCGGTGCCGCCGTGCCGCGTCGCCTGGTCATCGCGGTCGCGGCGCTGCTCGTGACGACCTCCGTGCTGACCGTCTGGTCCATGCTCCGTCGCCGGCGGCGCCGTGCCGAGCGCCCCGAGCGCGGCCCGGAGGTGGCGTGGTCGACGCTGCGGGAGCGCCTCGAACCCCTGGGTGTGCGGTGGTCGGACGCGACGACACCGCGTCAGGCCGCCCTCATGGTCGAGCAGCGGTACGCGGAGCTCCTCGCGGCCGGACGCGTCGATGAGGGCACGGTCGAGAGGGCTCGCCGATCGCTCGCGGTGCTCGTCCGCGCGCTCGAGGAGGCTCGCTACGCGCCGCGGCCAGTGGAGGCCGAGCCCGGGCCGCTGGGGGCCGGGCGCCCGCGCGACCCCGACGTGCTGGTCGAGGAGGTCGTCGAGGCCGCGCAGGGACGCCAGCCGGTCCACGCCTGAGGCGACGACCGGTCATCGGCCCTGCCTCCCCAGCGGGTGCCGCCGCGTGCGGACACGTGCACGCGCGAGAAAGGGAAGCGTCAGGGACGCTCGTCGCGACGGCGGTCCCACCGCTCCTCGAGCCGGCGAAGGAGTCCACCGCCGGTCTTCGCCTTGGGAGCACGCGGCTTCACACCACCGTCACCGCCGACGACGCCCACCGGGCCCTGCCGGCGCGGTGGCGAGAACGCCAGGACGACCGACACGAACATGGTCACGAATCCGAGCACGCCGACGACGGGCTGGCTCGTCGCCGCCCCGACGACAAGGACGGTGAGGCCGACGAGTGCGCCGGTCCCGGTGAGGAGCCACCGGCGGACGGAGCTGCGGCCGCGACCCTGGAAGGTGTTCACCAGCCTGGGGTCGTCAGACGAGAGCTGACGCTCCATCTGCTCAAGTACGCGCTGCTCGTACTCGGACAGAGGCATCGCTACCTCCGTGCTGCCGGTGGGACGGGACACGTTCAGGATAGATCCCCGTCGCCCGTGGCGGTAGTTGGGGGGCGGGTGGTCCTCGCGACGAGGGCTCCGGGGCCCACCGACTGCCGGCCGAAACGCTGGCGGACCTCGTCCATCGCACGCTCGGCGCGCCGTCTCGGTGCCGCGGCGTCATCGACCGCCTCGTCGAGCGTGAGCGGCCGCTGCGTCGCCTCGGTCAGGCCTTCCGCCCGCACGCCGACGAGGCGCAGGGCTTGCCCCTCGAGCTCGACGCCCGCGAGCAGCTCGCACGACGCCAGATGGAGCTCGCGGGCGACATCCGTCGGAAGCCCCAACGTCCGCGCCCGGGTGAGCGTGCGGAAGTCTGCCGTGCGCACCTTGAGACTGACCGTCCGCGCCTCGAGGCCCCGGGCCCGCAGCTCACCCGCGCACCGGTCCGCGAGCCCCAGCAGGTGCGCCCGCACGACGTCGAGCTCTGAGACGTCGCGCTCGAACGTCATCTCGGCACCGACGCTCTTCTCGGCCCGAACGGGCGTGACCGGTCGCGGGTCCCGGCCCCAGGCGAGGTCGTGCAGGTGGGCGCCCGCGACCTTGCCGACAGCGCGCTGCACCGTCTGGACGTCGGCGTGGGCAAGGTCGGACACCGTGGTGAGCCCCCAGCGTTCGAGCGACTCACGCGTCCGCTCCCCGACCCCCCAGAGGGCACCGACGGGAAGCTGGTGCAGGAACTCCACCGTGCTCGCGCGAGGAACCAGGAGCATGCCGTCAGGCTTGGCGAACCCTGACGCGAGCTTGGCGACGAACTTGGTGGCGGCCACGCCGACCGAGCAGGGCAGGCCGAGCTCCTCGCGCACCCGACCACGGATGTGCTCGGCGATCCGCGTCGGCGAGCCCAGCCGGCGTCGCGCGCCCGAGACGTCGAGGAACGCCTCGTCCACGCTCACCTTCTCGACGAGGGCGGTGACCTCCCCCAGCACGGCCATCACCTGAACGGAAGCCGCACGATAGGCGTGCTGGTCCGGCGGCACGACGACGGCCCGCGGGCAGAGCCGACGGGCCTGCGCCATCGGCATCGCCGCATGGACGCCGAACGCCCGCGCCTCGTAGGTCGCCGCGAGGACGACCGCGCGGTCACTCCCCCCGACGATCACCGGCCGCCCCCGCAGCTCAGGACGTCGGCGTAGCTCGACCGACGCGAAGAAGGCGTCCATGTCGACGTGGAGGATGGGAGTCGCGTCGTCGTCGTCGCCCCAGCTGCGGCGCACCCCCGGGGCCGCAGGAGATCGGCTCACGAGGCCACCCGAGCGGCGCCTGGGACCACCATCGGGAGGCGGCCCGACGGCGCCCCGACCGCCTCCCGCACGGCATCCTGGAAGTCCTCCGCCGCAGCCACCGCCTGGTCCGCACGCGCCGCGTCGACGACCTCGTCACGACCGGCCTCGACCGCGGCCCGGAGGGACGCGCCCGAGGCGAAGAAGGCGGTCCAGCCGCTCAGCTCCGGACTCACGGCGGCGACCATGTCCCACACCGTACGCGGGGCCGGCCGACGTCGCGGCCGGCCCGTCACCTCGAGCAGGGCGGCACCGGCGCGCAGGGCGGCGAGGTGGGCGTGCACGTAGCGGTCGCCCGGGAGCTGGGCCAGCTGGGACGCGACGAGCTCGGCGTCGCTGCGCGCGAGGAGCTCGTCGACCTGGGGCGGGAGGGGCGCAGCGCCCTGCAACGGCCGCACCGCGCCTCTTCTGCCGTCCGTGCTCACACCCGTGCTCACGCGGCTCACCTCCCTGCTCGCGTCCGTCGGCCGCCGGTACCAGAAGCCGCCACTATCATCGAACACCTGTTCGACCTGACGCAAGCGTCTCACGACCCTCCGACATCGCGTTAGCGTGACCGCGTGCCCGACCGCCGCCCACGCCGCCGTCCACGCGTGCCCGACGTCGCATCGCTCCCCGTGGATCCCGTGCCGATCGACACAGGTACCGCCGAGGTGGTGGTGGACAGGGCGGCCCCGCGCGCCGTGACCGTGCTCGTGAACGGCGTGCCGAGCTCGCACCTCGACCTCGACGACCCCGCGTGGCTCGAGTTCGAGTACATGCAGCAGATGGCCGTGCTGGTGGAGCACCTCACCCGCGGTGCTCTCGATGCCGTCCACCTCGGCGCAGGCGCGTGCGCGCTCCCCCGCGCCCTCGAGGCGCGCCGTCCGGGGTCCCGGCAGCTGGCGGTGGACCTCGACGCCGCGCTGCTCACGCGCGTGCGCGAGTGGTTCGACCTCCCACGCTCGCCCCTGCTCCGCCTGCGCCCGGGGGACGCGCGCGAGGTCCTCACGACGCTTCCCGACGCGCGCGCCGACGTCGTCGTCCGCGACGTGTTCGCAGGTGACCGGACGCCCGGTCACCTCTGCACGGTCGAGGCGGTCGCCGAGGTCATGCGGGTCCTGCGACCCGGCGGCCTCTACCTGGTCAACTGCGCGGACCGGCCCCCGCTCACGCGCGCCCGCGCCGAGCTGGCGGCGCTGCGGACCCACGCCGACGAGGTCGCGCTCGTCGCCGAACCGGCCCAGCTCAAGGGACGCCGCTACGGCAACCTCGTCCTCGCGGCGGTGCGTCCCGGCGGCGACGGCGGGACGGCGGGACGGTTCGCCGATCCCTCGCTCGTGCGCGCGCTCCGCTCGCTGCCCGTACCTGTGCACCTGCGCGCGGGGGCAGAGCTCGACGCCTTCGTCGGGGCCGCGCGTCCCCTCCACGACCCGCCGGCCGCCCACCGCCCCCACGACGGCGACGAGGCCGCACCCCGTGGGGGCGCGGCCTCGTGACGAGCCGTCAGCGGCTCAGAGCGGACGGACGTTCTCGGCCTGGGGGCCCTTGGGACCCTGGGTGATCTCGAACTCGACCCGCTGGGCCTCCTCGAGCGTCCGGTAGCCCTGCGTCTCGATCGCCGAGTAGTGCACGAACACGTCCGCACCGCCGCCGTCCTGCGCGATGAAGCCGTAGCCCTTCTCAGCGTTGAACCACTTCACGGATCCCTGCGCCATGCTGTTCCTGTCCTTCTGTCCGACCGGGGACGTCGTGACCGGGCCCTCTGCCTGGTCCTCGTGCCGCAATGCCTGGTCCCACGTCCTGAGCGGTGGAGCCTGGCGGTCCGTGCCACAGGTACGACGAGGGCGGAGGCACCGGCAGTGGTGCACCCCGCCCGGGGTCACGCGTAACACCTCACTGCAACACGGACAAGTCTGGCACGCGGCCGTCTCCCGACGCCAGGGTCATGACCCGTCTGGCCGCTGGCGCGCGAGGAACCGCTCGAACTCGGCCCCGAGCTCCTCCGCCGTCGGCAGGTCCTCGGGCTCGGCGAGGAGGCTCGACCGCCCCGCGGCACGCGCGAAGGCGTCGTACTGCTCCTCGAGGGCGCGCACGACGGCGGCCACCTCCTCCGACTCCGAGACCTGGCGGGTGACCTCCTCGAGAGCCTCCTGCGCGGCGTCCGCGAGCGCGTCCGGGGAGAGCACGAGACCGGTGACGCGCTCGACGTGCTCGAGCGCGGTCCGCGCGGCCTGGGGGTACGGCGACTGCGCGAGGTAGTGCGGCACGTGCACCGCGAAGCCGAGGGCGTCGTGCCCCCAGCGTCCGAGCCGGTACTCGAGCAGCGCTCCGACGCTCGCGGGAACCTGGACGGTGCCGAACCACGAGCGATGGTCGGCCACGAGCTCGGGGCGGGTCCCGTGCGCGGTCACGCCGAGCGGACGGGTGTGGGGGACGCCCATCGGGATGCCGTGCACGCCGACGAGCAACGGGACGTCGAAGCGCTCGACGACCTGCCGCACCGCAGCCACCCAGCGTTCCCACTGGACGTCGGGCTCGGTCCCGTGGAGCAGGAGGAGGTCGACCCCCTCGCCGTCGGTGAGCACGTCGATGGCGAGCTCCGGCTCGGCGTAGTCGACCCACGCCGTCGCGTCGAACGTCATCGCGGGGCGTCGCGCCCGGTAGTCGAGCAGGGCGTCCACGTCGAAGGTCACCAGGCGCCGGGGGGTGAACCGCTCGAGCAGGTGCTCCGCGCCGACCTGGCCCGCGCTCCCGGCGTCGACGAACCCGCGCACCATGTGCAGCATCGTCGGGCCGAGCCCTGCCCGCTCCGCCCCCAGGGCGACCTCGGCGGCGATGCTCTCGTCGACCGTGTAGATCTCACGTGGATCCTGCATCTTCACCTTCCTCGCACCGCGCGCCGGGCGCGCCGCGGACTCAGGCGACAACGCCGGACGGGCTGGGCCGATTCCCGCGTCTCAGCGACCGGGCAGGCGCACGACCGAGACGAAGAAGTCGTCGATCTGCCGCACCACGTCGATGAACCGTTGGAAGTCGACCGGCTTGGTGACGTAGGCGTTCGCGTGCAGCGCGTAGCTGCGCAGCACGTCCTCCTCGGCTTCCGACGTGGTGAGCACGACCACCGGGATCCGCCCCAGTGCCTCGTCGGACTTCATGGCAGCCAGCACCTCGCGGCCGTCCATGCGCGGCAGGTTGAGGTCGAGGAGCACCATGTCAGGGGTCGGCGCGTCGGCGTAGGGCCCCTCCTTGCGCAGGTACTGCATCGCGCTCGCGCCGTCGTTGACCACCGCGAGACGGTTGGCCACCTTGTTCTCCTCGAACGCCTCGCGCGTCATGAGGACGTCGCCCGGGTCGTCCTCGACCAGCAGGACGTCGATCTGCTTCTGCTCGTTCATGTCCTCAGACCTCCCGGCCGACCAGCGACCCGTCTCGCGGGGCCGGACGGCACCCGTCACACATCCTGGGGCCTCGAGGGCCCGTCGTCCTGCTCGACCGAGAGCGTGTCGCGCCAGGTCAGGGCGACCGCCTCAGGCTCCCCTGCCTCCTCGGCGTCGGCGTCCGGACCCGGGGCCGCCTCACCCGCAGGCGGCGTGCTACCGCCCGGGCCGGCCACCGGCAGGGTCCACCGCACCGTCGTGCCCTCGACGGCGGCCTCGTCGATCCAGATGTCCCCGCCGTGGTACTCCACGATCTTCTTGCACAGCGCGAGGCCGATGCCCGTGCCCTCGTAGACCTCCTTGGCGTGCAGTCGCTGGAAGATCACGAAGACCCGCTCGGCGTACTGGGGATCGATGCCGATGCCGTTGTCGCTCAGGGCGAACTCCCAGACCTCACCCGAGCGGTGCGCCTCGAGCCGCACGTGCGGGGGCCGGTCCGGATGCCGGAACTTGAGCGCGTTGCTGATCAGGTTCGCGAGCAGCTGCACCACGAGGGGCTCCTCGGCGGGAACCACCGGGAGCTCACCGGCCGTCACGGTCGCACCGGTCTCCTCGATGCGTCGTTCGAGGTCACTGGTCGCACTCGCGAGCGCCGCCGACATGTCGACGTCCGTGACCTCGCCGCCGATCCGCCCGACGCGCGAGAACCCGAGCAGGTCGTTGATCAGCCGCTGCATGCGCTTGGCGCCGTCGACCGCGAAGCCGATGTACTGGTCCGCTCGCTCGTCGAGCTGA
The DNA here is from genome assembly GCF_009996735.1 of Cellulomonas sp. APG4. Classification (GTDB taxonomy): domain Bacteria; phylum Actinomycetota; class Actinomycetes; order Actinomycetales; family Cellulomonadaceae; genus Actinotalea. The sequence goes on along the minus strand of NZ_JAACYI010000020.1, from coordinate 59,773 downwards.
CCCTCGTAGCGCTTGGCGAGCAGCTGGGTGAAGCTCGCGACCTTCCGCAACGGCTCCTGCAGGTCGTGGGACGCCACGTAGGCGAACTGCTCGAGGTCGCGGTTGGAGCGCGCGAGGTCGTCGGCCTGCGTGCGCAGCTGCGCCTCGGACTCCTCGAGCGCTACCCGCGCGCGGTGGGCGTCGTCGATCGTCCGCACCAGCGCACGGCGCATGTCCTCGACGACACCGCTCACCTCGTGCACCTCCCCCGCCCCGACCTCGCGGACCGGGTGGGCGAGATCGCCGTCGGCCACGACGCGCACGTCCCCCACGAGGGAGTCGAGCGGGCCGGTGATCCACCGGCGCAGGTACACCCAGAGCAGGGCGCCACCCGCCACCACGAGGACCGCCAGCACGACGACGGTCGCGACGAGGACGTTCGTCACCGCGCGCAGCTCCGCGACCGCTGCGAGCCGCCCCTCCTTGAGCAGCCGGGTGTGCTCCTCGACCGGACGTCGCACCTCGTCGAAGAGCGCACGACCCCGCTCGACCTCGGCGGCCGGCACCGACTCCGGTCCCTCGGCACGCACCGTGGCGATCGCTGGCTGAGCCCAGTCCTGCAGCCACGCGCGCGCCGCGTCGGCCGCCTCCTCACGCGTGCGCACCTCCGCACTGTCCGGGCCGAAGTGGTCCTCGACCAGCGTCGTGACGTCCACACCGGGATCGGGTGCGTCGAGCATCCGCTCGAGGGGTTCGAGCGTGACCTCGTCGCCCGTGAGCAGGAACCCCCGCACCGCGGTCTCGGCGTCGAGCAGACGGACGTACGCCGTGTCGGTCTGCGTGATGGCCTCGTAGTACACCGTGAGCACCTCGTGCTGGCGCTCACGCGCGCTCAGGACGGCCCCCGCAGCGACGGCGAGCGCGAGCACGACGAGCACGAGGGCCGACGCGACGGCGAGATCGACGCGTCGGCGGAGAGACACGGGCGCGCGCCCCTCGCCGGGTGCCCCGGTCCCGTCCGTGACCGGGGACGTCATGCGGCGCCGCCGTCCCAGCCGAGGACGACCAGGGCCGTGTCGTCCACGAGGTCGCCACCGTGCCGGGTGCGCACGGCCTCGAGGATGCGGTCGACGATCGAGGCAGGTCCGTCGGCGCCTGCCTCGCGGTCGGCACGCTCGGCCGCGACCTGCTCCTCCATCACGAGCTGGAGGCCCTCCTCGCCGAGCCGCGTGCCGCCGCCGTCGACCGTGCTCTCGAGCACGCCGTCGGTGTACATGATCACGCGCCACGACGAGCCGAGCTCGACCCGCTGCGAGGTCCAGCCGCCGAGGACCGGGATGCCCAGAGCCCGTCCCCGGTGCTCGCTCGGGAGCGAACGGGTCGGCGTGCCGAGGAGGAACGGCGTCGGGTGACCGCACAGGAAGAGGTCGAGCGCGTCGCGCTCGGGCGTGACCACGACCATCACCATCGTCGCGAAGATCTCCGGACGGCCGCGCTCGGCCGAGAGGATCTGCTCGACGACGTCGAGGACCTGGGCGGCCGGCAGCCCGGCGAGCACCGACGTGCGCCAGGCGGTGCGCAGCGTCGCGCCGAGGGCGGCCTCGTCCGGGCCGTGCCCCGCGACGTCCCCGACGATCGCCGCGATCGAGCCGTCGGCACGCTCGACGACGTCGTAGAAGTCGCCGCCGAGCAGGCCGTCCCGGCCCGCGCGGTAGCCCACCAGCACCTCGACGGCCGCGTCACCCACGAGCGGCGTGGGGAGCAGGGCCCGTTCCAGCCGACTGGTCTCGGACGCCCGCAGCTTCGCGCGGTAGAGGTCTCGCTCCTGGACCTCGGCGTGACGCCGCTGGATGGCGTACCGGACCGAGCGCGCGAGGAGGGCCGGCGTGACCTCACCCTTGACGAGGTAGTCCTGCGCGCCTGCCGCGACGGCCTTGAGGCCGGCGCCCGAGCCGGTGAGACCGGTGAGCACCACGACGGCCGGGTTCCGGGCCGAGCGCAGCACCTTCTCGAGGGCGGACATCCCGTCGGCGTCGGGCAGCCCGAGGTCGAGCAGCACGCACTCGACGTCGAGCTGGGTCGACGCCTCCTCGAGCGTCCGGGCCCGGCGCAGCTCGACGGTGACGCCCGAGTCCGCGAAGAGCTCGGAGACGAGCAGCGCGTCACCGTCGTCGTCCTCGACGAGGAGCACCCTCAAGGGGCGCGAGGTGAGCTCGGTGTAGGGCACGGTCGACCTTTCTGGGGGTCCGGCGGGCCCGATCCTACGGGGGCGCGGCGACGTGTCGCCCCTCGGTCACCCGGACGGCGTGCCGCCCGGCGCGTGGACCACGGCACGTCGCGCGTCCGCGAGCGCGGATAATGGACGGCCGATCCGAACCGACGCCACCCCTCACGGGTGCGCGAGGGACCCTGGGGGGCCGTGTGACAGGCAGGCAGGACCAGCTGCGCGAGGAGCAGGGCGCTGTCGACCTGCGCTACGCGCGGCTCGACGAGCTGCGCGCCCAGTCGGCCGCCCGCCTCGCCGAGGTGCGTCGGGTCGGGCCCTCGGGCTCGCCCCAGAACCGCTCCGAGCGTGACGCCTTCGCGACGCTCTACGAGGACCGGCTCGCCCAGCTCGACGCGGTCGAGCAGCGGCTCGTGTTCGGCCGGCTGGACCTGACCGACGGCGCCGTCCGCTACGTGGGCCGCATCGGGCTCACGGACGCCGAGCACACCTCCCTGCTGACGGACTGGCGCGCACCCGCCGCCCAGGCCTTCTACCGCGCGACCGCGGCTCGCCCTGACGACGTCGTCCGACGACGGCACCTCGTGACACGTGGCCGTACGGTGACGGCCCTCGAGGACGAGGTGCTCGACCTCGACGCGCTCGACGGCCCCGAGGCCGAGGCGACCCTCGCCGGCCTCTCGGGGGAGGGCGCGCTCCTCGCGGCTCTCGCCGCCGGACGCACGGGCCGGATGGGCGACATCGTCGCCACGATCCAGGCCGAGCAGGACGCGATCATCCGGTCGGACCTCGCCGGCGCGCTCGTCGTCCAGGGCGGCCCCGGGACGGGCAAGACGGCGGTCGCCCTGCACCGGGCGGCGTACCTGCTCTACGCGCACCGGCGCGTGCTCGAACGCTCGGGGGTGCTGCTGCTCGGCCCGAGCAGGGTGTTCCTGCGCTACATCGACCAGGTACTGCCCTCGCTCGGCGAGACCGGCGTCGTGACCGCGACCGTCGCCGACCTGGTGCCGGGCCTGGTCGTCGAGGGCCAGGACGCCCCGCACGTCGCGGAGATCAAGGGACGTCCCGTGCTGGCGCAGGTGATCGCCCGGGCCGTGCGGGCGCGTCAGCGGGTCCCGCAGGCACCGGTCGAGGTCTCGGTCGACGGTCGCCGCGTCGTCGTGCGCCCGAGGGACGTCGCCGAGGCCGTCCAGCGCGCGCGCCGTACCGGCAAGCCCCACAACCAGGCGCGCGTCACGTTCGTCCGGGACATGCTCACCCGGCTCGCGTCGCAGTACGTCGAGCAGCTGGGCTACACGGTGCCGCCGGAGGACCGCGCCGAGATCGTCGAGGAGCTGCGCACGACGCGTGAGGTGCGCATCGCACTCAACCTCGCGTGGATGCCCCTCACCCCGCAGAAGCTCGTGGGCGACCTGCTCAGCCGGCCGGCACGGCTCGAGGAGGCGGCTCCCTGGTTGAGCCCGGCCGAACGTCACGCGCTGCTGCGCGAGGCCGACGCGCCCTGGACGGACAGCGACGTCCCGCTGCTCGACGAGGCCGCCGAGCTGCTGGGCGAGGACGACCAGGCCGCGCGTGCCCAGGCCGCCGCCGACGCCCGACGACGTCAGGAGGAGCTCGACTACGCGCGCCAGGTGCTGCAGTCCTCGGGCGCCGGGCGCGGGCTGGTCAGCGCGGAGGTGCTGGCCGAGCGGTTCGCCCACACCGGTCCGGCGCTCACGACCGCCGAGCGCGCCGCTGCCGACCGGAGCTGGACCTACGGCCACGTGGTGGTCGACGAGGCGCAGGAGCTCTCGCCCATGGCGTGGCGCATGGTGCTGCGACGCTGCCCGACGCGGTCGCTGACGATCGTCGGCGACGTCGCGCAGACGTCGTCGGCGGCCGGGACCCGCGACTGGGCGCAGGCGCTCGACCCCGTGCTCGGCGACTCGTGGCGGCTCGCCGAGCTCACCGTCAACTACCGCACGCCGGCGCAGGTCGCGGACGCGGCCGGACGCGTCGCGCGCGTGGCGGGGCTGCCCGTGAGCGCCCTGACCTCGGCCCGCGAGGTGCCCGACGCACTGGTACTCCACCGGGTCCCGGCCGACGACGTGACGACGACCGCCGACGCGGTCGTCGCGGACGCGGTGCGGGGCTGGGCCGCGCAGGACCTCGCGGCGACCGCCGCCGGCGAGACCGAGCTCGCCGGGCGGGTCGCGGTGCTGGCCCCGGCGTCCCGCGTCGAGGACCTGCGGGCCGTCCTGGCCACCGGCGCGTCGGCCGCGTACGTCGACGGGAGCGCGCCGTCGACGCCCGACGCCCGGGTCGTGGTGCTCACGCCGCACGAGAGCAAGGGGCTCGAGTACGACGTCGTCGTGCTCGTCGAGCCGCACGAGGTGGGCGGCGAGAGCGCGGGTGACCTGTACGTCGCGATGACACGTCCCACGCAGACGCTCCACGTGGTCACGTCCGCCGAGCCGCCCGAGGGGCTCGTCCAGCACTGAGCCCGCGCGGCGGGCCCACAGCGGTCACCTCACTCGCACGCGACCGCCCCGAGGAGAGCGAGGCCCTGCCGGTCACCCGGACCCAGCTCGGCCCGCGCCGAGGTCTGGGGGTGCATCAGCTCGGCCGTGTCGTCGACGTGGTCGAGGCCGAGCACGTGGCCGAGCTCGTGCACGACGACGGCGCGCGCCTGGGCCTCGCCGTCGGGGCGCTCGAGGAGGGCCACGAGGTCGGGGGCGTCGAGGACGAGGCGCCCGGCCGCGAGCCACCTGCCCCGGCCGTCGGAGCCCGGGACCGCGGCGGACCCGCCCACGCCGGCCACCTGGCCGGCGAGCTCGGGGAGCTCGTCCTCGTCCGACCACGCCACGAGCACCGGCACCCAGCCGTCCCCGTAGCGACCGGGCTGGATGAGGTCACGGTCCTTCACGGGTTCCTCGTCGGTCGTCCCGACGTGCTCGAACGCGAGCCCCGTGGCGGCGGACACCACGGCGAGGGCGTCGGCGAGCAGCCGGTCCCCCTCCGGCGGGGCGCCGTCGGGGCGGACGACGTACCTGACCGGCCGGCACGGGTCGTAGCCGACCGGGAGCCCGTCGTCGGTCGTGTGCAGGAACTCGTGCGCGCCCGAGCTCGTGACGGGTACGACCGGCAGCATCCGGCCCTCCGCGGCCGCCGGACGTGGCACCGCGACGGCGCGTCCGTCGATCTCGACGTACGCCCTCGTGCCGAGGAGGTCACGCAGACGGTCGAGCTCACCCCAGGGGCTCAGCGCGACACCCGCGACGAGGACACCGAGGACCGTCAGGACGAGCAGCGGCCGCGACCGACGGCGCCCGCGCGCGGCCCGGTCGAGCTGGGCGAGCTCACGACGACGGCGTCGGAGCTCACGTCGGTCGTGACGGCTCACGAGACAAGTGTGCCCGAGCCGTGCGACGTCCCGCCTGTCGGGCGCGTTTTGGCCGGGCCGCCGACGAGGGCCACGATAGGCGCGTGCTGAGAGCCCTGCTGCTGGAGAACCTCCACCCGCTCGCGACCGCCGTCCTCGAGCAGGACGGGATCGAGGTCGTCACCCGCTCGGGCGCCCTCGACGAGGACGAGCTCATCGCGGCGCTCGACGGCGTCCACCTCCTCGGCATCCGATCGAAGACCCAGGTGACGCAGCGGGTCCTGGCGTCCGCGCCGGGCCTGCAGGCCGTCGGTGCGTACTGCATCGGCACGAACCAGATCGACCTCGCAGCCGCGGCCGAGCACGGCGTGGTGGCCTTCAACGCGCCCTTCTCGAACACCCGCTCGGTCGTCGAGCTCGCGCTGGCCGAGATCATCGCGCTCGCGCGCCGACTCACCGAGCGCGACCGGGCGCTGCACCAGGGCGTCTGGGACAAGACCGCCGAAGGAGCCCACGAGGTCAGGGGACGCACGCTCGGCATCGTCGGCTACGGCAACATCGGCACGCAGCTCTCGGTGCTCGCCGAGAACCTCGGCATGTCCGTCGTCTTCTACGACACCCAGGAGAAGCTCGCGCTCGGCAACGCGCGCCGGATGGGTTCGCTCGACGAGCTCCTCGAGGTGGCCGACACCGTGACCCTGCACGTCGACGGACGCTCGGGCAACGCGGGACTCTTCGGGGCCGCCCAGCTCGCGAGGATGAAGCCGCGCTCGATCTTCCTCAACCTGTCCCGGGGCTTCGTCGTCGACTACACGGCGCTGCGCGAGGCGATCCTCTCCGGCCACATCGCCGGCGCCGCGGTCGACGTGTTCCCGGAGGAGCCCAAGCGCCGCGGCGACGCGTTCGAGTCCGAGCTGCGCGGCCTGCCCAACGTCATCCTGACACCCCACGTGGGGGGTTCGACCCTCGAGGCCCAGCAGGCCATCGGCCAGTTCGTCTCGAACAAGCTGCGCGACTACCTCGCGCACGGCTCCACGATGCTGAGCGTCAACCTGCCCAACCTCGCCCTCGAGGCGCGCACCGGCTCGCACCGGATCACGCACCTGCACCACAACACCCCCGGCGTCCTCGCCGGCATCAACCGGACCCTCGCCGAGCACGGCGTCAACATCGACGGTCAGCTGCTCGCGACGCGGGGCCAGCACGGGTACGTGGTCACCGACGTCAGCTCGGGGCTGACGCCGGAGGTCACCCGCGAGCTCGAGACGATGGACCAGACGATCCGCCTGCGCGTCCTCTCCTGAGCGCCGCGGGCCCGGGACTGCCGTCCCGGGCCCGCGGCGCTCAGCCGGTCTTGCGCCGGAACGTCCGGCGCCCCCCGTGCGTCTCGGGGCCCTGCACGCCGCCGGCGCCCGGGGGCGCCTGCTCCGTGCGGTGGGTGTGCCCGCGCTTGCGCTCGAGCGCCTCACGGAACTTTCGCTTGGCGTCCTCGTCGGCCCCGCCCTCGCGTCGGTCCGTCATCGTGCACCTCCTCCTGTCGCGGCGCCGTCCCGGTCCGGGGGCTGCGTCCGCGCCCGGCCACACTGTGCTCCGACGCCCCGCGGACGGCCAGCGATTTCCTCCGGTCACGGGACCTACGCGGTCGTAACCTACGCGCGCGTAACCTACGCTGGAGGCGTGGAACGACCATGGCTCTCCTCGTACGCCCCCGGTGTACCGCACGACGTGCCCGCACCGACGGCCCCCGTGACGCAGGCGCTCGAGGACGCCGCCGCGGCGCACCCCGCGCGCGTCGCGACCGACTTCCTGGGGGCCGTCACGACCTACGCGGACCTGGCGCGCAAGGTCGCGCACGCCGCCGAGGCGTTGCGGCGGCTCGGCGTCCGGCGCGGCGACCGCGTCGCACTCGTGCTACCGAACTGCACGACGCACGTGGTCGCCTTCTACGCCGTGCTCCGCCTCGGCGCCGTCGTCGTCGAGCACAACCCCACGTACAGCGCGCCCGAGCTGCGCCACCAGCTGGCCGACAGCGGCGCCGTCGTCGCCCTGGTCTGGCAGAAGGCCGTGGCCCGTGTGCTCGAGGTGCGCGAGGACACGGCGCTGCGCCACGTCGTGGCCGTGGACATCGCGGCCGACCTCCCCGCCGTCAAGCGCGCGGCACTCCACCTGCCGGTGGCCTCCGCGCGAGCCAGCCGTGACGCCCTGCGCAGCCCCGTCCCCGGCGTCCCGCGCTGGGAGCGCCTCGTGCGGCGAGCGGGGCCGCTCTCACCCGAGCACCCACGCCCGACCGCCGACGACGTCGCGACGCTGCAGTACACCGGGGGCACGACGGGCACGCCGAAGGGCGCGGTGCTGCGCCACCGCCACCTCGCGGTGAACGCCGAGCAGGGGCGCGCGTGGACCGGGCACGGCTCAGGCACCGAGACCGTGTACGCAGCCCTGCCGTTCTTCCACGCCTTCGGCCTGACGCTCTGCCTCACCTACGCGGTCCTCATCGCCGCCACCGTGGTGATCTTCCCGAAGTTCGACGTGCCCGCGGTCCTCGCCGCGCAGCGCAGGCGCCCGGCGACGTTCGTCCCGGGGGTCCCGCCGATGTTCGAACGCCTCGCGGAGGGCGCGGCACGGGAGGGGGTCGACCTGTCGAGCGTCACGCACGCGATCTCGGGAGCGATGGCGCTCCCGAGCACGACCGCCGCGAGCTGGGAGACCCTCACCCGCGGCCTGCTCGTCGAGGGGTACGGCCTCACCGAGACCTCGCCCGTCGCGCTCGGCAGCCCGATGTCGTCGGCCCGCCGGCCCGGAACCCTGGGACTGCCGTTCCCGTCGACCTACATCACCGTGCGCGATCCCGAGCATCCCGACCGCGAGGTCGCACGCGGGGACCGCGGCGAGCTCTGGATCTCCGGCCCCCAGGTGTTCGACGGCTACTGGCAGCGGCCGCAGGAGACGGCATCCGTGCTCGTCGAGCTCGACGGACGCACCTGGCTGCGGACGGGCGACATCGTCGTGGTCGAGGAGGACGGCTTCGTCCGGCTCGTGGACCGCATCAAGGAGGTCATCATCAGCGGCGGGTACAACGTGTACCCGTCCCAGGTCGAGGACCACCTGCGTGGCATGCCGGGCATCGAGGACGTCGCGGTCGTGGGCGTCCCCGGTGGAGACCTGGGAGAGCGCGTCGTCGCGGCGATCGTGCTGGCCGAGGGCGCCACGAAGGTCGAGCTCGCCGCGGTGCGCGCGTGGAGCGAGCACCATCTCGCACGCTACGCGCACCCACGTGAGCTCGTCGTCCTGCCGGAGCTCCCGCGGTCGCAGATCGGCAAGGTGCTGCGACGCGTGGTGCGCGAACAGATCCTGTCGCGCGGCGGGCACCAGGAGGGCTGACGCCCGGACGCGCGGTCCGCCCGCGCACGGCGGTCAGTGGCTGCGAAGGGCGCGCACGCGGACGTAGGCGTGCACACGGTCGAGCGTCGCCAGCTGGCGGTCGGTCCGGGCGACGAGCTCGGCCATGCGCGCACCGTCGAGGTCCAGCTCCTCCGAGAGGTCGAGCAGCGTCTGCCACACCCCGCGCTTGCCGACGAGCGCGCTGCGCAGCAGCTCGGCCTCGATCAGGGCAGTCATGGGTGAGCTGCGCCGGAGCCCGCCGTCGGGCTTGAGCCGGGCGACGATCTCGCCCACGCGCGCCGCGAACTCCTTGAGGCGCGACCGCGACAGCCCGAGAGCGTCGACGACCGCCGCCAGCTCACGCTGCTCCGAGGCCACCTCGTGCGCCACCGCCTCGAGATCAGGGCCCACAGGGGTCCGCGCGAGGCGACCAGCCGCGTGACGCATGCGCCGCGCACCGGCCGACGATCCCGCGAGATGGTCGTCGAGGTACACCCGCAGCAGGTGCCTGTCCGTGCGGGCACGCCTGTCCCTCCGGACATCGTGGCCGCTGCCTGGGTCGTCGCTCATGGGCCCTCCTCGGGCCCACTCTCACATCGGCGACGACGGGCCGCGACCGGGCCGCGGTCACACCTCGTCGACGGCCGGCTCGCTGGTCTCGTGGGGGGCACCGTCGCCGTGTGAGGCACGGAGCGCGGTGATCGCCGCCTCGAAGTCCTCGAGCGAGTCGAACGCCTGGTACACGCTCGCGAACCGCAGGTAGGCGACCTCGTCCAGGTCACGCAGCGGGCCGAGGATCGACAGACCGATCTCGTGCGCGTCGAGCTCCGCGCTGCCCGTCGTGCGCAGCGCCTCCTCGACACGCTGGGCGAGCAGGGCGAGGTCGTCCTCGCTCACCGGGCGCCCCTGGCACGCCTTGCGCACGCCGTTGACGATCTTCTCCCTGCTGAAGGGCTCGGTCACGCCCGAGCGCTTGACGACCGACAGGCTGGCCGTCTCGAGCGTGGTGAATCGCCGGCCGCACTCGGGGCACTGGCGTCGCCGACGGATCGACGCACCATCATCCGACGTCCGCGAGTCGACGACCCTCGAGTCGCTGTGCCGACAGAACGGGCAGTGCACCGACGACCACCTCTCCGCGGACCTGGCCGCTGCGCGCGGCGGGGCTGGGGCGCCCCGGACACACCCGTCACCGGCGTGCCGCGGCCCCGACTCTGCCACACGGAGCGGGCGGCACGACAGCGAGCGCTGCTCCCCTCCGGGCCGCCCGGCGACTCCCCAGCACGACGACACTGCGCTCAGCGCTCAGCGCTCAGCGCTCAGCGCTCAGGGACGAGGATGACCTGGCCCACGCGGAGCGACACGTCGTCGAGGCCGTTGAGCCGCGTGAGCTCGTCGACCACGTCCCGACGGTCCTCGCCCGGACGAGCCACGGTGCCGGCGATGGACCAGAGCGTGTCACCGTCCACCACCGTGTGCGGCGCGACCGGGACAGCAGCGATCGGGGAGTCGGCAGCCGCACCCTGGGCCGAGAGCACGAGCCCGGCACCGAGGGCGAGCGCCAGGCCCGCGACAACGGCGCGGCCACGGCGGGTCAGCCGCAGGCCCCCGGGTGCCCCCGCCCGCTGCGACGCGCGGCGCACCTCGAGCGGCCGCCCGAAGCCCAGGGACCCGTCGATCGCGATGCTGCTCATCTCACCCTCCAAGGTCATTCGAACACACGTACGTCGAACGTCTGTACGATGTCTAGCACAAGGTGCCGACGGAGTCGACAGCGCCGCCACTCCCGAGGCGACCGACACGCGGTCGAACAGGTGTTTGATCCCCACCCGTCCCCGCCCTAGGCTGGCGACGTCGGTCAGCAGACCATCGACCACCGACACGACCGTCCCGGTCTCGCGCGCAGCGGCACCACGGGCCGGACGCGACGACAGGAGGAGCACGTGGCACCCGAGCAGCCGTCGAGCGACGAGAGCGTCGCGACCGTGCACGCCCTGCCCGACGGGCCGAGCGACGTGGACGGGTTGACGGCGCGCCAGCGGCTCGTGCTGGAGACGATCCGCGCGAGCGTCGAGAACCGTGGGTACCCACCGAGCATGCGTGAGATCGGCGAGGCCGTCGGCCTCACGAGCCCGTCATCGGTCAAGCACCAGCTGATGGCCCTCGAGCGCAAGGGCTACCTGCGTCGCGACCCGAACCGACCCCGTGCGATCGAGGTCGTGCACCCGGATGACTCACGCGGCGTCGGGCCCTTCGGGCACGACGACGTGGCCGACGGCCACCTCGCCCCTGGCGACGCGACGCCCGCACCGTCGTACGTGCCCGTGGTCGGCCGTATCGCCGCGGGTGGACCGATCCTGGCCGACCAGGTGGTCGAGGACGTCTTCCCGCTCCCCCGCCAGCTCGTCGGCGACGGCGAGCTCTTCCTGCTGCGCGTCGTCGGGGACTCGATGATCGACGCCGCGATCTGCGACGGTGACTGGGTCGTCGTCCGACGCCAGCCGGTGGCCGAGAACGGTGAGATCGTGGCGGCGATGATCGACGGCGAGGCGACGGTCAAGACGCTGAGCCGCAAGGACGGCCACGTCTGGCTGCTCCCGCAGAACTCGGCGTACGCGCCCATCCCCGCCGACGACGCCGTGGTGCTCGGGCGGGTCGTGAGCGTGCTGCGCAGCCTCTGAGTCGCGACAGGCGCGGTCCGGGCGCCCTCAGAGGCCGAAGCGCCGCGCGACGTCGCGCAGCGCCTCGGCCGAGCGGTGCAGCCCTGCCAGCTCGTCCTCGGACATGCTGATGGGCAGGGTCGCCTCGACGCCGTGGCGTCCGACCACCGAGGGGACCGAGAGGCAGACGTCCGAGATCCCGCGGTAGTCCTGGAGGAGCGAGGACACCGGCAGCACCCGACGCTCGTCGTTGAGGACGGCCTCGATGATGCGCGAGCCCGCGAGCGCCACGGCGTAGTTCGTCGCACCCTTGCCCGCGATGATGCGGTAGGCCGAGTTCACGACTTCGTCCGCGATGCGCGTCCGGTCCTCGGCCGCGAGCCGCCCGACCACCTCGCCGTCCGGGCCGCGCATCCCCGGCCAGTCGAGCAGGGGCACCGAGCCGATCATCGCGGAGCTCCACAGCGGGATCTCGGAGTCGCCGTGCTCGCCCGCGATGTAGGCGTGCACGTTCTGGGCCGCGACGCCCGTGTGCTGCGCGAGCAGGTAGCGCAGCCGCGACGAGTCGAGCACCGTGCCCGAGCCGAAGAGCTGGTTCGGCGGCAGGCCCGAGCTCTTGAGCGCCGCGTACGTCACGATGTCGACGGGGTTCGTGACCATGACGTAGACCGCGTCGGGCGCGACCTCGACGAGGCCGGGCAGGATCGTGCGGACGAGCTTGATGGTCGCCTCGGCGAGGTCGAGCCGGCTCTGCCCGGGCTTCTGCTTGGCGCCCGCGGTCACGACGACGACGTCCGCGCCCGCGCACACCGCGATGTCGTCCGAGCCCTCGACGTCCGCCATCGGCATGAACTGGATGCCGTGCCCGATGTCGAGCGCCTCGGCCTCGACCTTGGCGGCGTTGATGTCGTAGAGCGCGACGCTGCGCGCGGCACCGCGCATCAGGGCGGCGTACGCCATGGTCGCGCCCACGCTCCCCGCGCCCACGATCGCGAGCTTGCTCCGTCGGCGAGCACCCGTGCCCGGCGTGCCCACGGCATGCGTCCCGGCCTGCTCGCCCACCAGCGTCGTCGTGTCCACACCAGCTCCGTCGTCGTCGCGTCACGACCGGTCGGCCGCGGCACAACCCTAGGGCGGACGGTGTCGGACGCGCACGGCGCGCCTCAACCCTCGGACGGCGCCGCCGCCAGTCGGCCCAGGGCGCCCCGCGCGACCTGCGGGTCGGTCGTGCGCCAGAACGGCGGGAGCGACCGCACGAGGAAGCCTCCGTAGCGGGCCGTCGCGAGCCGCGGGTCGAGCACCGCGACCACGCCCCGGTCGGCGTCCGTGCGCACCAGGCGTCCCGAGCCCTGGGCGAGCAGCAGCGCCGCGTGCGTGGCCGCAACCGCCATGAAGCCGTTGCCACCGCCTGCCGCGACGGCCTCCGACCTGGCCGAACGCACCGGGTCGTCGGGCCGCGGGAAGGGGATCCGGTCGATGAGCACGAGCCGGCACGTCCGGCCGGGCACGTCGACGCCCTGCCACAGCGACAGCGTCCCGAACAGGCACGTCGCGTCGTCGTCGGCGAACTGGCGCACGAGGGTCGGGAGCTGGTCGTCGCCCTGGCAGAGCACGGGGACGTCGAGCCGCTCGCGCATCGCCTCGGCCGCGGCCTCGGCGGCCCTGCGCGACGAGAACAGCCCGAGGGCGCCGCCACCCGAGGCCGCGACGAGCTCGGCGATCTCGTCCAGCTGCGCCTCCGTCGTCGGCTCGCGTCCCGGAGGGGGCAGGTGTCGCGCGACGTAGAGGATCGCCCGGTTCGGGTAGTCGAACGGGCTCCCGACATCGAGACCTCGCCACCGCCGCGTGGCCTGCGGGTCCTGGCTCGGCGCGTCCGCGATCCCGTCGTCGCCCTCGGCCCCGGTCGCGTCGCCCGGCTCGTCCCGCTCGCTCGCCGGGTCGAGCCCGATCCCGGCGGCGAGCGGTGAGAAGCTCCCGCCGAGCGCCAGGGTCGCCGAGGTGAGCACCGCGGTGCGGCCCGTCAGCAGGTGCGTGCGGACGAGCCCCGAGACCGCGAGCGGTGCGGCGTGCAGGCGCGTCACTCCCGCGCGGCCCCCCGCGGAGCCCGACGTGCCGCGTGCGCACCAGAGCACGTCATGGCCCTCGGTCGCGGCCGTCATGCGCTCGGCGATCTCGAAGACCGAGAGCACGGCGGAGGTCGCGAGCTTGAGCCCACCCTCGGTCCCGGGCGCAGGAGGCCCGTCGGGCTTGAGTGCCGTGAGGAGCCCGCGAGCGGCATCCCGCACCTGGCCGACGACCGCCGCGAGCTGTCCGGGCAGCCCGTCGCGCAGCCGGCCCTCGGGCAGGGGGCCGAGGACCGAGCCGAGGTCGCGCCCGGCGGCATCGAGGTCGTCCGTCGCGATGCCGCCGTGCCGGCGTGCGAGTCGCGCGGCGAGCTCGACCGTCGCCGCCGACAGCTCGGCGGTCGCCTGGGCCGTCACGCGGTCCGTCAGCTCGTGGGCCTCGTCGACCACGAGCACCTGGTGCTCGGGCAGCACGCCGGGCGAGCCGCTCGCGGCGATCCCGAGCATCGCGTGGTTGGTCACGACCACGTCGGCCTCACGCGACCTCTCACGCGCGGCCTCGGGGAAGCACTCGTCGATCAGCGGGCACTTGGCCCCCAGGCACTCCATCGCCGTGACGGACACCTGCCGCCACGCCGCGTCGCTCACGCCGGGCACGAGGTCGTCCCGGTCCCCCGTGGTGGTCTCCTCGGCCCACTCGCGGAGCCGGACGACCTGCCGCCCCAGGCGTCCCGGCCCCGCGCCGTCGTCGTCGGCGGGCGCAGGGTGGTCCCCCGCGTCTCCCCCGTCGACCGCCGTGAAGAGGGTCGCGGGCTCGTCGGCCGGGTAGCCGCCGACCACCTTGTGCCGGCACAGGTAGTTGTGCCACCCCTTGAGGAGAGCGACGTCGGGTGTCCGCGGCAGGTGGGGTGCGACGGCGTCGACGACGAGGGGCAGGTCGCGGGTCATGACCTGTCGCTGCAGCGCGAGCGTCGCGGTCGAGACCACGACCCGCTCGTCGTGCAGGACGGAGTGGCGCACCGCCGGCACGAGGTAGCCGAGCGACTTGCCCGTGCCCGTGCCCGCCTGCACCAGGAGGTGGTCACGCGAGCCCAGCGCGCGGGCCACCGCCTGGGCCATGACGCGCTGCCCCTCGCGCCGCGCCCCGCCGAGGGCGTCGACCGCGCGGTCGAGCAGCGCGACGGCGGGCTCGACCTTCTCCGGCGCGGGTGCTGGGCTCACCCCGGAAGGGTAGGCGCTGGGCGACGCACCCGGGCGCGCGTCCGCCGGTCCGCGCCCACCGGCCGGTACGCGGCACCGGACGCGGTCGCGCGCCGCGACGGTGCTAGACCGCGGCCTGCCTGAGCTCGGCCGCGAGCTCGGCGCTGACCCGAGCGCGCAGAGCCGTCCCGTCGGCCGTGTGCTCCTCGGTGTCGATCTCACCCTCGGTGTGCGCGCGGTGCACCAGGTCACCTCGCTGGTAGGGCACCACGACGTCGATCTCGACCTGGGGTCGCGGGAGGAGGGCCGCGACCTGCTCGCGCAGGTCGTCGACCCCCGCGCCCGTGAACGCCGAGACCACCACCGAGCGCGGCTCCCGACGACGCATGCGTGCCACGACGTCCGGATCTGCGCGGTCGGCCTTGTTGAGGACGAGGAGCTCGGGGATGTCCTGGGCGCCGTCGATCTCGGCCAGCACCGCCCGTACCGCGGCAACCTGTCCCTCGGGATCGGGGTGGGCGACGTCGACCACGTGGAGCAGCAGGTCCGCGTCGCCCACCTCCTCGAGGGTCGACCGGAAGGCCTCGACGAGCTGGGTGGGCAGCGACCGCACGAAGCCCACGGTGTCCGCGATGGTGTAGCCGCGGCCGTCGGGCGTGACCGCCCGGCGCACGGTCGGGTCGAGCGTCGCGAACAGCGCGTTCTCGACGAGCACCCCAGCGCCCGTGAGGCGGTTGAGGAGGCTCGACTTGCCCGCGTTCGTGTAGCCCGCGATCGCGACCGACGGCACGGCGTTGCGCCGACGACCCGA
Organism: Cellulomonas sp. APG4; assembly: GCF_009996735.1. GTDB lineage: Bacteria > Actinomycetota > Actinomycetes > Actinomycetales > Cellulomonadaceae > Actinotalea. The sequence continues at coordinate 44,094 of NZ_JAACYI010000020.1, read as the reverse complement.
CCGTTGCGCGGCCCGCGCGGGAGCCATCGCGGCGATCTCGCGCCGCAGCTTCGCCATCCGCGTGCGGATGCGCCGCCGGTCGAGCTCGATCTTGGTCTCGCCGGGGCCGCGCGACCCGATCCCCGCGCCGCCGGCGACGCGACCACCCGCCTGCCGGGACATCGACTCGCCCCACCCACGCAGGCGTGGCAGCAGGTACTCGAGCTGCGCGAGCTCGACCTGCGCCTTGCCCTCACGGGACTTCGCGTGCTGGGCGAAGATGTCGAGGATCAGCGCGGTCCGGTCGATCACCTTGACCCGGACGATGTCCTCGAGGCCGCGCCGCTGGGACGGTGCGAGGTCCGCGTCGACGATGACGGTGTCGGCCCCGGTCGACTGGACCACGTCGGCGAGCTCGGCGGCCTTGCCGGCACCGAGGTAGGTGCCGGGGTCGGGGTGCGAACGGCGCTGCAGGACGCCGTCGAGCACCTGCGACCCGGCGGTCTCGGCGAGCGCGGCGAGCTCGCGCAGCGAGTTCTCGGCGTCCTCCCCGGGACCGGAGGTCCACAGGCCGGCGAGCACGACCTTCTCGAGGCGCAGCTGTCGGTACTCGACCTCGGTGACGTCGGTGAGCTCGGTCGACAGCCCCGAGACACGCCGCAGGGCCGCGCGCTCGGCGCGGTCCAGCTGCTCGCCGTCGGAGCTCGTGGTCCGGGTCTCACCCTCGTCGACGGCGGTCCCGGCACGTGCCAGGACGCGGGCGACGACGGCGTCGGCGAGCTCGCGCGCGCGCCGTGGGTCGGTGGTGGGGTTCGTCACGTCGTCCTCTCGTTCCCCACAAGCGTGACACGCGCGCCGGTCGACCCGCGAGGCGATATGCCGAGGGCGGAGCGCGGGGAGCGGCGCCCACGCGTCGGTAGAGTGCGCGCGTGCGACCCGACAGCCCCGCTCCCGACGAGCCCGACGAGCCGGCTGCGGAGCACTACTTCAGCGCGCGCCCGGCCTCGCCCGAGCAGCGGCGTCCCCTCGCGGTTCGGCTCGCGGGCCGCGAGGTCGAGGTCGAGGTCGCCGCGGGCGTCTTCTCCCCCGGACGGATCGACCTCGGGACCCAGGTGCTGCTGCGCACCGTCCCGCCGCCACCCGCCGACGGGGAGCTGCTCGACCTCGGCACCGGCTGGGGGCCGGTCGCCCTCACGATGGCGATGCTCTCGCCCGGCGCACGGGTCTGGGCGGTCGACGTCAACGCGCGCGCGCTCGACCTCGTCACGCGCAACGCCGCACGCCTGGGGCTCGACAACGTCGTGGCCGTGACGCCCGACGAGGTCCCGGCGGACGTGGTGCTCGACGCCCTCTGGTCGAACCCGCCGATCCGCGTCGGCAAGGGAGCGCTGCACACGATGCTCGTGCGGTGGCTGCCGCGGCTGCGTGCGGGGGCCGACGCGCACCTGGTGGTGCAGCGCAACCTCGGCGCCGACAGCCTGCAGCGGTGGATGGCCGACGAGCAGGGGTGGCTGTGCGAGCGTGCCGCGAGCGCCAAGGGCTTCCGCGTGCTGCGCGTGACGCCGGCCGCCTGACCGTCAGGAGCCGGCTCGTCCGGCCTCGAGGGCGTCGAGGTCGACGAGCCCCTCGGCGACCAGCACGGCGGGACCGGCCAGCTCGACCCGTCCGCCCGGGAGGGTCCGCACGCGGACGGTGCCACCCGGCACGTCCACCAGCCAGGTGTCGGGTGACCCCGGGCCGCCCCAGTGCCGTACCGCGAGCGCCGCGGCGCACGCTCCGGTGCCGCACGAACGCGTCTCGCCGACGCCCCGCTCGTGCACGCGCATGCGCAACCGGCCCACGGTCTCGCCCTCCGGGGTGACCTCCTCGCCCAACGGCACCACGACCTCGACGTTGCTGCCCTCGGGCGGCGGCGGCGTCACCTCCGGTGCACGGGTCAGGTCGATCCGCGCGAGCTCGTCCAGGTCGGCGACCGCGACCACGGTGTGCGGGTTGCCGAGGTCGAGGCTGAGGGCGGGACGTGCCACCGGCAGGCCCGCGACCTGCACCTCGGCGTCCACGGCTGCGGACTCGGCACGTGCCGGGTCGACGAAGCGCCACTCGCCCATGTCCACCGCGTACGCGCCGCCGTCGCGTCGGACACGACGCACGCCCGCCCGCGTGCCGAGCACGAGCTCGTCCGCGCCGTCCCACAGGCCGAGGTGCTCGGCGTAGCGCGCGACCACGCGCACGCCGTTGCCGCACATCTGGGCCACCGAGCCGTCGGCGTTGCGGTAGTCCATGAACCACTCGGCGGCAGGGTCCTCGGCCGTGCTCGCCGCGCCCTCGGGCAGTGCCCGGCACGGGACCAGCCGGATCACGCCGTCGGCGCCCACACCGGCGCGTCGGTCGGCGAGCGCGCGGACGAGGCCAGGCCCCAGGTCGAGCACGCCGTCACGGTCGTCGAGCAGCACGAAGTCGTTCTGGGTGCCGTGGCCCTTGACGACCGCGAGCGTGCGGGGACCGGTGGGGGCGCTCATGAGCCGAGGGTACGACGCCGCGCGCCCGGGTCCGCGAGCCGTCCCGCGTCGGCACGGGCGACCAGGTCGAGCGCGCGGTCGACGAGTGCGGGGTCGCGCGCGTCGAGCCAGTGCGTGCGTGGGTCGCGCCCGAACCACCCCATCTGCTTGCGCGCGAGCCGCCGCGTCCCGGCGACGACCGCGGCTCGTGCCTCGTCCTCGGTCACCCGCCCGGCGAGCAGGTCCAGCACCTCGGCGTACCCGACCGCGCGCGCGGCCGTGCGTCCCAGGCCGTCCAGGTCCGGACCTGCGAGCGCGCGCACCTCGTCGACGAGGCCCTGTGCCCACATGCGCTCGACCCGCGCCTCGACGCGCGCGTCGAGCACCGTGCGGTCGCAGTCGAGCCCCAGCTGGACGGTGGGTACCTCGTGCCGGTGCTCCGGCAGCGCTGCGCCGTAGGGCTCACCGGTGATCTCGATGACCTCGAGGGCCCGGACGACCCGCCGCAGGTTGCGCCGGTCGATCCGGGCGGCAGCGGCCGGGTCACGTCGGGCGAGCTCGTCGTGCAGCAGCCCAGGGCCCTCGCGTGCGCCGCGCTCCTCGAGCCGTGCGCGCACGGCTGGATCCACGGGCTGGAACTCCATGCGGTCGAGCAGCGCACGCACGTAGAGGCCAGATCCGCCGACGACGAGGGCGCGGCGCCCCCGCGAGGCGATCGCAGCCAGGTCCGCACGCGCGTGACGTTGGTACGCGGCGACCACGGCCTCCTCGCGGACGTCGAGCACGTCGAGCTGGTGGTGCGCGACCCCGCGCCGCTCGGGGACCGTGAGCTTGGCGGTGCCCACGTCCATGCCGCGGTAGAGCTGCATCGCGTCCGCGTTGACCACCTCGCCGCCGAGCGCGAGGGCGAGCTCGAGGCCGAGGTCGGACTTCCCGGTCGCCGTCGGGCCCACCACGGCGATCACGGGCGGCGCCATCACGTCGCCGCTCACCCGCGCACCCACGCCGCACTCACGTAGCACGCGCCGTGCACGACCGAGGTGTGGAGCACGTCGCCGCGCAGGACGCCGTCGGGCCGGGTGTGATGGTCGCCACCCTCACCGGCCGCGCCCGCGAGCACCTGCAGCGGCGCCCAGGCGCTGATCGCGAGCGTCACCGCGCGCTCGGCCGGCAGGTCCGCGGCCCGGCTCAGCCCGGCCTCCCCCCGACCGAGCTCCTCGACGAGCCACGCGTCCACGTCCGGAGCCTCCGGGTCGTCGGCGAGCGGGGCCTGCGGACCGTGCCGCGCACTGAGCGAACCCGTGACGACCAGACCGACGTCGTCCTGCGCGAGCGTCGCGCCGCGCGAGCGCGCCGCCGCGGCGTCGTCGGGCGGGACGACCAGCACGGTCACCTCGCTCGTCCAGCCCGCGCGCCGGGCGAGCAGCAGACCGACCGCACCCGCGACCTCGTTGACGACCACCGCGCCGTCGGGCCCGGCCGGGTCCGACGCGACGCGCCAGTCGAGGGAGTCGTCGGCGAGGCCGGCACCCCCGAGGGTGGGGACGAGCGCGCCCTGGTGCACCGCGGACCGCCGCCCCGGTGCGACGACGACGAGACGCGACGGTCCCGCGGCCACCACCCGGCCGACCGCCTCGAGCGCGGCCGCGCGCTCGGCCTCGAGCACGTCCGCGCGCCCAGCTGCGCCGGGGACGAGGAGCACCGTCTCGGGGACCAGGGCGGCAGCGCGGAGCACGCGTCGACGCTACCGCGCACGGCGGGCCGGCCCGCACCACCCGACCGGGCGCCGTCGGGCCCCCGTGGCGGAGGTAAGGTGCCCCGATGGGCTTCCTCTCGTGGGTGCGCCGGGTACGCGACGTCGCACCGAGCTCCGGCCGCCCGCTCGCAGGCCTCCTCGGGGCACCCGCACGGACCGCTCCCCCGCAGCGCCCGGACCCGGACGTCCCGAGCCGCGTGACCACCGAGCGGATCGGGGCGTGGCTGACCGACCAGGGCTTCACGTGGTTCGTGGACGACGACGGCGACCTGGGCGGGCTCTGGCGCGGGCGCCTGTTCTACTTCTTCCTCTTCGGGGACGAGCAGGAGATCCTCCAGGTGCGCGGTCAGTGGAACCGGGAGGTCGCCCTCGAGCGCCTCCCCGAGGTGCTCGAGCTGTGCAACGCCTGGAACACCGACCGCATCTGGCCCAAGGCGTACGCGCGGGTGCGCGACGACGGGCTGGTGCACCTGACCTGCGAGGTCGCGACCGACCTCGAGCACGGCGCCACCGATGCCCAGCTGGGCCTCCTGCTCGAGTGCGGCCTCGGCTCCGCGGCGACGTTCTTCGACATGCTCGCCGAGCGCTACCCCGACCCGGCGGCGACCGCACCATGAGACGTCCCGCGACCCCCGAGGCCCCGCCGCAGCGGGCGACACCCGTCACGACGGAGCGGGTCGAGGCCCACCTGCGCGGCCTCGGCTACGCCGTGCGCCGCGACGGCGACGGCGACCTGACCGGCACCTGGGACGGTGACCGCTTCTGGTTCATGCTCCTCGGGCGCGAGGCCGAGATCCTCCAGGTCCGCGGGCGCTGGCGTCGCACGCTCGACCCGGGACGGCGACGCGCGGCCCTCCTCGCCGTGAACGACTGGAACCGCGAGCGCATCTGGCCCAAGGTCTACCTGCGCGACGAGGAGGACGGCACGGCCGTCTACACCGAGGTCTCGACCGATCTCGAGCACGGGGCGACCGACGCGCAGCTCGCCCAGCTCGTCGCGTGCGGGCTCGGCACGGGCGTGCAGTTCTTCGCCGCGCTCGCGGGGCTCGTGCCCGACGACGGGCCGCGCGCGGTGTGACCCGAGCGCGCCTGACGGTCAGCGCCGGGTGGGCAGTCCCAGCAGCACGGGACCCCCGGCCGGGGTGGCACCGTGGGCGTGGTCGTCGCCGCCACCACGGCGCGCGCGCTCGCGTCGGGCCCACGCGTCGCCCGAGCGCGTGCGACGCACCTCGAAGGTGCCCCCGAGCGCACCGGAGTCCGCGACCAGGTGGTGCGGCCCCGAGGCCGTGACCTCGACGCGTACCAGGTCACCGGGCCGGGCGACGTCATCGGGCAGTCCTTCGGCGCTGCGATCGACGTCCGCGGCCACACCGGCCGGCTCGGCGAGGTGGACCAGGCGGTTGTCGGGCGCCCGGCCCGTGAGCCGTCGCGTCGCGCCGTCCTTGCGACCCTCGTGCTCGGCCACGAGCACCTCGACGGTACGGCCCACCTGACGTGCGCTCTCCTCGGCCGAGATGCGCTCCTGGAGGGCGACGAGCCGCTCGTAGCGCTCCTGGACGACGTCCTTCGGGAGCTGGTCGGGCACGTCGGCCGCCGGGGTACCGGGGCGGGGCGAGTACTGGAACGTGAACGCGGAGCTGAAGCGTGCGGCCTCGACCACGCGCAAGGTCTCGGCGAAGTCCTCCTCGGTCTCGCCCGGGAAGCCGACGATGACGTCCGTGGTGATGGCCGCGTCCGGGATCGCCGCGCGCACGCGCTCGAGGATCCCGAGGAACCGCTCGGAGCGGTACGAGCGCCGCATGGCGCGCAGCACGCGGTCCGAGCCGGACTGCAGGGGCATGTGGAGCTGCGGCATCACCGTCGGGGTCTCGGCCATCGCGGCGATCACGTCGTCGGAGAACGCGGCGGGGTGCGGCGACGTGAAGCGCACGCGCTCGAGACCGGGCACCGCCCCGACGGCGCGCAGCAGCTTGGCGAACGCGGCACGGTCGCCGAACTCGACCCCGTAGCTGTTGACGTTCTGCCCCAGCAGGGTGACCTCGACGGCCCCCTGCGCGACGAGCGCCTCGACCTCGGCGAGAACCTCGCCCGGCCGCCGGTCCCGCTCCTTGCCGCGCAGGTGCGGCACGATGCAGAAGGTGCACGTGTTGTTGCAGCCCACGCTGATCGACACCCACCCCGCGTACACCGACTCGCGGCGCGTGGGCAGCGTCGAGGGGAACACCTGGAGGGACTCGGCGATCTCGACCTGGGCCTCGGCGTTGTGCCGTGCCCGCTCGAGGAGCACGGGCAGCGCGTCGAGGTTGTGCGTGCCGAACACGACGTCCACCCAGGGCGCGCGGTCGACGATGCCGCTGCGGTCCTTCTGCGCGAGGCAGCCGCCGACGGCGATCTGCATGCCGGGCCTGGCGCTCTTGACCGCGGCGAGCTGCCCCAGGTTGCCGTAGAGCCGGCTCGCGGCGTTCTCGCGGACCGCGCAGGTGTTGATGACGACGACGTCGGCCCGCGAGGCCGCAGCCTCGTCGGGCGCGGCGGGCACGTAGCCGGCCGCCTCGAGCATCCCGGCCATGTGCTCGGAGTCGTGGACGTTCATCTGGCAGCCGAGCGTGCGCACGACGTAGGTGCGAGCGGGCTGCGCACGGCTCTCGACCGCGGGCACGGGGGCGCTCACAGAGGTGCTGGTGGTCGTCGACATCACGTCCCAGGGTACGTGGGCGGCGGTGCACCGACCGACGTCGCACCCCCGCGTCGTTGCCGGAATGTGACCACCCCCACTGGCAGCACGCGTCCGGGTCCCTCTAGGTTCAGCAGATGACCCACGACGTCGCCCCCCGTCCTGACGCCCCGCCCTCGTCGCTCGGTGAGCCCCTCGTCGTGCTCGAGAAGGTCAACAAGCACTTCGGCCAGCTGCACGTGCTGCAGGACATCGACCTGACGGTCCACCGGGGCGAGGTCGTCGTGATCATCGGGCCCTCGGGCTCGGGCAAGTCGACGCTGTGCCGGGCGATCAACCGCCTCGAGACGATCGACGACGGGAGCATCTCGATCGACGGCGTCCCCCTGCCCGCCGAGGGCAAGGCGCTCGCACGGCTGCGCGCCGACGTCGGCATGGTGTTCCAGTCGTTCAACCTCTTCGCGCACAAGACCGTGCTCGAGAACGTCACGCTCGGCCCGATCAAGGCCAAGGGGGTCAAGCGGGCCGAGGCGCGTGCGCACGCCCTCGAGCTGCTCGAGCGCGTCGGCGTGGCGAACCAGGCGAACAAGCTGCCCGCGCAGCTCTCGGGCGGTCAGCAGCAGCGCGTCGCGATCGCGCGGGCGCTCGCGATGCGTCCCAAGGTCATGCTGTTCGACGAGCCGACGTCGGCGCTCGACCCGGAGATGATCAACGAGGTGCTCGACGTGATGGTCTCGCTCGCCCAGGAGGGCATGACGATGATCGTGGTCACGCACGAGATGGGCTTCGCGCGCCGGGCCGCCCACCGGGTCGTCTTCATGGACGGCGGCCAGGTGGTCGAGGAGGCCGAGCCCGAGACGTTCTTCACGGCCCCTCGCAGCGACCGGGCCAAGGACTTCCTCTCCAAGATCCTGACGCACTGACGACGCGTGCCGCCGGGCACCATCCGGAGGCACCGCAACCGACCGCACCGCACGACCTGCACCCGCTCCACTGGGCGGGGCACGACACGGAAGGACAGCCCATGCGTACACGGAGGAGAGGAGCCGTCGCGCTCATCGCCGCGACGACCCTGGCACTGGCCGCCTGCAGCAGCGACGCCGAGGAGCCGGACGCCGGCGCCGACGGCGACGCGGAGGACATGGACGTCGCAGACTTCCCCGAGGGCTCGACGATGGCCGAGCTCGCCGAGGCGGGGTCCATCACGATCGGCACCAAGTTCGACCAGCCCCTTTTCGGCCTCGTCGGCCCCGACGGCGTGCCCGTGGGCTTCGACGTCGAGATCGGCCGCCTGATCGCCGAGCGCCTGGGCATCGACGACGACGGCATCGAGTGGGTCGAGACCGTCTCGGCCAACCGCGAGACGTTCATCGAGAACGGCACGGTGGACATCGTGGTCGCGACCTACACGATCAACGACGACCGCAAGGAGCTCATCTCCTTCGCCGGCCCGTACTACGAGGCCGGGCAGTCGATCCTGACGCTGGCCTCCAACGAGGACATCCAGGGCCCGGACGACCTGGACGGCAAGAACGTGTGCACGGTCTCGGGCTCGACGCCCGAGCAGAACCTGGTCGAGAACTTCCCCGAGGTCGAGGTCACGCCGTTCGGTGCGTACTCCGACTGCCTCGAGCCGCTCAAGAACGGGCAGGTCGACGCGATCTCGACCGACAACGTGATCCTCGCCGGCTTCGCGGCCGACGACCCCGAGCTCGAGGTGCGCGGCGAGCCGTTCACCGAGGAGCCCTACGGCATCGGGCTCGCGAAGGACGACGACGAGTTCCGGGACTGGATCAACGACGTGCTCGAGGAGATCTACGAGGACGGCAGCTGGACCGAGGCCTGGGAGTCGACGGCGGGCACCGTGCTGCCGACGCCCGAGCCGCCGGCCGTCGACCGCTACTGAGCGACCGACCCGCACGGCACGACACGGACGGCGGGGTCCCGGGGACGCGCTCCCCGGGACCCCGCCGGTCCACGGCTGAAGGAGACCGACGACGGTGGACGTGATCGGGGACAACCTCCCCCTCTACGCCCAGGGGTTCCTGGTGACGCTCCAGCTCACCCTGATCTCAGGTGCGCTCGCGATGGGCCTCGGGCTCCTGCTCGCAGCGATGCGGGTGGCGCCGTTGCGCCCGTTGCGCCTGCTCGCGGCCGGGTACGTCGAGCTGCTGCGGAACACACCGCTCACGCTGGTGTTCTTCTTCATCATCCTCGTGACACCGCAATTCGGTGTGCGGCTGCCGTTCGACTTCTTCAGCTTCGCGGTCGTAGCCCTGACCCTCTACACGGCGGCGTTCGTGTGCGAGGCGATCCGCTCCGGGATCAACAGCGTGGGGATCGGGCAGGCCGAGGCCGCGCGCGCGATTGGGCTCACCTTCGGCCAGTCCCTTGGCCAGGTCGTGCTCCCGCAGGCCTTCCGCACCGTGATCCCGCCCCTGATCAACGTGTTCATCGCGCTCGCCAAGAACACCTCGGTCGCCGCGGGCTTCGGCGTGGTCGAGCTCATGGGGACCGGCCGCCGCCTCACGACGGCCAACCCGGGCGGCGTCGTCTGGATCCTCGTGGGAGTCGCGCTCGGCTACCTGATCATCACCATCTCCCTCGGCGCGATGGCCGCCCAGGCCGAGCGGAAGGCGGCGTTCACGCGATGAGCTCGGTCCTCTACGACACCCCAGGTCCCCGAGCGCGACGTCGCGAACGGATCGGCTCGGTCGTCGGCGGCGTCGTCCTGCTCGGGCTCCTCGCCCTCGGCGTCTGGTACGCCGCGGGCCGTGGCGTCTTCGACGCCGACCGGTGGGACGTCCTCTACGACCCGCCCAAGCAACAGACCGCGGCAGCAGTGTGGCGCAACGTGCTCATCCAAGGCCTTGGCGCGACCCTACGGGCCGCCGCCGTCGCCGCACCCCTCGCGCTGCTCCTCGGTCTGGTCCTCGCACTCTGGCGCACGACCCGCTTCCGCTGGCTGCGCACGCCGGCCGTCGGTGTGGTCGAGCTCTTCCGCGGCCTGCCGGTGCTGCTGATGATGTTCTTCGGCTTCACCGCCCTCGGCCTCAGCGCGTTCGAGTCCGTGGTGTTCGGCCTCGTCCTCTACAACATGGCGATCTTTGCCGAGATCCTGCGTGCCGGGCTCGCCTCGCTGCCGAAGGGGCAGGCGGAGGCGGCGTACGCCGTGGGCCTGACGCGGACGCAGACCCTCGCTTCGGTGCTCCTGCCGCAGGCCGTGCGGACGATGATGCCGAGCCTCGTCGCACAGCTGGTCGTGCTGCTCAAGGACTCGTCGCTCGGCTTCATCATCGGTTACCCCGAGCTGCTGAAGTCGATCCAGAACAACTCGCAGTTCTTCGGTCCGCGCTACCTCGTCGCTCTGTTCGTCGTTGGGGCGAGCGTCTACCTCGTGGTCAACCTCACGATGTCCTGGTTCGCGCGCTGGCTCGAGCGGCGCACGGCCCGCACCGGCCAGGCGGAGACCGCGGCCGCGACCTTCGCGGCCCAGGCCGGGACCGCCGGCAACCACAGCCGGGTCTAGCGGGCGCCGCGTCCCGCAACGGCTGGGTGAGTCAGCCTGCCGTCGCCGAGGCCCTGAGCTCGCGGATCACGGTGACCGTGATCTCGCCGGGGTAGCTCAGGTCCTTCTCGATGTGCCGCGCGATCGTACGAGCGAGCCCCGGCATGTCGGTGTCGGGCACCTGCGAGGGCTCGACCACCACGCGCACCTCGCGTCCCGCCGACATCGCGACCGCGCGCCGGACGCCCTCGTGCGCGGCGACCAGCGCCTCGAGGGTGTCCATGCGCTCGATGTACTGGTCGAGCTCGTCACGCCGTGCCCCTGGCCGCGCGGCCGAGCACGCGTCGGCGGCCTGCACGATGACAGCCTCGACCGACTCCATCGGCACCTCGTCGTGGTGGGCCGCGATCGCATTGACGACGACGTCGTTCTCGCCCACGCGCCGGGCCAGGTCGGCGCCGACCGCGGCGTGCGTCCCGCCCGTCTCGGCGGTGAGCGCCTTGCCGACGTCGTGCAGGAAGGCCGCCCGGCGGGCCACGGCCTCGTCGGCGCCGATCTCGGCCGCGAGGGCCGCGGCCACGTGCGCCGACTCCACGAGGTGCGCGAGCACGTTCTGGCCGTAGCTGGTGCGCAGCCGCAAGCGGCCGAGCACCTCGACGAGCTCGGGGTGCAGGCCGTACACGCCCGCCCGCTCAGCAGCCTCGTGACCCGCGGCCACTGCGCGGTCCTTCGCGCCCGCGACAGCCTCGGCGTACGCGATCTCGATACGTTGCGGATGGATGCGGCCGTCCGCGATGAGCGCCTCGAGCGCGACGGCCGCGACCTCACGTCGCTCGGCGTCGAAGCTCGAGAGCGTCACGGAGTCCGCCGTGTCGTCGACGATCACGTTGACACCGGTGAGCGCCTCGAAGGTGCGGATGTTGCGCCCCTCCTTGCCGATGATCCGGCCCTTCATCTCCTCACCGGGCAGGCGCACCACCGTGACGACGCTCTGCGACGAGGTGGGCCCGGCGACGCGCTGCACCGCGCTGGCGACGATGCCGCGTGCACGCTCCTCGGCGGTCCGCCGTGCACGTGCCTCGATGCGGCGCACGGACGCCTCGGCATCACGCTCGGCGGCCTGCGTGGCGATGCGGACCTGCTCGGCGCGCGCCTCGTCGGCCGACAGGCCGGAGATGGCCGCGAGACGCGCGGCGACCGCGGTGTCGGCCGAGCCCAGCTGCTCGGCGGCGGCGCGGCGGTCCTCCTGGGCCTGCTCCGCCCGCCGCTGCGCGGCCTCGTGCAGGGTGCGCACCTCGCGCCGTTCGGCCGCGAGCTCGCGCTCGCGCTCGGCGATCCGCTCCTCGCGACGCTGCGCGTCCGAGAGCATCGCCCTGGCCTCCTGCTTGATCGCCGCGACGTCCTGAGTCGCCTGCTGTCGCGTCACGGCGGCCTCACGGCGCGCGAGCAGCACCAGCACGAGCGCGACGAGACACGCGAGCAGCAGCACCAGCACGATCGCGGTCTCGACCACGGACGACCTCCCGCTCCCGGGCCGCGTACGGCCCCGCGAGGTCACTCGACCTCGGTCCCCCAAGGTTCCCACGTCGATCCGGGGTCCTCGGCCTCCAACTCGCGGACGAGCCGCGACGCGAGACCGGCCGGGTAACCCTTGCGGCCGAGCATCCCGAGCGCACGCCGTGCGCGCACCTGCGGGTCGAGCCGGGCGAGCGAGGGCCACCGACGTTCGAGCAGGGCTCGTGCCCTGGCGATCTCGGTCTCGTCGTCCACGGTGGCGAGCGCCTCCTGTGCCTCGTCGTCGCCCACGCCCTTGCGGCGGAGCTCGGCGGCCAGCGCTCGCCGGGCGAGCCCACGCGACTCGCCCCGGCTCCGCACGAGCATGCGCGCGTACTCGGCGTCGTCGATGAGCCCGACCTCGGTGAACCGGTCGAGCACGCGCTCGGCGACGTCGTCCGGCACGTCCTTGCGCGCCATCGCCTCGGCCAGCTGGTGCCGGCTGCGCGGCGCGCCCGTCAGGAGCCTGAGCGCGATGGCGCGCGCGACGCCCTCCTGGTCCGGTTCGGAGTCGTGCGCCGCCGCACCGGAGTCAGGAGGTTCGGGCGCTCGCCCCCGGCCCGTCAGAAGTCGACCTCGGGGGTCGCGTCGGCCGGGGCGTCCACCCGGGCGCCGATGCCGAGCTTCTCCTTGATCTTCTTCTCGATCTCGTCCGCGAGGTCCGGGTTGTCGCGCAGGAAGCCGCGCGCGTTCTCCTTGCCCTGCCCCAGCTGGTCGCCCTCGTACGTGTACCAGGCACCGGACTTGCGGACGAAGCCGTGCTCGACACCGAGGTCGATGAGGCCTCCCTCGCGCGAGATGCCGACCCCGTACAGGATGTCGAACTCGGCCTGCTTGAACGGCGGCGCCACCTTGTTCTTGACGACCTTGACACGCGTGCGGTTGCCGACCGGCTCCGTGCCCTCCTTGAGGGTCTCGATGCGGCGGATGTCCATGCGCACCGAGGCGTAGAACTTGAGTGCCTTGCCACCGGTCGTCGTCTCGGGCGAGCCGAAGAACACACCGATCTTCTCGCGCAGCTGGTTGATGAAGATCGCGGTCGTGTTGGACGCGCTGAGCGCCCCCGTGATCTTGCGGAGCGCCTGGGACATCAGGCGGGCCTGCAGACCCACGTGCGAGTCCCCCATCTCGCCCTCGATCTCGGCCTTCGGGACGAGCGCCGCGACCGAGTCGATGACGATGATGTCGATCGCACCGGAACGGATGAGCATGTCCATGATCTCGAGCGCCTGCTCGCCGGTGTCGGGCTGCGAGACCAGCAGCGCGTCGGTGTCGACCCCGAGCTTCTTCGCGTAGTCCGGGTCGAGCGCGTGCTCGGCATCGATGAAGGCCGCGATCCCCCCGGCGCGCTGCGCGTTCGCGACCGCGTGCAGGGCGACCGTCGTCTTGCCGCTCGACTCCGGTCCGTAGACCTCGATGACGCGACCCCGCGGCAGACCTCCGATCCCGAGGGCGATGTCGAGGGCGATCGAGCCGGTGGGGATGACCTCGACGGGGGCGCGCCCCTCGTCCCCGAGGCGCATCACGGAGCCCTTGCCGAACTGTCGGTCGATCTGGCCGAGCGCGGCCTCGAGGGCCTTGGCGCGGTCCGCGGGAGCTGGCATGTGTCGTCACCTCGGTGCTCTGGGGCCGCCGTGGGCCCGTGTGGTCTGCGTGCTCTGTGGTCTGCGTGCCCTGTGGCCTGCAGGATCTTTCGTCGATGTGGGTCAGGTGGTCCGGCGGGTCCGCGGCCGGTGTCGGTGCGGTCCGTCGACGGTCGCGACGCTACGCCCGCCGTCCGACACGGCCGTGCCGGACCGCCCGTGCTGTGGAGGTGCGGCGCCGTCCGTGCCCTGGGGACCACCGTACCCGAACACGTGTTCGAGGGAGCCGCACGCGGTGACGACACGCCGTCCTACGCGTCCGGAGCACCTCGGCCGCGCCCCGGGGGCCGCCGGGTGGTACCCCAGCGCTCGTCCTGGGGCACCTCCATCGCGTCGCACAGCGCACGCCAGACGGCGCGGGGGTCGACACCGTCGGCCAGCGCCTGGGCGGCCGTGCGGTCGCCGACGGCCCCCAGCACCTGGTCCGCGACCAGCACCTTGCCCATGCGCGCGCCGAAGACGTCCTCGACGAGGTCCCAGAACTCGCTGTAGCGCACCGGCCAAGCCTGCCACGCGTCCGGAGCGCAGATGTCGGCGGCCCCGGACACAATGGCCGCGTGACCCCGCCCCCGCACGCCCGCGCACCCCGGGACGCGTCGGACGCGTCCGGTGTCGACGCCCTGGCGGGGTTCTCGCCCGCGACGCGGGACTGGTTCGCCTCCGCGTTCGACGCGCCGACCGCGGCGCAGGCGGGCGCGTGGGACGCGGTCCGTGCCGGCCAGCACGCGCTCGTCGTCGCACCCACCGGGTCGGGCAAGACCCTCGCGGCCTTCCTGTCCGCGATCGACGGGCTCCTGACCACCCCGCCGCCGGACGACTCCGTCGAGCGGTGCCGGGTGCTGTACGTCTCGCCGCTCAAGGCGCTCGCGTCCGACGTCGAGCGCAACCTCCGCTCACCACTCGTCGGGATCCGGCAGGCAGCGGCACGACGGGGCGAGACGCTCCCCGAGGTCTCGGTCGGCGTGCGGACCGGCGACACGCCGGCGAGCGAGCGGCGTGCGTTCGCGACGCGTCCGCCGGACGTCCTGATCACGACGCCGGAGTCGCTCTTCCTCGTCCTCACCTCGGGTGCACGCAACGGACTGGTCGGCGTGCGGACGGTCATCCTCGACGAGATCCACGCGGTCGCGGGCACCAAGCGGGGTGCACATCTCGCGCTGAGCCTCGAGCGCCTCGACGCGCTCCTCGATGCGCACGCGGGACCCGCGCAGCGCGTCGGGCTCTCGGCGACGGTCCGCCCGGTCGAGCGCGTCGCCGGGTTCCTCGCCGGGGCCCGACCGCTCGACCAGGGCGGACGCCGGGTCACCGTCGTGCAGCCCACCTCGACCAAGCGGGTCGAGGTCGAGGTCGTGGTCCCCGTGCCGGACCTCGCCGACCTCCGCGCGGCTCCCGTCCCCGGCCTGGCAGGCGGCGCAGCGACCGACGACCCCGCGACCGAGGCTGCCGACACGCCCGGGGGACCTCGACGAGGCACACCCACGGGCCGCGGGGTGCCCGAGCCGGACCTGAGCGGCCCGGCGGCGTCCTCGGCGCCGCGGCCGTCGATCTGGCCGCACGTCGAGGAGCGCGTCGTCGACCTGGTCGCGGGCCACAGGTCGACGCTGGTGTTCACGAACTCGCGCCGCGGTGCGGAACGCCTCACGTCACGCATCAACGAGGTCTGGGCGCTCCGACAGGGCGAGGACGTGCCGGACCCGGCCACGAGTCAGCCCGCGGCCGTCCCCGCGCAGTCGG
Source organism: Cellulomonas sp. APG4 (assembly GCF_009996735.1). Classification (GTDB taxonomy): domain Bacteria; phylum Actinomycetota; class Actinomycetes; order Actinomycetales; family Cellulomonadaceae; genus Actinotalea. The sequence continues at coordinate 28,748 of NZ_JAACYI010000020.1, read as the reverse complement.
GCACCTCCGCAGGCGTCTCGACGGCCGACGCCGCGACCGTCCTCGCGCGCGCCCACCACGGATCGATGAGCCGCGCCGAACGCACCCGGACGGAGTCCGAGCTCAAGGCCGGGCGCCTGCCTGCGGTCGTCGCGACGTCGTCCCTCGAGCTCGGGATCGACATGGGTGCGGTCGACCTCGTCGTCCAGGTCGGGTCACCGCCCTCCGTGGCCTCGGGGCTCCAGCGCGTCGGCCGCGCCGGGCACCAGGTCGGAGCGGTCTCGCGCGGCATCGTGTTCCCGACCTTCCGCGGAGAGCTCATCCCCGCCGCGGTCGTCGCGGCACGCATGCGGGCGGGTGAGATCGAGGAGCTGTCCGTCCCGGCCAACCCCCTCGACGTGCTCGCCCAGCAGGTCGTGGCGATGGTCGCGGTCGAGGACTGGACCCTTGAGGACCTCACGACCCTCGTCCGGCGCGCGAGCCCGTTCACCGAGCTCGGAGACGGCACGCTGCGCGCCGTGCTCGACATGCTGGCGGGCCGCTACCCGAGCGAGGCCTTCGCCGAGCTGCGCCCGCGCATCGTGTGGGACCGCACGACGGGCACGCTCAGCGGCCGACCCTCGGCGCTGCGCCTCGCGGTCACGAGCGGCGGGACGATCCCGGACCGGGGCCTCTACGGCGTGTTCCTGGCGACGGGTGCCGACCAGGACGCGGCACCGACCGACGGCGGCTCGGGCGGCACCCGGCAGCGCGGCGGGCGCCGCGTGGGCGAGCTCGACGAGGAGATGGTCTACGAGTCGCGCGTGGGCGACACGTTCACGCTCGGCTCGAGCACGTGGCGGATCGAGGACATCACGCCCGACCGCGTGCTGGTGACCCCCGCCCCGGGCCTGCCCGGCCGCCTGCCGTTCTGGAAGGGCGACTCACCCGGGCGTCCCGCGGAGCTCGGCCGCGCGCTCGGCGCCTGGGTCCGGGGCCTCGGCACGATCGGCGCGGACGAGGCCAGGGCACGCGTGCGGGCCACCGGCCTCGACCCCTGGGCCGGCGACAACCTCCTCGCGTACCTCGACGAGCAACGCGAGGCGACCGGCCGGGTCCCGGACGACACGACCCTCGTCGTCGAGCGCTTCCGCGACGAGATCGGCGACTGGCGGATCGTCGTGCACTCGCCGTACGGCGCACGCGTGCACGCCCCGTGGGCCCTCGTGATCGCGGCCCGGCTGCGTGAGCGCTACGGCGTCGACGCCGCCGCGATGCACTCCGACGACGGCATCGTCCTGCGCCTGCCCGACGTCGTCGCGGCCGGCTACTGGGACGAGGACGCAGCCCGGTGGGTCGAGCCCGACTCCGGGCCCGAGGTCGACCTCACGGACCTGCTGGTCGAGCCGGACGAGGTGCTCGGTGCCGTGCGGGACGAGCTCGGCGGGTCGGCCCTCTTCGCCGCACGGTTCCGTGAGGCGGCGGCGCGCGCCCTGCTGCTGCCACGACGCCGCCCGGACCGTCGCCAGCCCCTGTGGCAGCAGCGTCAGCGCTCGGCCCAGCTGCTCGCGGTGGCGGCCGAGCACCCCGAGTTCCCCATCCTGCTCGAGGCGGCGCGCGAGTGCCTGCAGGACGACTTCGACGTGGCGGCGCTCGCGGCCCTCATGGCCGACGTCGCCGCGGGACGCGTGCGGGTGGTGGAGGTCACCACGTCCGCACCCTCGCCGTTCGCGCAGTCCCTCCTCTTCGGCTACACCGCCCAGTTCCTCTACGAGGGCGACGCGCCGTTGGCGGAGCGCCGTGCCGCGGCCCTGACGCTCGACCCGACCCTCCTCGCCGAGCTCCTCGGTCAGGAGGGCGCCTCTCAGATCGCGGACCTGCTCGACCCGGGCGCGGTGGAGCAGACCGAGGCCGAGCTCATGCGCACCGCACCCGAGCGCCAGGCGCGTGGCCGTGAGGACCTCGCGGACCTGCTGCGGACGCACGGACCCCTCACGGTCGACGAGGTCCTCGCGCGCAGCCGCGCGGACGTGCGTGGGCAGGTGCCCACGATGCTCGACGAGCTCGCCCGCGAACGCCGTGCGATCCGGGTCCGCGCGAGCTCGGTGGACCCGTGGTGGGCTGCGGTCGAGGACGCGGGCAGGCTGCGTGACGCCCTCGGGGTCGCGCTGCCGGTCGGTGTCCCCGAGGACTTCACCGAGCTCGTCGCCGACCCCGTGGGCGATCTCGTCCGCCGGCACGCGCGTACCCACGGACCGTTCACGACGGCGCAGGTCGCGCACAGGTTCGGCCTCGGGGCCGCCGTGGCCGGCGAGGCGCTCGCCCGCCTCGAGCGCAGCGGCGTGGTCCTGCGCGGGCGGCTGCGACCGGACTCGCTCGGCGGCACGGGCGAGGACTGGTGCGACACCGAGGTGATGCGGACCCTGCGGCGACGCTCGCTCGCCGCCCTGCGCGCGGAGGTCGAGCCGGTCGACGAGCGCGCGCTCGGCGTCTTCCTGCCGCGGTGGCAGGCGGTCACCGAGACCGGCCCGGCGGGCCCGTCCGAGGACGCGTCACGCACGCGTGCCCGGCCTCGCGGCGTGGATGCCCTGGTGCGCGCGGTCGAACAGCTCGCGGGGGCCGTCGTGCCCGCGTCGGCGCTCGAGACCCTCGTCCTTCCCGCCCGGGTCGCCGACTACGCACCCGCGATGCTGGACGAGCTCACGGCGTCGGGCGAGGTGCTCTGGGCGGGGCACTCCTCGCTCGCCTCGAGGGACGGGCTCATCAGCCTGCACCCGACGGCCACGGCTGACCTCACCCTTCCCGAGCCGCCCGCCATCGGGGACCTCCCCGACGGCGTCGACGGTCCGGTGCACCGGGCGGTGCTGGACGTGCTCACGCACGGCGGTGCGTTCTTCGGGACGGCGGTGGTCGAGCGGGTCCGCGAGGCGCTGGGCCACGGGCCCCGGCTCGACGCGCCGGACGCGCAGGCGGTGGGCGCGGCCACGCAGGCCTCCGTGACCTCCACCGCGGTGACCGAAGCGCTCTGGGACCTCGTGTGGGCAGGCCTGGTGACCAACGACAGCCTCGGCCCGCTCCGTGCACGCCTCGGCTCGGGGACGGGGCGGTCGGGCGGCACCGCGCACCGTGCGCGCCGCGTCCCTCCGCGGCTGCGGGGCCTGGGGACCGGGCTCGCGCTTCGGCCCGGGCGCCCTGCGGCAGCGGACCAGACCGCAGGAGGACGCTGGTCCCTGCTCCCGCCGCGGGAGGCCGACCCGACCGTGCGTGCCCACGCGCTCGCAGCCCAGCTCCTGGACCGCCACGGCGTCCTCACTCGCGCGGTTGCCCCGGCCGAGGGTGTCGGGGCACGGTTCGGGCAGGTCTACCGGGTGCTCGCAGCACTCGAGCAGGCGGGCAAGGTGCGACGCGGGTACTTCGTCGAGCACCTCGGCGGATCGCAGTTCGCCCTGCCGCACGCGGTCGACGCTCTGCGGGACGACGCGCGTGACGCGGCGGCGGAGCCGGGCCACGCCGTCCTGCTCGCCGCGACGGACCCCGCCAACCCCTACGGAGCGGCGCTCCCCTGGCCCGACCGCGGGCCCGCGGGACGTCATCGTCCCGGGCGCAAGGCGGGCTCGGTGGTCGTGCTCGTCGACGGCGAGCTCGTCCTGTACGTCGAGCGCGGCGGACGTTCCCTGCTCTCCTTCACCGAGCGCGCCGACCCGCTCGCGCGGGCGGCGGAGGCGCTCGCGGCCGTGACCCGGCGTGGGGCCCTCGGCCGGCTGACGGTGCAGCGGGTCGACGGCGCCGAGCTGTTGGACCGCGAGGTCCTCGGCTCGCCGGCCGTGACCGCGCTCACGGCCGCGGGTTTCGGCACGACACCACGCGGGCTTCGCCTGCGCACGGGCCCATGACCGGCCGCGACCGACGCCCCGGCCGCGGGATCGCGATGCAGGCGGGGACACGGCGTGCCTGAGGGAGACATCCTACGCCGGACCGCGCACCGTCTCGACGAGGCGTTGACCGGTCGGCCCGTGGTGGCGGCCGAGCTGCGCTGGCCGGACGCCGCAGGGGCCCACCTCGACGGTGTCACCGTCACCGGGACCGAGTCGTACGGCAAGCACCTGTTCACGCACTTCGACGACGGGCGCACGCTGCACACCCACCTGCGCATGGAGGGCTCCTGGCGCCTCGAGCGCACCGGCAGCGCGGCCGCCGCGCGGGCGGCGCGCAGCCCGTGGGTCCGTGCGCTGCTCACGACGCCGTCCTGGACGACCGTCGGGCACCGCCTCGGCATGCTCGACCTCGTCGCGACCGCGCAGGCCCCCACCCTGATCGCCCACCTGGGACCGGACGTCCTGGCCGACGACTTCCCCGCGCGCGGGCTCCCGGTGGCGCTCGCTCGCCTGCGCGAGCACCCCCGAACGCCCATCGCCGAGGCCCTCCTCGACCAGACGAGGGCGGCCGGGTTCGGGACGATCTACATGGCTGAGTCGCTGTTCGCACGTCGCATCTGGCCGTGGACGCCGGTCGAGGAGATCGACGACCTCGCCTCGCTCGTGATGACCGGCCGGGTGCTCATGCTTCGCAGCGTGGACTCCGACAGCCCGACGGCCACGGGAGAGACCGTGCGCGGCGCGACCACGCGCGTGCACGGTCGCCGCGGGCGGCCCTGCCGCAGGTGCGCCACGCCCGTGCGCGAGGGGACAGCCGGGAGGCCTCCGACGGAGCGGCCGGTGTTCTGGTGCCCGCGGTGCCAGCCGGAGCCTGAGCAGCAGCCTGCGGCCGAGACTGAGTAGCTCCGCACCGCATGCAGGGTTCAGGTCGCGCAGCAGCCGCGGGTGGGACGCAGTGGAGTGCCGCCCGTGCGGCCGTCGGCTCAGCCGACGGGGGCGAGCTCGTCGCGCGCGGTCCAGCCGTGACGACCACCCATGCAGGTCGCCAGGTCTGCAGGCACCGTGTCCGGGATCGAGAGGCCCTCGGCCACGGCCACACGGTCGCTGACCTCACGCAGGACGAGCGAGAGCGGGACGTCGAGCGCCTCGCAGATCGAGCCGAGCAGCTCTGACGAGGCCTCCTTCTGGCCTCGCTCGACCTCGCTGAGGTACCCGAGGGAGACACGCGCCGCGGACGACACCTCGCGCAGCGTCCGTCCCTGGCGCTGGCGGGCACCACGGAGCACGTCGCCGATCTCACGTCGCAGGACGACCATCGGACGACCTCCTTCCGGTGCCGACCCGACCGGTGCCGGGGCGCTGCGTACGACACTCGTCCCGGCCGGGAGGACCGAGGCGGGTCGCCCGACCCGGGGGCGAGTCGGGGTCTTACCGTACCCCGCGGGGCCGACGGAGTCGCGGTCGATGCCCTGGCGGTTCCGGTTCGTCGTCACACCCCGTCCAACGCGACGTCCCCGCGGCGTGTTCCCGGCTCGAGCTCCCGACCCGTCGCGGGCCGCGCGGCCTGCGAGAACGCTGAGTGCGCGCCGCGGGCGCACAAGGGCCACCGGTCCCGGGACGCCTGGACCAGGTGCGCGAATTCACCCGCGCGGCCCAGGCTCGAGCCGTTCGAGGGCGAGCGCGAGGACGGCGTCCCGCGCCGACGCGCGCACGTCCGCGCGGGACAGCCGTCGGTCGCCGGGCCCCGGCCGACGCGTCACCGTTCCGACGACGCCGTCGGGACCGCAGACCGCGACGTGGAACGTCCCTGGCTCATGACCGTCCTGCGGGTCCGGTCCGGCCACGCCGGTGGTCGCCAGGCCCACGTCGGCACCCAGCTCGTCCCGGACGCCGCGGGCCATCGCTGCCGCGACCTCCGCGTGGACCGCACCCACGCGAGCGAGCAGGCCGGCGTCGACGCCCAGGAGCCGCGCCTTGAGGTCGGTCGCGTAGGCCACCACCGCGCCGCGCACGCAGCGCGACGCGCCGGGGACGGCGACGAGGGCGTCGCAGACGGACCCGCCCGTGAGCGACTCGGCGACGGCGACCGTCAGCCGACCGGCGACGAGGGCCGCCACGAGCCGCTCGGCGGCGGTGACTCCGTGGGCCGGGAGGAGCGGGTTCACACGACGCCCTGGCGCACCGCCCAGCCGCGCCGGAGGTAGTCGACGCCGGTCACCACCGTCACCACGACCGAGGCGAGCAGCACGACCCATGCGGTGACCTGGACGAAGGCCGGCAGCGTCCCGAGCGGTACGACGAACATGCCGAGGCCGACGGACTGCAGGACGGTCTTGAGCTTGCCGCCGCGTGACGCCGGGATGACCACGTACCTCAGGACCGCGAAGCGCATGGCCGTGATGCCGAGCTCGCGCACGGCGACCACGATCGTGATCCACCACGGCACGTCGCCGAGCGCCGAGAGCGTGACGAGCGTGGCACCGATGAGGGCCTTGTCGGCGATCGGGTCGACCATCTTTCCCCAGTCCGTGACCTGGTCGAGCCGTCGCGCGAGGTAGCCGTCGAGACGGTCCGTCGCCGCCGCGAGGGCGAAGAGCGCCCCCGCGACCCAGCGCCAGCCGCCCCCGCCGTCGTCGGCGAGGATCGCCAGGACGACGAGGGGCACGAGCGCGATGCGCGCGACCGTCACCGTGTTGGCGAGGTTCCACACCGATGTCGTCCCGGGCACCGTCCCACACTAGAGGGCCGGGCGGGGTCGGGCCGACAGCACCGCCGGGCGGGGTCGGGCCGACAGCACGGCCGGGCGGGGTCGGGCCGACAGCACGGCCGGGCGGGGTCGGGCCGACAGCACCGCCGGGCGGGGTGGGGCGGACAGGCACCCTCAGATCCCGAGAGGCTCGGACTCCCCCGCGCCGAACAGCCAGCCCTGGCCGAAGCGCCACCCGCAGCCGTGCAGCACGCGCGCCTGCTCCTCGGTCTCGATCCCGCTCGCGATCGTCACGAGCTCGAGCTCACGCGCCAACGACCCGAGGGCGCGCGAGACCCGCGCGGCGGCCGGGTCCTCAGGGATGCCCGCGGTGTAGGACATGTCGAGCTTCACGCCTGTGACGGGCAGGTCGCGCAGGGAGGAGAGCGGGTTCACGCCCGTACCGAAGTCGTCCAGGACCACGGGCACCCCGGCCTGACGCAGCTGACCGAGCTCGTGGCGGATGTGTGCGCTCGAGTCACCCAGGCTCGCCTCGGTCAGCTCGACGACGAGGCGCCCGGGCGCAACCCGGAAGCGCTCGACCTCCGCGAGGATGCGTGCCACGAGCTCGCCGTCGCCCAGCTGGTCCGCCGAGACGTTGACCGAGAGCCAACGGCCGGCCTCCTGCGTGCGCGCGAGATAGGCCGCCGCCTGGGTCATGACGTTGCCGCCCAGGGCGGCCCCGAGCCCGGTCTCCTCGGCCGTCGGGAGGAACGAGCCGGGGAGCAGCAGGCCACGCTCGGGGTGCTGCCAGCGCACGAGCGCCTCCTGGCCCACGACGGCGCCGGTCCCGAGGTCCACCACCGACTGGTAGTGCAGCACGAGCTGACCGCGCTCGATCGCCTCACCGAGCTCGGCCGCGACGCCGTGCTTCGACGGCGCGCTCATCGTCATCGAGGCGTCGTAGACCTCGCTGCGCCCGCGCCCCGCGGCCTTGGCCCGGTACAGCGCGGCGTCCGCGGCGGCGAGCAGGCCCATGGGCCCGCTGCGCACCAGGGCGGTGTCGGCCACGGCGATGCCGACGCTCGCGCGCACGGGCAGCCGTCGTCGTTCGGTCCGGACCGGGTCACGCAGCCCCTGGTGGATGCCTGCGGAGACCTCGAAGACGACGCGCGCGGCGTCGGGGTCGCGGATCACGACCACGAACTCGTCTCCCCCGAGCCGTGCGGGGGTGCCGCGTCCGGCGGTCGCGGCCCGCAGCACGCCCGCGACGTGCACGAGAACCTCGTCACCGGCCGCGTGACCGTACCTGTCGTTGATCTGCTTGAACTCGTCCAGGTCGATCGCGAGCACGGCGACGCGACCGGCGGCGTCGGGCTCACCGAGGCAGTGCTCGAGGACCTCGTGCATCCGCGCGCGGTTGGCGAGCCCGGTCAGCGAGTCGTGCATCGCGCGGTGGGCGAGCAGCTCGGACTGCATCCGGGACTCGGTCACGTCGCGCAGCTGGAGGACCACGTGATCGGGCGCGCCGGTCGCGTTGCGCACGAGGACCGCGTCGAGCACGCCCCAGACCGTCTGGCCGTCGGCGCGCACGTAGCGCTTCTCGAGCGTGAACCGCTGTCGCGCACCGGCGAGCATCTCCTGGACCTGCGCCCGCTCGAGGGCGCGGTCGGCGGGGTGCGAGAGCGAGGACAGGTCACGCCCGACGAGCGACGCGGCGTCCGCGCCGAGCAGCGCGGCGAACGCGGGGTTGACCTGCTCGAGCCGCCACGAGGGGTCGGCGAGCGCCATCCCGATGGGTGCGTTCTCCATCGCCGCCTGGAACTGGCGCTCGGAACGGGCCAGCGCGGCGCGCACCTCGCGCGGCCCGGTGACGTCCGTCAGCACGGTGACGAGCTCGGGGTCGCCCGGCCCGCCGGGCAACGGTCGTGTCGTGACCTGGACCCAGCGCGGCTCCCCGACTCCGCGGTCGACCCCCAGGACCAGCCCCGGCGCACCCGGCGCCTCGTCGGGTGAGGACGCCACCGGTGCCGTCCGGGGTGCGAACACCGAGCTCGGGACGACCTCCTCGCCGTCGTCGTTGCGCCACCGGACGGGTAGGTGGTCCACCCTCGTCCCGACGAGGGAACGCATGTCGGTGCCGAAGAGCTCTGCCGCGGCCGCACTCACCTCGGTGACGTGGCCGTCGCGCGTGTGCACCAGGATCCCGTCCCGGCCCGCGGCGAGCACCCCCGCGAGCCTCCCCTCGGCGAGCGCACGCCCGGCGGCAGCGCTGTCCGCGCGGGCGCGTGCACGCCGGGCCCGGAGACCGATCGCGACGAGCAGCGCGAGGGCCACCACGGCCACGGTGGCGGCCACCAGGGCGGACGGCGTCAGCGCTCCTCCTCGCCCCACGGCTCGTCGTCGTCCGCCTCCGGTGCCGTGCCCGGCTCACCGCGCAGCATCGCGAGAGTCGCGGGCAGGTCGTCGGGCTGCACGAGCACGTCGCGTGCCTTCGACCCCTCCGACGGCCCGACGATCTCGCGCGACTCGAGCAGGTCCATGAGCCGCCCGGCCTTGGCGAAACCGACCCTGAGCTTGCGCTGGAGCATCGACGTCGACCCGAACTGCGTGGTGACCACGAGCTCGGCCGCCTGGAGCAGCAGGTCGAGGTCGTCACCGATGTCCTCGTCGACCTGCTTCTTGACCGCGGGCGCCGTGACGTCCTCGCGGTACGTCGGCTTGAGCTGGCCCTTGACGTGCTCCACGACGGCGTGGATCTCGCTCTCCGCGACCCAGGCGCCCTGGACACGCATCGGCTTGGCCGCGCCCATCGGCAGGAAGAGCGCGTCACCCTGGCCGATGAGCTTCTCCGCACCGGGCTGGTCGAGGACCACGCGCGAGTCCGTCAGCGACGACGTGGCGAATGCGAGCCGGGAGGGGACGTTGGCCTTGATCAGACCCGTCACGACGTCCACGCTCGGTCGCTGCGTCGCGAGCACCAGGTGGATGCCCGCCGCACGGGCCAGCTGCGTGATGCGCTGGATCGAGGCCTCGACGTCGCGCGGCGCGACCATCATCAGGTCGGCGAGCTCGTCGACGATCACCAGCAGGTACGGGTACGGCGCGATCTTCCGCTCGCTGCCCGGCAGGGGCGTGACCTTGCCCGAGCGGACACCGGCGTTGAAGTCGTCGATGTGCTTGTAGCCGAACATCGCGAGGTCGTCGTAGCGCGCCTCCATCTCGCGCACCACCCACTCGAGGGCCTCGGCCGCCTTCTTCGGGTTGGTGATGATCGGCGTGATCAGGTGCGGGATGCCCTCGTAGAGGGTGAGCTCGACCCGCTTCGGGTCGACCAGGATCATGCGTACCTCGTCGGGCGTCGAGCGCATGAGGATCGACGTGATCATGGAGTTCACGAAGCTCGACTTGCCCGCGCCCGTGGCACCTGCGACGAGCAGGTGAGGCATCTTGGCGAGGTTGGCCACGACGTAGCCGCCCTCGACGTCCTTGCCGACACCGATGACCATCGGGTGCTCGCTGCGGCGCGCGGCCGACGACCGCAGCACGTCGCCGAGCGAGACCGTCTCACGGTCCGCGTTCGGGATCTCGATGCCGATCGCGGACTTCCCCGGGATCGGCGAGAGGATCCGCACGTCCGCGCTCGCGACGGCGTACGAGATGTTGCGGCTGAGGGCCGTGACACGCTCGACCTTGACGCCCGGTCCGAGCTCGAGCTCGTAGCGGGTGACCGTGGGCCCGCGGCTGAAGCCCGTCACCTGCGCGTCGACCTCGAACTGCTCGAGCACACCGGTGAGCGCCTCGACCACGCGGTCGTTCACGGCCGAGCGCACCTTGTGCGGCATGCCCTTGGCCAAGGCCTCCTCGGGCGGCAGCGTGTAGATGACGTCGCCCTCGAGCATGGGCTGCTCGCCGCGCGGCACCGGGCTCGTCGCCGGGGCTCGCAGCGTCCCGCGCCCCGTCCCTTCCTCGACCACGGCTGTCGCCGCGGTCTCCGGTGCGGTCTCGAGCACCTCCGTGGCCTCGGGTCCGACGGCGGCCTCGGTGACCGCGGCGCTCTCGAAGGCCTCGTCACCCGAGTAGGCACCGAGCTCGACCGTGACGTCCTCACCACGTGCGCGCGGCGCGCGCCGGGGCAGGCGCCGCTTGCGCGGCGCCTGGACGTCCTGCTGCTCGGCCAGCGTAGGAAGGTCGGCGAGGCTCTCGTCGTCGTCGTCGGCCGACGCGTCCTCGCGGCGGTGCGCTCCCGTGAGGCGCGCGTAGGTCTCGCGCAGGCGCGGGCCGATCATGTGCACGGGCGTCGCCGTGAGCACGAGGAGGCCGAAGACGCCCAGCAGGAGCATCAACGGGACGGCGACCCACGCCGTCACGAGGTGCTCGAGGGGCGTCGCGACGAGGTACCCGACGACGCCACCCGCGGCCCTGACGGGCTCGAACCCGTCACGCGGTGAGGGCAGGCCCTCGGCGAGGTGGACCAGGCCGCACACCGCGGCGAGGATCCCGGCGACGCCGATGCCCATGCGCCCGTTGGCCTCGACACGGTCCGGATGGCGCATCAGGCGGACGGCGGTGACGAGAAGCAGCAGCGGGACGACCACACCGACGACCCCGAAGGTCCCGGCGACGACGGCGTGGATGACCTCACCCGCACCGCCCGACAGCCCCCACCACTCACGCGCCGCGACGACGACCGCGAGGCCCAGCAGCGTGAACGCGACCCCGTCGCGCCGGTGCGCGGGGTCGAGGTCACGCGCGCCCCGGCCGATCCGCCGCGCCGTCCCGCCGACGACGTGGGCACCGCCCATCCACACGCCGCGGACCATGCGGACCGGCAGCGAACGCTGCGTCGGGGCCGCAGGCTGCCGCCCCGACGGACGTCCGCCGCCCTGTCGCGCGGGGGTGCGGCCGGACGCGCGCGCCGCGCCGGTGCCGGTGCGTGCGGCGGTGCCGCGACCGGTGGCACCACGGGGTGCGGACGTACGGGTGGCCATGGCGCACACGGTACCTGCGCGCACCCGGCCCGCCGGGGAGGCGGACCTCGGGTGTCGCCGCGTCAGGCCTCGACGACCACCGGGATGATCATCGGTCGACGCCGCAGGCGGTTGGACACCCAGCGACCGACCACGCGCCGCATCACCTGCTGGAGCTGGTGCGAGTCCGCGTTGCCGCCCATCGCGGCCTCCTCGAGCGCGCGCGCGACCTCGGGCTGGATCGAGGCGAACACGGCGTCGTCCTCGGCGAAGCCACGGGCGTGGATCTGCGGGCCGGCGACGACCTTGCCCGTCGCCGAGTCGACGACGGCGAAGATCGAGATGAAGCCCTCCTCGCCGAGGATGCGCCGGTCCTTGAGCTCGGCGTCCGTGATCGTGCCGACGGCGGAACCGTCGACGTAGACGTAGCCGCACGGCACCGCCCCCACCACGCGGGCGACCCCGTCCACGAGGTCCACGACCACGCCGTCCTCGGCGAGGACCACCCGGTCCGCGGGGACGCCGGTACGGACCGCGATCGCGGCGTTCGCCACCAGGTGCCGCACCTCGCCGTGCACCGGCATCACGTTGCGCGGTCGGAGCACGTTGTAGCAGTACATGAGCTCGCCCGCGCTCGCGTGACCCGAGACGTGCACACGCGCGTTGCCCTGGTGCACCACCGTCGCGCCGAGCCGCATGAGCCCGTTGATCACGCGGAAGACGGCGTTCTCGTTGCCCGGGATCAGCGAGGACGCCAGGACGACCGTGTCCCCGCGCCCGACCTCGACCCGGTGGTCGCGGTTGGCCATGCGCGACAGCGCGGCCATCGGCTCGCCCTGCGAGCCGGTGCACATGAGGACGACCTCGTGGGGCGGCAGGTCGTCGACCGCCTTGACGTCCACGAGCACACCCTCGGGCACGGTGAGGTAGCCGAGCTCGGCCGCGATGCCCATGTTGCGCACCATCGACCTGCCGACGAGGGCGACCTTGCGCCCGTGGGCGTGGGCCGCGTCGAGCACCTGCTGGACACGGTGCACGTGCGACGCGAAGGAGGCCACGATCACACGCTGCTCGGCGCTCGCGAAGATGCCGTCGAGCACAGGGCCGATCTCGCGCTCGTGCGTCGTGAAGCCCGGCACCTCGGCGTTGGTCGAGTCGACCATGAAGAGGTCGACGCCCTGCTCCCCGAGGCGGGCGAACGCACGCAGGTCCGTGATGCGTCCGTCGAGCGGCAGCTGGTCCATCTTGAAGTCGCCCGTGTGCAGCACCGTGCCCGCCGCGGTGCGGACGGCAACGGCGAGCGCATCGGGGATGGAGTGGTTGACCGCGACGAACTCGCACGTGAACGGTCCGAACGTCTCGGTGCGCCCCTCGGCCACCGTGAGGGTGACGGGCGTGATCCGGTGCTCCTTGAGCTTGGCCTCGACGAACGCGAGCGTCAGCTGGGAACCGATGAGGGGGATGTCGGGCCGCATGCGCAGCAGGTAGGGCACCGCACCGATGTGGTCCTCGTGGCCGTGCGTCAGGACGAGCGCCTCGACGTCGTCGAGCCGGTCGGCGATGTACTCGAAGTCGGGCAGGATCAGGTCCACCCCGGGCTGGTGGTCCTCCGGGAACAGCACGCCGCAGTCGACGATCAGGAGGCGGCCCGCGTGCTCGAGCACGGCCATGTTGCGACCGATCTCGCCGAGGCCGCCGAGCGCGACGACCCGCAGTCCGTTCGCGGGCAGCGGCGGCGGCGCGCCGAGCTCGGGATGGGGGTGGGACATCAGGCCTCCTGGGTGGTCGGTGCGGCGGGGTGGCCCGCGGCGACGAGGGCGGCACGCACGGCCGCCACCTCGTCGTCGTCGGCGGGCACCTGAGGAAGACGCATGGCGGGACTGGGGATGCGGCCCGTGAGCCACAGCGCGAGCTTGGAGCGCAGGGCACCGTTGCCGCTGCCGCAGATGAGGTCGATGGTCGGGAGCGTCTCGAGGAACCTCTCGCGTGCGTCCGTCACGTCCCCCGCCTCGAACGAGCGGATGACCTGCGCGAGCTCCGCACCGACGAGGTGGGTCGCCATGCCGACCAGGCCGACCGCACCGACCGACAGGAACGGGAGCAGCACGCCGTCGTCCCCCGAGTACCAGGCCAGGCCCGTGCGACGGATGACGGCGGCCGCGGACGCGAGGTCGCCGGTGGCGTCCTTCATGGCGACCACGCGAGGGTGCTCGGCGAGGCGGTCGATGGTCTGCGCCGAGTAGCGGACCCCCGTGCGCGCCGGGACGTCGTAGAGCATCACCGGCAGGTCGGTCGAGTCGGTGACGGCGGCCGTGTGGCGGTACACGCCCTCCTGCGACGGCCGCGAGTAGTAGGGCGAGACCACGAGCAACCCGTGCGCTCCCGCCTCGGCGGCCTGCTCGGCCATCCGCACCGCGTGGGCGGTGTCGTTGGAGCCCGCACCTGCGACGACCACGGCCCGGTCACCGACCGCGTCGACGACCGCACGCACCAGGTCCGCCTTCTCGGGCGCGTGGGTCGTGGGCGCCTCACCCGTCGTGCCGTTGAGCACCAGGCCGTCGTTGCCGTGCGCCACGAGGTGCTCGGCGAGCGCGACCGCGGCCTCGAGGTCGACCGCGCCGTCGGGCGTCATCGGGGTGACCATCGCGGTCAGCAGGGCGCCGAAGGGGCGGGAGGACGTGGCCATGGGCGACAAACTATCGCTCCCGGTGCCGGACCTGCCGCGGGATCTCGTACGCGCGGTCGGCCGCGCCGATGCGCGCACCCATCTCGGGGGGTCGCACGTCGTGCACGCGCTCGAGCCTGCAGAAGCGGTACCTGAGCCCCGTCTGCGACGTCGACCAGCCGTCCGCGGGGTCGCGCTGCACGACCTGCCAGCCGAGCCCGAGGGCGGGCGCCGCCGTCCCCTCCCCCACGACGACGTCGACCTGGGTCAGCTCGACCCGCCGCGCGAGCGGGAGGAAGGCGAGGTACACCTCGAGACCGCCGATGACCCAGGCGTCCCGGTCGGGCAGCAGGCGCATCGCCTCGCCCAGGTCGTGCGCGACCTCCGCGCCCTCGAGCTCGGCGTCGGCCCGACGCGTGAGGACGATGTTCCGCCGCCCGGGCAGCGGTCGGAAGCGCTCCGGCAACGAGTCCCACGTGCGCCGACCCATGACGACGGGATGCCCGCGCGTGAGCTCGCGGAAGTGGGCGAGGTCCTCGGGCAGGTGCCATGGCAGCGCGCCGTCGCGGCCGATCATGCGATCGGCCGACTGGGCCCAGACGAGTGAGATCGGCACGCGTCAGACGGCGACCGGCGCCGGGATCGCGGGGTGGTGCCGGTAGTCGACCACCTCGACGTCCTCCCAGGCGTAGTCGGAGATCGAGGCCGCGCGGCGCAACCGCAGCTCGGGGAACGGGAAGGGCTCGCGCGAGAGCTGCTCGCGCACCTGGTCGAGGTGGTTGTCGTAGATGTGGCAGTCCCCCCCAGTCCACACCAGGTCCCCCACCTCGAGGTCGGTCTGCTGCGCGAGCATGTGAGTGAGGAGCGCGTAGCTCGCGATGTTGAACGGCACGCCGAGGAAGAGGTCGGCCGAGCGCTGGTAGACCTGGCACGAGAGCCGGCCGTCCGCCACGTGCAGCTGGAAGAACGCGTGGCACGGCGCGAGGGCCATCTTGGGGATCTCGGCCACGTTCCAGGCCGAGACCAGGTGCCGACGTGAGTCCGGGTCCCTGCGCACCTGCTCGACGACCTGGGCGATCTGGTCGACGTGCCCGCCGTCGGGCGTGGGCCACGTGCGCCACTGCACCCCGTAGACCGGGCCGAGCTCGCCGTCGTCGTCCGCCCACTCGTCCCAGATGGTCACGCGGTTCTCCTGGAGCCAGCGGACGTTGGACTCGCCGCGCAGGAACCACAGCAGCTCGAGGACGACCGAACGCAGGTGCACGCGCTTGGTGGTCACGAGCGGGAAGCCCGCCGCGAGGTCGAAGCGCATCTGGTGGCCGAACACGCTGCGCGTCCCGGTGCCCGTGCGGTCGGCCTTGGGGGTCCCGTGCTCGAGCACGTGACGCAGGAGGTCCTCGTACTGCGTGGTCACCGGGCGGGTCATGCCGGTCATCGTAGGCCGACGGGCGGGTGGTCGCCGCGCGCCATACTGGCGGCATGGCGCAGAGCGGGGAGGCACGGACGACCCCTGCCCAGGTCACCCGCCAGGCCCTGTCCGTCGCCGCGGCGACCGGGCTGTACGGCGTGTCGTTCGGCGCCCTCGCGGTCGCGGCGGGGCTCGACCTCGCCCAGACCGCGGCCCTGAGCCTGCTCATGTTCACCGGTGGCTCGCAGTTCGCCTTCATCGGCGTGATCGGGTCGGGCGGCGCACCGGTGGCCGCGATCGCGACGGCCGCGCTGCTCGGGGCGCGCAACGCGCTCTACGGCGCCGCCCTCGCACCCCTGCTGCGGCGGCCCGGTCCGCGGGGGTGGCTCGCGGCGCACCTGACGATCGACGAGTCGACCGCGGTCGCGACCGCCCAGCCGGACGTCCGTCTCGCGCGGCACGGCTTCTGGTGGACGGGTCTCGGGGTCTTCGTCCTGTGGAACGTGTTCACCGTGGTGGGCGCCCTCGTGGGGGACGCCCTGGGCGACCCGTCCCGGTGGGGGCTGGACGCGGCGGCCGCAGCCGCGTTCCTCGGTCTGCTGTGGCCCCGGCTCGCCGGACGCACCCCGCGCGTCGTCGCCGCCGGTGCGGTGGTCGTCGCGCTCGCACTGACCCCGGTCGCACCCGCGGGCGTCCCGGTGCTCGCGGCGGCCGCCGTCGCCGTGGTCGCCGGGTGGCGCGCGCCCGGTCCCCACCTGCTCGCCGCACCGTCCGGGGCGGGCTCGTGAGCGCCTACGCCGCGACGTGGATCGCGATCCTCGCCGGGGCCGGGCTGTGCTTCGCGACCAAGCTCGTGGGCCACAGGCTGCCCGAGCACTGGCTCGCGCACCCGCGCGTCGCCCGCGTCGCCAGCCTCGTGACCGTCGCCCTGCTCGCCGCGCTCGTCGCGGTGCAGGCCGCGACGTCGGGACGTGCGGTGGTGGTCGACGCGCGGCTCGCGGGGCTCGCGGCCGCAGCGGTCGCGCTCGCGCTGCGCGCTCCCTTCGTGGTGGTGGTCCTGGTCGCGGCCGTCGTGGCGGCCGGCCTCCGCGCCCTCACCTAGGGCACGGCCACGGGTCGAGGTCGACGTCGAGCCCCGGGACGCCGTCGACTAGCCTGCCCGGGTGGCACTCTTCCGCGAGCAGGCCGACGTCTCGGTGCGGCCGGCGACCCCCGAGGACGACGTCGCCGTCGCGCGCGTCCAGCTCCGGGCGTGGCGCAGGGCGCACTCGGCGCTGCTGGGCACCGACGTGCTGGACGCCCTCGACGAGACCGCCGTGCGGGAGCAGTGGGCGCGAGCGATCACCGCACCGCCGTCCCGCAGGCACCGGGTGCTCGTCGCGTGCGAGGGGAACGTCGTCGTGGGTTTCGCCGCGAGCGCGCCGATCGACGCCGCACCCGAGGTCCCGCGAGGCGTCGAGGTCCTGGCGCTCGAGGTCGACCCCGACCACCAGCGGGCGGGGCACGGCTCACGTCTGCTGACGGCGTGCGTCGACCTCGCGCGCGAGGACGGCGACACCCACCTGCAGACCTGGGTGCTCGAGGACGACACGCCGCGCGAGCAGTTCCTCGCGGGTGCCGGCCTCGGCGCCGACGGTGCGCGGCGCGAGCTGGGCCTCGGGGCGGGTGAGGACGGCCTCACGCACGCGGTCGTCGAGCACAGGTGGGTCGCCGAGCTCTGAGCCGGCGCGCGGGCCACCCGTAGGGGCTCAGTCGCGGCGACGCGCGAGGCGCGTGGCCGTCCTGAGGGCGGCGCGGGCACGCCGACGGTCTCCCGACGCGTCGTAGGCGAAGCCGAGCCGGAACCACGACGCGGGATCGTCGGGCCGCTGCTCGACCTCGCGGCGTGCCGCGTCGAAGGCCTCGTCGGCCGCCGCGCGCACGACGCGACCGGCGGGCGTGCGGGGCAGGTCGTCGACGGGCAGGCGGCCCTGCGCGGCGAGCGCGTCCGCGAGCCGCTGGACGCGCGTCGCGAGCGTCCACTCGCGCACCACGAGCCAGACGGCCAGGAGCGGGAGCACGAGCACGGCGAGCCCGAGCGCGACCGCGACCGGCTCACCCGTGCCGACGAGAGCGACGCCACGGCCCGCGACGGCCACGACGTAGACGAGCAGGAGGGCGCTCACGAGGAGCGCGGCGAGCAGCGACCGTCGCATGCGCCTCAGCCGAGATCCAGGTAGTGCTCGAGGCCCACGGTCAGCCCCGGGCGCCGGCCGACCTCACGCACCGCGTGCAGGACGCCGGGCATGAACGAGACGCGGTCGAACGAGTCGTGCCGCAAGGTCAGCTGCTCCCCCGGGTTCCCGAGCAGGATCTCCTCGTGCGCGACCAGGCCGCGCAGGCGGACGGCGTGCACGCGGACGCCGTCGACGTCGGCGCCGCGCGCTCCGTCGAGCGCCGTGGACGTCGCGTCGGGGACCGGGCCCAGCCCCGCGTCCCTGCGCGCGGCCGCGATCCCCTCGGCCGTGTGCCGGGCGGTGCCGCTGGGGGCGTCGACCTTGTCGGGGTGGTGCAGCTCGACCACCTCGACCGACTCGAACCATCGCGCCGCCTGTGACGCGAACCGCATCGCCAGCACGGCGCCGAGGGCGAAGTTCGGCGCGATCAGCACGCCGACGCCGGGAACCGCGGCGAGGGCCTCACGGACGCGGCCGAGCGAGGCCTCGTCCCACCCCGTGGTGCCGACCACCGCGTGCACGCCGTCGGCGACGAGCGCGCGCACGTTGGTCTCGGTCACCGCGGGCACCGTGAAGTCGACCGCCACGTGGGCCCCCGCCCGACTCGCCGCGCCCGGGTCGTCGTCCGCGTCGAGCTCGGCCACGAGCTCGAGCCCCGAGGCGCTCTGCACCGCTGCGCACACCGTCCGGCCCATGCGGCCCCTCGCCCCGAGCACCGCGACCCTGATCAGCTCGTCCACGGTCAGCCACTGTAGTCGCGCCCGTACGTCGGCCCTGCGCCTCAAGGCTCGGGCGTGCGACGCCGATGCACGGGCATGTCGCGTCTGCTGCGAGGTGTCGCACTGCCGGTCGCCGGCCTCCTCGTGGTGCTCGCGGGTGCGACGTGGGCTGTGCACGCAGAGCTCGTGGAGTACGCGCGCTTCGCCGCGACGATCGACGTCGACCTGCCGGCTCCCGACGTGGGCAGCTCGCTCGCCGCGGCCGCACGCTGGTCGGCCCAGGGCGTGGCCCCGGGCCTGCTGCTGCTGTGGATCGCGACCCGCGGAGCCGTGCGCCCCCTCGTGCCTGCGCTGCTGGGCTGCGGTGGGGCACTGCTCTGGGCGGTGCTGGGACAGCTCCCCGACGGGGACCCCGTTCTCCCGTGGCTCGGCCCTGTCCAGCCCTACGACTGGGTCGCGGAGTCCGCGCACGTCGGCCTCGTCCACCCCGCCCGGGCCGTCCCCCTGCTCGTCGTGATCGCCACCGCGCTCACCGTGTGGGGCGCCTCCGGGCTGCGGGAGGACGACGCAGCGGCCGGGCGAGGCGTCGCCAGGACCCGTGACGGGGCCGTCGCGCTGGCGACGCTCATGGGGCTCGCGCTGGTGTGCGTCGCCCTCGCCACGGGTGCGGCGGTCGCCGCGACCTCCTGGCCAGGTGCGACCTGGTGGGACCTCGCTCGTGCACCCGAGGTCACCGAGACCACGCTGCGCGCACTGGCGCTCGTGGTCGTCGCCGCCCTGGCCTCGGGCCGGCTCTGGGCGGTGGTGCCCCTCGTCCTCGCGTGGGTCGCGGCGGTGAGCGAGGATCTCGTCACATGGTTCGGCGGTGCCGGCGACGTGCTGCTGCTCCCGCCCCTCCTGTCAGCGACGGGCGCCCTGCTCGCGTGGCTCTGGCGACCCTGCGCACGCGGCTTCGAGACCCTGGTGAGCCCGACGACGCCAGGGGCCGTGAGCGACCCCGCCCCCCTCGGGGCTCCTCAGCCGCCGAAGGGGCCGACCTTGACCACCGAGCGCGGCTGAGCCGCGAGCTCCGCGGCGAGCTCCTGCACGTCGCGAGCCGTCACCGCACGGATCCGCTCGAGAGACTCCTCCTGCGAGAGCAGCTCGCCGTGCACCAGCTCGGCCTTGCCGAGCCTGCTCATCCGTGACCCTGTGTCCTCGAGGCCCAGCACGAGCCCGCCCGAGAGCTGCCCGATGCTGCGCTCGAGCTCGGCGGTGGTGATGCCGTCCTGCGCGAGCCGTTCCCACTCGGCAGCCATCAGCTCGATGACCTCGTCGACCCGACCGGGTGCGCAGCCCGCGTAGAGACCGAACAGGCCTGCGTCGGCGTGCCCCGACGAGAAGCAGTAGACCGCGTAGGCGAGCCCTCGCTTCTCACGGATCTCCTGGAACAGCCGCGACGACATGCCACCACCGAGGACCGCCGAGAGCACGGAGAGGGTGAACCGCCGCTCGTCGGTCGCGTGGGGCCCTGGCCCGCCGAGGATGACGTTCGCCTGCTCGGTCGTCCGCCGTACCGCGAGCTCGGTACCGACCGACGAACCGACGACCGAGGCGTCACCGCGCCGTCGCTGCGCTGGGGCGGCCGAGGCGTCGAGCCTCCACCCGCCCACGTCGAGCGCCTCGAGCACCTGCGCGCACACCGCGTCGTGGTCGACTCCCCCGGCGGCCGTGACCACGAGGGTCGACGGGCCGTAGTGCTCCCGGTAGTGGGCGGCAACCGCGTCCCGGGGCACGGCGCGGATCGAACCGGGCGTGCCACCGATGGGACGGCCGAGCGGATGCGTGCCCAGGACGGCCGCGGCGAACTGCTCGTGCACGACGTCCGTCGGGTCGTCGTCGTTCATCGCGAGCTCTTCGAGGATCACGCCGCGCTCGATCTCGAGCTCGTCGGCGTCGAGCTTCGCCGACGTCACCATGTCACCGATGACGTCGACCGCCATCGGCAGGTCGGCGTCGAGCACCCGTGCGTAGTAGCACGTGTGCTCCTTGCCCGTGGCCGCGTTGGCCTCACCGCCGACGGCGTCGAACGCCTCGGCGATGTCCATCGCGGACCTGCGGCCGGTGCCCTTGAAGAGCAGGTGCTCGAGGAAGTGGGTCGATCCGTGGTGACCGTCGCGCTCGTCACGTGAACCGACACCCACCCACGCGCCCACGGTGGCCGAGCGCAGACCGGGCATCGCCTCGGTGAGCACCCGGACACCGCCGGGCAGGACGGACCGGCGCACGAGTGCGCCCCCGTCCTGCCCGACGGTCAGCTCGCTCCCGGGCGTGCCCGGGGCGCTGAGCGGAAGGTCGACCGGCACCTCAGGCCTGCGCGTCGGCCTGCTCGCCGCCCTCGCCGGCCTCCTCGACCACCGCGTGCAGCGACAGCTTGCCCCGCGGGTCGATCTCACCGATCTCGACCTGGACCTTCTGGCCCACGCCGAGGACGTCCTCGACGTTCTCGACGCGCTTGCCCCCGACGAGCTTGCGGATCTGCGAGATGTGCAGCAGGCCGTCCTTGCCGGGCGAGAGCGACACGAAGGCCCCGAAGGTGGTCGTCTTGACGACCGTGCCCACGAAGCGCTCGCCCACCTCGGGCATGTGCGGGTTGGCGATCGCGTTGACGGCGGCCCGCGCGGCCTCGGCCGACGGTCCGTCGGTCGCGCCGATGTAGACGGTGCCGTCGTCCTCGATCGAGATGTCGGCGCCCGTCTCCTCCTGGATCTGGTTGATCATCTTGCCCTTCGGGCCGATGACCTCACCGATCTTGTCGACCGGGACCTTGACCGTGATGACGCGCGGTGCGTTCGGCGACATCTCGTCGGGCGCGTCGATCGCCTCGTGCATCACGTCGAGGATGTGCAGGCGCGCGTCGCGGGCCTGGGTGAGCGCGCCGGCGAGCACCGACGCGGGGATGCCGTCGAGCTTCGTGTCGAGCTGGATCGCGGTGACGAACTCGCGCGTGCCGGCGACCTTGAAGTCCATGTCGCCGAAGGCGTCCTCGGCCCCGAGGATGTCGGTGAGCGCGGCGTAGCGCATCTCACCGTCGACCTCGGCCGAGATCAGGCCCATCGCGATGCCCGCCACCGCGGCGCGGAGCGGCACACCGGCGTTGAGCATCGACAGGGTCGAGGCGCAGACCGAGCCCATCGAGGTCGACCCGTTGGAGCCGAGAGCCTCCGAGACCTGACGGATCGCGTAGGGGAACTCCTCACGCGACGGCAGCACCGGCATGAGCGCCCGCTCGGCGAGGGCACCGTGGCCGATCTCGCGCCGCTTCGGCGAGCCCACGCGGCCCGTCTCACCGGTCGAGTAGGGCGGGAAGTTGTAGTTGTGCATGTAGCGCTTGCGCGTCTCGGGCGAGAGCGTGTCGAGCTGCTGCTCCATGCGGAGCATGTTCAGCGTCGTGACACCCAGGATCTGGGTCTCGCCACGCTCGAACAGCGCCGAGCCGTGCACGCGGGGAAGCACCTCGACCTCGGCCGAGAGCGTCCGGATGTCCGCGAGCCCACGACCATCGATGCGCACGCCGTCACGAAGCACGCGCTCACGGATGAGCTTCTTGGTGACCGCGCGGACCGCCGCGGAGAGCTCCTTCTCGCGGCCGTCGAAGCCGTCCTGGAGCGCACCGATCGCGGCGTCCTTGATCTCGTCGAGGCGGGACTCCCGCTGCTGCTTGTCCGCGATGGTGAGCGCCTCGGCGAGCGGGCCCGCGACCTCGGCCTCGACGGCGGCGTACGCGTCGTCCTGGTAGTCGAGGAAGCGCGGGAACTCCTGCGTCGGCTTCGCGGCCTTGGCCGCGAGCTCCGACTGCGCCTCGCAGAGCGCCCGGAGGAAGGGCTTGGCGGCCTCGAGGCCCTCCGCGACGACCTCCTCCGTCGGGGCGGCGACGCCCTCGTTCTTGACGAGGTTCCACGAGCCCTCAGTCGCCTCGGCCTCGACCATCATGATCGCGACGTCGTCACCGACGACGCGCCCGGCGACGACCATGTCGAAGACCGCGCGCTCCTTGTCGCTGTGCTTCGGGAACGCGACCCACTGGCCGTCGATGAGCGCGATGCGCACACCTGCGATGGGGCCCGAGAACGGCAGGCCCGAGAGCTGCGTCGAGAGCGAGGCCGCGTTGATCGCGAGCGTGTCGTAGGCGTCGTCGGGGTGCAGCGCCATGACGGTGATGACGACCTGGACCTCGTTGCGCAGACCCTTGACGAACGTGGGGCGCAGCGGGCGGTCGATCAGACGGCACGCGAGGATCGCCTCGGTCGAGGGCCGGCCCTCACGACGGAAGAACGAGCCGGGGATGCGCCCGGCCGCGTACATGCGCTCCTCGACGTCCACCGTGAGCGGGAAGAAGTCGAAGTGGTCCTTGGGGTGCTTGCCGGCCGTCGTCGCCGACAGCAGCATCGTCTCGCCGTCGAGGTACGCGGCGGCGGAGCCCGCAGCCTGGCGTGCCAGGCGCCCCGTCTCGAACCGGACGGTGCGGGTGCCGAAGCGACCGTTGTCGATCGTCGCCTCGGTGAACTGGATCTCGGGTCCCTCCATGGGGTCCTCCTCGTGTCGAAGTGCCCCGGCTTCGCGGCGGTCTTCGATCGAGGTCCGCGGAGCCTGCTCCGCGAGCCACTACCGAGGACCGGACGTCGGTTCCGGGGTGGTGGGTTGTCGTGCGTGGCCCCTGCGGGCCGACCCGCGCGTACGCGGGCCTGAACCGGACCAGCCCGGACCCCGAGGGGCCCGGGCTGGTCCGGGAGGTTCAGCGGCGCAGGCCGAGCCGTTCGATCAGGCTGCGGTAGCGGTTGATGTCGACCTTCTGCAGGTAGCCGAGGAGACGGCGGCGCTGGCCGACGAGCAGGAGCAGGCCACGACGCGAGTGGTGGTCGTGCTTGTGCTCCTTGAGGTGCTCGGTCAGGTCCTTGATGCGCTGCGTGAGGAGCGCGATCTGGACCTCGGGCGAGCCCGTGTCGTTCTCGGTGGTGGCGTACTCGGTCATGATCCGCTGCTTGGTGGCGGCATCGAGGGGCACAGGCTCTCCTGGTGGGTCGTTGCGCGGTGCTCCGGGGCATGTCCACCCGGGCGCTCTGGGTCCGCGGCCGATCTGACGGCACCGGCATGCTATCAGCCGGCCAGGTCGGGCCCCAACACCAGGGGGCCCGCAGCGAGCCGCTCACGCGTGCGCCGCACGTCGTCCTCCATCTGCGCCACGAGTGCCTCGACCGAGTCGTAGCGCTCGGTCGGCCGCAGGCGCTCCACGAGCTCGAGCACGACCTCCTCGTCGTAGAGGTCGAGGTCGTCGCGGTCGGGCACGTGCGCCTCGACCCGACGCCCGACACCGTCGAACGTGGGGTTCGTCCCGATCGACACGGCGACGGGCAGGTAGCCGTCCGCCAGTCCCTCAGGCAGGCCCGTGCGACGCATCCAACCGGCGTAGACGCCGTCGGCGGGCACCATGCCGCTCGTCGCACCGAGGTTCGCCGTCGGGAAGCCGAGCTCGCGGCCGCGCGCGTCACCGTGCACCACGACGCCCCGTACGCGGTGGGGTCGGCCCAGGATCTCCGCAGCCCGGGTCACGTCGCCCGCGGCGAGCAGCTCGCGCACCCAGGTCGACGACCAGCGCCGGTCGTGCTCGCCGTGGAGGTCCTCGATCACCTCGACGGCGAAGCCGTGCTGCTCACCGAGTGCGACCATCGTGCCCAGGTCACCGGTGTTGTCGACGCCGAAGCGCACGTCACGGCCGACCACGACCGTGCCCGCCCGCAGCCCGTCGACGAGGTACGTGCGGACGAAGCCCTCGGGCGTCATCCGTGCGAAGTCGAGCGTGTACTCGACCAGCAGCACCGCGTCGAGTCCCGTCTCGGCGAGCAGCTCGAGCCGGTCCGCGACCCCGGTGATGAGGTCGGGCGCCACCTCGGGCCGGTGCACCTGGGCCGGGTGGGGGTGGAACGTGACGGCGACGGCGGCGGCGCCTGCGGCGCGCGCACGTCCGACCATGCGGGTCAGGACGCTGCGGTGGCCACGGTGGACGCCGTCGAAGTTGCCGATCGTCACGACCGACGGGCCGAAGCCCGCGGGGACCTGGCTCAGGTCGGTCCAGCGGTGCACGCGTCCTCCTGCTCTCCTGGGTGTGCCGGGCCGACCGACGGCTCGGACGTGGACAAGCCTGCCACCCCGCGGGGGCGTCCCCGGACGCGCGGGCGCGCCGTCATGCCGGCGCGAGCACCAGCACGGGCCGCGTCGCACCGCCGTCGTCGGCGACGAGGGCCACGAGCGTGCCGTCGGGCGCGAAGGCCGCCACGGGCGCGTCGCGGGTGCCACCCTCCCCCGCGGGCTCGACGCGCCGGCCGTGGCGCAGGTGCTCGGCCTGTTCCTGGTCGAGCTCGCGCGCCGGGAAGATGGCGCGCGCCGCCTCGGCCATCGGCAGCACCGCGAGCTCTTCCGTGAGCTGCTCGACGGTCCGCGCACCGGTCACCCGGTAGCCACCGACGCGGGTACGACGCAACGACGTGAGGTGACCGCCGACGCCGAGCGCCGCGCCCAGGTCGCGCGCGAGCGCGCGCACGTAGGTACCCGACGAGACCCTCACCCGGACGTCGAGGTCGACCACCGTCGCGCCGTCGGCGAGACGCTCGCGCCGGTCGACCACGTCGAACCGGTCGACCGTCACGGGGCGCGGCTCGAGCCGCACCTCCTCACCCGCGCGCACGCGGGCGTACGCACGTCGGCCGTCGACCTTGATCGCGCTGACGGCCGAGGGCACCTGCAGGATCGGACCCGTGAGGGCGCGGACGGCGGCGTCGATCGCCGACGGGTCGACGTTGCCGGCACCGACGCGCGCGAGCACCTCCCCCCCGGCGTCGTCCGTCGTCGTCGTGACGCCGAGCCGCACCGTCGCGTCGTAGTCCTTGTCGGCACCCACCACGTAGGTGAGCAACCGCGTCGCACGCTCGACGCCGAGCACGAGCAGGCCGGTGGCCATCGGGTCGAGCGTCCCCGCATGGCCGACCCGGCGGGTGCCGGCCAGCCGGCGCACGCGGGCGACGACGTCGTGGCTCGTCCAGTCGGTCGGCTTGTCGACGAGGACCAGACCCGACTCGGCGGCCATCAGGCGCGCGGACCGTCGGTCTCGTCGTCGAGCTCTCCCTCGTCGTCCACCTCGTCCGTCGCGTGCCGGTAGGGGTCGGCCTCCCCGGCGTAGCGCGCGGCACGAGCCAGCTCGGCCACCTCGGCGTCACGCTCGGCGGCCTTGCGCAGCGCCTCCTCGAGGTGCTCGGCGGTCTCCGGCACGGCGTCGGCGACGAACTCGAGAGTCGGCGTGAGCCGGATGCCCACCTGCTTGCCGACCTCGGAGCGGATGAGCCCCTTGGCGCTCTCGAGCGCCGCCGCGGTGCCCGCGCGAGCCTCGGCGTCACCGAGCACGGTGTAGAAGACCGACGCGTGCTGGAGGTCACCCGTGACGCGCACGTCCGTGACCGTCACGAACCCGAGCCGGGGGTCCTTGATGCGCGTGTCGAGCATCCGAGCGACGACCTCGTGCACACGATCCGCGACCTTCCGCGCCCTGGGATGGTCAACCATGAGTTCTCTCCTTGCCTACGAGGACGACGTGCGGGGCACCTCACGCTCCGCGCGGGTACCCACGGTGGTGCGGCGACCCGGAGCGTGCCGGGGAGCCGGTGCCCGGCCCTGGTGGGCCTGGCGGACGGCCGACGAAGGAGGCCGTCGGGCGGGCCGGGCGCCGGTTCCCCGGCACGCGACCCACCCGACGGCACGACCTCAGGAGCGCGGCTTCTCCTGCAGCTCGAACGTCTCGATGACGTCGTCGACCTGGAGGTCGTTGTACGACCCGAGGCCGATGCCGCACTCGTAGCCCTCGCGTACCTCGGTCGCGTCGTCCTTGAACCGCTTGAGCGACTCGATCGCGAGGTTGTCCGCCACGACGTCTCCCCCGCGCAGCACGCGGGCCTTGGCGTTGCGGCGGATGAGGCCCGAGCGCACGAGCGAGCCGGCGATGTTGCCGAACTTGCTCGAGCGGAAGATCTCGCGCACCTCGGCGGTACCGAGCTGCACCTCCTCGTACTCGGGCTTGAGCATGCCCTTGAGCGCAGCCTCGACGTCGTCGATCGCCTGGTAGATGACCGAGTAGAAGCGGACGTCGACACCCTCGCGCTCGGCGAGCTCCTCGACGCGCTCGGCGTACTTGACGTTGAAGCCGAGGATGATCGCGTTGTCGACGGTCGCGAGGTTCACGTCGTTCTGCGTGATGGCGCCCACACCGCGGTGGATGACACGCAGCGCCACCTCGTCGCCCACGTCGATCTTGAGCAGCGCGTCCTCGAGGGCCTCGACGGCACCCGAGACGTCGCCCTTGAGGACGAGGTTGAGGGTCTCGACCTTGCCCTGCTGCAGAGCGCTGGTGAAGTCCTCGAGGCTGATCCGCTTGCGGCGCTTGGCCAGGAACGCGGCGCGCTCGGCGGCCTCACGCTTCTCGGCGATCTGCCGGGCCGTGCGGTCGTCGGGCGCCACCAGGAAGGTGTCACCCGCGCGCGGCACCGACGTCAGGCCGAGCACGAGCACCGGACGTGCAGGGGTCGCCTCGTCGACCGTCTCGCCGTGCTCGTCGAACATCGCACGCACGCGGCCGTGGGCCGTCCCCGCGACGATGGCGTCTCCCACCCGCAGCGTCCCGGACTGGACGAGCACGGTCGCGACCGCGCCACGCCCCTTGTCCAGGTTGGCCTCGACGGCCACGCCGCGAGCGTCCTTGTCGGCGTTCGCCCGGAGGTCGAGCGACGCGTCGGCGGTCAGCAGGACGGCCTCGAGGAGGTCGTCGATGCCCATCCGCTGGAGCGCGGAGATGTCGACGAACATCGTGTCGCCGCCGTACTCCTCGGCCACGAGGTTGTACTCGGTGAGCTGCTGACGGATCTTGGCGGGGTTGGCCCCCTCCTTGTCCACCTTGTTCACCGCGACCACGATCGGCACGCCGGCCGACTGCGCGTGGTTGAGCGCCTCGATCGTCTGAGGCATCACGCCGTCGTCGGCCGCGACCACGAGGATCGCGATGTCGGTCACCTGCGCACCACGGGCACGCATGGCCGTGAAGGCCTCGTGACCCGGGGTGTCGATGAAGGTGATCGCCCGCTCGACGCCCTCGTGCTCGGCGTGCACCTGGTACGCACCGATGTGCTGGGTGATGCCGCCGGCCTCGCCCGCGACGACGTCCGCCGAGCGGATGGCGTCGAGGAGCTTGGTCTTTCCGTGGTCGACGTGACCCATCACCGTGACCACCGGCGGCCGCGCCGTCAGCTGGTCGTCGCTCTCGGCCTCGGCCTCGGCCTCGAGGTCGATGTCGAAGGCCCCGAGCAGCTCGCGGTCCTCCTCCTCCGCCGAGACCATCTCGACGACGTAGCCGAGCTCGGCCGCGAGGGTCCCGAACGTGTCCTCGTCGAGGGACTGCGTCGCGGTCGCCATCTCACCGAGGTGGAACAGCACCGTGACCAGGCTCGCGGGGTTCGCGTCGATCTTGTCGGCGAAGTCGTTGAGCGACGAGCCGTGGCGCAGGCGGACGACGGTCTTGCCGTCGCCGCGCGGCACCTGGACTCCGCCGAGCGACGGCGCCTGCATCTGCTCGAACTCCTGGCGCTTCGCGCGCTTCGACTTGCGTCCGCGGACGGGCCGACCACCGGCACGACCGAACGCGCCGGCCGTGCTGCCACGGCCCGCGCCGCCGCGGCCGCCGCCACCTGGACGTCCGGCGAAGCCGCCGCCACCGCCCGGCCGACCGCCGAACCCGCCGCCACCACCGGCGCCGGGACGGCCGCCGCGGCCACCACCGGCGCCACCACCGGGTCCACCGGCCCCGGGGCGTCCGACCGACGTGCGGCCGGGCATCATGCCCGGGTTGGGCCGGGGACCGCCCGCGGGCGGGCGGGGGCCACCGGTGCGCTCGCCGCCGCCGTCACGGGCGCCGTCGCGACCGCCGGGACGCGGCATGCCCTGGCTCGGGGCGAAGGGGTTGTTGCCCGGACGCGGACCACCCGGACGCGGGCCACCGGGACGCGGGCCACCGCCCGAGCGGGGCATGCCCTGGCTCGGGGCGAAGGGGTTGTTGCCCGGACGCGGACCACCCGGACGCGGCCCCGGCGCCGGGGCCGTGCGCGGACCGGGCGCGGGAGCGGGCTTCCGCTCCGCCTCGGGCGACGCACTCGCCGCCTCCGCCGCGGGAGCCGCGGG